>DATHKR010000172.1:0-104777 GCA_035489015.1 Kofleriaceae bacterium | reverse complement strand
GTGTGGCGCGACATGTCCAGGTTCCAGCGCCGGAGGGCGCCGCAGGCCAGGGTCAGGGCCAGGACCCGACGCTCCCATTCATGGTGGAAGATCGGCTCGTCCGGCTCGCGCACGACCGGCCCCATGCCGTGCATGCCGCCCATGTCGTGCACGCCGTTCAAGGCGCCGCTCCGCCCGCTCCGTCCGCTCCGTCGGCGGCCGGAGGCTCGGCCGGCGCCTCGATCCGCCCGACGCCGATCATGCTGTCGCGCGTGACGATCGACGCCAGCTGGTCCTCGCTCCAGCCGTCGGTGCCGGCCGGCCGCTCGGGCAGGACCAGGTAGCGCACCTCGGCCGTCGAGTCCCAGACCCGGACCTCCACGTCGTCGGCGATCTCGGTGCCGAGCTCGCGCAGGACGCCGCGCGGGTCGAGCACCGCGCGCGAGCGGTAGGGCGCCGACTTGTACCAGACCGGCGGCAGCCCGAGGATCGCCCACGGGTAGCAGGAGCAGAGCGTGCACACGACCAGGTTGTGCACCGACGGCGTGTTCTCGACCACGATGAGGTGATCGGCCTGGCGGCCGGCGTAGCCGAGCGCGGCGGTGGTGCCGGTGCCGTCGTCGAGCAGCCGGCGCCTGAAGTCGGGGTCGGTCCAGGCCCGCGCGACCACGCGGGCGCCGTTGCGCGGGCCGACCTGGGTCTCGTAGGTGTCGATGAGGGCGTCGAGCGCGGCCGGCTCGACCAGGCCCTTTTCGACCAGCAGCGACTCGAGCGCCTGGACCCGCAGCTGCACGTCGCTCCACGGCGCCCCGGCGCCGTCCTCGCCGTCATCCCCGTGATCGTGGTCGTGGCTCACGCTGGCCTCCTGTCGCCGGGTCCGATCCTACCCGACCGGACCCGCCAGCGCCGCGCGCGCCGGCTACCCGGCCAGGAAGTCGAGAACGGTCGGGAGCGCCGCGCCGGTGAGCGAGAGATCGAAGTGGTCTCGCCCGGCGATGACCCGGCAGGGCCAGCCGAGATGCTGGGCGCTGCTCTCGACCGCGGGGCGCAGCGTGTCGCGCTCGCCGACGTAGAACATCGCGGGCCCGTCGAACGCGGCCAGCTCCTCGATCATGGTGTGGCGGTCCTCGGCGCAGACGGCGGCGAGCGCCTCCACGTCGTTGGCCAGGTAGCGCTCGCGGGTCGGCTCGGGCAAGGGTCCGGTCTGCTTCTCGACCATCTCGACCACCGCGGACATCCCACCGGACAGCGTGCGCCGCAGCGTCGACAGCTGCTGTCCGGTCGCCGGCACGCCGCCTGCCACGATCGACCGTACCCGGCCCGGCACCCGGGAGGCGAGCTGCAGGGCGGTCCAGGCTCCCATCGCGTAGCCGACGACGTCGACCGCGCGGCTGTCCAGCACGTCGAGCACCGCGAGAGCGTCGATCACCCGCGCGTGCGCGCTGTACTGGGAGGGGTCGCGCGGCTTGGTGCTGGCGCCGTGGCCGCGCGCATCAAAGGCGATGACGCGGCGATGGCGGAGGAGCGCCGGGACCCAGTCGCGGCTCCACCACACGTCGAGGTCCTCGCCGAATGCGTGCAGGAGCAGCACCGCGGGGCCGCTTCCGGCAGCGCGGGCCCGCAGCACGATCTCCTCGCCCGGCACCGGGATGCGGAGCTCGCGGACGGTGGCGATCGACCGGGCCTGGGCGGCGCTCACGCCGTCTCCTGGCGAGACGGTTGACCGGTGGGCGCGGGCCGGGCGGCTCCGGCGAACGTTCGAGGGGGGAGACTCATGATTACCCTGCGTTACATCCAGGATCTCGCGCGCGAGGCGAGGGGTCCTTCGCGTTTCCTTCGCGTCGGCTCCGGTTTTGCTTCACGCAATTGGCGCGCGGCGTCTGGCCGCGCGATGACACGGCGCGACGTCGGCGCGACGTCGGCGCGACGTCGGAAGGATCACGGCGCGCGGCGATAGAGCGGCGGCGGCTCGATCCGGAACACCGAGATCGACTCCACCTCGCCGTCGGGAGACAGGCCGTGCTCGGCCGTCCCGATCAGCTCCGCGACCACCCGCGACACCCGGACGTCGCCGGGCGCGGCGGTCGCGGCGATGACCGCGGCGACGTCGAGGGCCGGGCCGCGCACCACCTCTCCCTCGCGCGCGATCTCTCCGATGTGGACCGCGAAGCGGCCGCGCGCGCCGAGCGCATCGCGCAGCGCGGCGGCGCAGCGGAGCGCGCGAGCCGGCCCGTCGAAGCTGGCCAGGAGATGACCGGGGTCGTGCGCGATCACGGTGGCGGCGAACCCGCGCAGGATCGCCTCGATCGCCTCGCGGTTGCCGCGCCCGTTGACGCCGTCGCCGTCGCCGTCGATGCGCGCGGCCAGCGCGGTGGCCAGGAAGCGGCGCTCGATCCCGTCGTCGCGCCGCACGCGCTCGGCCATCGCCGCCACCTCGCGCAGGAGCACGTCGGTGCCGTCGTAGAGGAACGCGTGGTCGTCCCCCTCGATCTCGACGTAGCGGCAGCGCGGCAGGTGGTCGGCCAGGTAGCGGCCGCAGCCGACCGGGATGACCGCGTCGTCGCGCTGGTGCAGCACCACCGCCGGCACGTGCACCGCCCGCACCAGAGGGCGCGCGTCGACGATGAGGTTCATCTCGATGAGGTCGAGCGCGGCGCCCGGGCTGGCCCCGCGCAGCTCGGCGGACGACGCCCAGCGCAGCACGTCCGGGTCCTCGCTGTGCTTCGGCACCATCGCGCGGATGGTCTTGCCCGAGCCCCAGTCGGTCCGGACGGTGCGGCGAAACCCGTCCAGTCGCTCGGCCGACCAGCCCCACGGATAGTCGGCGGTCGCGGTCATGCGGGCGAACGCGCCGACCAGGATCAGCCCGGCGACCCGGGCCGGGTGGGCCGCGCCCAGGAACAGCGCCAGCGGCGCCCCCCCGCTGAAGGCGATGAGGATCGCGCGGGTCGACCCGGCCGCGTCGAGCACGCTGCAGGCGTCCTCCATGCGCTCGGCGATCGGCGGGATTCGCTTGACCGGATCGCTCTGCCCGACGCCGCGCTTGTCGAACAGGACGAGCCGGCCGATCGCGGCCAGCTGGGCGCACATCGCGCTGGCCCGGGGCAGCTCGGTCCACGCGCTCATCGGGTAGGACCAGCCCGGCAGCATCACCAGGTCGATGTCTCCCTGGCCGAGCGCGCGCCAGGCCAGGTGGGCGTCGCCGTTTCGCACGTAGTGGGGCGGCGCATGAAACGCGGTGGTCAGCTCGTCGAGCGCGGCCGGGGCCAGCGGCGTGGCCTCGGCGCTGGTCTCGGCCACGAAGCGATAGCCGCGCCGCGGGTAGGTGCGAATCAGGTCGGTGCCGGCGCGGTCGAGCGCGGCGCGGACCAGGCTGATGTTGCGCTGGAGCGATCCCTCGCTGACCACCGAGTCGGGCCACAGCGCGTCGAGCAGCTCCTCCTTGCCGACCACGCGGTCGCGGTGCTCGATGAGGTAGGCGAGCAGGTCGAACACCTGCGGCTGCATGGCGACCAGCTCGCCGCGGTGGAGCAGCTCGCGCCGAGCGGCCTCGAACCGGTACCCGGCGAAGGTCAACCGCACCACGGTTCCAGCTTACTCGCTCGCGCCGGCCGGTGGGTCCGCGGGCCGGCTTGACTCGCCGCGGCGCGGGCAGCGACTCTCTCGCGGTGCGCGCGGCGGTGATCGGGATCGTGGCGCTGGCGACATGTGCCGGGGCGTGCGCGCCTGCCGGCGTGAGTCGAGTGCGCTTCGCCAACCGCGATCCGGTCTGGCGGGTGAACGACCGCCTCGACGTCGAGCGGCCGGCGCGGGTCGGCTTTCCCCGCCTGCTCTACTACTTCGATCAGTTCGCGTTCCGCCGCCTGACCCGGCTCATGGAGGTCCCGGAGCCGCGCCGGGCCGCCAACGTGAACTCGCTCGACGAGGTACCCGACTCGACCTGGTTCACCAACCGGATCGGGATCGGCGCGATCACCACGGACGACCTCCGCCGCGGGCCCAACACCGACGACGGTCCGGATCGGTCGGGGCCGTGGGTCATCCAGGGCACCAAGGTCGGCGGCGTCACCGTCGGCTTCGTGATCCAGGACGGGCGCGCACACAAGTACGTGCTCAAGTTCGACCGCACGGGGCTGCCGGAGACCGAGACCGGGGCCAACGTGGTGGTCCAGCGGCTGATGTGGGCGTGCGGCTTCCAGGTGCCCGAGGACACCATCGTCCGGGTGACCCGCGATCAGCTGGTCCTGGCCGACGACGCCAGGGTGGCCGACACGTTCGGCAACCAGCGGCGCATGACCACCGCCGACCTCGACCAGGCGCTGGCCCGGGTCAACGTCCAGCCCGACGGCAGCTACCGCGGGATGGCGAGCAAGTTCCTGACCGGCGAGACGCTGGGCGGGGTCGATCCGGAGGGCGTGCGGGCCGACGATCCCAACGACGTGGTCCCCCACGAGGAGCGCCGCGAGCTGCGCGGCCAGTACGCGATCTTCTCGTGGGTCGATCACACCGACGTGAAGTGGGACAACCTGCTCGACGTGTGGAGCGAGGATCCGGTCGACCCGGACGTCCACTACGTCGTCCACTACCTCATCGACTTCGGCAACGCGCTCGGCACGTTCGGGGTGGTGGACCATCGCGACGACGACGGCTTCGCCCACCAGATCGACTTCGCGGTCATGCTGAAGTCGCTCTTCGCGCTCGGGCTGTGGCGGCGGCCATGGGAGGGCGCGCGGATCCCGGCGTTGACCGGGGTCGGGCGGATCGAGGCGGAGCGGTTCGATCCGGGCGGCTGGCGCGAGGAGGCGCCGTGGACCCCGTTCCAGCGGCGCGACCGCCACGACGGGTTCTGGGGGGCCAAGCTGGTGGCCGCGTTCACGCCGGCGATGATCCGCGCCGCGGTCGACGCCGGCAAGTACAGCGACCCGCGCGCGGCAGACTACCTGTGGGCGACCCTGGTCGCGCGGCGGGCCAGGGTGGTGAAGTACTGGTTCGACCGGGTCACGCCGCTCGAGCGATTCGCGGTCGAGGCCGGCCAGCTCTGCTTCACCGACCTGGCGATCACCTATCGCCTGTCGCGCTCGGCCAGGCCGGTCTACCGGCTGCGCGCCTACGGCCGCGACGGCGGCGCGCTCGGCTGGGAGGCGATCGCGCGGCCCGGGCCGGGCGGGCGAGCATGCGCGGCGGGGGTGCCGGCCGGGCCGGGCGCCGACGGCTACGCCATCGTCAAGGTCGAGCCGTCGCGGGCGGGCGCGTCGCAGCGGCCGGTCGAGGCCCACCTGGCCAGAAATCCGGCCGGGCTGCTGCGGGTCATCGGGATCCACCGCTGGTGAGGCGCGCGCTCACCACTGGTGGGTGGTGAGCTTCAGCTCCGACGACGGCGAGAAGCTGAGGTAGAAGGTGATGCCGTCGTCGCCGCCGGCGACCAGGAAGCGGGTCAGGAACAGCTCGGCGGTGTGGAGCTGGATGCCGGCCCCGTAGCCCGGGTGGAGGGCGGCCGGATCGAAGTCACCCAGCCGGCGCCAGGCCCCGCCCCCGTCGACGAACGCAAAGGCGCCCAGGTAGCGGCTGACCGGGTAGCGGTACTCGACCGAGAAGGCGGTGACCGAGCGATCGCGGAAGCGGTTGCGGGCGTAGCCGCGCAGGAGCCGCGAGCCGCCCAGGCGAGGCAGCTCGGTGAAGGGGATCTCGTCGAGGTCGGCGGTGACCCCCTCCAGGTAGGCGCGCAGCACCAGCACCCGGTCGCCCATGTAGAGATCGATGTGGCGCTGAAGGTCGACGCCGTAGCGGAGGTAGCGCGATGGGTCGGTGCCGAGGCCGTGGGCGTACCCGGCGAAGCCCTCCAGCTTCCAGCCGGTCGACGGCTCGGCCAGGCTCACGAACGGGCTGGTGGTGGCGCGGTCGTCGTAGATCGCCCGCGCCTCGCCGTAGACGTAGCGAGCGCCGCCGTCGAAGCCGACCAGGCCCTCGGGGTCGTAGACCTCCGCGATGTCGACCAGGCCGCTGCCGCCGGTGCTGCCGAGGTCCTTGTCGAAGACCGCGCCGGTGAGGTGGGTGGCGAGCGCCGGGAGCGACGCGAGCGGGACCCAGTCGGCGGCCAGCTCGAGGCGGACGTTCTCCTGGTCGAAGCGGGTCTCGACCGCGGTCGCGTCGACCCGCGGATCGACGCCGCTGGTCATGCCGGCCGGCTCGAGGTCGCCGTTGCCGATGCCGAAGAACTGCGACTCCTGCAGGCGCTGGATCTGCCCGCCCAGCTCGAGATCGAGCCCCGGGCCGAGCAGGCCGTGGGTCACCAGGCGGAGGTCGTAGACCTGGCGGACCTCGCCGCCGAACAGGAAGTTGGCCCGCACGTGGTGGCTGATGCCGCCGCCGATGCCGTAGGTGAGCCCGTGCCCGGCCTCGCGAGCGACGGTGGGAAAGACCGAGATCGGGCCGTTGCCGCTGAGGAGCTGGCGCAGGCGCGGACCGACCCCGTAGCGCTCGAAGCCGTAGAGGCCGCCGCGGACCGGGCTGGCCGCCAGCCACAGGCCCCACCGGGGCACGAACAGGAGCGCGCGGGGGACCCACAGGAGATGTCGGGCGCCGCTCCGGTCATCCTCGACCTGGTTGCGAGCCCGGTCGGGGCGAGGCGCGCCGGCGACGTCGCGCGCGGTGAGCGGAGGGCGCCGGGCCGGTGGGACTGTCGGCGGGGGCGGCGGATGCGCGGGTGCAGTCGGCGCGGGCGCAGTCGGCGCCGGCGCAGCGACAGGCGGCGCGGCACCGGCCGGCGCGATCGGCCCGGCGAGCAGGGCCATCGCCGCGGCCGCGGACCCCAGCACCAGCCAGCGCACCTCGGTGGTGTACCGCGCGCGCCGCCCGATGAACAGCCGCGCCGACCTCCGCGTGAGGTCTGCCGCGCCCGCCTTGTACTCCTCTCCGTGCGGCACGAAGCCGACCCGCGCACGAGCCATCGATCCCGGCCAACCCTTGCTGCGAGCGCGCCACGCGGGGCGCTGCTCGCGACGGAGACGACCATGAAGAAGAGACTTCCAGCGGCGCTCGCGCTCGCGCTCCCGGTGATCGCGATCGGCCTCGTCGGGCTGCTCGAGCGCCCGGCCCGGGCCGACGTGATTCCGACCTGCGTGCCGCTCGCGGGCACCCCCGAGTGCAGCGACGGCGCCGACAACGACGGAGACGGGCTGGTCGACACCGCCGATCCGGGATGCGCCGGCTCGTCCGACCACGCGGAGGGCCTCCCCGGCTTCCAGTCGGCGCCCTGCCAGCGCATCGACATCATCCTGTGGAAGCAGTTCCTGAAGGCGTTCGAGTGGCCGCCGGTCTGCCCCGAGTGCGGCCTGACGCTGATCGATCTGCGCGGCCTCCTCACCGTCCCGCCCGACGAGCTCATCATCGACGTCCACCCCGACTGGGAGGTGTTCGCCGTGATGAAGCTCGAGCAGCCGGTCCAGGGCATCTTCGACGACCCGCAGATCCCGGATCTGCGCATCCGCTACATCGGGAAGAAACCGATCGGCCCGGGCGACATCGCCGCGCTCATCAAGTTCGCCGATCCCGAGCCGCAGCCGAACATCCAGTACGTCGGTCGCGCCTGGGACGCCCGCACCGGCAAGCAGGTGACCAACATCGGGCTCCTCAACGCTCAGCAGTAGCGCGGTCCCGCCGCTACGCCGACTCGCGGTGGAAGCGATGGGTGGCGATCGCGAGACCGCCGGCGGCGAGCAGGGCGGCGGCGATGAGGCCGGCGAAGATCGTGACGGCGTCGAAGTCGCCGCGGAACGCCGCGCGCGCCGCCTCGACCACGTACGCGAACGGGCTCAGCCGCGACAGGTTGAACAGCCACGGCGGGGCCAGGGTCATCGGCAGGAGGATGCCGGACAGGAGCAGGACCGGCAGCGCGATCATGTTGAGGAGCGGGGCGAGCGCGTCCTCGCTCTTCAGCCACATGCCGGCGGCGTACGACAGCGACGACAGCGCCATGCCGAGCAGGCCGACCAGGGCGACGGTCAGGAGCGCGCCGGGTGGGCTGACCCGGAGCCCGAAGACGATCGCGATGACGGTCAGGATGGTGGCCTGGACCAGCAACATGAGCGTGTCGCGCAGGACCCGGCCGAGCAGCAGCGCCAGGCGGCTGACCGGGGTCACCCGCATGCGCTCGACCACGCCGTAGCGGATCTCGGCGATGAGGCCAAAGCCGACGAACATGCTGCCGAAGATGCCGAGCTGGATGAGCAGGCCGGGCACGAACACCTGCCAGGCGTCACCGGGCGGGAAGCCGCGCAGCTCCTTCAGCGGGTGGAGCAGCGGGCCGAACAGCGCCAGGTAGAACAGCGGCTGGATGAGGCCGATGAAGAACCAGACCGGCGAGCGCACCATGAGCCGGAGCTGGTAGCGGAAGATGAGGAAGGCGTCGCGGAGGACGATCACGGGGGCTCCTCGGTCGAGTGGATCAGGCGCGCGGATCGGCGGCCGCGGCGCCTTCGCCGGCGTCGCGCAGCGAGCGACCGGTCAGGGTCAGGAACACGTCGTCGAGCGACGGGTGGGCCATGCGCAGCGCCGACACCGTCACGCCGGCGGCGTCGAGCGCGCGCATGAGCGGCAGCGCCTGGGCGTCGCCGCGGTCGACGGTGACGCGGATCTCGCGCCCGGCCGCGGCGGCGTCGCGCACGCCGCCGTGCCCGGCCAGGAGCGCCCGCCCGCGCTCGGCCGCCTCTGCGCCCTCCACCTCGAAGGTGACCACGTCGCCGCCGATCCGCCGCTTGAGCTCGGCCGGCGTGCCGGTCGCCGCGATGCGGCCGTGATCGATGATGAGGATGCGGTCGCACAGCGCGTCGGCCTCGTCGAGGTAGTGCGTGGTCAGGAAGACGGTCGACCGGTCGCGGTCGCGCAGCGCGCGGATGTGGTCCCACAGGTTGGCCCGGCTGTGCGGGTCGAGCCCGGTGGATGGCTCGTCGAGGAACAGGAGCGGCGGCTCGTGCACCATGCCGAGCGCGATGTCGAGGCGGCGGCGCTGGCCGCCCGACAGCGTCTTGACCTGGCGATCGCCGAGGTCGGCCAGATCGAGGTGGTCGCGCAGCGCGGCGGCGCGGCGAGCGGCCTCGGCGGCGCCGATCCCGTACAGGCGCGCTTGCAGCACGATCTCCTCGTCGACCTCGGCCAGCGGGTTGGTGCAGCCGCCCTGGCCGACGTAGCCGATCCGTCGCCGGACCCCGCGCGGGTCGCGCCGCAGATCGAACCCTGCCACCGTCGCGTCTCCTGCGGTCGGGGCGAGCAGCGTGGCGAGCATGCGCAGCGTCGTGGTCTTGCCCGCCCCGTTGGGGCCGAGGAAGCCGACGATCTCGCCGGCCGCGACCTCGAAGTCCACGCCGCGCACCGCCTCGACCGGGCCGCGCTTGCTCTTGAACGTGCGGGCCAGGCCACGTGCTTCGATCATGATCGCGCAGCCTGTTCAAGATCGGCCGCGGGTGCAAGGGCGCGTCATGCACCGCGCCGCAGGCCAGCGACCGCATCCGGGAGCGAGGGAGACAATGTGGCGGGGGCGCACACCCTACAAGGTCGCCTCAAGCTGCGTACATCGGAATGACGCTTCCTCTACCCCAACCCGGCGTACTCCTCGGGATGCGACGGCCAGGCCGATTGCTGTCCCATGGCACATGACTCGCAATACAGGCTTCCCGTGTCCAGCCAACGGCCCCGGGTGAGGCAGCTCTGTCACGCTATCTGGGTCGTATGCCTGGGGATGTCCCTGTCTTGCACACGTACGCTGGATGGCGACAAGTTCCGCAACAAGGGATCGAGCGACGACGCCGGAGCCGGCGCCATCGACCCGGCCGACGCGGGCGCGACCGGCGGCGATGCCGACGCCGCGCCCGACGCTCGCTGCGGCGATGACGTGTGCGGCGGCGGCGAGAGCGTCTGCACCTGCGCCGAGGACTGCGGCGCGCCGACCTGCGGTGACGAGATCTGCTGCCCGGACCTCGAGGATCCGGGCTCGTGCAGCCAGGACTGCACCGGCGGCTGCGGCGACGGCCTGTGCGTGGAGACCGAGAACGCGTGCTCGTGCCCGGGTGACTGCGGCGAGCCGACCTGCGGCGACGGGGTCTGCTGCGCCGGCGCCGGCGAGGACCGCTGTTCGTGCCCGTCCGACTGCGGCGAGGGCACCTGCGGCGACGCGATCTGCTGCCCCGGCGCGGGTGAGGACGCCTGCGGCTGCGCGGTCGACTGCGGCGACTCGCGCTGCGGCGACGACATCTGCTGCCCGAGCGCCGGCGAGAACGACTGCTCGTGCGCCGACGACTGCGGGGTCGGATCGTGCGGCGACGGGCTGTGCTGCCGGCGCGACGGCGAGACCGCCGGCACCTGCCAGCCGGACTGCGACGCGACCTGCGGCGACGGCGTGTGCAGCGGCGGCGAGGACCTGTGCAGCTGCCCGGCCGACTGCGACGGCGCGGTGTGCGGCGACGGCCAGTGCTGCGCGGCGGCCGGCGAGGACCCCTGCTCGTGCCCGTCCGACTGCGGAGCCAGCACCTGCGGCGACGACGTCTGCTGCGCCGGCTCGGGCGAGAACGCCTGCTCGTGCGAGGGCGACTGCGGCGCGACCACCTGCGGCGACGGGGTCTGCTGCGGCGGCGAGGACGCCTGCTCGTGCGCGGCCGACTGCGGCGCGTCCACCTGCGGCGACGGAGTCTGCTGCGCCGGCTCGGGTGAGACCACCTGCACCTGCGCGTCGGACTGCGGCGGCGCCGAGTGCGGCGACGGCTGCTGCAACGGCACCGAGACGACCGGCACCTGCCCGGGCGACTGCGGCAGCTCGTGCGGCGACAACGTGTGTAACGGGGCCGAGACGACCGCGACCTGCCCGGGCGACTGCGGCACCGCGTGCGGCGACGGGACCTGCAACGGCGACGAGACCAGCGCGAGCTGCCCGGCCGACTGCGGCAGCATGTGCGGCGACGCCGCCTGCAACGGAGCCGAGGACGCGTGCACCTGCGCCTCCGACTGCACGGCCAGCTGCGACCCGGAGCACGTCTGCTGCGGCGACGGCATGTGCTGCCCCGGCGAAGAGACAACCTGCGCGACCGACTGCGGGGGAGGCGCCGATGCGTGACCGGTTGCTGGCTCCGCTCGCCGTGGCCGCCTCGCTCGCGGCGCTGGTCGCCGGCGCGGACGCGGCCAGCGCTGGCCCGACCCGGGTCGGCCTGGTCGTCGCCACCCGGGTGAACCTGGCCGACTCCGAGGCCGACACCCTGGCCACCCGCCTGGGCGAGGCGCTGCGCGACCAGCTGGTGGTGGACGTCATCGCCGGGGCCGAGGCGCGCCGCCGGCTGCCGCCCGCCGGGCTCCCGGAGGACTGCGTGGCCAAGGCGGACTGCGTGCGCGACGTGGCGACCCGGCTCGACCGCGACGAGCTCCTGTTCCTGTTCCTGGTCCGGATCGGGCCGCGCCTGCAGATCGACGTCACCTGGGCCGACCGCCGCGGCGCGCTGACCAGCCGCCCCGCCCTGGTCATCGACGGCGGGGCCACCGACGCGGCCGCCGTGGACCTCGCGTTTCGCGCGGCGCCGCGCTCGCTCCTGCCCGGCGCGGCGCGGCGACCTCGCGCTCGCCGGCCCCCGGCCCCCGCGCCCGCGCCGGTCGCGCCCGCCGCGGTCGAGACCGCCCCGGCTCCCGCGGAGAGCGTCGCCAGCTCGGCGGTCGAGCCGACCACGCCGTCGGAGCCGATGGCCACCGACATGCCCGTGCCCGAGGACGATCTCATCGGTCACGGCCACGGGCGCCGCTTCACCGCACCCGTGGTGGTGCTCGGTGCCGTCTCCGCCGCCGCGCTTGCCACCGGGGTAGGCTTCGCGGTTGCCGCGCGCCAGGACTACAACTCGCTCGAGGACGACGGCTGCGCCCGCATGGCCTGCCCGGGCGCCGATGCTCGTGTCGATCGCCTCGAGCGGCGCGCGCTGGTGGCCGACATCATGTTTGCCGGGGCCGGCGCGGTCGCCATCACCGGCCTCATCCTCTATTTCACCTCCGACGAACCGGACACCCGCCTCCGGGTCGGAGCCAGCGCAGGAGGCGATTCCGCGGCCCTCTCGGTCGCGGGGCAGTTCTAGCATCACGTCACAGGTGGCTCATGATCCCGAATAGCAGCATAGATTCCAGACTTCGCTGTCCGACGTGTCTTGCGGTGTTCCGCACCGGCTTCGATTGCTGCCCGGCCGACGGGGCCGCGCTCCGCCCGTGCAGCGAGGGTGTGGATCCGCTGATCGGCGCCGAGATCGCCGACCGCTACCTCATCGAGGATCTGGTCGGCGAGGGCTCGATGGGGATGATCTACCGCGCCCGCCACCTGCGGCTGCCGTGCAAGTTCGCCATCAAGGTCCTGTTCGGTGATCTGGTCGCCGATCCGCGCATGCGGATCCGCTTCGCGCAGGAGGCCGCGCTGGCCAGCCGGCTCAGCCACCCGAACGTGGTGTCGGTGGTCGACTTCGGGCGCAGCGACGCCGGCCTGCTGTACCTGGTCATGAGCTACGTGGAGGGGGAGCCGCTCAGCGACCTCATCGCGCGAGAGGCGCCGCTCGACACCGCGCAGGCGATCCGCCTGACCCGCGAGCTGGCCCAGGGGCTGGCCCACGCGCACTCGCAGGGGCTGGTTCACCGCGACTTCAAGCCGGGCAACGTCGTGCTCGAGCGCAACGAGGGCGGGACGCCGGTGCCGCGCATCCTCGACTTCGGGCTCGCCATCTCGATGCGCGACCGCGAGGGAGTGGGCGAAGAGGTCGCCGGGCGGCTGACCGAGTGCGGGCTCATCGTGGGCACGCCGATCTACATCGCGCCGGAGCAGGCGCTCGACCACGCGGTCGATCATCGCGCCGACCTGTTCGCGCTCGGCGTGACGATGTACGAGATGCTGACCGGCAGGCCGCCGTTCGACGGCAGCCCGGTCGAGATTGCCCACAAGAACGTGACCGAGCGCGTCCCGCCGATGTCGGTGCGCCGCCCGGGGCTCGAGGTCCAGCCGGAGCTGGAGCGGGTGGTGCGCCGGCTCCTGGCCAAGGCACCGGAGAACCGGTTCGCCTCGGCCGAGGACCTGTGCGCCGCGCTCGACTCGGTGGAGTGGGCGGTGGCGCGGGCCGACACCCAGGGCATGCGCGCCGCGATCTACCAGCCGGACGCCGATCCGCGCGCCAGCTACCCGGGCTTCGACGACCCGACCTGGATGGTGAACCGCGGCCGCAGCCGGCTGGCCAGGATCGGCCTGCCGGCCCTGGTCGCCGGGGTGGCCGCCTGCGCGCTGTCGCTGTCGCAGGGGTGGATCGACGTCGGCATGTTCGACTCGCGGGTCCCGGTCGCGGCGGCCGCCTCCGACGAGGAGGTGGCGCCGACCGGCCCGGCCGCGATGGCGACGCCGGCCCCGATGACCGAGCGAGCGGCGGACCGGGTGGATCGATCGCGGACGGAGCGCCAGGCGGGCGCCGCGACGCCGACCCAGGCGCGCGCGGGCAAGCCGGCCCGGCGCGCGGCGGCCTCGCACCCGGAGGAGCGCGAGCGCAGCGCCGAGCCGCGCGAGCGGATCGCGTCGCGAGAGGCCGAGCCCGCCGGGGCGACCGACCCGGTGCCCGTGAGCGCGGCGGCCGTGCCGCCGCAGGCGGATCCGGGCGCGCTGGCGCCGGTCGCCGACGGGGCGGCGCTGATCGGCAGCGAGCCGGACGGGGCCGATCTGCAGCAGACGCCGCTGTCGATCGACTCGTCTGCCTCGGTGGACCGTCTCATCCGCGACTACAAGGATGTGGGGCAAGCGATCGCCCACCTCCAGGCGCGCGGCGGCGACCAGGTGGCCCGAGTGTTCCGCGATCGCTACTTCCGCCTGCCGTACGGCGACGCGCTGCGCATCCCGGCGGTCCGCCGCGACGCGCTGGCCGAGCTGGCCGGCCTCCGCCACGAGGTCGAGGACGCGATCGAGAGCCTGCCGGCGGCGCCCGAGGTCGAGCAGCCCAGCAGCTGAGAGGGCTGCCACCGGCCGGGCGCGCCCTGCCGATCCGTGCCGTCGCGCGGCGGCCGAAACCTGCGACAATCGGGTGCGGTGCCGACCAGACGCATCCCTCTCGGGCTCGTGCGGTTGCGCGGCCGGTGGCTCCTCGTCCACCGGGCCATCCAGACCAGCGGCGCGCTGTTCGCCCTGGTCGCCCTGGTCACCTTCTTCCTGCCGTGGCACGAGGTGTGGGAGAGCAACTTCGGCGCGGCGCTGGGCTGCGCGTTCATGCCCGACTGCCACGCGTCGCCGTCTCCGCCGCTCGCGGAGATCATGGCGAGCCCGCCGGACCTGGTCCACACCGGGCTGGCTCACTTCGGGATCCTGCCCGCGCTGGTGCTGCTGTTCCTGCTCGCCGCCCGTGTCCACTCGTTCGCGCGGCCTCGCATCTGGGTCGGGCTCGGCACCGCGGCGGTCGGGCTGGCCGCGCTGGGCCTGCTCGTGGTGCTCCTGTTCGACCTCGGCCACATGTTCGACCACGAGCGCACCCTGCGGGCCGCGGAGCTCCACCAGACCGCCACGCTCGGGCTGGCCGGCGCGGCGCTGATCGATGTCCTCATCCAGCCGTTCCTCTACGTCGGCGCGCGCATCGCGAGCCGCTCGGTCGATCGCGAGCTGCCCGGCGCGCGGATCCTGCCTCCTCGCTGACTCCGGCGTCATCCAAGGGAGATGGCTGGCGCAGCGCTCGACGTGGCGGTGATCGGCTGCGGGACCGCGGGGGCCGCCGCCGCGCTGTTCCTGGCCCGCGCCGGCCACCGCGTCTCGGTGTTCGAGCGAGTGGCGCGGCCGGGTCCGGTCGGCGCCGGCATCCTGCTCCAGCCGACCGGCCAGGCGGTCCTCGCCCGGCTCGGGTTGCTCGACCAGGTGCGCGCGAGGGCGGCGCCGGTCGACCGGCTGCTGTGCGTGCGGCGCGACGGCGGCGCGGTGGTCGACCTCGACTACGGCGAGCTCGGCGGCGGCGCGATCGCCCTCGGCACCCACCGCGGCCTCCTGTTCGAGGTGCTCGGCGCGGCGCTCGCGGCCGAGGCGCGCGCCACGCTGCGGGTCGACTGCGCGGTCGAGCGGATCGCCGCCCCGGTGCGCGGGCGCCGGGCGCTGGTCGGCCCGGGCGGCGCCGACCTGGGCGACTTCGACCTGGTCGCGGTGGGCGGAGGCGCGGACGGCGCGGCGCTCCTGCGCGGGCACGTCGGCGCGCGCGTCTCGCACTACCCGTGGGGTGCGCTGTGGTTCGTGGCGCGCGACCCGGAGCGGGCCTTTCGCGATCGCCTGCATCAGGTGGTCGACGGCGCCCGCCGCATGGTCGGCCTCTTGCCGACCGGCCTCGCCCCCGGCGCCGACACGCCGGTGGTGAGCCTGTTCTGGAGCGCGCGGGTCGACCGCATGGACCAGCTGCGCCGCGCCGGTCTGGCCCGCTGGAAGGAGGCGGTCCTCGCGCTGGAGCCGCGCGCCGCGCCGGTCCTGGCCCAGATCGGCGATCTCGATCAGCTCCTGCTCGCCCGCTACTCGGATGTCCGCCTGCGCCGGTGGCACGGCGACGGGATCGCCGCGCTGGGCGATGCCGCCCACGCGACCAGCCCGCAGCTGGGGCAGGGCGCCAACCTCGCCCTGTGGGACGCGATGGTGCTGGCCGACTCGCTCGCCGCCGCCGCGACGCTGGAGGCCGGGCTGGCCGCCTACAGCCGGTCGCGCCGGGCTCACCTGCGCTACTACCAGCTGGCCACGCGCTGGCTGACCCCGCTGTTCCAGTCCGACTCGCGCGCCGGCGGCTGGCTGCGTGACCGGCTGCTGCCGCTGGCCTGCCGGTTCGGCCCGACCCGCCGCCTCATGCTGGAGACGATGGCGGGGGTGCGCCGGGGCCTCCTGCGCCGCTCGCTCGCGCCCGGCGATTCGCCGCCCTGAGGCCGGCCAGCGCCAGCGCGGTGAGCCCGATCGGCTGGGCGACGAGCGCGACGAGCGCCGCCGCGGTGCCGTGGTGATCGGCCACCCAGCCGAGCAGCCACGGCAACCCCATCGCGAACGGGGTGAACAGGTGGCCGGCGGCCTGCACCGTGCCCGACCGGCCCGGCAGCGCCGCGTATGCCTGCGCCATGGTGATCGGATAGAGCGGCGCGGAGGTGAAGCCGACCGCGACGATGAGCGGGGTCGACACCCACAGGGTCGGTGAGGCGATCCAGGCCAGGTAGAGCACCGCGCACGCCACGCCGCTGGCGGCGAGCAGGCGGAGCGGCGCCACCCGGCGGAGCAAGCGCTCGCTGACCGCGAGCCCGAGCGCGGAGCCGGCCACGAAGCCGCCCATCATCGCGGAGCGGGCCAGCGGGCCGGCCCCGAGCGCATCGCGCAGGTGGAGCGACCCGAACAGGACCAGGATCTCGTCGAGGAGGTCGCACAGCGCCGCGCCGAACAGCCAGGCGACCAGGCGGCGGTCGTGCAGGGCCAGCCACAGCGAGGCGAACAGCGGGGCGTCCTCGGTGTCGTCGGTGCCCGCGGCGTCGTCGGTGCCAGCAGCGTCGTCGGTGCCGCCGGCGGCGGGGGCCGCGCCGGCCTTCCCGGCGACCGGGAAGCGCGCGGTGATGAGGCCGGCTACCCACACCCCGATCGCCGCGCCGATCATCAGATAAGCGCCACGCCAGCTGATCGACACCGCCGCCAGCCCGGCGAACAGCGCGGGCGCCGCGAGGTCGCCGGCCAGGCCGAGCATCGCCCAGCGGGTCAGCACCCGCTCGCGCTCACCCGGGTGGGCGTCGACCAGCGTCGCCTGCGCCGTGGCCACCGCGCAGCCGCTCGACACCGCGGCCAGCGCCTCGGCGCACGCCAGCCAGCCCGCCGTCGGCGCCGCCGCGCCCAGCACCGCCGATACCGCCATCCCGATCGCACCACCCCGCACGAACCAGGCGCGCGGATGACGGTCGGCCAGCAGGAACAGGACCGGCTCGACCACGAGGGCCAGCAGCGCCGGCACCAGCAGCAGCGCCGCGGCGGTCACCTGGTACGACGCACCCAGCTCGCGCTGGATCGCCGGCGCGGCGATGACCGGCACACCCGAGAAGAGCTCGTCGAAGAGCTCCATTCCGAGCAGAAGGACGGTCAGCGAAAGAACCCACCGCCGCCCACCTACAGCCGTGGATCAGATGGGCTCGGTCATTCGCCTGGGCATGAGATCGATCCTAGCAGCCGATTCAGGATCGGCCAGCCGGGACTTCAGCCGGCCGAGGTCCGGGATGTGGGACCGGTAGGGGCGCGGCATCACTCGATGTTGCTGAGGGTGGGTCGCTCTCCGCCGTCAAGCAGTGGGCTGGATGGCCGATTGAGGTGTGACGGTGACCCTCAAGGAGACGAGATCTGGCGGCCAGCGGCGGAGGCGCCTGCCCGTCCGCGAGATCGTTGTCTTTGCCCCGCTGCTGCTGGTGGTCGGCCTGTTCGTCACGGTCGTCCCGACCCGCATGAACGGGCAGATCGAGCTCGATGCTCACACCCGGGTGCTCGGCCTCGCCCACGTCCTGGCCGACGCGCTGGCCGCGCCGCTCGAGTTCGAGGACACCGACTCGGCCCAGCGCGCCCTGGCCCTGCTCTCCTCGCAGAAGGACGCCGAGGTGGCGGTCGTCCTCGAGGCCAGCGGTCGCGAGTTCTCCCGCTGGCAGGCGCCGGGCTCGGCGCGACTGGAGCTGTACAAGGGGGTGGAGGCGACCGTCCGTCGCGGCCAGCACCTGTTCGCCGCCGTGCCGGTGCACGCCGCGGGGGGGACCCTCGGCCGCCTGGTGGTCAGCTTCGACGCCGCCCACGTCGACGCCGAGAAGCGCTCCAACTGGATCGGCGCGATCGCGCTGGTCCTGGTCGGCGGCGGCGCGCTCGCCGCCATGGTGGCGCGGATGTTCACTCGCCGGCGCCGCGCCGAGCGGGCGCTGGCCGCCCAGGAGGCGAAGTTCTCGGTCCTGGTCGAGGGCATGCCGGACGGCCTGGTCATCTACACGCGCGGGGAGCTCGATTACGCCAACTCGGCTGCCCGCCGGCTGTTCGCCCTCGACGCGGGCGCGGCTCCGCGCCACACGACCGAGCTCGCCGCGCTGGTGAGCGCGACTCGCGCCGGCGAGCAGAGCCCCGTCGTCCAGGTCGATTGCGAGGGCGGCGCGGTCTCGCTCGAGGGGC
This sequence comes from Kofleriaceae bacterium, assembly GCA_035489015.1. Classification (GTDB taxonomy): domain Bacteria; phylum Myxococcota_A; class Polyangia; order Haliangiales; family Haliangiaceae; genus DATFRY01. The sequence continues at coordinate 86,638 of DATHKR010000172.1, read as the reverse complement.
GGGTCTTCTCGCTGACCGTCGACAACGACCCGGTCACCATCCTGCTCGCCCGCGACGTCACCGAGGAGAAGCGCCTGCGCGATCGCCTCGCCCTGTCGGATCGCCTGGCCTCGATCGGCACCCTGGCCACCGGGGTGGCCCACGAGATCAACAACCCGCTCAGCTACGTCCTGGCCAACCTCGAGTTCATCGAGATCGAGCTGGGCAACATGGCCGCCCCCGCCGAGGAGCGGACCCCGCTCACCCCGGAGGTGGTCGCCGAGCTGGGCGTCGCGGTGCGCGATGCCCACGGCGGCGCCGTGCGGGTGCAGAACATCGTCCAGGACATGCGCAAGATGGCGCGCAAGGACTTCGGCGAGCGCACCCCGGTCGACGTCCGCAAGGTCGCCACCGCCGCGGTCGACCTGGCCATGGTCACCGCCGGCCAGCGCGCCACCATCCTGAGCGACCTGGCCGAGGTGCCCCTGGTGATGGCCAGCGAGTCGCAGCTCGCCCAGGTGATCGTGAACCTGGTGGTCAACGCGGCCGACGCGATCCCGACCGACGCGCCGCCCGACCGCCGCAAGGTCCGCGTCTCCACCCGCGTCACCGAGCAGGGCACCGTCGAGATCGCGGTGTCCGACACCGGCACCGGCATCCCGCCGGAGGTGCGCGACAAGATCTTCGACCCGTTCTTCACCACCAAGCCGGTCGGCGTCGGCACCGGCCTGGGCCTGGCGATCTGTCACGGCATCGTGCGCGCGCACGGCGGCAGCCTCGCGGTCGACACCGAGGTGGGCGTGGGCACCACCATGCGGGTGCGGCTGCCCGCGTCGGCGATCGCCAAGCAGGTCGCCGCTCTCCCGGTCCGCTCCACCCCCATGACCAAGCGCGGCCGCATCCTGGTGGTGGACGACGAGGCGCCGGTCGCCAGCGCGACCGCGCGCCTGCTCGAGCGCGGCATGGCCGAGATCGAGACCAGCGCGCGCCGCGTGCTCGAGCGGCTCACCTCCGGCGAGCGCTTCGACCTGGTGCTGTGCGATGTGCGCATGCCGGGCATGAACGGGCCGGAGCTGCTCGATGCCCTGCGCATCCGCGCCCCCGAGCAGGCGCGCGCGTTCGCCTTCATGACCGGGGCGCTCGACGACCGCTCGGAGGCGGATGTCGGCCGGCTCGGGGTCCCCGTCCTCGAGAAGCCGTTCGACCGCGAGACTCTCCGCCACTTCGTGTCGACTCAGCTCGAGCGTCTGGCGAGGGATCCGTGATCCGCCGGCTGGCGCTCTCGGCGCTCATCCTGCTGCTCGTCCTCGGCCACGCGGCCGAGGCGGCGGCGGATGCGGCGACCGACAACAAGCAGGCGCTGGTCCTGGTCCGCGTCCTGGCCTACGACCGGAACGTGACCAAGCGGGCCGGCCGCCAGGTCGTCATCGGCGTGGTGCGCGACGACAGCGATCCGGTGTCGCGGCGCGCGGCCAGCGCGATGGCGTACGCCCTGCGCGCGGTGTCCAAGGAGCTGACCGTGGCCGGCAGGCCGATCGCCGTGGTCGAGCTCGCCGCCGGCGAGCTCCTGGGCGACCGTCTGCGCGACCTCGAGGTCACCGCGATCTACCTCGCCATCGGGCTCGAGGGCGAGCTCGACCAGATCACCGCCGCGGCCCGCGCGCGGCCCTGCCTCACCTTCAGTGACCGCCCGGCCTACCTGCGGCACGGCCTGGCGGTCGTCCTGGGAACCGATGTGCAGAAGAAGCGCATCACCATCCAGATCGACCTCACCGCGGCGACGGCGCAGGGGGCCAAGCTCGCCGCCGAGCTCCTGCGTGTCGCGGAGATTGTGAAACGATGATGCTACGATTGCTCCGTCGAAAGCGCTCGCGAACCCTCGCCTTCTCCTTTCTGGCCGTCACCGCCGCGATCTCGCAAGAGCCGATCGCGGCGCTGGCCGGCGAGCCAGGGGAGGTGGAGGCGGAGGAAGAGGGCAAGGTCGCGGTCGAGTCGCTGACCCTGGACAGCCTGCTCGACCTGGAGAGCTCGGTGGCCACAAAGGAGAAGCGCCCGATCGAGCGGACGCCCGCGACGGTGTCGGTGATGACCGACCAGCAGATCCGCGAGTACGGCTGGATCACGATCAACGACGTCCTGGCCCAGGTGCCCGGCTACGCGCGCGGGCAGGACTTCGAGCGGCGGGTGATGACCAACCGCGGCAACCCGGAGACCTGGAACGCCGATCGCAACCTGATCCTGGTCGACGGCACGCCGTTCAACGACGTCGAGGTGGACGGGGCATACACCTGGGAGGCGACCTCGCTCGCTTTCTTCAAGAAGGTCGACATCCTGCGCGGGCCGGCCTCGGCGGTGTACGGCACCAACGCGCTGAACGGCGTGGTCGGGCTGGAGACGCTCTCGGTCGAGGATCTCGGCGGCGCCGGCGTGCGCGCGTCGGTCAAGCTGGCCACCGACGCCACCGCCATGTCGGTGGTGGGCGGGCAGCGCACCGAGCTGGTCGACTTCGTGGTCGGCGCGGCCAGCTTCAACCGGACGCCGGATCCGTACCGGGACTACGACGGGTCGGAGCGCACCGGCAGCGACGGCGAGCTGGGCCGGTTCCTGGTCCACGACTCGCGCCGGCAGTACCACCTCATGGCCAAGCTGGACGGCCGCGAGTTCCTCGACGGCATGACCTTCAGCATCCACCTGCAGGACGGCAGCTTCGAGACCGGCCACGGCTGGTTCGAGCACATTCCGGACGCCGGCGAGAACTACAACGAGAGCCGCGTGGTGTCGTCGCTGCGCTACCGCCACAAGGTCGGGCGGCTGTCGTTCGACCACATCGCCCAGCTCCAGCGCCAGCAGTACGACTCCAAGATCCGCTTCTACGAGAACGACGCGCTCGACGGTTTCTACCCGGACGGCGTCACCGAGCAGCTCGTCACCGACCTCGAGCGCCTGTTCATGCGCAGCCAGGTGTCGCTCGATCTCGGCCGCAAGGCCAGCTTCCTGGCCGGCGCCGAGTACGCGGTCACCTTCTACAACGGCGACGACGTGCACTCGTCCAACGCCAACCTGGGCCACGGCGACGAGCCGTTCGGCGAGTTCCGCGAGCTCGGCGCCATGTACCAGCCGATCGTGGATCGGCCGGTCACGCGGGTGGCCGCGTTCGGCCAGCTGGTCAGCGGCTCGTGGCTGGGCGAGAAGCTCGAGCTGACCGCCGGCGCCCGCTACGACGGCCTCATCTACGACTACGTGCCGATGACGGCCCCGGACGGGCCGGCGGTGTCGGACGGCTTCCACGAGGTGTCGCCGCGCATCGGCCTGGTCGCGACCCCGACCGACTGGCTCGCGCTCAAGGCGATGGCCGGCCGCGCGTTCCGCACCCCGGCCATCATCGAGCTGTTCGCGTCCAACACCTGGAGCGCCGGCGCCAACCCGACCACGCTGCAGCCGGAGCGCGACACCACCTACGAGGTGGCGATGGACCTCAGCCCGCGCGACTGGCTGCGCTGGCGCTCGAACGGCTTCTACAGCCACCGCGAGAACCACATCTCCTACGCCGACGGTGTCTCGGACATCCTCACCAACCTGTACTCGAACGAGCGCGTCGGCGTGGAGTCGGAGCTGCTCGGCGAGGTCGAGGTCGGCAAGAACCGGGTCGGCGCCCACGCCAGCGTGTCCTACGTGAAGCTGGTCGACGAGGAGACCCTCAACCCGCAGGTCGCGGCCAGCAAGGAGCTGGTCAACGCGCCGGCGCTGCTGGTCAAGGCCGGCGCGCGATTCTCGCGCGGGCGGGTCACGCTGTCGGGCGAGGCGTACGCGCAGGGCCCGACCCGCCGCCGGGCCAGCGCGCTGGTCACCCCCGCGTTCCGGGAGGTGCGTCCCGACGAGGTGCCCAGCTTCATCAACTTCGACGCGGCCGCGTTCGTCCAGGTGGCCGGCGGCCTGCGCCTGGGCGCGACCGCGACCAACCTGCTCGACCGACGCTCGCGGGTGATCGCGCCGTTCGACACCGGCTTCGACTTCCGGGTCGACCCGCGCCGGATCTTCGTGGTGCTCGAGCTCCAGCAGTAGCGCGCGGGTCCGGGCGGCGGCAGGCGCGTGCTACGGTGAATCGTGGCTGAAGAGTCGCTCGCCGAGCACCTGGCCGGCCGCCCGTTCGCCATCGCGCTGTCGTCCGGCTTCTTTGGCTTTTACGCCCACGCGGGCCTCATGGCCGCGCTCGAGGAGGCGGGGCTGTCGCCGGCCCGGCTGGCCGGATCGAGCGCCGGCGCGCTGGTGGCGGGCATGTGGGCCGCGGGGCTGCCGGCCGCGGCGCTGACCGAGGAGCTGCTCGCGCTCGAGCGGGCCGACTTCTGGGATCCGTGGCCGGGGCTCGGGCTCCTGCGCGGGCAGCTGTTTCGCCGCCGGCTCGAGCGGCTCTTGCCCGCGGCCAGCTTCGCCGGGTGCCGCGCGCCGCTCTCGGTGTCGGCCTTCGACCTCGGCGCGCGGCGCACGGTGGTGCTCGACGACGGCGACCTGGCCAGCGCGCTGGTCGCGTCGTGCGCGTTCCCCGGGCTGCTCCACCCGGTCCGGCGCGCGGGGCGCCTGCTCAGCGACGGCGGCATCCTCGACCGACCCGGGCTGGCCGGCCTGCGCGCTCAGCCGGCCGGCGAGGTCACCTTCTATCACTGCCTGGCCAGTCGCTCGCCGTGGCGGCGGCGAAGCAGCCCCGTGTTCAGCGCGCCGGCCCGGCGGGACACGATCACCCTGCGCATCCTCGGCCTGCCGAGAGTCAACCCGTTCCGCCTGGGCGCCGGCCGGGCCGCGCTATCCGCCGCTCGCGAAGCCACCCACCGCGCCCTGGCCGCTCCGTACGCCGCCCTGATCGACGTGGGAGCCCTGTCCCCGTCGACGTGAAGACGCCGTCGACCTCGACCTCGAAGACGCCGCGCCCTCAAGCCTGCCGCTGCCCCCGCCGCATCCGCCGCGCGATGGCCTGACAGGCCGACACCATCGCCGCCAGCTCGTCCCCCTCCACCTCGATCCGGTGCAGCAGCGAGACCAGCGCGCGCATCTCCCCGGTCCGCATCCGGCAGAGCGCGCGAAACTCGTCCGGCCTCACCAGGCACGGCGACCCTCCGTCGCCCTCCGCGGGCACCGGCCGCTCGGCCCAGGCGTTGACCAGGAGCGTGATGCGCGGCGTCTCCAGCGCCGGCTCCGCGAGCGGCGCGACGAAGTGCGGCCGCGCCCCGTCGAACACGACCAGGCGCCCGGCCCGGCGCGGCACCGGCAGCCAGCTGCGCGCCAGCGACCACACCTCGGCCAGCTCGAGCCGGGTCTTGTCGCGCGCGATCAGCGCATCGGACGGCGGGTCATCCATGGCGAACACGGTGTCGCCGCCGGCGAGCGGACGGTCGGGGCCGACGTGGAGGATGGTCGCCGCGAGCGGACGCGCGGGGGCGCCCTCGGGCTTGGGCCCGCTGTGCGTGTCGCGGTGGAGAAAGACGCGGTCGGCGACCTCGTCGACCCGCTTGGTCCATAGCTCGAGCGCGCCGCCCCCGCGGCACGCGGCCGGCAAGAGGTCGACCAGGCCGACCAGGATGTCGAGCAGCGGGCCGGCCAGCTCGCCGACATGAGGCGCCAGCCAGGCAGCTGGCGAGGGGTCGCCGGCGGCGTGGCGCTCCACCCGCGCGACGTCGATCCAGAACAGGCCGTGCGGGATCTCCGGCCAGGCGCGCAGCGCGCCGTACAGGCGGGCCAGGCGGTCCGCCGCGACGAAGTCGTCCACCACGCGCACCTCGGCGGGCACGTTCGCCTCCTCGGTAGCCGGGCAGGCCCGGCCCGCGGGCCGGGCCCCCCGTACGGGTCAGATCGCGATGATGGTGTCGCTGTTGTCGGCCGTGTTGGCCCACTCGAGGTCGAGCTTCACCTCGGCCGGCGCCGGGTCGAGGTCATCGAGGGCCACGTTGTCTTCGGTCTGATCGCTTCGCATCGGTTCTCCTTTTGTTCGTCTCGTCAGGTGCGCCCGGTCCGGGCGCGAGGACCGAGCTAGCAAGGGTCGAGCCCGCGCGCGCCGGCGGCGAGTTGCGCGCGCTTGGCCGCGCGCCGGCGTCGGTTGTCCCCGGACCGGCAGCCGGATTTCTGGCCAGGTGATCGATCCCGGACACCACGAAACCGCTCGCGATCGGGCTGACCCTGCGCTTCGGGCTGGCTCGCGCCGGTGGCGCCGTTCTTGAACAGGGTCAGGCTCGTGATCGATCGCGAGCCGCTTGAACCGCCGGGCCCGGATGCTCGCGTCGAGCCCGGCCTGACCAGCCTGCTCGGCGCCGACGCGGCCCGCGCGCTGGTCGACGACGCGTGGCCTGACCGCGCGCTGTCGCTGGCGCCGGCCGCTGCCCGGCTCGCGGCGGCGGTGGCGCTGGTGCCGCCGGCCGCGCTGCCGCTGCTCCAGGCGGCCGCGTGGAAGGAGATCCGGATCTTCCTGCCCGATGACCGCGGCGCGATCGCCAGCTGCCTGGTCTCGCCGCAGCAGGCGTGGAAGCTGCTTCGCCGCGGCGTGACCCTCGAGCTTTATCACATGGAGCGCGATCAGCCGGGGCTCGGCCGGCTCGCCGGCGCGGTCGAGCACGAGCTCGGCCTGCCCGCCGGGGCCTGCGAGGTGCAGGCGTTCGTGTCGCGGGCCGGGCGCGGGTTCCCGCTCCACTTCGACAAGACCGAGGTCCTGACCGTGCAGCTGGCCGGCCGCAAGCGCTGGCGGATCGGCGAGCCGGACGTCGCGTATCCGACGGTCGGCTCCGAGGCCGGCTGCTCGATCAAGGGAGAGATGCGCGACTACTGGCCGGCCGACCTGGTCGTCGACCAGGAGCACCGTCCGCGCGGCGAGCGCGAGCTGGTCCTCGAGCCGGGCGCGGCGCTGTTCCTGCCGCGCGGCCACTGGCACCGCACCGAGACGGTCGACGACGAGTCGATCTCGCTCGCGCTGGTCCTGTCCACCCCGACCCGGGCCGACCTGCTCCTGGCCGAGCTGCGCCGGCGGATCCTGCGCCAGCCGGCCTGGCGGGCCACCTGCGCCCCAGGCCGGGCAGCGCCGTCCGCGCACCGGCGCGCGTCGGCCTCGGCGATCGCCGAGCTGATCGCCGCGCTGCCCGCCGAGATCGATCGCATCGAGGCCGGCTCGCTCGCCGGCGCCGACACCCCGGAGGAGTGAGGAGCCTATGAGGATCTTCGACCGCGACCTGACCCAGCCCAAGCGCTACCGCGACGGGACCCACCGCGCCCGCCCGCCGGCCGAGACCGTGGCCGACTACGCGCGGCTCATGCCGCGGCTCGGCATCACCCGCCTGGCCAGCATCACCGGGCTCGACGCGATCGGGTTGCCGGTCTACATGGCCATCCGCCCCAACGGGCGGGCGCTGTCCGCCGCCCAGGGCAAGGGATTCGACCGCGACACGGCGCGCGCCTCGGCGCTCATGGAGGCGATCGAGAGCTGGCACGGCGAGCGGATCGAGGCGCCGCTCCGCCACGACTCGTACCAGGGCCTGCGCCGGCACGCCGACGTGGTCGACATCGAGCGCATGGCGCTCCGCGCCCACCGCGTGCTCCGGTACGACCGCCCGCTCCTGTGGATCGAGGGCTGGGATCTGGTGGCCGGGCGGCCGGTCTGGCTGCCGTTCGCCGCGGTCACGACGAACTTCGTGCAGGACCCGGACGAGGCCACCGCGTTCGTGACCAGCTCGAACGGGCTGGCGTCCGGCAACCACCTGCTCGAGGCGATCGTGCACGGCCTGTGCGAGGTGATCGAGCGCGACGCCACCACGCTTGCCGCCCTGGCCCCGGAGGGCGAGCGGGCGGCGCGGCGCCTCGACCTCGCGCCCGGCGCGACCGGGCCGCTGTGCGAGCGGGCCCTCGCCCTCATCCGCGCGGCCGGCGCCGAGGTGATCGCCTACGACACCACCAGCGACGTCGGGGTGCCGGCCTACGAGTGCAAGGTGTTCGACCGACCGGACGTGCCGCGCTGGCACATCAAGGGCTTCTCGGGCGGCTTCGGCTGTCACCCGAGCGCGGAGATCGCGCTCCTCCGCGCCATCACCGAGGCGATCCAGTCGCGCCTGACGCTGATCGCCGGCAGCCGCGACGACAACTTCACCGCCACCTACGAGTCGTTCGGCGATCCCGCGCTGCTGCGGGCCCAGCTCGAGCGCCTGGCCGCGTCGCCGCCGCGCCGGCGGTTCGAGGCGGTCTCGCTCGCCACCGACACGTTCGAGGGCGACCTCGCGGTCCTGCTCGAGCGGCTGCGCGCGGTCGGGGTCGACAGCGCGGTGGTGGTCGACCTGACCCGCGCCGAGCTGGGCGTGCCGGTGGTGAAGGTGGTCGTGCCCGGCCTCGAGGGCCACGACAAGGGCGCCTACTACACGCCGGGCGCGCGGGCCCGGGCCAACGCGGAGGCGCGCTCGTGAGGGAGGACGTGGTCGTCTTCCTGGGGCCCAGCCTCGAGGTGGAGCGAGCCCGCGCGGTGCTCGACGCGCGCTACCTGCCGCCCGCCCGCATGGGCGACGTCTACGACGCGGTGGTGCGCGGAGGCGCCCGCGCGGTGGCGATCATCGACGGGCTGTTCGACCGGGTCCCGTCGGTGTGGCACAAGGAGATCCTGTTCGCGCTGTCGCGCGGGGTGCGCGTGTTCGGCGGGTCGAGCATGGGGGCGCTGCGCGCGGCCGAGCTGGCCGCCTATGGCATGGAGGGGGTGGGGGCCGTGTTCGAGGCGTTCGCCAGCGGCGCGCTCGAGGACGACGACGAGGTGGCGGTCACCCACGGCGCGGCCGAGCACGGGTTCGTGCAGACCTCGGAGGCGATGGTCAATCTGCGCCACGGCCTCGGCCTGGCGGTCGCTGCCGGTGCGCTGGCCGCGGACGCCGCGGCCCGGCTGGAGGAGGCGGCCCGCCGCCGCTTCTACCCGGACCGGTCGTGGCCCCAGCTCCTGGCCGACGGCCGCGCGATGGGAATCGAGCCGGAGCAGATCGACGGTCTGGCCAGATTTCTGGCCCAGGAGCGCCCCAACCTCAAGCGCGACGACGCGCTCGCCGTCCTCGCCGCGCTGGCCGGCGAGCTGGAGCGCGGCCTCGCCCCCCACGCGCCGACCTTCGACTTCGAGCCGACCGTGTTCTGGGAGAAGCTGGTCGCGACCATGACCCGGCCGGGCGGCGGCGGCGCCCGCCAGGAGGAGGTCCGCGCCGCCGTCCAGCTCTCGCCAGGCCGCGACGAGCTGGTCCGCGGCGCGCTCCTGCTCCACCTGGTCGAGGGGGAAGCTCGCCGCCTCGGCCTCGCGGTCGGCGATCCAGAGGTCGCCGCCGCGGCCGAGCGCTTCCGCCGCGCGCGCGGGCTGGAGTCGTCGGCCGACGCCGCGGCCTACCTGGCTCGGAACGGGCTGGGCCGGGCCGAGCTCCGCCGCCTGGCCCGCCTCGAGGCGCTGGTCGAGGCGCTGTGCCGCTACCACGCCGGAGCGGTCGACGCCGAGCTGGTCACCGAGCTGCAGCGAGTCGATCGCCACGGCGCGGTCGTCGCCGAGCTGGCCCGCCGCGAGCAGGTCCTCGCCGCCGCCGGCGTGACCCGGCCGACCGTCGAGGACACCGGCCTCGAGCTGCGCGACCTGGTCGACTGGTACCAGCGCACGGTCCGCCGCATCGACGAGGACATCACCGCCCACGCCCACCGCCTGCGCTTCCACGACGCCAAGGAGCTGCTGTGCCAGCTCGCCGCCCTCTACCTGGTCCAGACCGGCGAGGCGGCCGGCCCATGACCGCCGCCGCCGACCTGTCCATCGCCGCCGTCCACGCCGCCGCCTCGGCCGCGACCGGCGGGCTCACCGACTTCGGGCCTGTCGACTACAAGGCGCCGCTCGCCGCGCTCCTCGACCCGGCCGACGTCGACCGGCTCGATGGGCCCGGCCGCGCGCTCCTCCGCCACATCGTCACCAGCGCGCTGGTCGCACGCCTGTGGATCGCTCTCGCCCACGCCGAGCGGCCGGGCGCCGCGGCGATCTCGATCGAGCGCCCGCTGTTCATCGTCGGGCTGCCGCGGACCGGCTCCAGCCTGCTCCACCAGCTCCTGGCCCTGGCCCCGGACGCGCGCGCGCCGCTCCTCTGGGAGACGATGTCGCCCGGGGCCGCGCTGGTCGCCCCGGACGAGGCGCGCGCCGCGGCGGCCGGCCTGTGCGCCGCGCGCCCTGCCGAGCTGCACGCGGTCCACCCGCTTCGCCCCGACGGGCCGGCCGAGTGCTACTGGCTCCTCCGCAACAGCCTGCGCAGCTCGACCTTCTGCCACCAGGCCGATCGACCGATCTACCGGGCGTGGCTGGCCGCCTCCGACATGGAGGTCGCCTACCGCGATCACCGCCGCCAGCTGCAGCTCCTCCTGCACGCCCGCCCGGCGGCGCGGCTGGTCCTCAAGATGCCGGGCCACGTCGATCACCTGGAGCCGCTCCTCGCCGTCTTCCCCGGCGCGTGCATCGTCCACCTCCACCGCGACCCGGTCGCCGCGCTCGCCTCGAGCTGCAACCTGTGGCGGCTGATCGCGCGCTCGAACCACCAGCCGGTCGACCCGCACCGGATCGGCGCGCGCCTCCACCGCCGCTTCGCTCGATCGATCGAGCGCGGGATGGCCGCGCGCCGCGCCGTCGATCCGGCCCGCGTGATCGACGTCCATCACGCCGAGCTCGCGCGCGACCCGGCCGCCGCGGTCGACCGCATCCACCGCCACTTCGATCTGCCGCGCCCGCCCGAGCTGGCCGGGCGGATCGCGCGCGCGGTGACCGGACCGCCACCGCCGCGCCACCCCGCGCTCGCCGACTACGGCCTCGATCCGGCGGCGGTGCGGCGAGGCTTCGCCGGGTACTGCCGCGCCTTCGCGGTCGCCCCCGAGAGCAACGCCGAGAGCGCCGCCGACGACGCTGCCGGGGAGGGACCATGACGGACGCCGACCGCCGCCTGGTCGTGATCGGCGACCTCAACGGCGCGGCCGACGCGCTGCGCGGGATCCTGCACGGCACCGGGCTCACCGATCAGAACGGGCGCTGGACCGGCGGGGCGACCGAGCTCGTCCAGATGGGCGACGTGGTCAACCGGGGCGGCGGCGCGCGCCGCGCCATCGAGCTCCTGGTCCGCCTCCGCCGGGAGGCGCGCGCCGCCGGCGGCGACGTGACCGTCCTGCTCGGCAACCACGAGGTCATGATCGCGCTCGGCAACGAGAGCTACTGCACCGAGGCGGAGTACCTGTCGTTCGCCACCGCCCGCGAGCGCGCCACCTGGCCGGCCCGGGTGCGGCGCGCCACCCTCCGCCTGGCCCGCCAGCACCCGCCGGGCGGGCCGATCGCGCCGATCGCGCCGCGGGTCGAGGCCTGGAAGCTCGATCACGTGCCGGGCCGCGCCGCCCTGCGCCGCTCGGTGTCGCCGGACGGGCGCATCGGCCGCTGGATCCGCGCGCTGCCGGTCGTCATCCGCCGCGGCGACACCGTCCTGGTCCACGCCGGCCTCACGCGCGACTGGGCCGCGCCCGGCCTCGACGCGCTCGCCGCCCGCGCCCGCGCCGAGTGGGGCCGCCGGCCCGGCTTCATCCGCGACCTGCCGCGCCGCGCCCTCCTGCGCGCCGCCGATGGCCCGCTCTGCGATCGCTCGCTCGCGCGCGGGGTCGGCCCCGACGCCGAGCGCCACCTGGCCGAGGTGCTCGCCCTGGTCGGCGCGCGCCGCCTGGTCGTCGGCCACAGCGAGACCCGGACCCTGCCGGGCGGCGCGCCGGGCCGGGTCCTCTCGCGCTTCGGCGGGCGCCTGCTCTGCGTCGATGTCGGCCTGTCCGAGGCGACCGCGCACCGCGCCGCGCTGGTCCTCGCCGGCGGGTGCGCCTGGCAGTGGACCCCGGCCGGCGTGGATCGGCTCGACCCACCCGAGCAGCCGGCGAGCGCGCCCGACGCCGGCCCCGGTCCAGCACCCGGCCCCGGTCCGTGAGCGCCGCGCGTCGAGGCGAGCCGCCGCGGCCGGTCAGTCCGGGCGCGAGCCGATGCGGAGCGACCAGCGGTCGACCGTGCCGCTGGTCCCGCTGACCTCGTCGGTGACCTTCAGCGTCCACACGCCGTTCACTTCCTCGTCGCCGCTGAACCCGATCACCGGCTCGTCGAGGATGAGCTCCGGCCCGCTGCGGTCGCGGTCGGCGATGACGACCTCGGTGCCGGCCGGGTTGGTGAGCGTCACCTTCAGCTGGCTGGCGTCGCCGTGGAAGATGAACGCCTGGATCTCGACGTCGGTGTCGACGGTGGCGAGGCCGGACGCGACCAGCGAGGTCGTCACTCCGTCGCCCGAGCCGTCCGGGATGTCGATCGACTGGCTGACCTGGAAGGAGCGGCGCATCCAGGCCGGCAGGCACACGCCCTGGTCGGCGCGCGACAGCCCGGCGCAGGACAGCCCGGAGTCGAGCGCGCAGTCGTCCGCGGCGCTGCACGACGAGCCCTGGTCGGGGCTCTGGTCGGCGGCGGTGTTCACGCACATGCCGCGGCCGGTCTGCGCGGCGATGCCGACGCACTGGAGACCCTCGGCGCACTGGCCGTCGTCCTGGCAGGTGCGGCCCTCGGGACCGTGGGTGGTCGCGCACTCGCGGATGTCGCCGTCGCCGATGAGAGCGGCGGTGTCAGTAGTGCCGAACCCGAACAGGCGGCCGTACGAGTTGTCGCCGGCCCCGTACTCGTAGACGGTGAACGAGCGCCGGTTGGTCCCGTCCCACACCTCGAGCTGGTTGACCTCGTTCTGGTCGACCCGCTCGAGCGCCTCCTCGACGGTGTCGACGTCGGTGTTGGCCGAGGCCTGGACGGCCAGGATGACCTGGTCGCCGTCGAGCGCGCTCAGCCCATCGGGCGAGGTGATCTTGCGCTGGCGCAGCTGGTGCAGCACCGGCGATTCGCGCAGCTCGTGGAAGGTCGAGCCGAACACGCAGGTGCGGTCGAGCACCTCGCCCTGGAGCTCCACGATGCAGCCGGGCAGGTGGGAGAGCACGAACTCCTCGTAGGTCCCGCCGCAGAAGTCGGGCGGCGACGGGGCGGCGCAGACCGCGTCGTACGCGTCGGCCACCGGCTCGGCGTCGGCGCACAGCTCGATCGCGGCCAGCTCGGTCGGCGGCGGATCCTGATCCGGATCGGCGAGCAGGCCCTCCACGCACGCGCGGATATCGTCGGCGATGACCGGGTTGCAGACGCCCGCCGCCTCGAGCGGCTGGCACTCGCCGCTCTCACACGCGGCGGTCAGGCGGTAGCGGCCGCGCCCGCGCCCGTCGCTGCTGCCGACCACCACCAGGTAGCGGCCGGCGTCGGCGAGGTCGAGGTCGCGCAGGCGCGACAGGTCGCCCCAGCCGGAGTCGTCGTCCCAGGCCAGCGCCTCGCCGCCGAAGCCGCCCCCCGCCGCCATCGGCCCGTACACGAACAGCGAGGTGTCGAGCGAGCGGCTCGATCCGCTCCGGGTCACGTCGAGGGTGACGACCGCGCCGGCGCGGACATCGAGCGTGTAGCCGTGAAACTCGAGGTCCTCGACCAGCTCGGCGCGGACCTCGCCGCCGAGGGCCAGCTCGCCGCGCATGTCGGTCCGGTCGGCGACGTCGGTCTTGCCGTCGGTGATCGGCGGCTCGACCGGCGCGTCCTTGTCGGCCTCTCCGGCGCAGCCGACGGCGAGCGGCAGGAGGGCGAGGATCAGCGACGGACAGGACCGACCAGCGAAATGCATCGAGCCGTCTAACGCGCCGAGACACGTATGGTCAAGCACTCAATCGACGGGCACCGTCGGTGGCAGCTGAGCTTCGCCCGCGTGGCGCGCCCGCCGGGCGGCTGAGGGGACACCGGCGGGGCCCGCCGGCAATACCGCTGTGCAGCCCCGGGGGTGCGGGTTATTGTGGGTGCTGACCCTCAGGGTCCACGGAGTCCTGAATGCATCCAGCAGCGCCGTCGGGGCGCGAAGACCTCCTCTCAGCTATCGATGCTGCCAAAATTCTTGGTCTTTCGGCCGATATGGTCCGACTGCTGGCCCGCGAAGGGCGACTTCTGACGGCGGCTCATACCGTTCGTGGTCAGCGGCTGTTTCGCCGCTCCGACGTGGAGGATCTCGCCGCCGAGCGAACCGGCCACCCCTCCCACCGCCACATCGTTCAGTTCTACGACGAGGACTCGTCGATCGGCGTGATCATCGCCGACTTCGCCAGCGGGGCGCTCCGCACCGGGGCCCCGGTCGCGCTCATCCTCACCGCGCCCCACCGGGCCGACATCGGCGCCCGGATCGCGGCCCAGGGGATCGATGTGCGGGCCGTCTCCGCCTCGGGGCAGCTCCAGCTGCACGACGCCGCCGGGTGCCTGGCCAGCTTCATGAAGGGCGGCATGCCCGACGCGGAGCGCTTCCGGGTCGCGATGGCCGCGCTCCTGGCCGAGGTGGCCCGGCCGCGCGCGCGCGTGCGGCTCTACAGCGACATGGTCGATGTCCTGTGCGAGGCCGGCAACCACGCGGCCGCGGTCCGGCTCGAGGAGCTGTGGAACTACCTGGCCGGCGATCACTCGTTCTCGCTGGTGTGCGGGTACCGCATGGGCCACTTCGGTCCGACCGGCAGCGCGGAGCAGTTCGAGAGCATCTGCGACAGCCACACCCACGTCGTCCCGGCGGAGAGCTACGCCCTCGACGCCCCGGTCGAGGACTGTATGCGCGACATCGCCGTGCTGCAGCAGCGCGCCATCTCGCTCGGCGGCGAGACCTCCCGTCGGCGCGAGCTCGAGGACCGGCTGCGCGAGTCCGTCGCGGAGCGCGAGCGCGTCGAGGACAGGCTGCGCCGGGCCGAGGGCCAGCTGCGCGAGCAGACCGGCATGCTGGTCGACGCGACCCAGGCCAAGGACGAGTTCCTGGCCATGCTCGGCCACGAGCTGCGCAACCCGCTGGCCCCGATCCAGACCGCGCTCGAGCTCATGCGCCTGCGCGGGCCGGCCTCTCGCGAGCAGGGCCTGCTCGAGCGCCAGGTCGGCTACCTGGTGCGCCTGGTCGACGATCTGCTCGACGTCTCCCGCCTGACCCGCGGCACGATCGAGCTGCATCGCCGGCCGGTGGAGCTGACCGAGGTGGTCCAGGCGGCGGTCAACGCGTCCTGCCCGCTGCTCCAGCAGCGCTGCCACCAGCTCCACATCGCGGTTCCGGCCGGGCTGGTGCTCGACATCGACCCGGACCGCATGGCCCAGGTGGTCGCCAACCTGCTCACCAACGCCGCCAAGTACAGCAGCCCCGGCTCCACCATCGTGGTCAGCGCCGAGCGAAGTGCCGGGTCGGTCCGCCTGTCGGTCAAGGACGAGGGCATCGGCATCGACCCGGACATGGTCAGGCGCGTCTTCGACTCGTTTGTCCAGCAGACCCAGACCATCGACCGCTCGTCGGGCGGCCTCGGCCTCGGCCTGGCGATCGTGCGCAACCTGGTCCACCTCCACGGAGGCACCGTCGAGGTCCAGAGCGAGGGCCCCGGCCAGGGCAGCGAGTTCACGGTCGTCCTCCCGGAGATCGCCGCCAGGGACGCGGACAGCGGCTCCGGCCGGAACACCGCCGAGCCCCACGACGGACGACCATCCGGCCCCCGCCGCATCCTGGTCGTCGACGACAACGAGGATCTCGCCGCGCTCATCGGAGAGCTCCTCGAGATCCACGGCCACCAGGTCGAGCTGGCCCACGACGGCCCCACCGCGATCGAGACCGCCGCTCGCTTCCAGCCCGACGTCGCCCTTCTCGACATCGGCCTGCCCGCCATGGACGGCTACGAAGTCGCAGCCCAGCTCAGGGCCACCGCCGACCCGATCGTCCTCGTGGCCGTGAGCGGCTACGGCCAGGCCGCCGACCGCCAGCGCTCCGAAGAGGCCGGCTTCACCGCCCACCTCGTCAAGCCGGTCAACCCCGACCTCCTCGCCCAGCTGGTCGGAACCCTCCCCCGTCCCGCCCCGAAGCCATCCCCGGGCTGATCGCGCGCGGGAGCGTGGGTCAGCGCGGCAGCGCCTGTAGCCGGCCGTAGAGCTCCTCGTAGAGCCTGGTCTGGGCGTCCCACGAGAAGTTCTCGGCCATTCCGTTCCTCATGATCTGGAGCCAGGTGGGGCGGTCTCGGTAGAGGGTGAGGGCGGTCTGGATCGCCCAGCGCAGACCCGCCTCGTCGTGGTGGTCGAAGAGGACGCCGGTGCCCTCGCCGGTGGCCGGGTTCCACTGGCGGACGGTGTCGGCCAGGCCGCCGGTGCGGTAGACGATCGGGACGGTGCCGTAGCGGAGGCTGTACATCTGGTTGAGGCCGCACGGCTCGTAGATCGACGGCATGAGGAACATGTCGGCGCCGGCCTCGATCATGTGGGCCAGCTGGTTTGAGAAGCCGCGGAAGAAGCAGACCTGGCGGGGGAAGGCGCGCTGGAGCTGGGCGAAGCTCTCCTCGAAGCGGCCCTCGCCGCTGCCGAGGACGGCGAACTGGAAGCCGTGTCGGCGGAGGAGATCCGGCATGACGTCGCGGAGCAGGGCGAAGCCCTTCTGGCCGGCCAGGCGCGACACGATGCCCACGACCGGCACGCCCGGCACGTAGGGCAGGCCCAGGGCGGCCAGCAGCGCCTCCTTGTCGCGCTCTTTGCCGCTCAGGTCATCGGCGCTGAACGGGTGGGGGATGTGGCGGTCGCGCTCCGGGCTCCACTCGTCGTAGTCGACGCCGTTGAGGATGCCGACCACGGTCGAGCTGCGCGCGCGCAGAAACGGATCGAGCCCGGCGCCGTACTTCTCGGTCTGGATCTCCTTGGCGTAGGTCGGGCTGACCGTGCTGATGCCGTCGGCGTAGAGGATGCCGTGCAGGAGGAAGTTGAGCCGCCCGCCGCGCAACTGGTCCTGGTGGAAGAGATGGGCCGATCCACCCATCCCGGTGTCGGGCACGACGTGCGCGCCGAACGTGCCCTGGTAGTTGAGGTTGTGGATGGTGAGCAGCGTGCGGGCGCGCGCGAACAGCTGGTCCCACGCGAACGCGGTGCGCAGGGCGAGCGGGACCAGCGCGGTCTGCCAGTCGTTGCAGTGGACCACGTCGGGGGCGAAGCCCATGCGCTGGCAGGCGGCCAGGGCGGCGTACGACAGCACAAGGAAGCGGAGGTGCTCGTCGGGATCGGTCGTGTAGATCGACGCCCGGTGGTAGAGCACCGGGCAGTAGACCAGGTAGCAGGGCAGCTCGCCGCCCGGCGCGGTGGCCGCCACGATCGACACCTGGTAGCGGTGCGGGCCCAGCTGGATGTCGATGTCGCGCAGGTTCGGCTGCGGGACCAGGTCGAGCTTGCGGGTGTCGATCGAGCCGTAGAACGGCAGGAACACCCTCACGTCGTGGCCGGCGCGGTGGAGGTGGCGGGGCAGCGCCGCCAGCACGTCGGCCAGGCCGCCGGTCTTGGCGAACGGGGCGGCCTCCGATGTGAGGAACAGGAGGTTCATGAAGGGCGATCATGCCACGGGATCGCGGGCTTGAACGGCGGGTGGCGCGTAACCCCGCGGACCGGGGGACTTGAATTCCTGGCCGGCCCGATCGTCTGTCTTCCCGAGGGCGAGAGAGAGGTCGGCGACAAGCCGACGGTCGCGCGGCACGGACCCCGGTTGGGATGTCGGCCAGTGACCCCGCCCCGCACGGACGCTCGGAGCGCCTCGCGCAGCCCGGCCCGTGCGCCCAAGGAGAGACCATCATGACCAACCTCATCAGCAACGCTCGTCGTTTCCTCATCTCGGCCGCCGCCTTCGGGCTGGCCTCGCTTTCCCTGGCCGGCGCCGCCAGCGCCAGCCCGACGGTGACCGCCAGCGCGGCGTTCCACGTGGGTGCCGGCGTCGAGGTTCGCGACCACCGCACGCCGACCCGCCGCGAGCCCAACCGCCCGACCCGCTACGAGCGCCGCGACACCAGCCAGCGGCCCATCATCCTCGACCCGTACCACACCGCGATGAACCGCTACGACCTGAACCGCAACCGCCAGCTCGACGCGTCCGAGCGAAAGGGCTTCTGGACGTACATGGTCTCGACCGGCGCGTACGGTCAGCTGAGCTCGGACGAGGCGGGGCGGTTCGTGCAGCTGGTCCGCTACTTCGACCTGAACGCGGACGGCCGCCTCATCGGCGGCGAGCGAGTCGGCATGGACAAGCTCATCGACTCCCTGCGGCTCTTCAAGCAGCTCGACCGCAACCGCGACAAGGTGCTGACGGCATACGAAGTGGGCTTCTCGATCTTCTCGCCGCGCTTCTACTTCATGGACCTGAACCGCGACCGGCTGCTCTCGCAGCAGGAAGTGCGCGACGAGGCGCTCCGCTCCTACCGCGACGGCGAGTGCGGCTGAGCCGACCGACGCTAGCTGGACGCCAGCTGGACGATGACAGCGACCGACGGGCCCCTCTCGAGGGGCCCGTTCTTCGTTTCGGGCCACGGGGTCGACGAATGCGCGCGCGGACGGCTTCCCGGCCACGACCCGGCGGCTTGAATTCCTGGCTCGCCCCATCGTCTGTATCTGCGAGGGCGAGAGAGAAGTCGGCGACAAGCCGACGGTCGCGCGGCACGGACCCCGGTTGGGATGTCGGCCACTGACCCCGCCCCGCACGGACGCCCGGAGCGCCTCGCGCAGCCCGGCCCGTGCGCCAAGGAGAACATCATGAACAGCCTCATCACGACGTCGCGTCGCTTCCTCGTCTCGGCCGCCGCCTTCGGGCTGGCGTCCCTCTCCCTGGCCGGCGCCGCCAGCGCCAGCCCGACGGTGACCGCCAGCGCGGCGTTCCACGTTGGCGGCGGCGTCGTGGTTCGCGATCACCGGACCCCGAGCCGCACCCGGCGGACTCCGGTGCGGACTCCGGTCCGCTACCAGCGCACCCCGGTCCGCACCACCCCGGTCCGCACCACCCCGGTCCGCTACACCACCCCGGTCCGCTACCAGCACAGCAGCCGTCGCGTCGGGTTCGACCCGTACCGCCGGGCCATGGGTCGCTACGACCTCAACCGCAACGGGCAGGTCGATGCGGCCGAGCGCAGGGGCTACTGGTCGTTCATGGCCGGCTCGGGCGCCTATGGCCAGCTGAGCTCGGACGAGGAGTCGCGGTTCGTGCAGCTGGTCCGCTACTTCGACGTGAACGCGGACGGGCGCCTGGTCGGGGCCGAGCGGGTCGGCATGGACAGGCTCATCGATTCGCTGCGCCTGTTCCGCCAGCTCGACCGCAACGGCGACCGGATGCTGTCGTCCTACGAGGTGAGCTTCTCGCTCTTCGCCCCGCGCTTCTACTTCATGGACCTCAACCGCGACCGCCGGCTGTCGCAGCAGGAAGTGCGCGACGAGGCGCTCCGCTCCTACCGCGACGGCGAGTGCGGCTGAGCCGATAGACGGTCGATCATCGACACGAGCGCGACGGGCCCCTGCGGGGGCCCGTTCTTCGTTTCGGCCGCTGGTCGGCCGCTGGTCGGCCGCTGGTCGGGTCACGGCGGCGCGGCCGGATCGAGCCGCCACCGTCCGCGCCGGGTCGGCTTCTCGATCGCGGCGGCCAGCGCGGCGAGGAATCGCTCGCGCGGCCAGGGCTCGGCCCCGAACCGGGCCAGGTGGTCGGTGTGGACCTGGCAGTCGATGAGGCGGATGTCCCAGCGGACCAGCTGCTCGACCAGCACCGCGAACGCCACCTTCGACGCGTCCGAGGCGCGCGCGAACATCGACTCGCCGAAGAACGCGCCGCCCAGGCTGACCCCGTACACGCCGCCGACCAGCTCGTCGTCCAGCCAGGCCTCGGCCGAGTGGGCGAAGCCGAGCTGGTGCAGGCGCACGTACGCCGCCATCATCTCGTCGGTGATCCAGGTGCCGTCCTGCTCCGGGCGCGGCGTCTCGGCGCAGGCGCGGACCACCTCGTCGAACGCGGTGTCGAGCTCGATCCGGAAGCGCCCGCGGCGCAGCTCCTTGCGCAGGCTGCGCGGCAGCTGCAGCTGGTCGGCGTCGAGCACCATGCGCGGGTCGGGCGAGTGCCACAGGATCGGCAGGTCCTCCCCGTACCAGGGGAAGATGCCGAGCGAGTAGGCCAGGAGCAGGCGCTCGGGCGAGAGGTCGCCGCCCACCGCGAGCAGCCCGCTCTCGTCGGCCAGCTCCGGCGACGGAAACGACACGTGATGGCTCAGGCGAAAGACCGGCACCGGGATCCCGTCGAAGCGGCGCTCGCCGTCACGCCCCGCCGCGCCACGGATGGGCGCGCCCCAGCTCGCGGGCGCGGGCGCGCAGCTCGTCGGACAGCCGGCCGCGCAGGCCGTCCTCGAGCGCGCAGGCCAGCTCGAGCGCGGTCGCGAACCGATCGGCCGGGCGCTTGGCCATCGCGATGAGCAGCACCGAGTCCACGTCGTCCGGAACATCGCACAGCGCGCTCGGCCGGACCGGCATCTTGTAGACCACCTGGTACATGATGGTGGGCACGTCGCGGGCGCGGTACGGCAGGTGCCCGGTGATGCAGCGGTAGGCGATGGCGGCCAGCGCGTAGAGGTCGGCGCGCTGATCGACGTCGTGCCCTTGCGCCTGCTCCGGCGCCATGTACACCGGTGTGCCGACCACCTGGCCCTGGGTCAGGGTGCCGCGCTCTCCCAGCAGCTTGGACACGCCGAAGTCGAGCACCTTCCAGATCGGCGATGCGTCCGGCTGCTCGGCCAGGAACAGGTTCTGCGGCTTGAGGTCGCGGTGGACCACCCCGGCCGCGGCCGCCGCGCTGATGCCGCGCCCGGCCTGGTCGACCAGATCGATCACCTGCTCGGCGGTGAGCCGGCGCTGCTCGCGCAGGAGCTGGGCCAGGTCCACGCCGCGCAGGCGCTCCATGGCCAGGTATGGCATTGGCGCCGATGCGTTGCCGACCTCGAGCACACGGACCACGTGGGCGACGTCGATGGTCGCGGCGACCTCCACCTCGCGCAGGAAGCGCATGAGGTAGGCCGGGTTGCCCATGCTGGATGGCTGGAGCAGCTTGACCGCGGCCGCCTCGCCGGTGGTGAGGCGCGCCGCCTCGTACACCTCGCCCATCGAGCCGCGCCCGATGATCGGGCCGAGCCGGAACGAGCCGACCGTCTGGCCGGTGAAGCGGCCGACCCCGCCGAGCTGGAGGGCGCGCTCCAGGTCCTGGCGGGCCTCGTGCAGGAGCACCTCGCGCTGGGCCAGCGCCCGGACCACTCGCTCGTAGTCGGTCACCGCCGACAGGGTGGCGCGGCGCGACGCGCGCGCCATGATGAACGCGGCGACCAGGACCAGCTGGATGAGCGCCTCGAGGACCAGGAGCGCCTCGCGCGGCAGGTAGGAGGCGTGGATGAGGCCGGGGTCGCGCATGGCGCCGAGGCCGACCATCGCGGCGACCCCCCCGCGCAGACCGGCGCAGGCGAGGTAGACGGTGAGCGCGAGGGCGAAGCTCTGGCCCAGGGCCATGAAGTAGATCCCGAGCATGATGACGATCGCGCCGGCCGAGAAGACGCCGAAGTAGACGACACCGATCGACACCGCGAACGAGTTCATGACCCAGACCATGACCAGCGCGCGCGGATCGTAGCGATCCGGACGCGACGACAGGTAGTGGAGCCAGCCGTTGCCGATCGACGCCACCGCGACCGCGCCGTAGATGACCCGGGTCATGCGCGGATCGCCGGGCAGGAACGGCAGCGTCACCGCGACGGCCGCGCCGAGCAGGAGGCCGAAGCGCGCCAGCAGGCGGCTGCGGCGGATCTCGTCCTGGTGGAGGGCGTCGAGCGGCGAGGCGAAGCGCGACTCGTCGACCAGGAGCGAGCTGGCCAGCGCGTCGACGCCAGTGCTGGTGGTCCGCGCGCCGGAGGCCGAGCCGTTCCCGGCCGCGCCGTCGGGCGGGGGCGTCGGGCTGCGGGCGGGGGCGGATCGAGCAGTCGGAGCGGCCGCGCGCTCGTCGTGGCCCGGCCACGAGCGGGGTGGGGCGGGCCCGACCGGCAGGCGCGGGGACGGCAGGTCGTCCGGATCGAGCGGGCGGGTCGTGGCGGTGTCGGCCTCGTCGTCGAGGGGCGCTTCCTCGCGCGCGCGCTCGCCGTCGCCCCCGCCCCCGGCGAAGACCATGGTCGAGTGCCCGGGCAGGACATGAGTGGCGAGCGCGTCGTCTCCCGCCGGCGGCGGTGGTGCTTCGCTCGCTCCGGCGAGCTCGTTGGGATCTCGGCGATCCGACGGCGGCGAACCAGACATGGCCATGTGGGAGAGGGCCGCGGCGACCCGGGCAGCCCTCGCGCCAAGCATACCTTCTGGCGAGCGACCCTGGATCGGCGCCCGGCGCGGCGCGTGGCGCCGCTCACGCTGGACCGCCCGGCTCCTCGTCCGTGACGATGCGCCCGACGATGAGCCCGTGGAAGCCGCGCGCGGTCGACGTGAAGTGCCAGCCTAGGTGACGACCGCAGCCGCCGCAGTGCTCGATCTGCCACGCGTGACCGGCGAACCAGGTGAACTCGTGACTGCGGCCGCCGGTCGGGACGCAGCCGGGCGCGCGCGCGAAGCAGCCGAAGCTCCACACCACGCCGTGTGGGTTGATCTGGGTGTGCTCGTGCAGCCCGTCGATGTCGATGCGATCACCCTCGCTCGTGATCGGGTGGCGGCAGCGGACGCACACGAGCAGCCGTCCGCCGCCGGTGCTCGGCTGGCGAGCGCGATCGATCGCGGCGCGCTGGCCGGCGCCGGGCCTGTCCGCCCGCTCCCCCTCCACATGCAGGCGCTCCACCGCCAGATCCTATCGTGTAGAGTGCCGCCGTATGACGCCTGCTCGCGCCAGCGTTTCCCGGGCGGCTGCCCGCGGCAGTCGCCTCTTCGTGGCCGCCGGGCTGGCCGCCGGGCTGGCCGCCGCGGTGGCGTGCGGCGGCGGCACGGTCGTCCCGGTCACTCCGCCGCCGCCCGAGGCGCCGCCGCCGTCCCGCTCCGCCGCGGCCGAGCGCTTCGACGCCTCCCGCGACGCGTTCTACGACCGCTACCTCGAGCTGTCGCCCACCGTCGCGGTGACCCTCGGCTACCACAAGTACGACGGCGCGCTGCCGGACGTGTCGGCGCGCGGGCTGACCGCGCAGGCCGCGTGGCTGAAGGAGCAGCAGGCGGCGTTCGAGGCGGTGCCGGCGGCGGACCTCGAGCCGGACCAGGCGATCGAGCTCGCGGTGATCCTGACCCAGATCCGCGGCGACCGGTTCGACCTCGAGGTGGCGCGCTGGCCCAAGACCAACCCGATGTCCTACGTCGATCGCCTGGCCCTCACCGACTACATCACGCGCGACTACGCCCCGCTGGGGGAGCGGGCGCGCGCGGTGATCGCGCTGTCGGGCGCGGTCAAGGCGTACCTCGAGGCGGCGCAGGCCAACCTACCCGAGGCGATGCCGCGCACCTGGGTCGAGACCGCCCTCCTCCAGATCAACGGCATGATCGACTTCGCGCGCAAGGACGTGGCCGTGGCGTTCACGGCGCTCGACGACCCGATGGTGCGCACCGAGGTGGCCGACGCGCTGCGCGCCTACGCCGCGGCGCTGACCGGGTACCGCGACTTCCTCAAGGCGCGGCTGCGCCGGTCGACCGACGACTTCGCGCTGGGGCCCGAGCGCTTCCTCGCGATGCTGGCCGCCAAGGAGGGCGTGACGATCGATCTCGCGCGGCTGCGCCGGATCGGCGAGGAGGACCTGGCCCACAACCTGGCCATCCTCGAGCTGTCGGCGCGCGCGATCGAGCCCAAGAAGCCGGTCGCGACGGTGGTCGACATGGTCAAGCGCGACAAGCCGGCCGCGGACAAAGTGCTGGCCGAGGCGACCACGCAGGCGGCGGCGATGCGAAAGTTCCTGGTCGACAAGAGCATCGTGACGATCCCGAGCGAGGACGTGGCCGAGGTCCGCGTGTCGCCGCCCTTCATGCGGTGGAACGCCGCGTTCCTCAGCGCACCCGGCGTGTTCGAGGAGAAGACGCTGCCGGCGTTCTACTACATCAGCCCGCCCGATCCGACCTGGCCCCGGCGAGAGCAGCAGGCCTACATCCCGCCGCGCGGCGACCTCCTCTACACCACGATCCACGAGGTCTGGCCGGGCCACTTCCTCCAGTACCTGCACCAGAAGCGCGCCCGCTCGCGCGTGCTGCGATCGTTCTGCACCTACTCGGCGGTGGAGGGCTGGGCCCACTACGCCGAGCAGATGATGCACGAGGCGGGCGCCAGCGGCGGCGACCCGAAGCTGGCAATCGGCCAGCTGACCGACGCGCTCCTGCGCGACGTGCGCTTCCTGTCGGCGATCGGGCTGCACACCGGCGGGATGAAGGTGCGCGACTCGGTGGCCATGTTCGAGACGCAGGCGTTCGCCGAGCGGCCGACCGCGCGCCAGCAGGCGACCCGCGGCACCTTCGACCCCGGCTACCTCAACTACACCCTCGGCAAGCTGATGATCCGCAAGCTGCGCGACGACTGGAAGGGCAAGGCCGGCAGCGACTACTCGCTGAAGGCCTTCCACGACCGGTTTCTGTCCTACGGCTGCGCGCCGATCCCGGTCATCCGCCGCGCGATGCTGGGACCGGACGCGGGTCCGGCGCTGTAGCCGGCGCGGCCTACGGGCGGGCGACCACCAGCCAGACGTGGCCGTCCGGGTCCTTGAACGCGGCCGAGTAGCCCCATGGCTGACGCGCCGGCGCGGCCACCACGCTCCCGCCGGCCCCCTCGGCCCGGGCGACGATGGCGTCGACCTCGGCGTCGGTCGCCGCGGTGAGGCCGACGACGCACTCCGAGACGCCGCCGGTCGCGACGGTGTTGTCGCCGATCACCCGGCGGAAGCCGTCGGTCGGCACCAGCATGAGCAGCGTGTCCGGGTTGAGCGCGAGCTCGACCGGCTCCGGCATCTCGTCGCCCTCCGCCGCGCGGGCGAGGGAGAAGCCCATCCCTTCGCGATGGAAGCGGAACGCCCGGCGCAGATCCGCGGTGGGCAGGGCGATCGTCACTCGTCGCGTCATGGGTTCGCCCTCGCGGCGGACGCGCTCGCGCTCGCTCCGACCAGGTCGGCCAGGCGAAGCCAGGTCTCCTCGAGGCCGACCTCCATGCCCGACGCGAGGTGGCCGTCGCGGCTCTGCTTCGACGGGTGGAGGAAGACCTGGCTCACCGTCGTGACGCCGCCGCGCTCGACGAAGCTGACCGTGACCACGTGGTCGCTGCCGGGAAACGACTCGTGGCGCCGGGTGAAGACCAGCCGATCGGGCCGCGCGACGTCGGTGTAGTGACCGGACAGTGGGTGGTCGACGCCGGTGGCGGGGTCGCGCAGCACCCAGCGCCACGGGCCGCCCTCGCGCAGATCGATCTCGCAGACCGGCATGGTCATCGTCGGGCACGGAACCCATCGCCTGACCCGGGCCGGCTCGGTCCACGCCTGGAAGAGCGCGGCCGGCGACGCGTCGAAGTCGCGCGTCACGACGATCTCGAGGTCCGAGGGGAGCGACAGCCGGGTGGGGTCATTTCTTCTTTCCACGTTTCCTCCTTGGCGTGACCTCGTCGAGGTACGCGTCCAGGCGCTGGAACTGGTCCTCCCAGTGGGCCCGGAACGCCTCCGCCCAGCGGGCCACTTCCTCCAGCGGTTTCGCCTCGAGGCGGCACGGGCGCCACTGCGCGTCGCGCGACTGGGTGACCAGGCCGGCCCGCTGGAGCACCTTGAGGTGCTTGGACACCGTCGGCAGGCGCAGGTCGAACGGCCGGGCCAGCTCGGTGACGGTCGTCTCGCCGCGGGCCAGGCGGGCGAGGATGGCGCGGCGAGTCGGGTCGGCCAGGGCCGCGAAGGTGAGGCTGAGGTTGTCCATTCATTTCGCCAGTCGGCTAATTAGCCTACAAGCGAAATAGCACCGGGGCTCGCGCCGGTCAAGCGCTGGTTCGGGCGCTCTGGTTCAGGGCTGGCCGGCTTCAGGCGGCGCGGCGGGCGGCCGGGACGCGGAGGGTGCATCCCTCGATCTCGGCCACGAAGTCGGCCCCGAACGCGGTCGACGGCGTGTGCGCGCCGGGCGCGACCCCGCCGGCCAGGAGTCGCTCGACGCTGGCCAGCGACGACAGCACGGTCAGGCGATAGCCCTCCGGGGTCGTGAGCGTCCCCTCGACCTCGCGGCCGGACCCGTCGCGCACGCGGCCCCACAGCTCCGAGCGCGCCGACGCGCGCATCGCGGCGTCGGGGCCCTGCACGCGGGCGTCGATCCGGCGCGCGGCGAAGCGCTGGACCGCGCCGAGCCCGAGCACCCGGCGAAACGGCCGTGCCATCTTCATGGCGCGGATCATCTTGGGCGGCTGCGCCATGTAGACCTCGATGTTGGGGATGTGAGTCGAGTAGTAGGCGGTCGACACGTCGCCCCACGGGATCGTCACGGCCAGCCGGGTCGAGTCGTGGAACGGGATCTCGGCGGTCTTCCAGCCGAGCGGCACCTCCGTGATGACGCCGTCGCGGCGGATCGCGCCGCCGTGCGGGATGCCTTCGAGCATCGTCTTGGCGGTCCCCTTGCTGGGCGACGCGGCCCCGTGGAACGCGAGGGCCAGCTCGGTGGCGCCGGGCAGCGCGGCGGCCAGCGACGCGGCCAGGCAGTCCGACGGCACCACGTCGAAGCCGACCCCGGGTAGCACCACGCAGCCGGCCCGCGCCGCCTCGTCGCCGCGCGCGTGGCACGCCTCGAACACGCCGATCTCGCCGGTGATGTCGAGGTAGTGGACGCCGGCCGCGAGGCAGCCGTCCACCGCCGGCGCGCTGGTGCGAGAGAACGGCCCGGCGCAGAGCAGGAGCGCCCTCACTCCGGCGGTCGGTCCGCCGAGCTGGCGCGCCACCTCCTCGCCGCTCGACAGCTCGAACACCCGGTGCTCGAGGCCGAGCCGCGCGGCGATCGGCGCCAGCACCTCGGCCCGCCGCCCGGCCAGGATCGGCCGCATCCCGCGCGCGACCGCCTCCTCGGCGACCAGCTCGCCGGTGTATCCATTCGCTCCGTAGATCATCCAGTCCGACGCGGCGGGGCTCATGGCGGCGAAGGTACCGCAAGCGGCGGCGGCGCGGCGGGGACGGCCGCCCCCGAAGGTCGACCATGCGTCCGCGGGTCGGTCGCATGGGACGCCCATGAGGCCTGTCGCCAGCCGGCCTGGACGCCGCTCCGCAACGCGCGGAACCAGGCGCGCCGAGCCGTCGACGCGGCGGCACGTCGGTTGCTCTTCGACGGTCGTGTACCCGCCGAGGAGGAACGCCGTGAAGAGACCCTGCTTCGCCCTGTATCTGATGATCGCATGCTCGGCATGCGCCCTGGAGCCGGACGACTCCGACCCCGAGATCGGTTCGACGCGCGATGACCTGGAGGCGCGCTGGCGCGACTACCGGCTGTCGGCGGTGCCCTTCGAGGGCGGCTTGCTGGTCGAGGGGGACCTGCTGTTTGCCGATGAGGCCGGGCTGCGCGAGTACTTCCTCGCCGCGAGCGGCGGCGAGCCAGGCAGCCTGGCCGCGCACCCGACCACGAGCGGCATCGTCGCGCGCTGGTCGCCCGGCCAGCAGCGCAACATCCGCTACTGCATCGGCGATGGTTTCGGCGCGCGGCGGACGGAGACCGAGAACGCCATGCACGCGGCCACCGGCGCGTGGGAGAGCCGGATCAACGTGGACTTCCATCATGACAAGTCCCAGGACGGCGCCGGGTGCACCGACACCAGCACCAGCGTCGACTTCAACGTGCGCCCGATCCACGGCGACAACCTCATCGCGGCGGCGTTCTTCCCCAACATGGCGCGCGCCAGCCGAGCGCTGCGCGTCAACCTCGACCTGGCCTACACGCAGGTCTCTCCGAGCTCGCTCGAGGGAACCCTCCGCCACGAGATCGGACACGCGCTCGGCTTCCGCCACGAGTTCGGGCGGGCCGACTCGGGCGTCTGTCCGGAGGCGCCGGTCCCGATCAACCTCACCAGCTACGACCCGTACTCGGTCATGGGCTATCCGGCCGGGTTTGGCTGCGGCGCCCTGGCCCCGTCGCTCGATCTGTCGCCACGCGACGTGCAGGGCGCCGTCCGCGTGTACGGCGAGTCGAGTCGAACGGACCGGCTGCTCGGCGATTTCAACGGGGACGGGCGCACCGACGTGGCCATGTGGCGATCGGGCTGGAACAGCCTCCCGGTCTACTTCTCGCAGGGAAACGGCTCGTTCAACGTCGTCAACGGCCTGCTCTCGGACAACCGCATCAACACGATGCCCGGCGCGGTCAAGCTGGTCGGCGACTTTGACGGCGACGGGCGCGCGGACATCCTCCTGGCCGACGCGCTCCTCCAGGGCGACACCGTCACCTACTACTCGAACGGCAACGGCTTCTTCACCCCCGTGCAGCACACGCAGAATGCGGACCTGGTGGCCCCGGCCGGGCGGATCGTCGGGCGGTTCAACGCGGACGCGGCCGCCGACCTGCTCCTGTGGACGCCGGGCTCGACGCAGGCGGTGGTGCTCATGGGCAACGGCCGCAACCCGTTCACCGTGGTGTCGACGGCGCTGCCGGCCGGCCAGCGCTGGCTCACCGACGTCGACGCCAACCGTCTGCCCGGCGACTACGACGGCGACGGCCTCACCGACGTCGCGCTGTGGAAGGAAGGCTGGTTCTCCACCCCGATCTACTTCGGCAACGGCAGCGGCGGCTTCGTCATCACCAACGTCAACCACGCCGGGGCCGAGAACTGGATCAACGATCCGGCTTCCTCGAAGATCGTCGGCCGCTTCGGAGTGCCGAACCGATCGGGTGTCCTCCTGTGGCGGCCGGGGTGGGGGAGCGCGCCGGTCTACTTCTCGGACAGCACGCCGGGCAACCGGGTGGGCACCTTCACCAAGTCCAACCGGACCGCGCCGGGCATCAACCGCCAGGAGGTCACCAAGATCGCGGGTGACTTCAACGGCGATCTGCTCACCGACGTCATGCTGATCGACTACGGGTCGCCCCAGGCGCTGGGGATCCTGTTCAGCAACGGCGACGGCTCGTACACCGACCGGTCGATGTCGATTCTCGACCCGACCCTGACCGCGCCGCAACCCAACTACGCCGGCATCCAGGCGTCCAACCCGCTGGTGGGGCGCTTCGACGGCAACGCGCGCGACGACATCCTGCTGTGGCGGAGCGACTGGAACAGCAACCCGATCCTGTTCGGGCGCTCATCGCTGATCATGACCGCGACCAACATCGTGGACCCGTACTTCAACCTCATGAACAGCCGCTAGAGGACCAGGTGATCCGGGCGATGGCCGCGTCTGCGATCATCGTCGGCCTCGTGTCATCCTATGGGATCGGATGTCGATGGGACGGGGCATGGGACCGGGGCGGACGATGCGTTCGTTCCTGCAGGACGCGGCGGTGGCGCGGCACTCGCTCGCGCCCGGCACGGTGCGCCGGATCCTCCGGTTCGCGGTTCCCTACCGGCGCCAGCTGGCCCTGTTCCTGACCCTGCTCGCGGTCGATGCGGCGATCGGCGCGGCCACCCCGCTGCTCTACCGCGACATCATCGACCGCGGCATCGCCCACCAGCGGGTCGATCTCGTCGTCGAGCTGGCGCTCGGCGTCGCGATCCTGGCCCTGGTGTCGGCGGCGATCTCGCTGGCTCAGCGCTGGATCACGGCGCGGATCGGCGAGGGGCTGATCTTCGACCTGCGCACGGCGGTGTTCGATCACGTGCAGAGCCTGCCGGTCGCGTTCTTCAGCCGCACCCAGACCGGCGCGCTCATCCAGCGGCTCAACGGCGACGTGCTCGGGGCCCAGCAGGCCTTCACGTCGACGTTGTCCAACGTGATCGGCAACCTGCTCGGGGTCGGCTTCGTGCTGTTGGCGATGTTCTTCATGTCCTGGAAGCTGACCCTCCTGGCCCTGGCGCTCTTGCCGCTGTTCCTCCTGCCCGCGCGGCTGATCGCGCCGAGGCTGCGGCGGATCACGTCCGAGCAGTACCGCCTGGCCGGCGAGATGGGCCAGACCATGACCGAGCACTTCAACGTGGCCGGGGCGGTCCTGGCCAAGGTGTTCGGCCGGACCGACGACGCGTCGCGCCAGTTCGCCGGCCGCGCGGCCGAGGTCCGCGACATCGGCGTGACCCAGTCGATGTTCGCCGGCGTGTTCCGGGTGTCGCTGACGCTGGTCGCCGCGCTCGCGGTCGCGCTGGTCTACGGGGTCGGCGGCGCGTTCGCGGTCGACGGCGCGCTCGGGGTCGGCACCCTGGTCGCGCTGACCGCCTACCTCGGCCGCCTGTACGGGCCGCTGACCGCGCTGTCCAACGTCCAGGTCGACATCATGACCACGCTGGTCAGCTTCGAGCGCGTGCTCGAGGTGCTCGACCTGGCCCCGATGGTCGCCGACCGCCCGGACGCGCGCGAGCTAGCGGTCGGCGCCGCCCCGTCGATCGAGTTCGACCAGGTCTCGTTCGCGTATCCGGCGGCGTCGGCGGTGTCGCTCGCGTCGCTCGAGTCGGTCGGTACGCTGTCACCGGCGCCCGGCGCCGAGGTGCTGCGCGATCTGACCTTCCGGGTCGAGCCGGGCCAGATGGTCGCGCTGGTCGGGCCGTCCGGGGCCGGCAAGACCACCATCACGGCGCTGGTCGCTCGCCTGTACGACGCGACCGCCGGGACGGTGCGGGTCGCCGGCGAAGACGTGCGCGAGGTGACCCAGCGATCGCTGCGCGCGATGATCGGCGTGGTCACGCAGGACTCGCACATGTATCACGACACCATCCGCGCCAACCTGGCCCTGGCCCGCCCGCAGGCGACCGAGGCCGAGCTGATCCAGGCGCTGCGGGCGGCGCAGATCTGGAACCTCGTCCAGTCTCTGCCCGACGGGCTCGACACCGTGGTCGGCGACCGCGGCTACCGGCTGTCGGGCGGCGAGCGGCAGCGGCTCGCCATCGCGAGGTTGCTGCTCAAGGCCCCGGCGATCGTCCTCCTCGACGAGGCCACCGCGCACCTCGACTCCGAGTCCGAGGCGGCGGTCCAGCTCGCCCTCGCCACCGCGCTGGCCGCCCGCACCTCGCTGGTGGTCGCGCACCGGCTGTCGACCGTCCGCGACGCCGACCAGATCCTGGTCATCGACGAGGGCCGCCTGGTCGAGCGCGGCACCCACGCCGAGCTCCTGGCCCAGGGCGGCCTCTACGCCGAGCTCCACCGCACGCAGTTCGCCGCGGCGGGGACCGGTGCCCGGCAAGATCGACCTCATGCGCCGCAATCGGCCGGCGCATGAGGCCGGGCCTTCAGGGTGGGAGCGGGTCAGTTCTCTCGCCGAGCAACTCCACATAGGCGACGTAGAGCCACAGTCGATCTCGACCGCGGCCGGTGGCCTCCCTGGCGATGCCGAGCTCCTCCAGGAGAGCGAAGCAGTTGCGGACGGTGGGCTCCGAGAGGCCAGTCACCGCCGCTGCATCGAGAGCGGAGAGGACCGGGCGCCCCTTCAGCGCGTCGTGGACCCGGAGAGCTGATCCCACGGTTCGGCGATGCGCCTGGACCTTTCTGCGGTGTTCTTCGAACAGCGCGATCGACCGACGCGCCGTGTCGACCGCTTGGTCTGCCGTCTCGAGCACACCGCGCAGGAAGAAGCGAAGCCACTCCTCCCATTTCCCTTCGATGCGGACCTGTTGAAGGAGTCCGTAGTACTCGTCCCGGTGCTGCTTGAAGAACAGACTCAAGTAGAGAAGTGGTTCACGCAGCGCGCCTTCCGCGCAGAGGAGCAGCGTGATCATGAGCCGTCCGAGCCTTCCATTCCCGTCGAGGAAGGGGTGAATGGTCTCGAACTGCACGTGCGACAAGGCTGCCTTGATCAACACCGAGGTTCGAACCGGCTCGTCGTGAAGAAACCTCTCGAGAGCCCCCATCAGCCGAACCACCTCGTGGGCCGGCGGCGGGACGTAGAACGCCGTTCCCGGTCGGCTGCCTCCGACCCAGTTCTGACTCGTCCGGAACTCGCCGGGTTGCAGCGTGGCCCCTCGTCCGGTTCTCAGCAGGACAGCGTGGATCTCGCGCAGCAGGCGCAACGAGAGTGGAAAGCCCTCCTTCATTCGTTCGAGGCCGTGCTGCATGGCAGCGACGTAGCTCGATACCTCCCGAACGTCCGATAGAGGGAGCCCAGGGGCCTCGTAGTGCTCCGAGAGAAGGAGATCCGAGAGCGAAGACTGGGTGCCCTCGATCTGGGACGAGAGCAGCGCCTCCTTGCGAACGTACATGTAGAGGAACAGAGCCGTGTCCGGGAGGACTGTCGCCAGGCCGTCGAGGCGCCCGAGGGCGCGATTCGCCTCTTCGAGCAGATCGATGTCGTTCGCATCGAGGTCGAGAGGCGGGACTGGAGGTAGATCGGCCGGATAGAACAGACGAACGGGCTCGCCCCCGATCTTCTGAGTGCGGAACTGACCGGCGCGTCCCTGCCATGGTTCGTCGTTCATGGGAGAGCGAAAGGATCTTCCGTAGCCTCCAATGAAACGAAAAAAATGGACACTTTCTTTCTTTTCATGATCTGCATCTAGCTGAATTCAGGCCCTTGCGTGCTGGATTCCGGGCCCGCGCGCGCCGAGCGCGGGGGTCATTCCTGGTGCTCCTCGGCGAGCTCGGCACCGGGGCCGGCTCGCAGGTACTTGCCTCGGGCCCAGAGCTCCCAGTTGGCGTCGATCGAGGCGTCTGGCCCGAGGTGGTCGGAGAACGTGACCAGCTCCTTGCCGTTGGAGAAGCGGATCCGGAGATCCCACGCGGGGGCGGCGCAGTCGACCGCGTCGACGGTGGTGCCGATCAGCGCGCCGAGGGGCTCCACGCCGGCCGGCCCTTGATCGCTCGTGGCCAGCACCTGATCCCCCTGCTGCAGCCGCCAGGAGGACCAGACCAGGAGCTCCACGGAGCCTCGATTCTGGCGGAACGCGGGCGGCTGCGACGGGTTGGTGAGGGGGATCGTCCGGGGCAGCTTGTCGCCCAGCACCAGCACGAACGACGGCGAGGTCGCTCCGCCGGCGCTCACGTGCCAGCACGTCTCTCCCACCATCGAGTCGAGCAGCCCACGGCCCACGTCAGTTTCCTTTCGGGATCTTCTGGGCGATCTCCTTCGCGATCTCCAGGATCTCGTCGAGGGTCAGGTCCTGCCCGGTGATCTCGTCGTGCAGGATACGGCGCTGTGCCTTGCTGAGTCCCGTCTTCTCGACGATCCGGTCGATCTGCTTGATGTCCGTCTTGCGGGCCATCATTTCCAGCCCGTGGTCGCCGTACTTGACCTTGCTGGCGGCTACCCGCTTCTCCGCCTCGGCGAGGTGCGCCTCCCACCCGGCGGCCTTGATCGCCTTGGTCTCGGCGGCGAGCGGCTTGGCCACGCTGGCCGCCACTCGCTCGGTCGTCACCACGGCCCGCTCGACCGTGACGGTGGTGCGGCCGATGGTCACCGCGGTCTTGCCGCCCACGACGGCGAAGCGCGCCTCCGCGACGAACGGGATGATGCTGGCGATGTCGGTGACGGCGCTGATCGTTCCCCAGAAGTAGTCGCCCTTCTTGAAGAGGAGATAGGTGCCGACGATCGGCAGCGCCTCGGCATAGGGCTCGGCGGCGTTCATCACGTCCGGCGCGACGTCGGCGGCCGCGCGGACCGTCCTGGTGATGATCCCCTTGGCGGTGTAGTTGGCTTCGGCCGCGTCCTTGTAGCCCTTGACCGAGTCGGGCATGTAGTCGCGGTCCTGGCCCTTGGGCACCGGCTGCTGCCCGTCCGGGTCCCAGTAGAAGACCGGGTTCTGCTGCACGAACTGGTAGGGGTGGAGCGACCAGGGCGCGACCATGAAGGCCGGGTCGGGCGCCTTGACCGGCGGGTCCGGCACCGACCAGACCGCGATCTCCGGCGCCATCCAGCGCGCGCCCTGGTAGCTCCAGCCGGTGGCCGGGTCGCGCTCCTTGTTGTGGATGTCGTGCGGGTCGCGGACGAGGTCGACCGGCCCGACCTCGGTGCCGCCGCCCGGCAGCATCCGGTAGGAGTCGATGGTCGCGCCGAACGGCTCGTAGCGGCGCTCGTCGAAGACGGTGCCGTCCTCGCGGGTGATGATCGACGGGCCGGCCCCGATCGCGGCGTGATAGTAGAGCGTCTGGCTGGTGGTGCGGGACGCGAGGTCCCCCAGCCCGGGCGCGGTCTGGCAGCTGGCCAGGGCCAGCGCGAGGAGCGTGCCGGCGCCGATCGCGGGGCGGAGCACACCGCGCCGTCGGCTCGCGGGCGCGAAGAGAGCGAGGAGGAGGAGGAGGAAGCCGGCGACCGCGAAGGCGGCCTGGGCGATGTGGGCCGCGCGCACGCCCTGGGCGGCGGCGGTTGTTGCGCCGGCAGCCGCCTCGGCGATCGGATCGCGGGTGACCCGAGCGATCAGGCGCTCGCCCAGCTTCACGTCGATGCGGCGGACGCCGTCGTCGGTCTCCGACACGTCCTGGGTGAACCAGGTGGTGCCGAGCCCGTCGGGATCGACGGTGCGGACCCGCAAGCCGTCGTAGCCGTAGTCATGGGTGACCTGGCCGGAGCCGGCGGCCAGCCCGCTGACGCGGATGAGGCGATCGAAGCCGTCGTACTCGAGCTCGGTCGCGCCCTCGCGCACCATGCGGCCGGCGGCGTCGTAGTCGAACGTCGTCGTGGTGGCGCCGGGCGGACTGCCGGCGGCGGCGTCCGGGACGATCGAGGTCAGCTGGCGCGGTCCGGTCGGGTTGCCGCCCGCGTCCGGCTCGCCGTGGTGATAGGCGCCGGTCGCGATGCCGAGCGCGGTCGGGCCGTGCGCCTCGCGCCGGATCATGTTCTGCAGGCCGTCGTACTGGTAGGCGAACTGGTACGCGGCCGCGACCGGGCCGATCCGCGCCGAGGTCAGCCGGCCGCCGCCGTCGTAGGTGAAGGCGGCCGAGTGATCGAGGCCGACGCCATCCTGATCGGTCACCGAGGCGATCGCGCCGGTGGCGTGGAGGCCGACCTGCACGTCGTAGAGGGCGTCACCGGCGGGGGCGAGCACGCGCAGGCGCTTCGAGCGGCCGAGCGCGTCGCGCTGCCAGGTCTGGACCACGTCGTTGCCGAACCGCTCGCGCAGGGAGCGCCCGGCCGCGTCCTGCTGCTCGACTTGCCAGAAGTCGCCGACCCGGGTGAGGCGCCCGGCCGGGTCGTAGGCCAGATCGAACGAGAAGCCGTCGCCGTCGTCGACCGCCAGGGTCACGCCGGACGCGGCCCGCGTGGTGATCCGCTCGGCGGTGCGGTCATCGACGGTGCGGCGGAAGCGCGCCTCGAGCCCGTCGCGGTCGTAGCCGATCTGGACCCGTCCGGTCGGCTCCTCGATCCAGGCCAGCCGCCCGGCGGTGTACGGGAAGACGGTCGAGTCGAGCGCGTCGTCGTAGTGGTAGACGATCGCCTGCTCGTCGCTGTCGGTCATGGTGGCGAGCCGGCCGGCGCCGTCGTAGCCGAACTGGACGGTCTGCGCCGCGCCGTTGGTCTGCGCGACCAGCCGGCCGCCGTCGTCGTAGTCGAACAGGCGGTCGCCGATGTCCGGATCGGTCGCGAACACCAGGCGGCCGAGCGAGTCGTACTCGTAGCCGAGGTCGACCGGGCCGCCGGCCGACGGCAGCCGCATCCGCGTGATCCGCCCGGCCGCGTCGTAGGTCGCCTCGACCGACTCGACCGCGCCGTTCACGGTGCGCGAGGTGCGCAGCACGTGGCCCTGGCCGTCCAGGACCGAGACGATCGGCGACAGCCCGTCGGCGGTGTCGGTCAGCTCGAACGCGCGGTAGACGTGGGTGGTGTGCTCGCCGGTCGGCAGGCCCTGGGCGATCACGCGGTCGAGCGCGTCGTAGGTGGCGGTCCGGGTCGGCGTGCCGGCCGGCAGCGCGCTGGCGACCAGGCCGTCGAGGGTGCCCTGCCACTCGAACGGCTCGGCCACCGCGATCGGGCGGCCGATCGCGTCGCGCACCTGCCGGTCGGTGACCAGCCAGCGCGAGGCGGCCAGACGGACCGCGCGGAACATCTGCTCGCCGGCGCTGTCGGACACGGTCACCACGTGCTGCCACCGGCCGGCGGCCGTCCAGGTGGCGGGCAGGTCGGGGACCGCGGTGGCCGGGCCGTTGTAGGTGAAGGTCTCGCTGTATGGCCGCGGCCCGGTATGGTGGTAGCGGTAGTGGATGTGCGGGTTGGTCCCGCTCTGGGCCATCGATCGGATCCGGCCCAGCCCGTCGTAGGTCACCGCCACCGCGGCACCCGACGCATCGCGGACCAGGGTCGGCTGGCCGAGGACGTCGTCCCAGGTCATCTCCCAGCGGAGCGCGCGGGTCGGCGACGGATGCACCGTCTCGGCGACCGGGTGGAGGCCGCTCGCGTCGTACTCGAGATCGCGGGTGACACCGGCGGTGGTGCGGTGGATCGGGTCGCCGGCCGCGTTGTACGTCACCGACTCGACGTCGACCCAGCGCGCCTCGGAGGCGAGCAGGTGGCGGGTGGCGCGCACCCAGCCGGCCCCGGCGTCGCACAGCGGCGCGATCGAGGTGGCGTCGCCGTAGAGCGTCTGGACGTGGCTGACCAGGACCTCGCCGGCTGGATCGGCCGGAGCGGCCGGATCCGGCGCGAGCAGGCGCTCCTCGCACAGCTGGTCGCGCACGCCGCGGGCCGAGACGCCGTCGGTGTAGCGGCGGCGGGTGACCGACTCGTCGCCGCCGAGGTCGAGCCGGCCGAGCGAGCGTTCGACGGTGATCCGGCCCTCGCCGTCGTGCTCGAACTCGGTGCGCGTGACGAGCGCGGTGGGCTGGCCCTCGACGTGGTGCACCTCGGTCGACAGCGGGACGGCGACCCGCAGGCGGGCCTCGTCGGGCAGGCCGGTGACCGCGACCGCGACCACGTCGCGGAAGGCCTCGCGCAGGACCACGCCCGCCCCGCTCTCCATCCGCTCGTAGACGATCTGGCCGCGGAGGGCGCGGTCCATGCCGAGGCCCGGGGCGAAGCGCTGGACCTGGCGGGCCTGCTGGGCGACCGGCGCGCCGTCGGCCGGATCCGGCCGGGTGATGGTCGACTCGAGGAAGCCGAGGAAGCGGCGCTCGTCGCGGTCGTAGACGATGTCGCGCACGTCGAGCCGGTTGGAGCGGGCCGGCTCGCCCGAGGCCAGCTCGAGCGCGTTGCGAGTCGCGACCGGTATCGACATCGGCGCGGTGCTGGTCCAGGCCGCGCCGGCCGCGGCGGCGGCCAGGGCGAGCTGGGTCGAGGCCTGGTAGGCGAAGCGCTGGCGCTGGCCGAGGCCGTTCTCGACCGCGGTCAGCATGCCGGCGGTGGTCGGGCCGGCCATGTCGAGGATCCACATGCCGGCGTCGGACGACCAGACCAGGTCCTCGGAGCCGTTGCCGTTGGCGTCGGCGACGGCGACGACCACGCTGCCGTCGGTGCCGGCCGGTCGAGCCAGGCTGACCGGGGTCACGTCGAACACCCCGCCGGCCAGGCCGCGGTGCCAGGCCAGGTTGCCGGCCCGGACCGCCGCGACGTCGAGCAGGCCATCGCGGTTGAGATCGGCCAGGTGGATCTGCGAGGCGTCGACCGTGTCGGACCACGGATAGGCCAGGTCGTGGAGCTTCTCGAAGCTGCCGTCGCCGCGGCCCAGGTAGAGGTACATGGCCGAGGAGGCCAGATAGACCACGTCGACCAGGCCGTCTCCGTTGATGTCGTTGAAGCGGGTGGCGGCGTTGCCGGGCTGGATGAACGAGCGAGCCGGATCGATCATCGGGCGCAGCACCGGGGAGCCGAACCCGGTCGGCCCTCCCATGCGCATCTGCATCATGCTGCCGGCGACCTGGAGCACGTCCATGCGGTAGTCGCCGTCGATGTCGGCGACGGTGACCGAGGCGAGCGGGACGTTGTTGGCCCCGCCCAGGCTGCCAGCCGCGACCCAGCTGGGTCCGCCGGCGCCGGGGACGAGCTGGAAGATCCGCCACTGCGAGCCCTGCTGCCACACCATCTCGGCGGCGGAGTCGCCGGTCGTGTCGAGGAGGCGCACCTTGTCGAGCGAGGCGGAGGCGGCGCCGGGGATCGGCTGGGCCGGGCCGAACTGGCCGCCGATGTTTCGCCGGTAGCTGTGCCCGCTGACGGTCAGGCGCAGGAGATCCATCGCGCCGTCCAGGTCGACGTCGAAGAGGCTCGTGCCCTGGAAGTTGAGGGCCCAGCCGTCCAGGCCCGGGATCGAGGTCAGCTGGCCGGTCTGGGCCGCCGCGTAGGTGAAGGTCAGCTCCGGCATCGCGTCGGCGCCGCTGGCGCTGGTCACCCGCACGCCGTGCAGGCGCGACAGGGCGAAGTCCTGGTCGTAGGTGAGATCCACGTTGATGCGGACCGCGCCGCCCGACCACACCCGCACCCGGCTGAGGCGCTGGGCGCTCTCGACCCGGAAGCCGGTCCGGAAGCTCACCACCGAGTCGGGCCGGGCCTGATAGATCATCTCCGCCTTGTAGGCGCGGGCCCCCGCGATGGTCGGGCCCCATTCGACCGCGTCGAGGTACACCTCGCCGAGGTCCTGGTGGTAGCGGTAGTCGATCGTCTGCCCGGCCACGTCGCGGACCTGCTCGAGGTACCAGACCGCCACCTGGGCGCCCGACGCCTTGCGCGCGCCGGCGCTGGTGCCGAACCGGTAGACCGAGCCGTCGGCCGAGGTCAGCTCGAAGCCGCCGCCGACCGCGAGGCCGGTCATCGTGTTGCCCCGCCCCTCGATCCGGTAGCCGCCCGGGACCGCGACCAGCTGGCCGCCGGCGATGCCGACCACCTCGAGCTCGTCGGTGGCGTCGTACGACGGCACGCCCAGCCGGAGCGAGCGGCGGACGCCGGCCTGCGCCATGCTCCAGCCGACTCCGAGTGGGCCATTGCCGAGGCTGCCGTCGTAGCCGAGCGACAGCGCCGGGGCCAGCCCGCCCGGCCCGGCCGGCAGCTCGATCGGCACGCCGTACTGGACCTGGCCGGTGAACGCGCTGACCTGTGCGTTGTCGGCCAGCCCGCGCACCGAGCCGGGTCCGGACGGCAGCTTCACCGTCTCCGCGGTCACCGCGCCGGGCGCGGGGCCGCCGGCGGCGAGCGCGGTCGCCGGCGTCGCCAGCGATGCGGCCACGAGGGCCGCCCGGAGCGTCCCGGCCCGGCGGGCCGACCCGCGCGCGGAGCCGGGTCTGTCTTCGATCTGCGTTTGCCGCCTGCTGGGCATGAGGGTCTCCATTCTCCTTGGACACGCGTCCGCGGTTCGATTTCCGCCCCGTCGTGGCTTGGCGCGAAGAAGGTGCTAGGCGCCCGGGCCGAGCATCCGTCTCCACACGTCGTACAGCTCGCGCAGGCGGGGGCCGCCGCGCTGGCTCCGGTCCGCGATCCCGTAGGCGAGCGTCACCGCGATCCGGACCGGGTTGAGCGGGACCGCGCCGGCGCCGGCCACGACCGGCTGGCCGTGGTCGGCGAGGCGCGCGTTCTTGAGCGACTGGTCCCACCGGGTCCCGGGCACGCCGGCGAGGACGACCCGGCCGAAGTACATGCCGATGTCCATCGCCAGCGAGAAGGTGCGATTGGTCAGCTCCTGGCCGGGCACCTCGATCGGGAAGCTCAGCCCGGCCTTCACCTCCTCGACCTCCTCCTCCGAGCGCGCCCGCTCCTCCACCTGTCCGTCGAACCACTCGCCCAGCCCGACGAGCGAGTCGGGCGACTCGTCGGCCCGCCAGGACGGCGCGCTGGCCTGGACCGCCGCCTCCAGCCCGGCGATCCGCTCGGGCATCACCTGCATGAACCAGGCGAAGTAGGCCTTGAGCTCCGGCTTCGGCATGGTCTTGAAGTCGAAGCTGAAGGGCGGCTGGATGATCGAGTAGGGCAAGGCGGCTCCTCTCACTGGTTGATGAGAATCTTGATGCCTTTTTCGTTCAGGAGCTTCTCGAGCGGCCCGGTCGGGCCGACCAATCCGGTCTGCGGGCTGGTGAAGAAGTGCCAGACCGCCTCCTTGACCTGACCGGTGCTGACCAGCTCGGCATCCTTGAGCACCTGCGCCTCGATCTTCTTGGTGAGCGCCATGCGGCCCACCTTGGACTCGTGGGCCACGCCGTTCACGAGCTGATCGATGTAGCGACCTCCTCGTGAGGTCCTGAAGAAGACCTGCGACTGGCCGCCGAGCTTCTTGAGGATGGCCTCGCCGATCTTGCCGGTCCAGCCGATCGGCTTGGCCGCCGCCGCGGTCACCTTGGCGGCCGCGACGGCCGGTCTGGCGGCCGCGACCGCGACCCGCTCCGTGGTCACCGCGACCCGCTCGACCGCGATGGTCGTGCGGGCGAGCGTGACGGTGGTCCTGCCGCCGACGACCGCGATCCGCGCCTCGGCGACCAGCGGGATGAGGCTGGCGACGTCGACGATCGCGCTGATCGTCCCCCAGAAGTACTCGCCCCTCTTGAAGAGGAGATAGGTGCCGACGATCGGCAGCGCCTCGGCGAACGGCGTGGCGCCGTCCACCACGTCGGGCGCGATGTCCGCGGCCGCGCGGACCGTCCTGGTGATGATCCCCTTGGCGGTGTAGTTGGCCTCGGCCGCGTCCTTGTAGCCCTTGACCGAGTCGGGCATGTAGTCCTGCGGCGCCGGCTGCTGCCCGTCCGGATCCCAGTAGAAGACCGGGTTCTGCTGGACGAACTGGTAGGGATGGAGCGCCCACGGCGCGGTCATGAAGACCGGGTCGGGCGCCTTGACCGGCGGATCCGGCACCGTCCAGGCCGCGATCTCGGGCGCCATCCAGCGCGCGCCCTGGTAGCTCCAGCCGGTGGCCGGGTCGCGCTCCTTGTTGTGGATGTCGTGCGGATCGCGGGTGAGGTCGACCGGGCCGACCTCGCTGCCGCCGCCCGGCAGCGTCCGGTAGGAGTCGATGGTCGCGCCGAACGGCTCGTAGCGGCGCTCGTCGAAGACGGTGCCATCCTCGCGGGTGATGAGCGACGGGCCGGCCCCGATCGCGGCGTGGTAGTAGAGCGTCTGGCTGGTGGTGTGGGACGCGATGGTGCCGAGACCGGTCGTGCCCTGGCAGCTGGCCAGCGCCAGCGCGAGGAGCGTGGCCGCGCCGATCGCCGGGCGAAGCCGGCCGCGACGACCGCGCGGGACCAGCAGCGCGGCGAGGAGCAGCAGGAAGCCGGCGACCACGAGGGCGGCCCCGAGGACGTGGGCGGCGCGCACGCCGCGGGCCGCGGTGGCCGCGCCGGCCGCGCCCTCGGCGACCGGATCGCGGGTGACCCGGGCGATCAGGCGATCGCCCAGCTTCACGTCGATGCGGCGGACGCCGTCGTCGGTCTCGGACACGTCCTGGGTGAACCAGGTGGTGCCGAGCCCGTCGGGCTCGACGGTGCGGACCCGCAGGCCGTCGTAGCCGTAGTCGTGGGTGACCTGGCCGGAGCCGATCGGCAGGCCGCTGACGCGGATGAGCCGATCGAAGCCGTCGTACTCGAGCTCGGTCGTCCCCTCGCGCACCATGCGGCCGGCGGCGTCGTAGTCGAACGTCATCGCGGTCGCGCCGGGCGGGCTGCCGGCGGCGGCGTCCGGGACGATCGAGGTCAGCTGGCGCGGTCCGGTCGGGTTGCCGCCCGCGTCCGGCTCGCCGTGGTGGTAGGCGCCGGTCACGATGCCGAGCGCGGTCGGGCCGTGCGCCTCGCGCCGGATCATGTTCTGCAGGCCGTCGTACTGGTAGGCGAACTGGTACGGGGTCGGGCTGGCGCCGATCCGCGCCGAGGTCAGGCGGCCGCCGCCGTCGTAGGTGAAGGCGGCCGAGTGATCGAGGCCGACGCCATCCTGATCGGCCACCGAGGCGATCGCGCCGGTGGCGTGGAGGCCGACCTGGACGCTGTAGAGGGCGTCACCGGCCGGAGCGAGCACGCGCAGGCGCCTGGAGCGGCCGAGCGCGTCGCGCTGCCAGGTCTGGACCACGCCGTTGCCGAACCGCTCGCGCAGGGAGCGCCCGGCGGCGTCCTGCTCCTCGACCTGCCAGAAGTCGCCGACCCGGGTGAGGCGCCCGGCCGGGTCGTAGGCCAGGTCGAACGAGAAGCCGTCGCCGTCGTCGACCGCCAGGGCCAGGCCGGACGCGGCGCGCGTGGTGCTCCGCTCCGCCGTGCGGCCGCCGACGGTGCGGCGGAAGCGCGCCTCCTCGCCGTCGCGGTCGTAGCCGATCTGGACCCGTCCGGTCGGCTCCTCGATCCAGGCCAGCCGCCCGGCGGTGTACGGGAAGGCGGTCGGATCGAGCGCGTCGTCGTAGTGGTAGACGATCGCCTGCCCGTCGCTGTCGGTCATGGTGGTGAGCCGGCCGGCGCCGTCGTACGCGAACGCGATGGTCTGGCCGGCGCCGTTGGTCTGCTGGATCAGCCGGCCGCTGTCCTCGTAGTCGAACAGGCGGTCGCCGATGTCCGGATCGGTCGCGAACACCAGGCGGCCGAGCGAGTCGTACTCGTAGCGGTGCTCGACCGCGCCGCCGGCGGTGGGGAGCCGCATCGAGGTGAGCAGGCCGGCCGCGTCGTAGGTCGCCTCGACCGACTCGGCCGCGCCGTTCACGGTGCGCGAGGTGCGCAGCACGCGCCCCTCTCCGTCGAGGACCGAGACGACCGGCGACAGGCCGTCGGCGGTGTCGGTCAGCTCGAACGGGCGATAGGCGTGGGTGGCGTGCTCGCCGGTCGGCAGGCCCTGGGCGATCACGCGGTCGAGCGCGTCGTAGGTGGCGGTCCGGGTCGGGGTGCCGGCCGGCAGCGCGCTCGCGACCAGGCCGTCGAGGGTGCCCTGCCACTCGAACGGCTCGGCCACCGCGACCGGGCGGCCGATCGCGTCGCGCACCTGCCGGTCAGTGACCAGCCAGCGCGAGGCGGCCAGGCGGACCGCGCGGAACATCTGCTCGCCGGCGCTGTCGGCCACGATCACCACGTGCTGCCACTGGCCGGTGGCCGACCAGGTGGCGGGCAGGGCGGGGACCGCGGTGGCCGGGCCGTTGTAGGTGAAGGTCTCGCTGTACGGGCGCGGCCCGGTGTGGTGGTAGCGGTAGTGGACGTGCGGGTTGGTCCCGCTCTGGGCCATCGATCGGATCCGACCCAGCCCGTCGTAGATCACCGCCACCGCGGCGCCGGTGGCCTCCCGCACCAGGGTCGGCTGACCGAGGACGTTGTCCCAGGTCATCTCCCAGCGGAGCGCGCGGGTCGGCGATGGATGCACGGTCTCGGCGACCGGGTGGAGGCCGCTCGCGTCGTACTCGAGATCGCGAGTGACGCCGGCCGCGGTGCGCTGGACTGGATCGCCGGCCGCGTTGTACGTCACCGACTCGACGTCGACCCAGCGGGTCTCGGAGGCGAGGTACCGCCGGGTGAGGCGCACCCAGCCGGCCCCGGCGTCGCACAGCGGCGCGACCGAGGTGGCGTCGCCGTAGAGCGTCTGGGCGTGATTGACCAGCACCTCGCCGTCCGGGGCGGACGGGTCCGGGGCGAGCAGGCGCTCCTCGCAGATCTTGTCGCGCACGCCGCGGGCCGAGACGCCGTCGGTGTAGCGGCGGCGGGTGATCGACTCGTCGCCGCCGAGGTCGAGCCGGCCGAGCGAGCGCTCGACGATGACGCGGCCCTCGCCGTCGTGCTCGAGCTCGGTGCGCGTGATGATCGGCGTGGTCAGCCCGTCGAGGTGATGGACCTCGGTCGACCGGCTGATCGCGCGGCGAAGGCGCGCCTCGTCGGGCAGGCCGGCGACCGCGACCGCGGCCACGTCGCGGAAGGTCTCGCGCAGGACCACGCCGGCCCCGCTCTCGATCCGCTCGTAGACGACCTGGCCGCGGATCGCCCGGTCCATGCCGAGGCCGGGCGCGAAGCGCTGGATCTGGCGGGCCTGCTGCGCGACCGGAACGCCGTCGGCCGGATCGGGCCGGGTGATGGTCGACTCGAGGAAGCCCAGGAAGCGGCGCTCGTCGCGGTCGTAGACGATGTCGCGGACGTCGAGCCGATTGGAGCGGGTCGGCTCGCCCGAGGCCAGCTCGAGCGCGTTGCGAGTCGCGACCGGCATCGACATCGGCGCGGTGCTGGTCCAG
This sequence comes from Kofleriaceae bacterium, assembly GCA_035489015.1. Taxonomy (GTDB): domain Bacteria; phylum Myxococcota_A; class Polyangia; order Haliangiales; family Haliangiaceae; genus DATFRY01. The sequence continues at coordinate 42,665 of DATHKR010000172.1, read as the reverse complement.
GCCGCGCCGGCCGCGGCGGCGACCAGGGCCAGCTGGGTGGAGGCCTGGTAGGCGAAGCGCTGGCGCTGGCCGAGGCCATTTTCGACCGCGGTCAGCATGCCGGCGGTGGTGGGGCCGGCCATGTCGAGGATCCACATGCCGGCGTCGGACGACCAGACCAGGTCCTCGGAGCCGTTGCCGTTGGCGTCGGCCACCGCGACGACCACGCTGCCGTCGGTGCCGGCCGGTCGGGCCAGGCTGACCGGGGCGGTGTCGAACGCGCCACCGCACAGGCCGCGGTGCCAGGCCACGTTGCCGGCCCGGACCACCGCGACGTCGAGCAGGCCATCGCGGTTGAGATCGGCCAGGTGGATCTGCGAGGCGTCGACCGTGCCGGTCCACGGGTAGGGCAGGTCGTGGAGCTTCTCGAAGCTGCCGTCGCCGCGGCCCAGGTAGAGGTACATGGCCGACGAGGCCAGGTAGACCACGTCGACCAGGCCGTCGCCGTTGATGTCGTTGAAGCGGGTGGCGGCGTTGCCGGGCTGGATGAACGATCGCGTCGGATCGATCGCCGGACGGACCACCGGGGCGTCGAGCCCGGCCGGTCCACCCATGCGGACCTGCATCATGCTGCCGGCGACCTGGAGCACGTCCATGCGGTAGTCGCCGTCGAGGTCGGCGATGGTGACCGAGGCGAGCGGGACGTTGTTGGCCCCGCCCAGGCTGCCGGCCGCGACCCAGCTTGGCCCGCCGGCGCCGGGGATGAGCTGGAAGATCCGCCACTGCGAGCCCTGCTGCCACACCATCTCGGCGGCGGAGTCGCCGGTCATGTCGAGCAGGCGCACCTTGTCGAGCGAGGCCGACGCGGCGCCGGGGACCGGCTGGACCGGGCCGAACTGGCCGCCGATGTTCGGCCGGAAGCTGTGCCCGCTGACGGTCAGGCGCAGGAGATCCATCGCGCCGTCCTGATCGACGTCGAAGAGGCTCGTGCCCTGGAGGTTGAGCGCCCAGCCGTCCAGGCCGGGGATCGCCGCCAGCTGGCCGGTCTGAGCCGCGGCGTAGGTGAAGGTCAGCTCCGGCATCGCGTCGGCGCCGCTGGCGCTGGTCTCCCGCACGCCGTGCAGGCGCGACAGGGCGAAGCCCTGGTCGTAGGTGAGAACCAGGACGGTGCGGACGCCGCCGGCCGACCACACCCGCACCCGGCTGAGGCGCTGGGCGGTCTCGACCCGGAAGCCAGTCCGGAAGCTGACCACCGAGTCGGGCCGGGCCTGGTAGATCATCTCGGCCTTGTAGGCGCGGGCCCCGGCGATGGTCGGGCCCCATTCGATCGCGTCGAGATAGACCTCGCCGAGATCCTGGTGGTAGCGGTAGTCGATCGTCTGCCCGGCCACGTTCTCGACCTGCGCGAGGTACCAGACCGCCACCTCGGCGCTCGACGCCTTGCGCGCGCCCGCGCTGGTGCCGAACCGGTAGACCGTCCCGCTGTCGTCGGTCAGCTCGTAGCCGCCGTCGACCGCGGAGCCGGTCAGCCCGTTGCCCTGACCCTCGACCCGGTAGCCGTCCGGCACCGCGATGAGCTGGCCGCCGGCCAGGCCGATCACCTCGATCTCGTCGGTGTCGTCGTACGACGGCACCCCGAGCCGGAGCGAGCGGCGGATGCCGGCCTGCGAGATGCTCCAGCCGACCCCGAGCGGGCCGTTGCCGAGGCCACCGTCGTAGCCGAGCGACAGCGTCGGGGCCAGCGCGCCCGCGGCGGTCGGCAGGTCGATCGGCACGCTGTACTGGACCTGGCCGGTGAAGGCGCTGACCGACGCGTTGTCGGCCAGCCCGCGCACCGAGCCGGGCCCGGACGGCAGCTTCACCGTCTCGGCGGTCACCGCGCCGGGCTCCGGGCCGCCGGCGGCGAGCGCGGCCGTGGACATGGCCGCGGTCACCACCAGTCCGGTCACCGAGAGAGCGCCTCGCAGGCGCGCGAACGTGAGCTTGCTGGGCAGCATTGGATCTCCTCCGCCGGAATGCGTTCGTCTGTTCGCAGCCGCGTCGGTTCAGTCGTCGCCGGTCGACTTCGGCGTGACCTGGTAGAAGTTCTGGAGCTCGATCCAGATCGGCGCGCTCGGCTTCGCCTGGAAGGTGATCTCGTCCATGTTGTAGTGGAGCCCCTGGACCTCCACGAAGTCGGCGGTGCCGTCGCAGCGCGGCTGTCCGTCGGCGCTGGTCTCGGGCGTGCCCGCGTACAGCACGCTGTCGAGCTCGCGGAACAGGTCGTTGGCCTTGAGGATGTTCCGCTCGTAGTCGCTCGGCCGATCCCAGTTGCTGAACGAGGTCCTGATCTGCGACCAGTCCTGCTCCGGGAAGAGCTCGTAGTCGGCGGCGCCCTCGAGCGCGAGGATCGACTTCGACAGGTTGCCGATCCGCGCGGCCTGGTCCTGGTCGTAGCGGAGGACGTGCGCGCCGGTGGAGAGCGCGCGCTGTCCGATGGTCGACCGGATGTGGGTGTCGAAGCGATCCACGCGGTCGACCGCGCGCTTGGCCCACGCCGCGTCCGCCTGGCGCCGCTGATGCCTGGCGTCCTCCGCGATCATGAGCCAGCTGGTGAGGATGATGGCCGGCGTGAAGTCGAGGAAGAACGCGACCGTGTGGCCCAGGCCGATGTCGGCGTCCTCGGAGTTGGCGGCCTCCCACCCGGCCAGCCCCTTGTGGAGGATCTCGATGACGACGCCGTTCTTGCCGTCCGGATCCCAGTACAGGACCGGGTTCTGGTTGACGTACTGGTACGGATGGAGCGACCAGGGCGCCGACATGAACTTCGGCTCCGGCGCCTTGACCGGCGGATCCGGGGTCAGCCAGCGACCGGTCTCGGGCGCCATCCAGCGCGCGCCGTGATCGCTCCAGCCGGTGGCCGGGTCGCTGAGCTTGTTGAGCGCGTTGTGCGGGTCGGCCGCGAGGTCGACCGGGCCGGTCTCGCCGCCGCCGCCGGCCGGCTCGCGGTAGGCATCGATCGGCGCGCCGAACGGCTCGTAGCGCCGCTCCTCGAGGACCGATCCGTCGGATCGAGTGATGATCGACGGGCCGGCGCTGACGCCGTTCTGGTAGTAGAGGACCTGGGTGGCGGTGGCGAAGGCCAGGCCGGGTGAGCTCGCGGTCTGGGTGCAGCTGGCCAGGAGCATCGCGAGGAGCGGCACCGCGCCGGCCGCGGCGCGCGCCGGGCGGACGCCGTGGCGCCGGCGCGAGCGCGGGGCGACCAGGAGGCCGAGCGCGAACAGCGCGCCGGCCAGGCCGATCGCGATCCGCGCCGCGCGCGACGCGGCCGCGCCCTCGACGGCGGTCCGCATCCGGCCGATCGCCGCGGCGACCGCCGGGTCGGTGGTGACCCGCGCGATCAGCCGATCGCCGACCCGGATGTCGTGCTGGCGCACGCCGTCGTCGGTCTCCGACAGGTCGCGGGTGAACCAGGTCGTCCCGCTTCCGTCCGGCGCGACGGTGCGGACCCGCAGCCCGTCGTAGCCGTACGCGTGGGTGACGGTGCCGGTCGCGCCGCCAGGGCCGGCCACGCCGCTCGCGCTGATCAGCTGGTCGAACCCGTTGTAGTCGAGCGCCAGGCCGCCCTGCTGGACCAGGCGCCCGGCCGCGTCGTAGTCGAAGGCGGTGGCGGCCTGGCCCGGCGGGCTGCCGGCGGCGGCGTCTGGCAGGATCGAGGTGAGCTGGCGCGGTCCGCGCGCGTCGCCGCCGCTCGGCTCGCCGTAGCGGTACTGGCCGGTCAGGACCGCCAGCGAGGTCGGGCCGTGCGCCTCGCGCCGGACCATGTTCTGCAGCCCGTCGTACTGGTAGGCGAACCGGTACTGGCCGGCGCCGGTGCCGATCGCCGCGGCGACCAGGCGGGTGCCGCCGTCGTAGGTGAAGGCGGCGGTGTGGTCGAGCCCGACCCCGTCCTGGTCGGTCACCGACGCGATCGCGCCGTACGGGGTGTAAGCGACCCCGACGTCGTAGAGCGAGGCGCCGCCCGGCCGCTGGATCCGCACGCGGGTGGACTGACCGAGGATGTCGCGCTCGTAGGTCTCGACCACGCCGCTGGCGAACCGCTCGCGCAGCGGGCGGCCGGCCGCGTCCTGCGACTCGACCGCGAGGAGATCGCCGACCGCGGTCACGCGGCCGGCCGGGTCGTGCGCCACGTCGAACGCGATGCCGTCGCCGCCGTCGTTGCGGAGGACGACCCCGGACGCGCCATAGGTCACCTGTTCGTCCGCGGTGCGACCGCCGACCGACCGGCGGAGGTGGGTCTGCCGGCCGAGCTCGTCGTAGCCGAGCTGTGCCCGGCCGGTCGGCTCCTCGACCCAGGCCAGCCGCCCGGCGGTGAACCGGAAGGTCGCGCCGTCGAGCGCGTCGTCGTAGTGGTAGCTGTACTGCGAGCCGTCGCCGGCCTCGACCTGGACCAGGCGGCCGGCGCCGTCGTAGGCGAACTCGACCGTCTGGCCGGCGCCGTTGGTCTGCTCGACCAGGTGGCCGCCGTCGTCGTAGGCGAGCAGCCGATCGCCGATGTCCGGATCGGTCGCGAAGGTCAGCCGGCCCAGCGTGTCGTACTCGTAGGCGTGCTCGACCGCGCCGCCCGCGGCCGGCAGGCGCATGGACACGATGCGGCCGGCCGCGTCGTAGGTCGCCTCGACCGACTCGGCCGCGCCGCCGACGGTCCTGACCGTGCGAACCACGCGCTCCTGGCCGTCGATGGTGCTGGTCACCGGGGCGATACCGTCGGTGGTGACCGTGGTCTCGAACGCGCGGTAGGCGTAGGTGCTGGTCGCGCCGGTCGGCAGCGTGCGGGTGGTGACTCGATCGAGCGCGTCGTAGGCGGTCGCGCGGATCGCGGCGCTGGCCGGCATGTCGCTGGCCACGAGCTCGGCGACCGAGCCCTGCCACTCGAAGGTGTCGGCGATCCCGACGGTGCGGCCGAGCCCGTCGCGCTGTCGCCGGGCCGCGACCAGCCAGCGGTCGGTGTCGAGCCGGGTGGCGTCGAACAGCGGCTCGCCGGCGCTGTTCGAGACCGACAGAGTGTGGCGCCAGCCGCTGGCCGGGGTCCACGCCGCCGGCAGCGCCGGGACCGCGTCGGTCGGGCCGTCGTAGGCGAAGGTCTCGGTGTACGGGCGCGGCGCGGCCAGGTGGTGGCGGTGGTGGATGTGCGGGGCCGCGCCCATCCGCGCGAGCGAGCGCAGGCGGCCGAGGCCGTCGTAGGTCGACACCAGCGTCGCGCCGCTCGCGTCGCGCACCGACAGCGGCTGGCCGAGCACGTCGTCCCAGGTCATCTCCCAGCGCAGCGCGCGGCTCGCGGACGGGTGGACCGTCTCGGCCGCCGGGCGCAGCCCGCTGGCGTCGTACTCGAGGTCGCGGGTCACGCCGCCCTGGGTGACCTGGATCGGGCTGCCGAGCGCGCTGTAGAGGGTCGCCTTGCGGTCGATCCAGCGATCCTCGGTGTCGAGGTACTGGCGGCTCACCCGCTCCCAGCCGGCGCCGGCGTCGCACAGGGGCGCGATCGCCTGATCGTCGCCGTACAGGGTCTGGCTGTGGGTCTCGAGCAGCTCGGGCTCGGCGCCGTCGGCCGGGCGCAGCACCCACTCCTCGCAGATCCGATCGGTCACGCCGCGCGCCGAGCGGCCCGCGCTGTAGCGCCGCCGCGCGATCGTCTCGTCGCCGGCCAGGTCGAGCCGGCCGGCCCGCCGCTCCTCGATGACCCGGCCCTCCTCGTCGTGGCTGTACTCGGTCCGGGTCACGATCGGCGCGCTCTGGCCCTCGAAGTGGCGGACCTCGGTCGATCGCACGACCATGCGGCGCAGCCGCGCGTCGGTGGCCGGCAGCCCGGCGACCGCGACCGCCGCGACGTCGTTCACGGTCTCGCGCAGGACGGCGCCGGTGCCGCTCTCGATCCGCTCGTAGACCACCTGGCCGCGCACCGCGCGGTCCATGCCGAGGCCGGGGGCAAAGCGCTGGACCTGGCGGGCGATCGCGGCCGCCGGGGCGCCGTCGGCCGGGTCCGGCCGCGTGTTGGTCGCCTCGAGGAAGCCGATGAAGCGGCGCTCGCCGCGGTCGTACAGGATGTCGCGCACGTCGAGCCGGGTCGACCGGGTCGGCTCGCCCGATCCGAGCTGGATGCGGTTCTTGATCGACACCGGGATCGAGACCGGCGCGGTCGTGGTCCACGGGACCCCGGCCGCCGCGGCGGCGAAGCCGAGCTGGGTGGACGCCTCGTAGGCGAAGGCCTGGGTCTGGCCCAGGCCGTTGTCGATCGCGACCAGCATGCCGGCGGTGGTCGGGCCGGCCATGTCCAGGATCCACATGCCGGCGTCGGACGACCAGACCAGGTCCTGCGACCCGTTGCCGTTGGCGTCGGCCGCGCCGACCACGACGCTGCCGTCGGTGCCGGCCGGGCGGGGCAGCTCGACCGGCGTGGTCTGGAACGCGCCGCCGGCCAGGCCGCGGTGCCACGACACGTTGCCGGCCCGCACCGCGGCCACGTCGAGCAGGCCGTCGCGGTTGAGGTCGACCAGGCGGACCTGCGACGCGTCGACCGTGCCGGTCCACGGGTAGGCCAGGTCGTGCAGCTTCTCGAAGGCGCCGTCGCCCCGGCCCAGGTAGAGGTACATCGCGCCGGTGGCCAGGTGGACCACGTCGGCCAGGCCGTCGCCGTTGATGTCGGGGAACGAGGTGGCCGGGTTGCCCGGCTGGATGAACGCGCGGGTCGGATCGATCGCCGGGCGCGCGACCGGCGCGGCCAGCCCGGCCGCGCCGCCCATGCGCACCTGGATGAGGCTGCCGGCGACCGAGAGCACGTCCATGCGGTAGTCGCCGTCCAGGTCGACGATGGTCGACGAGGCGAGCGAGAGGTTGGTGGCGCCGGCAAGGCTGCCGGCCGCGACCCAGCTCGCCCCGCTCGCGTCGCGGACCAGCTGGAAGACCCGCCACTGCGAGCCCTGCTGCCACACCATCTCGGCGATCGAGTCGCCGGTCATGTCGAGGAAGCGGACCTTGTCGAGCGAGGCGGACGCGGCGCCGGGGACCGGCTGGACCGGGCCGAACTGGCCGCCCAGGTTGCGCCGCCAGCTGTGCCCGCTGACCGCGACGCGCAGGAGGTCCATCGCGCCGTCGTCGTCCACGTCGAACAGGCTCGTGCCCTGCTGGTTGAGCGCCCAGCCGGCGATGCCGCCGACCGAGCCGAGCGCGCCGTCGCCGGCCGCCGCGTAGGTGAAGCCGAGCGCCGGCATCGCGTCGGTGCCGTCGGCGCTGGTGATCCGCACGCCGGCCAGCCGGGTCAGCGGGAAGGCGTCGTCGTAGCTGAGGTCGACCACCCGCTGCACGCCGCCGCTCGACCAGATCCGCAGGCGCGACAGCCGCTGGGCGGTCTCGACCCGGAAGCCGGTCCGGAAGCTGACGACCGAGTCGGGCCGGGCCTGGTAGACGAGCTCGACCCGGAACGCGCGGGCGCCGGCGACGGTCGGCCCCCACTCGATCGCGTCGAGGTAGACCTCGCCCAGATCCTGGTGATAGCGGTAGTCGATCGTCTGGCCGGCCACGTCGCGGACCTGCTCGAGGTACCAGACCGCGACCTGGGCGCCCGACGCCTTGCGCGCGCCGGCGGTGGCGCCGAGCCGATAAACCATGCCATTGGCATCCGTCAGCTCGAACCCGTCGCCGACCGCGCGGCCGGCGAGGCTCTGGCCCTGGCCCTCGACCCGGTACTCACCGCCCGGGATCGGGACCAGCTGGCCGCTGGCCAGCCCGACCAGCTCGATCTCGTCGGTGGCGTCGTAGGCCGGCACCCCGAGGCGGAGCGATCGGCGCACGCCCGGCTGGGTCAGCTCCCAGCCGACCCCGAGCGGGCCGTTGCCGAGGCCGCCGTCGTAGCCGAGCGACAGCGTCGGGGCCAGGCCGCCCGGTCCGGCCGGCAGCTCGATCGGCACTCCGTACTGCACCTGGCCGGTGAAGGCGCTGACGGACGCGTCGTCGGCCAGGCCTCGCACGGAGCCGGGCCCGGACGGCAGCTTCACCGTCTCCGCGGTGACCGCGCCGGGGGCGGGGCCGCCCACCGCCAGCGCGGTCGCCGGGACCGCCAGCGCGGCGGCCAGCCCGGTGGTCAGCATCGATGCCAGGGACACGGCGCGGCGGGCGCGCCTGGGCGACGGAGCGTTCGGGTGCATCTGACTCCTCCACGGCGAAAGACGACGGGACGGGACGGCGCGCCGCGCGTCGGCGGCGCGCGGGTTCACTTGTCGATGCGGACGCGCCGGAGCTCGAGAGGTCCGCCGCCGGGCGGCGGCGCCAGCTTGACCCGCACCGGGCAGTCCGGTGACACGTAGACGTCGTGCAGCTCCTTGACCACGCGCTCGGCGATCTGGTCGAGCGTGAAGCGCCGGTCGAGCGGATTGAGATCCGTGAGCGGCATGTCGAGGAGCTTCTGCGGCGGGATGTAGTTGCTGTCCGGCCCGTACTCGAACGCGTACCGGATGAGGAACTTGTTCACCGGCATCCACCAGCCGAACTCCTCGTACTGGATCGAGTGGACGATCTCGTGGGTGAGGAGCTCGAGCTTTCCGAGCGGCCCCTCCTTGTTCCACTTGTCGAGATCGATCGTGACCATGTAGCGGATGGTCAGCGCGTCGGCGCTGCCGGTCGGGCCGAACCGGAAGACCACGTCGCCGACGTCGAAGTCCTCGGCCACCTGGCGGACGATCGGGCCGATGATCATCTGCGCGTCGAAGCTGAGCGCGTACTTGTGGCCGACCCACGAGCCGATCTCCACCAGCGGATTCTTCGGCAGCTCCGGCGGGTCCTTCGGGAAGTCGTTGTTGGGGAAGCAGCCCTTGAGCGGCTTCTCGGCCGGCTGCATGCCGTCCGGGTCCCAGTAGAGGATCGGGTTCTGGTTCACGTACTGGTACGGGTGGAGCCCCCACGGGGCGGCCATGAACCTGGCCTCGGGCGCCTTGACCGGCGGATCCGGGCTGGTCCAGCGGGCCGTCTCCGGCGCCATCCAGCGGGCGCCGTGATCGCTCCAGCCGGTCGCCGGGTCGGTCAGCTTGTTCAGGATGTCGTGCGGGTCGCGGGCCGGATCGACCGGACCGGTCGCGCTGCCGCCGCCCTCCACCATCTGGAACGAATCGATCGGCGCGCCGAACGGCTCGTAGCGCCGCTCGTCGAACACGGTGCCGTCCTCGCGGGTGATGAGGGTCGGCCCGGCGCCGATCGCGGCGTGGTAGTAGAGGACCCGGGTGGTGGTGCGGAGGTCGATCTCGCCCAGCCCGGCGGTCCCGTGGCAGCCGGCCAGGAGGAGGACGACGAGCGAGATCGCGCCGGCCGCGGCGCGGAGCGGCCGACGCCGGGCCGGGACCGCGGGGAGAAGGAGGACCGCGATCGCGAACAGGACGCCGAGCGCGGCGATCGCCGCGAGGAGGATGCGCGCGGCGCGGGCCCCGGCCGCCGCGGTGAGCGCGCCAGCCGCCGCCGCCTCGTCCGCCGGGCTGCGGGTGACCTGCGCGATGAGGCGGTCGCCGACCCGGAGCTCGATCTGGCGCACGCCGTCGTCGGTCTCCGACACTTCCGGGCTGAACCAGGTGGTGCCGGTTCCGTCGGTGCCGACCGTGCGCACGCGCAGGCCGTCGTGGCCGTACGCGTGGGTGACCTGGCCCGAGCCGACCCCGAGGCCGCTCACCCGGACCACCTGATCGAGGCCGTTGTAGTCGAGGAGGGTGCTGCCCTGGCGGACCATGCGGCCGGCCTCGTCGTAGTCGAAGGTCGTGGTCGCCGCGCCGGGCGGGCTGCCGGCCGCGGCGTCCGGGACGATCGAGGTCAGCTGGCGCGGGCCGCGCCCGCCCTCGCCCTGCCGGTACTGACCGGTCAGGATGCCGAGCGCGGTCGGGCCGTGCGCTTCGCGCCGGATCATGTTCTGCAGGCCGTCGTACTGGTAGGCGAACCGGTACTGGCCGGGGCCGTCAGCGCCGAGCGCGGCGCCGACCAGGCGGCCGGCGCCGTCGTAGGTGAAGGCGGCGGCGTGATCGAGCCCGGCCGCGTCCTGGTCGGTGACCGCGGCGATCTGCCCGTACGGGCCGTACGACACGCCGGCGTCGTAGAGCGCGCCGCCGCCCGGGGCGAGGATCTGGATGCGGGTGGCCTGGCCGATGAGGTCGCGCTCGTACGCCTCGACCACGTCGTTGCCGAACCGCTCGCGCAGCGGGCGGCCGGACGGGTCCTGCGCCTCGAGCTGCCAGAAGTCGCCGACCCGGGTGAGCCGCCCGGCCGGGTCGTAGCTCATGTCGATGGCGAAGCCGTCGCCGTGATCGACCCCGAGGACCAGCCCGGACGCGGCCCGGGTGGTCCAGCGGTCGGCGGTGCGGCCGCCGACGGTGCGCCGATGATGCGACTCCTGCCCGTTCTCGTCGTAGCCGAGCTCGACCCGGCCGGTCGGCTCCTCGACCCAGGCCAGCCGGCCGCCGGTGCGCGGAAAGGCCGCCGCGTCGAGCGCGTCGTCGTAGTGGAAGGCGGTCACCACGCCGTCGTCGTCGACGGTCGAGGTGATCCGCCCGGCCCCGTCGTACTCGTAGGTGGTGTTCTGCCCGGCGCCGTTGGTCTGGGCGACCAGGCGCCCGGCGTCGTCGTACTCGAGGGCGCGGTCGCCGATGTCCGGGTCGGTCGCGAACACCAGGCGGCCGAGCGAGTCGTACTCGAACCGGTGGACCGCCTCGCCGCCGGCCGCCGGCAGGCGCATCGACGTGATCCGGCCGGCCGCGTCGTAGGTGGCGTCGACCGACTCGGTCACCCCGCCGACCACGCGCGTGGTCCGCGCGACCCGGCCGAGGCCGTCGGTCGAGCTGGTGACCGGGGCGAGCCCGTCGGTGGTGACCGTCACCTCGAACGCGCGGTAGACGCGCGCGGTGTGCGCGCCGGTCGGCAGGGTCTGCACGGTGAGGCGATCGAGCGCGTCGTACGCGGCGGTGCGGGTCGGCACCCCGGCCGGCACCGGGCTGGCGACCAGCTCCTCGAGCGTGCCGTCCCACTCGAACGGCTCCGCCTTGGCGACCAGGCGGCCGAGCGCGTCGCGGTCCTGCCGGTCGGTCACCACCCAGCGCGACTGGTCGGCGCGGACGGCGCGGAACAGCGGCTCGCCGGCGCTGTCGTACACCACGACCGCGTGGCGCCAGCGCCCGGTCGGGCTCCAGCTGGCCGGCAGGGCAGGGACCGCCTCGCCCGGGCCGTCGTAGGTGAAGGTCTCGGTGTACGGGCGCGGGCCGGTGTGGTGGTAGCGCTGATGGACGTGCGGCGCCGAGCCGGTCTGGGCCAGCGAGCGCATGCGGCCGAGCCGGTCGTAGGTCACGGTCACGCCGGCGCCGCTGGCGTCGGCCACCGAGGTGGGCTGGCCGAGGACGTCGTCCCAGGTCATCTCCCAGCGGAGCGCGCGGGTCGGGCTCGGGTGCACCACCTCGGCGGCGGTGTGGAGGCCGCTGGCGTCGTACTCGAGGTCGCGCACGACCCCGGCCTTCACCTTGCGGATCGGATCGCCGTGGGCGTTGTAGTCGGCCCGCTCGAGGTCGACCCAGCGCGACTCGGAGGCGAGCAGCTGGCGCGAGACCCGCTGCCAGCCGGCCCCGGCGTCGCACAGCGGCGCGATCGCGGCGTCGTCGCCGTACAGCGTCTGGGTGTGGCCGACCAGCACCTCGGCGGTCGGATCGGCCGGGGTGGCCGGATCCGGCGCGAGCGTGCGCTCCTCGCACACCTTGTCGCGCACGCCGCGCGCCGACACGCCGTCGGTGTAGCGGCGCCGCACGACCTTCTCGTCGCCGGCCAGGTCGAGCCGGCCCAGCTCGCGCTCGGCGGTGATGCGGCCCTCGCCGTCGTGCTCGAGCTCGGTGCGGGTCACGATCGCGGTGGCCTGTCCCTCCAGGTGGCGCACCTCGGTCGACCGCACGATCGCGCGGCGCAGGAGCGCCGCGTCCGGCAGGCCGGCGACGGCGACCGCGGCGACGTCGTGCACGGTCTCGCGCAGGACCACGCCGGCGCCGCTCTCGATCCGCTCGTAGACCACCTGGCCGCGGATCGCGCGGTCCATGTCGAGGCCGGGGGCGAAGCGCTGGACCTGGCGGATGATCGCGGCCGGCGGGGCGCCGTCGGCCGGATCGGGCCGCGACACGGTCGACTCGAGGAAGCCGACGAAGCGGCGCTCGACCCGGTCGTACACGATGTCGCGCACGTCGAGCCGGTTGGAGCGGTCCGGCTCGCCCGAGGCCAGCTCCAGCCGGTAGCGGGTCGCGACCGGCATCGAGATCGGCGCGGTGCTGGTCCAGGCCGACCCGGCCGCGGCCGCGTCGAACGCGAGCTGGGCCGAGGCCTGGTAGCTGAAGCGCTGGCGCTGGCCCATGCCGTTGTCGATCGCGACCAGCATGCCGGCCGAGGTCGGGCCGGCCATGTCGAGGATCCACATTCCGGCGTCCGACGACCAGACCAGGTCCTCGGAGCCGTTGCCGTTGGCGTCGGCCACGGCCACGATGACGCTGCCGTCGGTGCCGGCCGGGCGGGGCAGCTCGACCGGCGCGGTCTCGAACGCGCCGCCGGCCACGCCGCGGTGCCACGACACGTTGCCGGCTCGCACCACCGCGACGTCGAGTAGACCGTCGCGGTTGAGGTCGGCCAGGCGGACCTGCGAGGCGTCGACCGCGCCGGTCCACGGGTAGGGCAGGTCGTGCAGCTTCTCGAAGGTGCCGTCGCCCCGGCCCAGGTAGAGGTACATGGCACCGGTGGCCAGGTAGACCACGTCGGCCAGGCCGTCGCCGTTGATGTCGGAGAACGAGGTGGCCGGGTTGCCCGGCTGGATGAACGCGCGGGTCGGATCGATCGCCGGGCGCGCGATCGGTGCGGCCAGCCCGGCCGCGCCGCCCATGCGGAGCTGCATGGCGCTGCCGGCCGCCGACAGGACGTCCATGCGGTAGTCGCCGTCGACGTCGGTGATCGTCACCGAGGCGAGCTGCACGTTGGTCGCGCCGGCCAGGCTGCCGGCCGCCACCCAGCTGGCCCCGCCGGCGTCGCGCGCGAGCTGGAAGATCCGCCACTGCGAGCCCTGCTGCCACACCATCTCGGCGGTCGAGTCGCCGGTCATGTCGAGGAAGCGGACCTTGTCGAGCGTCGCGGCCGCGGCGCCGGGGACCGGCTGGGCCGGGCCGAACTGGCCGCCCAGGTTGCGCCGCCAGCTGTGCCCGCTGACCCCGACCCGGAGGAGGTCCATCGCGCCGTCCTGATCGACGTCGAACAGGCTCGTGCCCTGGAGGTTCAGCGCCCAGCCGGCCAGCGCCGGGATCGACGCGAGCGAGCCGGGCTGGGCCGCGGCGTAGGTGAAGGCCAGCTCGGGCAGGGCATCGACGCCGTCGCCGCCGGTCACCCGCACCCCGCCCAGGCGAGACAGGGCGAAGCCGTTGTCGTACGACAGCTCGACGATCCGCTGGATCCCGCCGGCCGCCCAGACCCGCACCCGGGCCACCCGCTGGGCGGTCTCGACCCGGAAGCCGGTCCGGAAGCTCACCACCGAGTCGGGGCGGGCCTCGTAGATCATCTCGGCCTGGTAGGCGCGCGCGCCGCCGATGGTCGGGCCCCACTCGACCGCGTCGAGGTACACCTCGCCGCGATCCGCGTGGTAGCGGTAGTCGATCGTCTGGCCGGCCACGTCGCGGACCTGCTCCAGGTACCAGACCGCGATCTGGGCGGCGGACGCCTTGCGCGCGCCGGCGGTGGTCCCGAACCGATAGACCCGGCCGTCCGGATCGGTCAGCTCGAAGCCGCCGTCGACCGCGCGCCCGCTGTAGGCGTTCCCCTGTCCCTCGATCCGGTAGCCGCCGCCGGGCAGCCCGACCAGCTGTCCGCCGACCAGCCCGGCCACCTCGATCTCGTCGGTGGCGTCGTACGACGGGACGCCGAGCCGGAGCGAGCGGCGGATGCCGGCCTGGGCCATGTCCCAGCCGACCCCGAGCGGGCCGTTGCCGAGGCCGCCGTCGTAGCCGAGCGACAGCGTCGGGACCAGCCCGCCCGGCCCGGACGGCAGCTCGATCGGCACGCTGTACTGCACCTGCCCCGTGAACGCGCTGACCGACGCGTTGTCGGCGAGCCCGCGCACCGACCCCGGCGCCGACGGCAGCTTCACCGTCTCCGCCGTGACCGCGCCGGGCGCGGGCCCGCCGACCGCCATCGCGACGGCCGGCATCGCACCGGCCACCGCCGCCACCACCACCACCGCGGACGCACCTCTCGCGAGCGCGTCTCCCCACAGCTTGGAGCGCATGGAACCCTCTCGATCAGGAGATCACGGGACAGGCGACCGGCCGGGCCGGCCACGACTCGATTGCGGTCGCTACTCGATCACGATCGGATCCTCGCCGGTCTGGATCTCGAACCGCGGCCTGTCCTGGCCCCCGGGGGCCTGCAGCGTCGGCGGCGTGTCGTCGACCGAGACGAAGTCGAAGCGCAGGTTGAAGTCGAACAGGGCCGTCAGGTCGAGCCCGGCGCCGAGCGCGGTGAACGGGAACAGGAGCACGTAGTCCCCGTACAGGCCCTGCAGCGACAGCTCGGTCGACGATCCGTTGTAGGCGTCGTCGCGGTTGCGGAAGTCGTCGAGCGCGTTGCCGGTGTCGAGCCGCACCACGCTGATGTCCGCCCCCACGCTGGTCGCCTCGGGCACGTAGGCCTGCGGCTCTCCGGCGGCGACCAGGAGGTTCGCGCCCGGCCTGAGCGAGGCGGTCCGGAACCCCTCGGCCCGGCAGCGCCGGCTGGCGAAGGAGTTGCGCTTCAGCAACTTCAGGTGGAAGTCGTCGCCGCCGCCGCTCGGGTAGCCCGCCGTCCCGACGTTGACCCGCCAGATCCGCTCGGCGCAGCGCCAGGTCGGCGCCTCCCCGTCGGACTGGGGGACCAGGCTGAAGGCGACCCCGAGCCCCAGGTACTCGCCCTGCCTGGAGTAGACCGGACGACTGTAGGAGAGCAGGGTCGGGCCGAAGTCGGGCGAGCTCTCCGTGATGCCGAAGAACTTCTTGCCCAGGTCGAAGGTCATGTGGCCCGGGCTGGGCTGACCGTACAGCGTGGTCTGGGTGTTGGTCTGATCATGCATGAGCTGGAGCTGCTGCTGGAGCGTGTTGGGCCGCCACGCGCCCAGCACCGCCGAGCGGCGCGGCTTGCCCGGCTGGGCGGTCGCGTACGAGTCGAGCGCGTCGTACTCGGTGGCGCGCAGGGCGACGTAGGCGTAGCGCCGCGCGCTCTCGAGCGCGAACCGGTAGTCGGCGATCGCGTCCGGCAGCCAGTAGTGGAAGGCGATCGGGATCGACGGCCGGGTCAGCTCGCGATCCACCACCACCGGGCCCTCGAGCACCAGCTCCTTGGCCTCGGCCAGGCCGTTCTCGAACGCGATGATCGCCGACTGCATGCGATCGGTCGCCTCGCCGGACGCCTCCTCGGCCGCGGCGATGGCCCGCTGGTACTGATCGGACTGGTTCCAGCAGGTCCGGATCGCGTCCTCGGCCGCGCGCGCCGCCAGCATCTGCTCGTGGCGCCGCTTGCGCTGCTCCATCGATCGACCCATCTCGTCCGACAGCGGCGACAGCGCGCCGGACATGCCGACCAGGAAGGCCCCACCCGGACCGGTGGTGGCATAGGCGGCCCCCATCGCGCTGATGGTCGAGATGGTGTGGACCACGGCATCGAACCAGCCCTTCTCGGTCTCCTTCTCGTCGAGGTAGTCGTTGAACTTCTCGATGAGCTCGAGCGTCCCCTGGTGATTCGGCGGGCATTCGACGTCGTTCAGCACGTGGCGGTCGATCACCGAGCAGCCGAATGCGTCGATCTCCTTCAGGATGCACAGCCGCTCGGCCGCCTCGGCGTTGCCGATCGCGGCCTGCCAGTTCTGGTAAGCCGCCAGCTGCGCGTGATGAGACGCGCGCATGTCCATGAGCGCCCCGCCCAGCGCGCCGCGATAGCAGCTGGGATCGGCCTCCACGATCGGTCCGGTCTCGCTCTGGGCCCGGCAGGCGGTGGTCGGCTTGACGAAGCAGGTGTTGACGTCGAACGTGCCGGCGTTCACCTGCGCCATGATCTGCTCGGCGTCCTCGGTCATGCCGCACAGGCGGCGCAGCCCGTCGCCGTACTTGCTCTTCACCTCGCCCACGCGGATGGCCCGGCTGTTGTCGTCCTGGAGCTGCTGGATCTCGCTCAGGCGGGCGTTGTTCCACGCGCTCTGCACGGCGTTGAGCGCGCTCTGGGCGGCGGCGGCGCGCCCGTCGGCGAGCCCGAGCAGGAAGTTGGAGGCGGCGAAGAACGCCGCCTTGGGATCGATGTTGGGCTGGATGTTGCTGAAGTAGAGCGGCACCTCCTCGGGGCCCATGCCGTACGGGTTGTCGCAGCTGACCAGGGTGTGCAGGCGGCGGCCGATCTGGCTGCGCTTGGCCCGGAGCAGCTGGCGGGCGCCACTGGCTCGTTCGCTCTCGTCGCCGGCGGCGAAGCCCTCGATGATGACGCTCTGCCGCAGCGTGCGGCCGACCCGGGCGGTGATCGCGTCGAGGTCCGCGCGAGCCGGGCCGGCGACGAGATCGTCGTCCTCGCACGCGGCCTGCGCCTCGTACTTCATGTGCTCGACCAGGCGCGCGGCCACGTCCAGGTGGGCGGCCTGGGCCTCGAGCAGCGCGGCGCCGAGCGGCACCGCGATCTCCTGGGTGCCGTGGTCGACCAGCGACATGTCGGTCGGCCAGACGTCGCGCCGATACTCGACGTAGTTGCGCGTCTGGGCGAAGCGGAGGAACTCGCGCCTGCTCATGACCGAGTTGAAGATGGCCACGTCGTCGATGCGGGCGGCCAGCGACTTGGTGTAGGGCGCCCAGAACGGGACCGGCCAGAAGATGGTGCCGTTGCCGACCAGGAGCGTCCGCGGATCCATCAGGTCGAGCGCGCCGCCGACCTCGGCGGTGTACGAGCGGCTGATGACGTGGAGGTCCGGCAGGGTGTCGGTCTGCCAGGTGTAGAGCGTGTAGGTCTTGCTGGCGGTGTCGCGAACCAGCGCGACCGAGGTGCCGAACGCCGGCACGCCGGGCTCGGTCCAGTGGCCGAGCAGGCCGAAGCCGCCGAAGTAGGTGTACTCCTTGGTGACGGGATAGTTCGGATCGAGGGTCGGGTGGATGACCAGCAGCTCCGGGGTTCCGTGCTCGAAGGTGTAGATGACCACCAGGTCGGCCGTCGCGACCAGGACGCCGCCGGCGTAGGGCGGGAACTCGCCGTCGAGCGGATCGACGTTGAAGACGATGGTCAGGTCGTCGCCGGTGCCGATCGCGGGCGCGACCGGGAGGCCGGTGCTGAAACCGCTGCAGTTCCAGTTCTGGCTGAGCGAGCTGCGCGACGGGAGGATCTTGCAGGCGTCGGCGGGCGGCGGGCAGCTCTGGGGAAAGAAGGCGCAGCCGAGGCTGATCTGGTTGTTGAGTGTGGTGCCCTGGATGATGTCGACCGCCGGGCTGGTCGGGCCGTTGAACGGCCAGTACACGATCGGTCGCTTGAGCAGGCGATAGTCGTGCTCGGCGTCGGTGGACGAGGTCGGCGCCCAGGTCGACGCGGTCGGGAACATCGGCGCGATGCGCGTGTCGAGCAGCGCGGCCCAGTTGGCGTCGAGCACGTCGAGCAGCGAGAGCAGCTGGGCGCGCGCCTCGGCCGGCGTGGCGGCGACCGCGTCGTCGTACTCGCGCTGGGACAGGCCGGTCGAGGCCAGGAACCCCTGCAGCGACGCCCACTGCTGGATGAGCCGGGTGAACAGGCCGCGCGCGCGCCCGTCGCCGTCGGCCTGGGTGCGCTTGCCGAGCTCGCCGGTGACGAGCAGTCGCAGAGCCGGGACGAAGCGAGCCAGGTTGACGCAGTCGCCGGTGTTGACGTTGAAGTTGATCGCGAAGTTGTCGGTCACCGGCCGGGCGAGATCCTGGAGACACGTGTTGAGGAGCGCGGACGAGACCGCGTCGCCCCTGCGATCGGCGCGGGTGACCAGGCCGACCGCGCCCGGGGCCAGGTTGGGAGTCCCGTCGCCGTTGACGCAGCCCAGGTCGCCCGAGCGCGACGGGACGGCCGGGCCGCCGAACTTGACCTGGCTGGTGCCGAGCCGCCCGGCGTCGTCCGCGCTCTCGGCGGTGGTGCACAGCAGCGTCTCGATGAGATCGGCGCCGGTGGTGGCGAAGGCCGGCTTGCTGGGTCCGCTGACCACCTCGCCGGTGCCGAGCAGGTCGTCGATCGCGTCCCACCAGGCGAGCGAGCGCGTGTCCTCCAGCTTGTTGTCGATCGGGACCGGGGGCGGTGCCCAGGTCGACGACGGCACGCAGACGTGGACCTGGGTCGGGCAGACGCTGCCCGCGTCGCACTCGGCGTCGGTGGCGCACTCGTCGGTCGCGTCGGCCTGCCGGACCAGCTGGAGCGTCCAGATCTCCTCCTGGCCGGCTGGCAGCTTGATCGTGAACGGCACCTCGAGCGCGCCGGTGTCCGGATCCGAGGTCGACACGCCGGCCTTGTACTCGCCGACGATCGCGCCGGCGGTGTCCGGGGCGCCCGGCGCGCGCAGCCAGACGATGTTGCGCTCGGTCGGCTCGCCCGGGTCGTCCAGGGCCACCTCGAGGGCGAGCGCGCCGTCCGGGGCCACGACGCGGGCCGGGTCGCGCAGGATGAGGTAGCGGTCGCGGACCACCGCGGTCACCCCGAACCCGCCCGGCATGCCGTCGGAGATCGCCGAGCCGACGTACTCGCCCTCGAGCGGGCTGGTGGCCGCGCCCGCCGCGGCGGGGACGCGCACCTCGGTCGCGGTGGCGTCGACGCGGAGCTCGACCTCGCCGCGCCCTTCGGCGGTGCCGGCCGGCGTCCGGACCCAGAGGGTCTTTGCGGCGCCGTACTTCGCGCCGTCGAAGGAGAAGGTCCAGCCGGTCAGGCTGCACTCGTGGGCGAAGGCGGACGCGTTGCACGACACCTCGGCCCCGTCCTGCCCGATCGCGCGGACCACGGTCGCCTGGGCGGCCGGCAGCGCGGCCGAGAAGAACGCGGTCAGGCGCACCTGCAGCGTCTTGCTGGCCCCACCCGCCACCGTGTGGAGCGAGGGCGGGCTGGCCGAAAGCACCGCGGTCAGGTTGACCGGGCCGCCCGGCAGGACGCAGCGGCCGGTGTCGTCGCACTGGGAGCCGGAGGCGCAGCTCTCCGACGGGTCCGCCGGCGGCACCATGCAGTCGAAGCGGCACACCTGGTCGGCGGTGTCGCAGAACGAGCCGCACGGGCACTGGATATCGGCCGCGCACTCGATCGCCTCGCCGCGCAGGACCACCTCGTCGCGCGTGCACTCGCCGAAGGCGTAGCTCGAGTCGAGCGCCGCCTCCGGCTCGTCAGCGCATCCGGCGCCGAGCGCGGCGGTCACCACCAGTCCCACGATGAGCAATCGAGTGTTCATGAATGCCTCCCTCCTCCCCAGACACCGGCCGAGATCACTTTTTCCGCGCGAACGCACCCGCCTCCCCGACACCGTCATCGACTCCTCCTGAACGAGCGTCTCGAGCCCTTGAGCAACCAGCGTGCCGCGGCCAGCCCTTCGCGGATGCCGCCGTGAATCCGCGAGATCGGGGCGACCGGCCCCGGCCGACGGTCCGGGGGGGGGTGGGATCCGCACGACCCGCGCGCACGAACTGTGCGCCCGATCCGCCTGGCCTCTCCGGCGTCGGCCGGGGCCGGCGGTCAGACGATCACTCGACCACGATCGGCGCCTGGCTGGCCTCGACCTGCAGGCGCGGGCCGGGATCGGCCGCCGCTCTCCGCCTCTCCGACGGCCGCGCCGCTCGCAGGGTCGGCGGCGTATCGTCGATCGACACGAAGTCGAAGCGCAGGTTGAAGTCGAACAGCCCGGTCAGGTCGAGCCCCGACCCCAGCGCGATCGACGGGAACAGGAGCACGTAGTCGCCGTACAGGCCCTGCAGCGACAGTTCGGTCGAGGACGCGTTGTAGGCGTCGTCGCGGTTGCGGAAGTCGTCGAGCGCGTTGCCGGTGTCCAGCCTGACCACGCTGATGTCGGCCACCGTGTTGGTCGCCTCCGGCACGTAGGTCTGCGGCTCGCCGGCGGCGACCAGGAGGTTCGAGCCCGGTCGCAGGGTCGCGCTCTCGAAGCCCTCGTCGCGGCACTTGCGGCTGGCGAAGGCGTTCCGCTTGAGCAGCTTCAGGTGGAAGTTGTCCCCGCCGCCGCTCGGGTAGCCGGCGGTCCCGACGTTGACCCGCCAGATCCGCTCGGCGCAGCGCCAGGTCGGCGCCTCGTCGTCGGCCTGCGGGACCATGCTGAAGCGGACGCCGAGCCCGAGGTACTCACCGCGCGTCGAGTAGACCGGGCGGCTGTAGGACAGGAGCGTGGCCCCGAAGTCGGGCGAGCTCTCGCCGATCCCGAACACCTTCTGGCCCAGGTCGAACGTGATGTGGCCCAGGTGCGGCTGCCCGTACCGGGTGGTCCGGGTGTTGGTCTGGTCGCGCATGAGCTGGAGCTGCTGCTGGATGACGTTGGGCCGCCACGCGCCCAGCACCGCCGAGCGGAGCGGCTTGCCCGCGTGCGGGGTCACGTAGGAGTCGAGCGCGTCGTGCTCGACCGCGCGCAGCGCGACGTAGGCGTAGCGCCGGGCGCTCTCGAGCGCGACGCGGTAGTCGATGATCGCCTCGGGCAGCCAGTAGTGGAACGCGATCGGGATCGACGGGCGGGTGAGCTCGCGATCGATGACCACCGGACCCTCGAGCAGGATCTCGTTCGCCTCGGCCAGGCTGTTCTGGAACGCGATCGTCGCCGATTGCAGGTGATCCGACGCCTGCAGCGAGGACTCCTCGGCGGCGCCGACCGCGCGCTCGAACTGCTCGGCCTGGTTCCAGCAGGTGAGGATGGCGTCCTCGGCCGCCCGCGCGGCCAGGACCTGCTCGTGGCGCCGCTTGCGCGCCTCCATCGAGCGGGTCATCTCGCCGTCGAGCAGCGACATGTTGGCCAGCGCCACGGTCATGAAGGCGCCGCCCGGGCCGGTGGTGGCGTAGGCGGCCGACACCGTGACGATGGTCGACACCGTGCTGATCACCGCGTCGAACCAGCCCTTCTCCGCCTCCTTGTCGTCCATGTAGTCGTTGAACTGGTCGATGAGCTCGAGGGTGCCCTGGTGGTCGGGCGGACAGGTCACCCCCTCCAGCTCGTGCTCGTCGAGCGCGGAGCAGCCGAACGCGTTCATCTCCTTGATGACGCACAGCCGCTCGGCCGACTCGGCGTTGCCCATCGCCGCCTGCCACGACTGGTAGGCGCCCTGCTGCCCGTGATGGGCGGTCCGCATGTCCATGAGCGCGCCGCCGATCACGCCCCGGTAGCAGGCCGGGTTGGACTCCATGATCTGTCCGGTCGCGCTCTCGGTCAGGCAGCTCGCGGTCGGAATCACGAAGCAGGTGTTCACGTCGAAGGTGCCGGCGGAGACGTCGGCCATGACCTGCTCGGCGGTCTGATCGGAGATCCCGCACAGCCGCCGCAGGCCGTCGCCGTACTTGCCCTTCATCTCGTCGACCCGGATGGCGCGCGAGGTGTCGTCCTGGAGCTCCTGGAGCTGGCTCAGGCGCGCGTTGTTCCAGCGGGTCTGCACGTCGGTCAGCGCGGCCTGCGCGCCGTTCGCGCGCTGCTCGGCCAGGAGGAGCAGGTGGTCGGACGCGGCGAAGAAGGCGGCCTTCTCGTCCACGTTGGGGGCGATGCTGCCGAAGTAGAGCGGCACCTCGTCGTCGCCCATCCCGTACGGGTTCACGCAGCTGACCAGGGCGCGCAGCCGGCGGCCGATCTGGCTCCGCTTGGCCCGCAGGAGCTGGCGCGCGGCGTCGGCCCGCTCGCTGGTGTCCATGGACGCGAAGTGCTCGATGACCGCGCTCTGGCGCAGGCTGCGGCCGATCCGGGCGACGATCGCGTCGATGTCGGCGCGCGCGGCGTCCCCGGTCAGGTCGTCCACCTCGCACGCGGTCTGCGCCTCGTACTTCATGTGGTCGGCCAGGCGGGCCACCACATCGAGCGTCGAGGCCTCGGCCTCGAGCAGCGCGGCGCCGACCGGAACGGTCATCTCCTGGGTGCCGTGGTCGATGAGCGACATGGCCGGGATTGGATACAGGTCGCGGCGCTCCTCGGCGTAGCCGCGGGCCACGGCGAAGCGGAGGAAGTCGCGCTTGCTGAGGACCGAGTCGTAGATCGCCACGTCGTCGATCTTGGCCCCGTACGACCTGTTGTACTGGGGCCACCAGCTGGCCGGCGTCGGGTACTGCGGCCCGGCCCCGACCAGGAGCTTGTTCGGCGCGATCGAGTCGAGCACGCCGCTGACCGGCTGGGCGTACGGCCTGGTGATCGCGTGGAGATCGGGCGCCCAGCCGGTCTTCCAGGTGTAGAGCGTGTAGGTCTTGCTGGCCGCGTCGCGGACCAGCGCCACCGACGATCCGGCCGGCGGGCCGTCGCCGCCGGTGGTGCCGCCGGTCCAGTGGCCGAGCCCGCCCATCTCGGTGAAGGAGATCGCCTCGCGGGTGCCGGGGCCGGTCGGGTGCAGGACCAGGAGGGTCTCCACGCCGGTGGCGTACGTGACGATGACCGCCAGCTTCTGCATGGCGAGGATGGTGCCGCCGCCGTAGGGCGGGAACTCCTCGTCGAGTGGATCGACGTTGAACACCACGCTGATGTTGTCGTCGCCGGCGACGCTCGGCGCCGGCGCGGCCGGCAGGAACGCCTGGAAGCCGCGGCAGTTCCACGCCAGCAGGATCGAGTTGCGGCTCGGCAGGATCTTGCACCAGTCCGGGATCGGACACAGGCCGGTCAGGTCGCACGGGCGCGACGGGATGCCGAGCGGCACGTTGTTGACGATGTCGAAGTTGCCGCCGGCCCCGTTGAACGTCCAGTACACCAGCGGGCGCTTGAGCAGGCGGTAGTCGCGGGCCGCGTCGGTCGGCGTGGTCGGCGCCCACGCGCTCGCGGCCGGGAACATCGGCGCGATGCGCTGGTCGAGCAGCGCCGCCCAGCCGGCGTCCAGCGCGTCGAGCAGGGTCAGGAGCTCGCTCCGCCCCTCGGACGGCGTGGCGGCGATCGCGTCGTCGTACTCGCGATCCGACAGGCCGGTCGAGGCCAGGAAGCCCTGCAGCGACGACCACTGCTGGACCAGGCGGGTGAACAGGCCGCGCCCGCGCCCGTCTCGATCGGCCTTGGTGCGCTTGCCGAGCTCACCGGTGGCGAGCAGGCGCAGGGCCGGCACGAAGCGCGCGAGATTGACGCAGTCGCCGGTGTTGATGTTGAAGTTGATGCTGAAGATGTCGGTCACCGGCCGGGCCAGGTCTTGCAGACAGGTCTGCAGCAGCGACAGCGACACCGCGTCTCCCTTGCGGTCGGCGCGAGTGACCAGGCCGACCGCGCCCGGCGTGAGGATCTGCCCGGGCGGAGTCCCCTGGACGCAGCCCAGGTCGCCAGAGCGCGAGGGCGCGGCGGCGCCGAACTTGAGCTGCGCGACGCCGAGGCGGCCGGCGTCGGCGTCGGTCTCGCTGAGCGTGCAGAGCAGCGTCTCGATCAGATCCGCGCCGGTCGTGGCGAAGGCCGGCTTGGCGAGCCCGGTCGGGACGTCGCCGAGACCGAGCTGGTCGTCGAGCGCGTTCCACCAGGCCAGCGAGCGGAGGTCGTCGAGCTTGTTGACGACCGGACCGGGGGTCGTGTTCCACGCGGCGCTGGGGATGCACTGGTTGAGCTCATCGGGGCAGAGCTCGTCGTCCCCGCAGTCCGTGTCCTTCTGGCACTCGTCCTCCTCGTCGCCCTGACGCGAGAGCTCCAGCGTCCAGTTCTCCTTGTGGCTGGGCAGGACGATGGTGAGCGGCACCTGCAGCGCGCCGGTCGCCGGATCGAACGTGGCGGGGTCGGCGTGGTACTGGCCATGGATGGCCTGGTCATCGTCGGTGGCGCCCGGCGCGGTCAGCCAGACGAGGCTCCGCGAGCTGATCGGGCTCGAGCCGTCGAACGCCAGATCGAGCACGAGGGTGCCATCGGGCGCCACGATCCGGCTGGGATCCCGCACCACCAGGAACCGGTTGTGAGACACCGCGGTCACGTCGACGCCGCCCGGCATGCCGTCGGAGATCGCCTTGCCGCCGAAGCGCCCCTTCTCGGTCGGCCCGCCATCGCCGGCGCCGGCCGGCACCACGATCTGCGTGGAGGCGGCCTCGACCCGGAGCTCGACCTGGCCGCTGCCGCCTGGCGTCCCTGCCACCGTCCGGACCCAGAGCGTCTTCGCGGCGTTGAACTTCGCGCCGTCGAACGCGAAGGTCCACCCGGTCAGCGTGCACTCGTGAGCGAAGACGGACGCGTTGCACGAGACCTCGGCGCCGTCCTGGCCGATCGCGCGGACCTCGGTCGCCTGGGCTGCGGGCAGCGCGGCGGCGAAGAACGCGGTCAGGCGCACCTGCAGGGTCGAGCTGGCCCCGCCCGCCACCGTGCGGATGGCGGTCGGGTTGGACGAAAGCACCGCGGCCAGGCTGGCCGGCCCGCCCGGGGCGACGCAGCGACCGGTGTCGTCGCACTGGGTGCCGGTCGTGCAGCTCTCCGACGGATCGGCCGGCGGCACCATGCACTCGAAGCGACACACGTGGTCGGCGGTGTCGCAGAAGGAGCCGCACGGGCACTGGACGTCGGCGGAGCACTCGATGAGCTCGCCGCGCAGGACCGCCTCGTCGCGGGTGCACTCGCCGATGACCGCGTGCTCGGTCTCGCGAGCGGTCTCCGCCTGGTCGGCACAGCCGGCGCCGAGCGCCGCGCTCGCGAACAGTCCGGCCACGAGCGAGCCGGTTCGGTTTCGCCTCGGTGGGTGTACGTCACGGGTTCGCGTTCGCGCTCGAGCAGGCATTCATGATCCTCCTGTCTCGTAGACACGGGGTTGCCGGGCTTTTTCCGCGCGACGTGCGCTATGGTCGCGGCCGATGAGCCTGGCGGACGACTTCGAAGCGGCGGTGGGGCGGGTGAACGGGCTGGCGGTCGCGCCGCCCAGCCAGGTCCTGCTCGACCTGTACGGCCTCTACAAGCAGGCCACCGCCGGGGATGTGTCCGGCGCGCGGCCCGGGTTCACAGATTTCAAGGGGCGCGCCAAGTACGACGCGTGGGCGACGCGCAAGGGGATGACCCGCGACGCGGCCATGAACGCGTACATCGCGGCGGCGGGCAAGCTGTGAGCCCGGCGCTCGACCTCGACGTCGCCGCGGTGCGGGCCCAGTTTCCGGCCCTGGCGCGGCGCGAGGGCGGGCAACCGGTGGTCTACCTCGACGGTCCGGCTGGCAGTCAGGTGCCGGAGCGGGTCATCCAGGCGGTGGCGCGCGCCCTGCGCGACCACAACGCCAACACCGGGGGCGCCTTTGCCACCTCGCGCGAGGCCGACCGGATCCTGGCCGACGCGCGCCGCGCGATGGCCGACTTCGTCGGCGCCGACGACCCCGACGGCATCGTGTTCGGCCCCAACGCCACGACGCTCGTCTTCGCGCTGAGCCGCGCCATGGCGCGCGGCTGGCGGGCCGGCGACGAGGTCGTGGTGACCCGGCTCGACCACGACGCCAACGTGACGCCGTGGGTGCTGGCCGCGCGCGACGCCGGCGTTGCGGTGCGCTCGGTCGGCTTTCGCGCCGACACCACGCTCGACATGGACGACATGGCCGCGGCGATCGGCCCGCGCACCCGCCTGGTCGCGGTCACCGCCGCGTCGAACGCGACCGGGACGATGCCGCCGGTGGCCGAGGTCGCGCGCCTGGCCCACGCGGTCGGCGCCGAGGTGGTGGTCGACGCGGTTCACTGCGCGCCGCACCGCCCGATCGACGTGGCCGCGTGGGGCTGCGACTACACCGTCTGCTCGGCCTACAAGTTCTTCGGCCCGCACGTCGGCGTCCTGTGGGCCCGCCCCGAGTCCCTCCGGCGCCTGCCGGTCTACCAGGTGCGAGCGGCTGGCGACGAGCTGCCGTATCGATGGATGATCGGCACCCTCAACCACGAGGGCATCGCGGGGACCACCGAGGCAGTCGACTACCTGGCCGACCTCGGCCGAGCCGCCGGCGCAGGCGCCGCCCCCGACCGAGCCCTCGATCGCCGCGCCGCGCTGCTCGCCGCCTACCAGCGGATCCAGCGCCACGAGCAGGCCCTCTGCCGCCGCCTCCTCGATGGCCTCGCCCGGCTACCCGCCCTCCGCGTGTGGGGCATCGCCGATCCCGATCGCGCGTCCGAGCGCGCCCCGACGGTCTCCTTCACCCACGCGAGCCGCTCCCCCGCCGAGGTCGCCGCGCACCTCGGCGACCGCGGCGTCTTCGTCTGGAACGGCCACTACTACGCGATCGACGTATCCCTCGCCCTCGGCCGTGAGCCCGACGGGATGGTCCGAGCCGGCCTCCTCCACTACAACACCGCCGACGAGGTCGATCGCCTGCTCTCGCTCCTGGCCGAGCTGTCCGGCTGAATCAGCGCCGAGCTCTCGCCAACGATCCGGCGCGTCGCGGCAGAGGGAAGAGAGCCGAGCGCGGGCCGGGCCCCTTCGCGCGGCGACCTTCCTCGCGGCCCTGCACCTGGAGCGAACCATGAACGAGACGTTCTTCCCGACCGGGCGGCGCGCGGCGGGGCGCGACCTCCTGATCCTCCTCGGCGGGCTGGCGCTGGCGACCGCGGGGACGGGCTGCGCTGCGGACGGCGCGGGCGAGCAGGCGCTGGAGCAGGGGGCCCCCTTCGATGGCGACGGCGACTCGCACGACGAGGAGTGTGTGTCGGTCTACGCCGGGTTCGGCCTGGTGTGCACGACCTGCCCGGGCGACGCGGAGCCCGAGTGCCTGGTGGCCAGCTGCGCGCCGATGGACTCCTGCACCACCGACGCGGGCGAGGAGGCCACGCTCCTCCAGTGCATGGACCCGCGCGGGCGCATCGCGACCGACTGCAGCACCGCGTGGTCGGCCTTCTCCGCGAGCATCGGGCTCGGCGGCGGCGACTTCCTTCACTCGTGCGGGGTCGGCTACGGCTACGAGGCGGGGACGACCAGCGCCTGTCACTACCCGGGCTACGACACCTGCGTGACGGAGGACGGCTGCATCACGTGCACATACCAGGACGGATCCAGCTCCGGGGTGTGCAGCGACGATCTGCCGGAGCTCGACATCCTCGCGGGGCGCCCGGACGGCCTGCCGGAGCCGGGCCAGTGCGTGACCGAGACCGTGCAGGACGGCCTCGTCGAGTGCTCGACCTGCACGCGCGAGGACCTGAGCGCCACGATCTCCTGTCGTTTCGCGGAGTCCACCTGCGACTACACCGATTGCGAGCACGGGCTCTGCATCGGCTGCGACCTGGTGAGCGGGGGCGAGGCGCTGGTCTGCGACCCGCCGGTCGACTGATCGGCCGAGGTCGCGATCGGCTCGGGGCCCGCCGCGACGCGGTGCCCGCGATTGTCGCCAACACAATGCCCGGCGGCGGCACTACGCTGGACGGGCGGATGCCGCGACCAGCCGAGATCCTCGCGTCCGATCACCGGTGGCTCCGCCGGCTGGCCCGGCGGTTGGCCCGGTCATCTGGGTCCGCGGACGACCTGGCGCAGGACACCTGCGTCACCGCGCTCGGCAAGCCGGCTCCCGACGGGGAGATGCGGCCGTGGCTGCGCGCCATCATGCGCAACCTGGCCTGGGGCGAGGTGCGCGGCGGGGTCCGCCGGTTCCAGCGCGAGGATCGCTACCAGCGCGGCGAGCCCCCGGCAGCCGAGCCGGATCCGCTGCTGGCCTACGGGGTCGACCGCGCTCGCCTCGGGAGCTGCGTGGAGCGCCTGCCGGAGCCGTTCCGCTCGACCGTGCTCCACCGCTTCGTCGACGGCCTGTCGTGCGCGGAGATCGCGCGGGCCGAAGGGGTCCCGGCGGGGACGGTCAGGTGGCGACAGTCGCGCGCGCTCGAGCTGCTCCGCGCCGACCTGGAGCGGCCAGCGGGGCCTCCCGGTCGCCGGCTCCTCTGGCTGCCAGCCCTGGGGCTGGAGCGCGCGATCGCCGTCGCTCGGCGGCTGGCCGGGCTGCCCCGGACGGTCTGGCTCGGCCTCGCTCTGGTCGGCGTGATCGTCGCCATCGCGATATCCGGCCGCGACGCCGATCGATCCAGCGGGGCGACGGGGCGCGTTCGCGCGACCGCGCTCGGGTCCGGCGGTCTGCTCTTCGATCGACGGGTCGGCGTCGATCTCGTCCGCATCGGCACGGACCCTCAGGGAGGCTTCGTGTCGACCGCTGGTGGCGGCCCCGCCGTCGACCAGCCGGCCGCGAACCAGATCGCCGGCGACGGACCCGCCGACGCGACCGCCCTCGACGGCCCGTCGCTGACCGCGCTGCGCGAGGCGTACGAGCGCGCGCTGTACGACTGCCGCATCGAGCGCGGCGTCCTGCGCTGCACGCGGACGAGCGTCGACGCCCGCCGCCGTGGCGGCGCGATCTGCCTCGTCCTCGATCGCAGCCTCGGCGCGCTCGGTCGGGCCCGGCGGGGTGAGGTGCCCGTGGAGCGCCCGCTGCGGCTGTCCTTCCTCGACGCGGCAGCGCTCGCCAACCAGTCCCTCGCCGCGGTCCTGGGCTGCGCGCTCGCGCCGGACCACGAGGTCGAGCCGGCGGATGACCGCCTCCGCGGCGGCGTGGCCGGGCCCGAGCCATCGTGCACGAGGGAGGAGCGCGACGACGGCAAGAGCTGCGCCCGGTGCACCGACGCGGAGGGGCGGACGAGCACCGCGTGCGCGCCGGTCGACTGCGAGACGACGACCGGCGTGGATGGCCAGGTCTGCACCACCTGCACCGACGCCGGCGGCGTGATCCGGAGCGAGTGCGACGAGAGCCAGTCCGCCGACTGCGACTCCGAGGTCCGCGAGTACGGAGTGGTCTGCTCGAGCTGTCCGGCCGGCAGCGGGGCGGCGCCCGAGTGCCTCGTGGCCGCGTGCCAGCCGGTGGATGGGTGCCTCGAGTGCACCGACGGTCGGGGGCGCGTGGCCCGCGACTGCGCGACGTCCCTGGCGAGCGACGGGACCGCCGTGGCCGGCTGGAGCGGCGGCGACGTGCTCCGGTTCACGAGCGCCTGGTGGGGCGAATCCGGCGGTGCCGGTTCGGCGGTCCACTACGCCGGCACGTCGACCTGCTCGGCGAGCGGCTGCCTCGACTGTCGATTCGCCGACGGATCCGCCAGCGGACGCTGCCCGTACGACGGAGACCTCGAGGACGACCTGTGGGAGGGGCGGCCGGAGGACCTGCCGGCGCCCGGCCGCTGCGTGACCGCGCGGCACGGCGACGGGGTCGAGTGCACGATCTGCACCCGCCAGGACCTCTCGGCGTCCACCCTGTGCCGCTTCCCACCCGCCGTGTCGTGCGATCAGCCGATCGGCGGCTGCGTCACGTGCGCGCTGATCGGCGGCGGCACCGCCTCGAGCTGTGACGCCTCCGGGTCGTGACCGTACGGCTCGCGCGAACGCGATGGACTCGCTCGCGCGACCGGCCCTATAGTGACGAACGATGTGTTCGATGCCGGCGCCCGCCGCGCTGCTCGCACGTCGGAGAAGAGGGCCAGCGTGAAGGTCATCGGCATCGGGGTCGTCGTTGCAAGCCTGGCGATCGCGAGCAGCGGCAGCGCCGTCGCACAGACGTGCCTCGATCGAGGAGCCGGCGCGGCGGAGGTGACGACCGGCGGCGTGTCGGTCACGCTCGCGGTGGCGGCCAGCGGGATTCTCAAGGTGAACGGCGCGAGCTGCGGCTTCGCCGCCGCGACCATCGAGGTCGTCGGTGTGGCGGGGAATGACAGCGTCACCGTCGCGCGGACCGTTCCCGCCTCGGTCCCGGTCTCGATGAACCTGGGCGCCGGCACCAACACCGTCAGGGTGGACGGCACCACCGGCAACGACTCCATCCGATGCAGCGCCTCGGGGATCGATCGCGACGGGGACGCCGACGAGGACATCGCCTTTCCCTCCGGCCTGCCTCTGGCGCTGACCATCGACGGCGGGGCCGGAGACGACGTGGTCGATTGCGCGGCCTATCCCGGCCGGATCACGCTGAACGGCGGGACCGGCGCCGGCAATGACACCTTGATCGCCGGCTCCTCCAACGACAGCCTGACTGGCGGCGCGGGCAACGATACGCTCGAGGGTGGAGCCGGGAATGACCGGATCACCGGAGGGGAGGGGGACGACGACCTCTCCGGCGGACCCGGCAACGACACCTTCGACGAGGGCCCGGCCGCCAGCGGAGCGGACGCCATCACCGGCGGGGACGGCCGCGACACCGTGGACTATTCCCGCCGCACGGCCGCCGTCGTCATGGTCGCCGGCGTCGGCGAGGACACCCTGACGCCCGACGTCGAGGTCGTCCCCGGCGGCAAGGCGAGCGATTCGCTCGACTTCGGATCCTGGACGATCGGGCTCACCATCGACGGAGGCACCGGCGACGACGTCCTGATCGGCGGCAGTGGCCCCGACCGGCTCTACGGTCGCGACGGGGCCGACACCCTGATCGGCAACGGCGGCGCTGACATCATGACGGGAGACGCCGGAGCCGATTCGCTCCTGGGCGGCCCTGCCAGGGACACCATGGACGCGGGCGAGGGCGACGACTCGATCGGCCCCAGCCTCGACGGAGCGGTGGAGAACGTCCGGTGCGGCCCCGGCGAGGACTCCTACCACCTCAACCCGGAGGACAAGTTCCCCGACTGCGAGGACACCCCGGACTTCACCAGCGGCGACCGGATCGCGGCCGGCTACGAGAGCACCTGCGCGATCCTCGCCGACGATCGGCTCAAGTGCTGGGGGACCAGCTGGCAGGGGCAGGCGGGCCTCGGCGACCAGCTGACCCGCGGCGACGAGCCCGGTGAGATGGGAGCAAACCTGCCCGCCGTGCAGCTCGGCACCGGTCGCCGGCCGGTCGCCCTCGGCAAGGGCTACTTTCACACCTGCGTGATCCTCGACAACGGCACCGTCAAGTGCTGGGGGTCGGGGCTGTACGGGGTGCTGGGCGGCTCGCTGAAGGTCCACGGGGACCAGCCGGGCGAGATGGGCGATGCCCTGCCGACGGTCAATCTCGGCACCGGTCACGCGGCGGTGGCGCTCGCCGTCGGCGGCACGACCAGCTGCGTCCTGCTCTACGACGGCTCCGTGAAGTGCTGGGGATGGAACATCTCCGGTGAGCTCGGCCTCGGCGACACGGCAGTCCGCGGATACTTCCCGGCGGACATGGGCGACGCCCTCCCTGCGATCGCGCTCGGCACCGGCCGCACCGCCACCGCCATCGCGGCGGGCGCGAATCACACCTGCGCCGTGCTCGACGACGGGAGCCTCAAGTGCTGGGGTCGGAACGATCAAGGCCAGCTCGGCCTCGGCGACCAGCAGGACCGCGGCGACCAGCCGGGCGAGATGGGCGACGCGCTCCCGGCGATCGATCTGGGCACGGGCCGCTCCGCGGTGGCCGTCACGTGCGGCTACGCCCACACCTGCGCGCTCCTGGACGACGCCTCGGTCAAGTGCTGGGGGACCAACTGGGCCGGCCAGCTCGGCGCCGGGCACTCCCAGAACCGCGGCGGCCAGCCCGGCCAGATGGGCGACGATCTGGGCGCCGTCAATCTGGGGACCGGGCGCACCGCCATGGCGATCGACAGCTTCGAGAACCACACCTGCGCCGTGCTCGACGATGACTCCGTCAAGTGCTGGGGCTACAACTGGATCGGCCAGCTCGGCCTCGGTCTCCCCAACGACGACAACCGGGGCGACCAGCCGGGCGAGATGGGCGACGCGCTCCCCGCGGTCGACCTCGGCACCGGGCGCACCTGGGTGACCGGCTCGGTCGGCGTCCACCACGTCTGCACGATGCTCGACGACGACACGCTCAAGTGCTGGGGCGGCAACTGGATGGGCCAGCTCGGCCAGGGAGACCTCGAGCCCCGCGGCGACCAGCCGGGCGAGATGGGCGACGGCCTCCCCACCGTCGATCTGGGCGGTCCCCTCGCCGTCGCGGCGCCCGACGCGACACGCCCGAGCGAGGATCTCGACCGGACCACGGCCGACCCGCTCGGGGCCAACTCGACCGAGCCCGACCAGATCGACGAGCAGGAGGGCTGCGCGGTGGGCGGCCGCGGCGCCCATCACGGCGCGGCGCTGCTCCTCCTTCTGTTCCTGGTGGCGCGGCGTCGCTCTCGCTCGTAGCCGGGCGGGGCTACTCGATGAGCGCGAAGAAGACCCGCGCCTTGCCGCGGAACAGCCAGCCGGCGTGGGCTCCACAGTTGCGGCAGTAGGCGCGCTGCCAGGTGTGGCCGGGGAACCAGGTGTCCTCGTCGGTGGCGGGCCCGCTGGCGGCGCAGCCGGGGGCGCGCTCGTGGCAGGCGATCGCGAAGGTCAGGCCGGCTCGGTTGGTGACGCGATGGCGGGGTGCGCCGTCGATGGCGACCTCTTCGTCCGGGTCGGCCAGCTGGGCGCTGCAGGTCGGGCAGCGCGCCGCCTGGGTCACCAGCTGTCCTGGACCGGGGGGCGCAGCTGGCCGAGCAGGATCGACGAGAACAGACACGCCGCGGCGCCGCCGCCGGCCAGGAAGATCGAGTAGCCGGTCCCCCAGCCGATCTCCTTCCACGGATGGACCCCCAGGGTGAGCGCGATCGACACCAGCGTGACGAAGCTGGCCACGATGGCCAGGGTCGTCCAGATGCTGCCGCTCGGGTAGCGGCGGACCAGCGCGAGCAGGATCACGATCAGCAGCAGGCCGACCGCGACCAGCCCGGCGCCGAACGTGATGTGCGAGACCATGCTGAAGGTGTCGAACCCGTCCAGCTTCGACGGGCTCCGCGCGATGTCGGCGTGGCTCACCCGGCTGCACGCCTCCTCGCCCGGCCTGTCCGCGTCCGGCTGGACGACCTGGCACAGCTCCATCACCCGCAGCCCGACGTGAGTCTCGATGCCGAAGTCGGTCCCCACCACCCACTGCACCGATTGCAGCCCGAGGAGGAGCGCGGCGATTCCGGCGAGCCCTGCGCTCACGCCGAGGACGCGCTTGTTCATCGCGCGAGTATGGCTGCGCCACGGTCGGTGGACAAGCTCAGCGCGCCGCGCCGCCCAGCCCGCGATCGGTCAGCAGATAGACCGCGAAGCTGCCCAGCCAGTGGCTGCCGGCGTAGTGCCTTCCGCCCAGGCCATCCATCGCGGCGCGCTCGTGGTCGGCCGCCGCGGCGAGGAGCTCGGCCCGCTGCGCGTGACGCTCGGGCAGGGACAGGGCGACCCCGCGCATCATCCACGCGCGGCTGAGGTTGAGCCCGTCGAAGTGGACGAGCTTGCCGTCGCTGCGGTCGACCGGGGTGACCGGGCGGAGGTCGACCCCGCGCGGCAGGAACGCGGCCAGCCACAGCACCAGCTCGCCGGGGCCGAGCACCCGGCGCATGAGGTCGGCCTCGCCCAGCGCCGGCGACAGGAAGTCGAACGCCGACGGCTCGTACGCGAGCGGCGCGTCGCGGTCGTCCTGGTAGAAGCGGCGGGCCTGCTCGCAGATGCAATCGGCCAGCTTCGCGCTGCCGCTCGCCCGCGCCCAGTCGAGCGCGAGCCCCATCGCGAACGCGCTCTGGCTGTGCTCGCCCGCCCGGATCGGGTGGCCGAGCCGCTGCAGCCACGCCAGCATGCGCCGGCCCGCCGCGGCGCCGAGCGGCGCCAGGTGCGCGCGCCACCCGGCCACCTCGGGGTCGCCGAGCGCCGCCTCGGCCAGCTCGGCGTCGAGCTGGAGCAGCCACGCGTTGCCGTACGGCAGCTCGAACCCGGGCCGGTCGACCAGGTAGGCCAGCTCGCCGCCGACTCGCTCGGCGGTGAAGCTGTCGGCCAGCGCCGCCCGCACGTGGGCCGCCCAGGCCGCGTCGGGAAAGGCGCGCAGCATGCGCAGCAGCGCCCAGTGGCAGTGCACCGCCGAGTGCCAGTCGAAGCAGCCGTAGAACATCGGCGTCAGCTCGCGCGGCGCGCGCAGGTCGTCCGCTCCTCGCAGGAGGTGCGCGATCTGGGTCGGATACTCGCGCCGCAGCGAGCCCGCGATGATGTGGGCGAGCGACTCGGCTCGCGCGGCGTCGAGGCGGTGCTTCATGGCGGTCAGCCGGTCGGGTCGTCGTCGAGGAGGACGCCGGCGCCGGCCAGGCGCAGCCGGCGGCGAGACGACAGCTCGCGCACGATCTGCTCGACCGCCGACTCCGTCTCCGGCTGCGGGTCGAAGCGGAGGTCGGTCGCCTCGGGCAGCCCCTCCGCCTCGGGCCCGAGGTGAACCACGGTGGTCGGGAACGGCTCCACCTGGGTGGTGATCGCCTTGTGATCGCGCACGCCGATGAAGTTGGTGGTCGAGATGACCAGCAGGCCGGCGTCGAGCAGGAGGTGCGCCACCTCGCCGAAGCGGCGGACCAGCTCGCCGACGTCGTCGAACGCGATGTCGGCGTCCACGCCGAGGACCAGGTTCTTGCCGTTCAGCAGGTAGGCCCGGTGGCCGGACTCGACCAGCCGGCGCTCGAGCGCGCGCGCGATGGCCATCTTTCCGCTGCCGGGCGCGCCGGTCACCATCACCATGCTGGCCGCGTGGCCGGCCAGCTCGGCGCGCCGGTCCGGCCCGATGTCGCCGCGCACCCAGTCGCGGTCGCGCAGCCGGCTCTCCAGCCGCCGCTGCTGCAGGTCGTCGACCACCAGCTGGCGGATGATCCCGCCGCCCGCGATGTCGTAGCCGTCCACGATGACGAAGCGGCCGGTCTGCTCGAGGTCGGCGGCCGGGTCGAACGCGATCGGCTGGCGGGTGCGCAGGACCAGATCGGCCACGTCGTGGCGGCCGACCTCCTGCTTGGCGTGGGTGGTGTCCAGGTTGCTGGCGTCCAGCACCCGGTGGATCTCGTCGATGGTGACCTCGGTCGCGGCGGTGCCGAGCTTCAGCCGGTAGCGCCGGCCGGGGACCATCGGCGCGCGGCCGAGCCAGAACAGGTTCACCCGGATCTTGGTCGACACCGACGGCGGCGAGGCCGGCCGCGACACGATCTCGCCGCGCGAGACGTAGATCTGCTGATCGAGGGTGATGCCGACCGACTCGCCGGCGAACGCCTCGCGCCGCTCCGGCGCGCTGAACGCCTCGATGCTGGCGACCGTGGCCTGCTTGCCCGACGGCAGGAACACCACCCGCTCGCCGACCGCGAGCCCGCCCGCCTCGATCCGCCCGGCGATGATGCGGCGGTCGTCGCCGCGCTCGTTGAACTTGTAGACGTCCTGGACCGGCATGCGCAGCGGCAGCTCGCGGCTGGGCGCCTGCTTGGTCAGCCCGTCGAGCGCCTCCAGCACGGTCGGCCCGCGGTACCACGACAGCCGGGCGCTCCGCTCGGCCACCCCGGCCCCCTCGCGCGCCGAGATCGGGATGAACTGGCCCGGGGTGACCCCGATCTCGCCGAGGAAGCCGCGGTACTCGGCCTCGATGCGCTCGAACACGGCGCGGTCCCAGTCGACCAGGTCGATCTTGTTGACCGCCACGATCACCTGGCGGATGCCGAGCATCGACAGGAGGTAGCCGTGCCGGCGGCTGTTCTCGCGCACGCCCTCGTGGGCGTCGATGAGCAGGACGGCGGCCTCGGCCCGGGCCGCGCCGGTCACCATGTTCTTCAGGAACTCGATGTGGCCGGGCGCGTCGATGATGATGTAGTCGCGCCGGGCGGTGCGGAAGAAGACCCGCGCCGCGTCGATGGTGATGCCCTGGCCCTGCTCCTCCTCCAGCGCGTCGAGCAGAAAGGCGTACTCGAAGGCCTTGCCCTGGCGCCGGCAGGTCTCCTGCACCTTCTCCAGCTTGCCGTCGCCCAGGGTGCCGGTGTCGGCCAGGAGCCGGCCGACCAGCGTGGACTTCCCGTGATCGACGTGGCCGACGATCACCACGTTCATGGTGTCGCGGCCCTGGTCGGCGGCGGGCTCGACCGCCTCGGCCGCCATCGTCTGCTTCTTCATCTCCGGTCGCGCGCTGGCCATGTCACATGTACCCCTCGCGGCGGAGCTTCTCCATCGCGTACGTGTCCTCTTGGTCCTGCGCCCGTCCAGCCCGCTCGGGCACGGTGGTGCGGCGCAGCTCGGTGATGATCTCGACCGGCGTGCACGCGGTCGACCGGATCGACGCCGTGCACGGCTCGCACCCGATCGATCGGTAGCGCGAGCCCGACCCCTTGTCGAAGTAGAGGTCGATGATCGGGATCTGCTCGCGCTCGATGTACTCCCAGATGTTGATCTCGGTCCAGTCGAGCAGCGGGTGGACGCGCACGTGAGTGCCGGGCGCGAAGTCGGTCTTGAACTGGTTCCACAGCTCGGGCGGCTGGTCGGCGATCGCCCAGTCGCTGTTGTGGTCGCGCGGCGAGAAGTAGCGCTCCTTGGAGCGGCTGCCCTCCTCGTCGGCCCGCGCCCCCACGATGACGCCGGTGAACGGCTCGCCGTTCCGCTCCTCGTGGTACTCGCCGTCGGCGCCGAGCCGCATGCGCGGCCACGACCCATCGAGCGTATGCTTGAGCGCCTCGGTCTTGAGCGCGCCGCAGCAGATCAGCCGCCCGCGGGTGTGGTTCATCCCGTCGGCCAGCGCGTCGCGGTTCTGCCCGACCACCATCTGCAGGTTCCACCGGCGGGCCAGCTGGTCGCGGTACGCGATCATCGCCGGGATCTTGTAGGCGGTGTCGATGTGGACCAGCGGGAACGGGACGTGGCCGAAGAACGCCTTGCGCGTCAGCCACAGCATCACGGTCGAGTCCTTGCCGATCGACCACAGCATGCAGAGGCTGCGGAAGTGCTTGTACGCCTCGCGCAGGATGTAGACACTCTGCGCTTCGAGCTCCTGGAGCCGGTCCATCAACAATCTCCCATGAACGGGTAGAGTATTATCCCCAATAAGAACAGCGTGCAACGCCTGCGTCCGCTGATTGTACGATGAAAAATCGGACAATCCAGGGAGACCTGGCGAAGCCGCAAAGATCACGGGCGCAGCGCGGGACTCCCCGAAAATCCGTGCGGCACGGGCGTCATTCCCCTCCTCACGACACTTGCCGCGTGGCACGTCCGTTGCTCGTATCGACCGCCATGCGATGGCTCCCGGTCGCTCTCCTGGTCGGCTGCTCCACCCCCGTCGAGCCGATCCGGTTCCCGGTCGTGGACGATCCTCCCTTCCAGGTCTGGGAGGCGGACAGCCAGGTCGGCACCGTCCTCGTGTCCGAGCAGCGCGGCACCCTCCCGGCGCCCATCCCGGTCGTGCTCGGGCTGTTCGCGCCCGCCGGTGAGGCGACCCTCTACGCCCAGGTGGACGAAGATCGGGGCTGTCGCCTGTACGACCAGCGCGGTCCCTTCTTCTGCGACCCCGCATGCGAGGAAGGCAGCACCTGCGTGGATGGCGAGTGCCGCGAGCCTCCCCCGTTCGTGGACGCCGGCCGCCTCACCGTCGAGGGACAGGACGCGTACGAGCTGGCGCCATCGCCGAACTACCTCTTCTACGGCACCGGCCCGGTCTACGAGAGCCCGGGCGGCGACGATCTGTTCGGCCCCGACGCGTCGATCCACGTCAGCGCGGCGGGGGCCGAGTTTCCGGGGTTCACCGGCACCGTCGCCGGCGTCGAGCCGCTCGACGCCGACATCGAACCGGGCGGCATCGTCATGGTCCCCGGCATCCAGGACTTCGTCGTCAGGTGGGACGCGCCCGAGGCGGCGCCCGACGACGCGGCCGTCACTCGTGTTCGCCTGACCCTGCGCACCGGCGAGACCGGGCACGGGGCTCCCCCCTGGCACAAGCTGGTCTGCGACGTCCCCGACACCGGCCTGCTCGTCGTGCCGGGCCTGCTCCTGTCCCGCCTCCCCAGGATGGTCCTGCCCGACCTCGACCGCGAGGTCGCCTGCGTCGGCGCCTGCGCCTGGAGCCCGTCCAGCCTCACTCGCTACCGGGCCGAGTCGGTGCCCGCCGCCGACGGCGCGGTCGAGATCGTCGCGGCCAGCGAGATCCTCTTCTGGGCCTACCACCCCGGGCCGGAGCCGCTGGCGGCCTCTCGGTCCTGGTAGGCGGCGTTCACTCCACCCATCGCGCGAGCGCATCACGGAGCGCGCGGAAGCTCGGTGATGTGTTGCGGGCGGGCTCCATGTGCGAGGAGATGGCTCTGGCCGCCTCGATCTTTCGGAGGCCCCCCACGAAGTAGCCGGCCTCCTGGAGCACACGCTCGAACGCTTCCCAGGTGCCGCCGCGGATCTCATCGGGGGATCGATATTTCGCCTGCGCCGGAATGCCCGCCGGCGCCTTCGGGTACGCCTTTCGCACGGCTCTCCAGTCCCCGAAGTACCAGGCCTCCAACTCCTCGATGGCGAGTCGGTTCAAGACCACGCGATCCGCTCCAGGAGAGGTGCGAAGGTCCCGGGACACATCGTCCAGCTGCGCCTTCAGCCTCATGCAGTCCTCGTCATCACGGTCCGTGACGACGAGGATCCTCCAGGTCGGCGGTATCCATCTGGCGTAGGCGAGCAGCTTGCCGGGTAGCTTGGCCAGGAGGTCGGGCTTGCCCTGGTGCGGATGGATCTGGAACGACGTGCCGGGGAGGAGACGGGGGAGGAGCTGCGCCAGCAATACTTCCATCGACCGCTCCTCGACGAGCACCTCGACATGCTCGATCTTCATTGACCCCTGGACGGTGGTTGCGTCGGACCTCCTGCGTCGGCGAGCGGATCACCGACGCCGAGATGCCCTTCCGACCACAGATGGCCGAGGGATGCGCCTTCGTCGATGAACTCGGGGATCCCGCGCACATCAGCGGCGCGGACGGCACGCGTGTAGCCTCGCTCATCTCGATAGAGGACTCGCACTTCGTCCGGACGGAGTCCGTTGAGGAAGAAGGGCGAGTGAGTCGTCACGAGGAGCTGCGATCGCCCCGTGGCAGCGCGACACTCTTCCGCGAGCTCGGGCAAGAGGCGCGGGTGCAGGAAATTCTCTGGTTCCTCGATGCCGATGAAGGGCGGAGGCTTGGGGTCGAGCAAGACCACGAGGTACGCGAGCATCTTCAGGGTGCCGTCCGACGCGAAGCGAGCCAGGACCGGCTCGGCAAACGGAGCATCCTTGATGCGCAAGAGGAGCCGTCCGTCCGGCATAAGGTCCGAGAGGACCTTCTCCAGCCGTGGGATCCGGCGGTGGAGGACCTCGAAGATCTGTTCCAGCCGGTCGGGGTGCTGTTCCTTCAGGTACTGGATGACATTGGCGAGATTGTCGCCCGTCTTGCTGAGCCGCTCTTGCGGCCCCGCCTCCGGCTGGCTGCGAGCATCATCGATGGACAGATAGGACACGTACCAGTCGGTGATGAAGCGCCGCAGGGCGGCCACCCGCGGATTCTTGGCTAGCCGACCCAGCGTGCTGACGGCCAGCATCTCCGGCTCATCGAGCTTCTCACGGACCTTTGTATCGCTGGCTTCCGGCTGGTCGCCCGATAGCACCCAGCCCGTGCCGCTCTTGAAGCTCAGGATCCTGTATGGCGCTCCGGGCCCGGCGGCGACACGTCGCCACTTGAGGCTCTCGTCCACAACCACGGGACCACGTGCGGTCTCGTCGATCTCGAGGTGGTATGTCGCCAGCTGCGACTCGGGCGTCTCCCGGTAGCCCAGCTCGAACACAATCGGGCCGCGGCTGCCCCGCGTCCGAAGCTCACGGAACCTCCCTCGCTTGTCCCACGCGCTGCGCAGGCCGATCGTGAAGCTTTCGGCGAGAAAATTGAAAACGTCGAAGACGGTGGACTTGCCGCTGCCGTTTGGACCGAGCAAGGCCATCAGCGGAGTCAGATCTCGAAGCTCGACGGACCGAAGAGCTCGATAGTTTTCCACACGCAAGGACTCGATGCGCGGTGGACCGACTCGCTTCGGCGACTTGGTTTTCCTTGCCATGGGAGGTGTGGAACGCGCTCGATGTCCGGTCACCTTCCGGTCGAGCCCGGCAGTAGCCGCGCCTTCACCTCGACGAAGGCCGCGACCGCCTGATCGATCTCCGCGTCGGTGTGGGCGGCGGAGAGCTGGACCCGGATGCGGGCCTTGCCCTTGGGGACGACCGGGTAGGCGAAGCCGATGACGTAGATGCCGAGGTCGAGGAGGGCGCGGGCGAAGTCGACCGCCAGCTTGGCGTCGCCCAGCATGATCGGGACGATCGGGTGGACGCCGGGGCGGATGTCGAAGCCGGCCGCGGTCATCGCGGCGCGGAAGCGCTGGGTGTTGGCCTCGAGCCGGTCGCGCAGCTCGGTCGATGCGGCCAGGAGCTCGAGCACCGCCAGGCTGCCCGCCACGATCGGCGGGGCCAGGGTGTTGGAGAAGAGGTAGGGCCGGCTGCGGTTGCGCAGGAGATCGACGATCTCCTTTCGCGCGCTGGTGAAGCCGCCGGAGGCGCCGCCCAGCGCCTTGCCGAGGGTGGACGTGATGATGTCGATCCGGCCCATGACGCCGCGGTGCTCGTGGGTGCCGCGCCCGGTCTTGCCCATGAACCCGGTCGCGTGGCTGTCGTCGACCATCACCATCGCGCCGTATCGCTCGGCCAGGTCGCAGATCTCGCCCAGCCGGGCCACGTCGCCGTCCATGCTGAAGACGCCGTCGGTGGCGATGAGGCGCACGCGCGACTTCTGGGTCGACCTCAGGTGGTCCTCCAGCTCGCCCAGGTCGTCGTGCTCGTAGCGGTGGCGGGACGCCTTGCACAGGCGGATGCCGTCGATGACCGAGGCGTGGTTGAGCGAGTCGGAGATGACCGCGTCCTCCTCGCCCAGCAGGGTCTCGAACAGGCCGCCGTTGGCGTCGAAGCACGACGTGTAGAGGATGGTGTCCTCGGCGCCGACGAACCGGCTGAGCGACGCCTCCAGCTGCTTGTGGCGGTCCTGGGTGCCGCAGATGAAGCGCACGCTGGACAGGCCGTAGCCGCGCTCGTCGAGCGAGACGCGCGCCGCCGCGATCACCGCCGGGTGGCTGGAAAGCCCCAGATAGTTGTTGGCGCAGAAGTTGACGACGGTGCGGCCGCCGACCCGGATCTCGGCCGCCTGCGGCGACTCGATGATCCGCTCCTCCTTCCACAGGCCGCTCTGGCGGATGTCGTCGAGGATGCTGGTGTAGTGGGCTCGGGCTTGCTCGAACATGCTGTCTCCGTCGGCCGGCGTGTGGCGGGCTGCTCGCCGGCGGCTACTTGCTGGTGGCACCCAGGAGGTCGCGGATGCGCGGCACCAGGTCGTCGGACATCTCCTCCAGGTCGAACTCCGGCTTCCAGCCCCACTCGCGGCGCGCGTTCGAGTCGTCGAGGATGCGCGGCCACGAGTCGAGGATCGCCTGGCGGCGGGGATCGGGGCGGAAGGTGATCTTGGCGCCGGGCACCCGCCGGCCCACGCTGGAGGCGATCTCCTCGGCGCGCGGGCTGAACGCGGCGATGTTGTAGACCCGGCGGGCGAGGCGCGACTCCGGCGCCTCGGACAGCTCGATGAGCGCGCGCAGCGCGTCCGGCATGTACATGAGCGGGATGACCGTGTCGGGCCGGCAGAACGCCTCGTAGGCGCCGATGCGGACCGCGTCGACGTACATGAAGAGGGCGTAGTCGCTGGTCCCGCCGCCCGGCATCGCCGCGCTGATGAGGCCGGGAAAGCGGACCGAGCGGAAATCGAACCCGTAGCGCTTGTGATAGTAGGAGCCGAGCAGCTCGCCCGACGCCTTGTTGACGCCGTACATGGTGGTCGGGTGGCGCGGCGCCTCGTCCGGTGTCGGCGTCTCGGTGTGGGTGTCCGGCCCGAAGACTGCGATGCTGGAGGTGAAGATGAGCTGGCCGACCCCGGTCGCGCGGCACGCCTCGAGCACGTGGAAGGTGCCGAGCTCGTTCACCCGGTAGGTGGTCTGCGGGATCTCCTCGCCGCGCGCGCTCAGGATGGCGGCCAGGTGGAACACGCGCTCGGGCCGGACCTGGTGGAACAGCGCCATCACCGCGCTCGAGTCGGTGACGTCGAGGTGGTGCCAGGTCACGTTCTGGGCCGGCTCGACCCGGTCCGGCTTCACCGCCACGTCGGTGGCGATGATCTCGTGCTCTCGGCGCGCGAGCGCGTGGACCAGATCGCCGCCGATCTGGCCGCCGGCCCCGGTGATGAGGATCCGCATGGTGCGCGCATCATCCGCGAAAGCGCGGAGTGACTCAACTCGACCGCATCCGCGGCGGCGGGCCGCGGGAAGACGCCCCAGCTCCGTCTCGCGGCCCGCTCGCGGGGGGGCGAGTCCCCGCCGGGTCCCCCACCGAGCACGAACGGCCGCGAACGGCCGGCCGGCGGTCGCGCGTCGCCGCGCGCGCGTGCGCACTCGTGGGGCAGTCGTGCCGCCGAGAAGAGCGCTTCACGTTCGCCGACGACGCCGCGCTGCAACGGCCCTGTCCAGCGGCCCTCGACCACCTGCCCACACAGCGGTCACCCGGGCTGGTCGCGCGCGACGAAGGTGCGCCCGCTTGCGCGCTGGCCGCCGCTGTTTCCCCTGCGCGACGCGGTCCGCCATGCGCGCTTCGATGCGGTAACGCAGCACTCATGACGGGTGGTCAAGTCACCGAAGACGCACGGCGTCGGTGGCACGCGACTTGAGTGCATTCCAGAGCGGGGAGGGACGCGGGGCTGCGATGCGAGGCAGCGATGGATCCGTGCGCCT
>DATHKR010000171.1:0-2158 GCA_035489015.1 Kofleriaceae bacterium | reverse complement strand
GATCCATCCCGGCTGGCGGCGTCGCGGCTGCGCTTCCGGTGCTCAAGTACGTCGAGTACGTTCCGCGCCGGTTCTCGCCGCTCCTTGCCATCCGGGCGGCTCGACCGCGAGAATCGACCGACTTGTTCATGCGCGGGCCCTGGCGATCGCGATGACGATCACGATGAGGAGGATCGCCGCGGCGATCCAGAGGACGATCTTCGCGGCCGACAGCCGCTCCGGCCCCCACACCTCGCCGGTCTGCCCGTTGCCGAGCACGCGCATGGCGGGCTGCTCGAGGTGCGGGCGCACCGCCAGCACCCAGACCGGCACCAGCACCGGATCGACCGTCTCCTCGCGCAGGTCCATCTCGAAGGTGAGGTCGCGGTGAGAGTCGCCCGGCATGAACTGGCGCAGGCGCTCCCCCTCGACCCGCCTGGCTTCGGCGCGGGCCAGCTCGGTGCACTGGTCGACGCTGAGCGAGGCCTCCTCGACCAGCCAGCCCGACACCAGCGCCGGCGAGTAGCGGCGCAGCCCGCGCA
This sequence comes from Kofleriaceae bacterium, assembly GCA_035489015.1. Classification (GTDB taxonomy): domain Bacteria; phylum Myxococcota_A; class Polyangia; order Haliangiales; family Haliangiaceae; genus DATFRY01. The sequence continues at coordinate 1,637 of DATHKR010000171.1, read as the reverse complement.
GGTCGAACGGCTCGACCCGCTCCAGCTCCTCGTTGGGCAGGCCGCGCGACGCGGTCACCACCAGGTCGGTGGCGTAGGCGGCGTGGACACCGGCCAGGTGGCGCCACTCGGTCACGGTGCGCGTCCGGGTGCGGGTGACCGTCTTGCCGTTCTCGGTGGTCGTGTACGACTCGGTGACGGTGTAGTTCTCGCCGATCTCGGCGCGGTACGAGGCCGAGGTCACCGCCGAGTACAGGCAGGCCGGGACGTAGACGCCCTTGATGTCGTCGACGGTGGCGCGCTGGAGCGAGCGGTGGAACCAGCGCCGCCGCTGCGACCACGCCCGCACCAGCTCCTTGGCGCTGTCCAGCGTGACCGTGAACGGCAGCGCGAAGACCGGGCTGGGCAGGCCCGGCGCCGCCGGCCGCTCCACCACCGTCGGAGAGCCGCAGTAAGGACAGACCGCGCTGCGGTACTCGCCGAGGATCAGCGCGGCGCCGCACTCGCCACACTGCAGCGTCCCTGTCGCCGCCGCTTCAGCCACCATGCGAGCCCATCATACGGGCTCGCGGGCTCAGAGATTCCAGCCGAGCCGCACGAATCCCCGCACCGGCTCGGCGCTGCCGCTCGCGTCCACGCCCGTCTCGATCATGGTCGGGATGCCGAGGTAGGCCAGCCGGATCGCCGCCGGCACCGACGCGCCGACCCCGACCCGCAACCGCGGCGCCTCCTCGGGCCCGCTGACGCGCATCCCGGCGATCGCGTACACGGCGGCCTGGGGCGCCATTTTCCAGTCACCGAACCAGCCGACCCCGGCCCGCGCCCCTAGCCACACCTCCGACAGATCGCGAGGCTCCGGCGCCGGAGAAAAGTCGCGCATCCCCCGAGGAGCCTCGCGCACCTCCTCGGACCCGCGCAGATCGGCCTCGACCCCGGCCAGCAGAAAGCCGCCATCGGCCGGCCCACCGACCCAGTGCACGCCGGCGCCGCCCCAGAGATGGCCAAACAACCCGCCCTCGCTGGCCGTCCCCACCGCGATCGACAGCGACGCCTGCCCCTCGATTCCCCCGCCCCCATCGGCGCGAGCGCTGGCGACCGCGCCGAGCAGAGCGAACAGCGCGGCGACCGCGGCGAGCACGGCGCGCGCCGCGATCTGCCCAGGACGAGGTGGCCGCGACATGCGCCGAGAGACTGCAAGCGACGAGCCCGGCCCAGATCCGCGTCACTGCTCGATCCATCGCGGAGGATCCGTTGTTCAATCGCTTCGCTGTCGTTGCCGCGCCACGGTGCGACCCGGGCACGCTCGCGGCGCAGCGCCGCGGGCAAAGAACTGGTTCCTTACCCAACCCCAACCCAGTCCAGCCACGGGGCGAGAGTCGCCTCACCCGGACTCCGCCCGGAACGAGCGCACCTGGCCCGACGTGATCGCGGCGGGATGTCCTGGGTTGGTGGCTGGGTAAGGTGCAAAAAGGAGAAGACGTCGGGGGGCGCGAGTGGCTTGAGTGGCTGATCAGTTCGGCCTGGCGCCGCGGTCGCGACGGACGGCGCGGCCGGGGGTCTTGCCGGTGTGCTGGCCGTCCTTCACCACGGCGACGCCGTTCACGAGCACGTGCTTCACCCCGACGGCGTACTGGTGCGGGTCCTCGAAGGTGGCGCGG
>DATHKR010000170.1:0-7078 GCA_035489015.1 Kofleriaceae bacterium | reverse complement strand
GCCGCGCGCGGCTGAGCGCCGGGGATCCGCGCGGCGCCCGGGTCGCCCTCGAGCAGGCGGTCGCCGACCTGGACCGGGTACGGCGAGCCCAGCCCGCCGCCATCGTCGAGCGCCGGCTGGCCCGCGCGCACGCCGAGCTGGTCCGCGCGCTGGTCGCGGCCGCCGCGCCCCCGGCGCGGATCGCGGAGGCCGCGCGCGCCGCCGCGGCGCTCCTGCGCGGCGAGGGCGGGCGTACCGACGAGATCGCCGAGCTCGAGCGAGCGGCGGCGCCGGCCGACCACGCCCCGCCGGACAAGCGCTAAGGGTTGGCCGAGATCCCGTAGTGGTCGGGCTTGGCGGACCAGTTGGTCAGGTCGTAGCCCAGGCTCTGGCAGGTGGGGAGCGGCGTCCTGCACTCGGCCGCGATCGCCGCCGCGATGGTCGGCTCCTCGGCGAGCCGGCGCGCCTCGTCCAGGCAGATCGCCCCGTCCTTGGTCCAGATCGCCTCGATCGACCCGACGCTGGCCGGGGGGCTGCCGGCCGGGGCGAACGGGTGCCAGCCCTTGCGATCGGCATAGAACACCGCCTCGCCGTCCACGGTGAACGAGTAGCCGGTGCCGCAGATGTCGTCGGTCAGCATCTTCAGCATCGCCTGGCGCTGTTCGACGTCGGTCGGGTCCTGCTCGCCGAAGCTGCCGGCGTAGGTGTGGCGGAGGAGGTGCATCTTGGCCAGGGCGCTGCCGGCGCAGGCGACGTTGAACCAGTCGCTCGGTCCCACGGTGACCGTCTTGGTGCGCGGGTCGTAGCGGTCACCGGTGAAGATCAGCGCCAGCTGCGTCGTGGTCCCCGGTGACTTCTCGTTCCACTCGGCCGGGACATCGCGGCCGGTGCACAGCGGCTGGAACCGCCGCCCTTCTGGATCGCCCGGCCGCGCGACCTGCGGCCGGTACTCGAAGACGTACGTCGGCACCTTCTCGCGCGGGTGGACCCAGAAGTCGATCTCGCCGACGGCCTTGATCGCGACGTCGAAGCGCTCGCGCGTGCTGGTGTCCTCGAGCACGAGGACGGCGCCGACGAGCGCGTCCCCGCGGAGGGCGGCTCCCTGCGCGTCGGTCCCGACGATCCGGTGCGCATCGCCGTCGATCGACAGCGTCAGCGGCGCCCCGCTGGCGTCGTGGAACCCGCGGTAGCGGATGCCGGCGTCATTGGCCCTCTGCCCGCTCGCGTCCAGCTCGTGGAAGAAGAGCCGCTGACCCATGCTGGCGGAGTTGGTCTGGCACAGCCAGGTGCCGCAGGTCAGGCTGGGCGCGGGCCCGGACGGCGCCGCCGTGGCCGGCGCCGCGGCGCAGGCCGAGAGACAACCCGACGCGAGGACGGCGGCGATGGCGTGTCGCGTGAGACGCTTTCGATGGCCCATCCTCCACCCCCTACACGGGATCGTCCCGGGAGGGAACGCCAATCCACGGCCGACGTCCGGCCTCGCCGGTCGACTCGCTCGCCGGACCGTCACGGCTCCTCCGGCGCGGTGACCGCCGCGGGCAGCGGCAGCACCGAGCCCTCGCGGCCGAGGTAAGCGACCGCGACCAGCGGCTCCCCCTCCACCGGCGCGTGGACCAGACCCGCGAAGACGGGGCCGTTCGACACCCGGGTCGGGTCGACCGTCATGTAGGCGCGGTCCGCGAAGGTTCGAAACTCGTCGATGTTCGCGTGCACCGTCTCGACCCGGCAGAGCGAGCTGCGGCACTCCAGGCGGCTGACCGACGAGCCCGGCGGGAGGACGGCGCGCACGCCTCTCTCCAGGCCCTGCGCGAGGTCGCGGCTGGCGGCGTCCGGGTGGTCGGCGGCGAAGGACTCCTCGATGGTGTCGCGCATCTCCTCGCCGGTCTGCGCGGGGCCGGTGCCGCCGCTCGGCGCCGCTGGCTGGGTGACGGCCGGGCCGGCGGGCTCGTCCTCGGGCCCGGCCAGGCGGGGCGGCTCCGGTCGACTCGTCGCGGGCGAGGGCGAGCCGCCGGCGCTGCCCGGCCGCGCGGCGTCTGCCGGGCGCGAGGCAGCCGACGCGCCGGGACGCGGCGTGGAGCGCGAGCCGGCCCGCGTCGACGCGATCATCAGATACGCGGCGAGGCCGATCACCGCGAGCGACAGGACCAGGATCCATGGCTTCATTGCTTCATCTCCTCGAGGGTCGATGGCGTCCGCGGGCCGGGATGGATCGCCACCCCGGCCCGCGGCGCCCGGCCCAGCTACCAGGTCACCGTGTGGACCTTGCCGCCCGGACCGACCAGACAGTCGATCATGGCCGTGCCGGCCCACGGCACCGACGCGAAGACGTTGATGTCGCTCGCCGGACCGAACTGGGTCAGGTTGAAGAAGCCGCTGTTGGTCAGGAACAGCCCGTCCTTGCTGAACCCGACGGCCCGGCAGGAGACGTTGGCGGCGTTGTTCGCCCCCTGCGCCGTCACCGTGACCCAGCCCCCGTTGCTCCCGTCGAGCAGGAGCGGCACGAACCAGAACCTCGGCGTGCTGCAGAGGTTGGTGACCGTGCCGCCGAACGGACTCCAGCAGTCGGAGTCGGCGTGAGAGGTCGAGCTCCCGCCTCGGGCCGGGTAGTTGCGCGCGTCCGACGGCCGCGGCGAGCCGATGAGCGCGAGGCCGATGGCGGCCACCATGGAAAGCGACTGGAACAGTTTCGACGTCATGAGCTTCATCCCCTTCGGTGATCCGACCGCCGCGCAGGGCCCTGCGCAGTCGCGACCATTCGCGCTCCGCTCCCGGCCAGCGGTCGAGTCCTCCCCTGAGACACGGCCTTCGACTTCCTCCGTGTCGTCCAGAGTGGAAGAGGCGGTCCGGTCCGGTTGTCGCGCAGAAAAGCGCCGGGCATTCGCCGAGCCGGGTGCGGTCCCGGCGTAGGACCTCGTTCGCGCTCAAGTTCCGGCTCGTCCGTCCGATCTGGACGGGGGTGGAATCGCCCGTCACCGCGATCGCGCTGATCGCGCTGAGCCCGGTGACTGCGCTGGTCGCGATCAACCAGCTCGCGCTGTGGCTGCGCCACCGGGGCGAGCGGCTGCACCTCTGGTGGGCGATCTGGTGCACCCTCGGCTTCTGCTACCTCATCTCGCGCGCCCTCCAGGTGCGGGCGACCGAGCACGGCGAGGTCCTGTTCGCCATGGACCTCCAGTACGCCCTCGGCTACGGGATGATGGTCTCGATCTTCCTGGTCGTCCACGATCAGGTCAGGCGGCCGCCCGGTCGCCGGATGCTGCTGGCGCTGGCGATCACCGCGCCGCTCATCGGCGCGGCGATGTTCATCGACGGCGTGGTCACCTCCGGCGACCACTACATCCGGACGGACATGCTGGGCCAGCAGGCGCTCGAGGTCGGGCCGGGTCGACTGGTCATCGCCTACACGGTGATCATGTGCGGCTACACGACCGCCTGCCTCGTGGCCATCATCCGCCATGGCGGATGCCTCACCGTGGCGCGCCGCACCGGGATCTTGCTGACGCTCATGACCGTGTCGCTGGCCGCGATCAACGACCTCCTCATCGTGCTCGACGTCTGGCAGACGCTTCGGCTCACCGAGCTCGCGACGGCCGCGATCGTCTTCTCGGCCAACCACGTCATGGTCCACGATTACCACCGCCTGATCGCCAACATGGAAGGGCTCATCCTCGAGCGAACCACCGAGCTGCGCGCCATGACCGCGACGGCCCGACGGGCCGAGGAGAGCTCCCGCGGCCTGCTCGACGCGGCCACCGACGCGATCATCCTGAGCTGCTCCGGCCGGGTGCGCTTCGCCAACGCGGCCGCCCACGGCCTCCTCGACCACCACGAGTCGGCGCCCCTCATCGGTCGCGACCCGCTCGAGCTGGTCCACCCCGACGACCGCGCGTCGGCCCGCGCCCGGCTCGCCGAGGTGCAGTCCGCCGGCCGGGCCAGCGCGATCCACGAGGAGCGCTACGTCGGGGCAGGCGGGTCGGTCCGCGTCGCCGAGGTCATCCGGGTCCCGCTGAACTTCGAGGGCGAGGAGTCGATCGTCGCCATCATCCGCGACATCACCGAGCGCCAGCAGCTCGAGGACCAGCTCCAGTTCAGCGACCGGATGGCGTCACTCGGCACGCTGGCGGCCGGCGTCGCCCACGAGATCAACAACCCGATGGCCTACGTGCTGGGAAACATCGAGGTCCTGCGCGACCTGATCGCGACCGGCGCGGTCGTGGCGTCGCCGGAGATGGTCGGGGAGGTCGCGCAGCTCATGGACGAGGCCGAGGACGGCGCCCGCCGGGTCGTCCACATCGTCCGCGACCTCAAGACGTTCACGCGCCGCGAGGTGGGTGATCCGCTGGCGCCGGTCGTGCTCGAGGAGGTCCTCGACACGGCGGCCGAGATGGCGTCCAACCAGATCCGCTATCGCGCGCGCCTGGTCCGCGACTACCGCGGCGCGACCACCGTGCTCGGCAACCACGTCCGGCTCGGCCAGGTCTTCCTGAACCTGGTCATCAACGCGGCCCAGGCGATCCCCGAGGGAGAGCCCGGCCAGCACCAGATCGTGCTGCGGACCTACCACGATCGCGACGGGGTGGCCGTGGCCGAGGTCGTGGACTCGGGCGCCGGCATCGACCCGGACACCCGCGATCGCATCTTCGACCCGTTCTTCACCACCAAGCCGGTCGGGGTCGGCACCGGCCTGGGGCTGTCGTCCGCGCTCGGCATCCTGTCCGCGCTCGGCGCCACCATCGAGGCGGATGGCACGGTCGGGGGCGGCACGACGATGCGCGTCCGGTTCCCCCGCCGCGCCACCGACGAGCCGACCAGGCAGCCGGTCGCGGCGGCCTCGACCGTGACGATGCCCTTCCCGGTCGTCTGACCCGCAGCCCGGGCGCTCAGAGCCGGGCCATCGCGCTCACGCCCAGGCAGCACCATCAGGAACGCCCAGACGCGCATGAGCGCAGCCTGGCCCACGCGCATCATCGGCGACAGGCGTCTACCGGTGGACCGGAGCGCGGCGGCTGGTCCGCCGGACGCCCTGCTATAGTGCGCGCGTGCGCGTGCTCGTGGTCGACGACGATGCAGGTCTGCTCGCGTCGCTGGCCGCGCTGCTCGCGGCGGATGGGCACGAGGTGGTGACCACGGGCGAGGGTCGGCGCGGGCTGGCGCTCGCCGAGCGCGGCGGCCTCGACGTGATCGTGTGCGACATCAACCTGCCGGACCTCGATGGGTTCGCGCTGTGCCGCCAGCTCCGCGGTGCCGGTATCGCGACCCCGCTCATCCTGCTGACCAGCCGGGACGGCGACGTCGACGAGGCGCTCGGCCTCGACCTCGGTGCCGACGACTACATGACCAAGCCGTTCAGCCCGCGGGTGCTGCTCGCCCGGCTCCGCGCCCTGGCCCGCCGAGCCTCCGCGCCGGCCGCGCCCGAGGCCGAGGTGCGGCGCGGCGAGCTCGTGATCGACCGCGAGCGCCTGACGATCCACTACGCCGGCGCGCGGATCCCGGCCACGGTGACCGAGCTGCGCCTGCTGGCCGCGCTCGTCGAACGTCCCGGCCGGGTGCTCTCGCGCGAGCGCCTGCTCGCCGCCGCGAGGGACGACGACGAGTCGGTCGTCGCGCCGCGCCTGGCCGACACGTACGTGGCCCGCCTGCGGCGCAAGCTCGACGGCGTCCGCGCCGGGGCCGGGGCGTCGATCGAGACGGTCACCGGCGCCGGGTACCGCTGGCGCGACGATGGCTGAGGCCGCGCCCGCGGCGCTGCCGGCCCGGCTGTCGTCGGCCGGGATTCGCCGCCTGGTCGTCGGAGTCCTGATCGGGATCTTCCTGATCCCGGCCGGCGTGGTGGTCGCGGTCGAGGTCGCCTCCGGCGCGGCTCACCGTCGCATCGGCGCCGCCGCAGCTGACGCCGCGCGCGAGGCGGCCGTCGCCGCCGATCGACCCGATCGCCTGCGAGCCGTCGCGGCCCGGCGCGAGGTTCGCCTCTGGGTCGTGGGCGCCGGCGGCGGCGTCGAGTTCGACAGCGACCGCCAGCCGCGCGGGCGCAGCGATCTCGGCGTGGCTTCGCTCGGGCTGGCCACGGAGGTGGTGGACGCCGTCGAGCGCGAGCGCGCACCGCCGTCCTCGCGCGAGCACGTCGTGCTCGCCCGCATGTTCGGGCGGTCGGCCGGGTGCGCCACCTTCGGCGAGGGGCGGGTGCTCTCGTGCGAGGCCGCCGAGCGACTGCCGGACCAGCGCGTGGTCCTGGCCCAGCGGGCAGCGCCGCGCGGCACCTCGCGGCTGGTCGACGCTCGCACACCGCTCCTCCTGCTCGCCGGCCTGGTCCTGGCCGCCGGCCTGGTGCTCGCGGCGTGGCTGGTCCGCCGCCTGGCGGGCCCACTGGTCGAGCTGAGCCGGCAGGTGGCCGCCCGGGCCCGGGGCGAGCGCACCGCGATCGCGGTGGCCGGCGCGCCGCGCGAGATTGGCGAGGTGGCGCTCGCGGTCGATGCGCTGTGCGATCGGCTCGCCGGGGAGCGCCGGCGGCAGGAGGCCGCGGCCCAGGACCTGGCCCACGATCTCAAGGGCCCGCTGGCGCGCCTCCGGCTCGCGCTCGACGGCGACCTGCCGGCCGAGGCGCGCGAGACGGTGCTGGCCCAGGCGCGCCGCGCGCTGGTCGAGATCGATCGGACCGTCGTCGACCTCCTCGAGATCGCCCGCGCCGAGGCCGGTCTCGCCGCCGAGCCGCGCGAGCCGGTCGAGCTCGCCGGCATGGCCGCCGCGCTGGCCGCGGATCGCGCGCCGCCCGCCGGCGTGACGATCGAGGTCGACGGCGGCCCGGTCACCGCCTCGCTCGCCCCGGCGGCGGTCGCGCGCGCGCTCGGACAGCTCCTCGACAATGCCTGCGCGTTCGCGGCCTCCCGCGTGCTCGTCACGGTCGACTCCGCGGCCGGCCGCGCGCGGATCGCCGTGGCCGACGACGGGCCAGGCATCGACCCGTCGATCCGGCCGCGTCTGTTCCAGCGCTTCGCGTCGCGCCGGCCCGGCGGCACCGGCCTGGGCCTCGCGCTCGTGCGCGCCGTGGCCGAGGCGCACGGCGGGCGGGCCGAGCTCGCGCCGTCGCCGCTCGGCGGCGCGT
>DATHKR010000169.1:0-72830 GCA_035489015.1 Kofleriaceae bacterium | reverse complement strand
GTCGGCCACCTCGGGTCGGTCGACCAGCCGGATGAACCGGGCCACCCCGAGCGCCACGGTCCGGCCATCGCGCTCGCACGACGCGCCGATGGCGAGGTGGCTCACGTGGTCCAGCTCGGTCAGGTAGCGCAGCTCGTCCGGCGTGAGCGCCGTCTTGGCCGAGAAGAAGCGCCGGTAGCGCGATTCCGGCGACAGCCGCTCCCAGGCGTCGAGCATGAGCGCCTTGTCGTCCGGCTGGATCAGGCGAAGATGGACCACGGTGCCGTCCTCGAGCACGCGGTCCTCGGCGTAGGCCTGGTCGAAGGACAGACTCGGCATCGGGCGGCGGAAGGATAGCGCGCCCGCGGTGGCCGGGTGGTTTCCGCCCGGGGTCGGCGCGGTGACGGCCGGCCGGGCGGAGCACCAGGGGCGTGGGCCCCGCGAGCGGCCGGTCGAGCCGACCGCTCAGCGGGGTGGATGGGCGCCGATGCGCGCCGGCTCAGCGAGCGCGGCGCGAGCGCCGGCGACGCAGGCCGACCGCCGCCAGCCCGAGCAGCGACAGGCCGAACGCGTTGGCGCCGTGCCCGCCGCCGGCCGCGCTGCAGCCGCCGTCGTCATCGCCGCCGCCGCCGCCGTTCGAGCCGTCGTTCGAGCCGTCGTCGGTGGTGCCGTCGTCGGTGGTGCCATCGTCGGTGGTGCCGTCGTCGGTGCCGTCGTCGGTGCCGTCATCCGAGCCGTCGTCGCTGCTGCCGCACTGGTTCTCGGCGTCCTCGGGGCACGGATCCGCGCAGTCGGGGGCGCCGTCCGCGTCGGTGTCGGTCGCGTCGGGGCAGGTCAGGGTCACGTCGAGCGTGTAGTCCCCGGCGTTCTCGCCAAAGGCGTCGACGATGAGGTAGTACGTGCCCGGCTCGAGCGCGAGGGTGATCTGCGATCCCGGGTTGTCCGGGAAGTTGATGTCGTCGTCGCAGGCCAGCTCGCTGCCGGTGTCGTCGCAGGCCGAGCGCAGGTACATGCCGGTGTCGAAGCCGCCCACCACCGCGTCGAGGCTCGCCGCGCTGGTCAGGGTGAGGCTGTACACGCGGTCGTTGGCGTCGCCGCCGACGCACGAGCCCTCGAAGTTGTTCTGCGCGGTCGTGGTCTCGCCGGTGATCGTCTGGGTCGGGGCCAGCACGATCTCGACGGGCAGCTCGCAGGTATCGCCCGGGCCCGGATCCGGGATGCAGATGTTCTCCTGGCAGACGTCACCCTCACCGGCGCAGCCGCAGTCGGAGCAGCAGTTGTCCTGGGTGTCGGTGCCGTCGCAGGTGCCGTTGCCGCAGGTGCCGCAGTCCTCGGTGCAGTTGTTCGGGCTCTCGTCGCCGTTGCAGGTGCCGTCGCCGCACGCGCTGCCGCAGTCGGTCGGGCAGGTGGCGGTGGTCTCGCCGCCGTCGGCGTCACAGGTGCCGTCGCCGCAGGCGCACAGGCCCTCGGCCGGCTCGCCGGTGGCGCACAGCGCCTCGATCGCGCGGAACGCGTAGGTCGAGTCCTCGCCGCGGCAGCCGTCGTTCGGGCACACGTTGACCCGGGCGCAGTCGTTCTCCGGATCGTTCACGTAGTCGGTCTCGCCGCGGACCAGGATGCCGACCAGCTGCTTGGTGACGTCGTCGAACACGCCCGAGCCGGAGTTGCCGCCGAAAGTGTCGAGGTTGGCGACGAAGAAGTCGAGGGTGGCGGTGCGCGCGTCGCGCACGTTGGCGCCGTCGTCGATCTTGAGCGGCAGGCCGGTGGGGTAGCCGTTGATGACCAGGGCGCGGTTGGCGGGCAGCGCGGCCGCGTTCTGGTTGATGACCGCCGGGGTCCGGCCGACCACCGGCCGATCCAGGCGGACCACCGAGTAGTCGCTGTCGTCGACCAGGTTGACCACCACGTCGGCGCACGCGTAGACGTCGTCGGAGGTGATCGTCTGCAGCGTGTTCTCGTCCGTCATGTAGTAGTCGAAGACGAACGAGAGGCCGCCGCAGCTGCCGTCGTTGATGCAGTGGCCGGCGGTGAGGATCAGGTCCGGCGCGATCAGGGTGCCGCTGCACAGACCGGCGCTCAGCTGATCGGCGAAGCGCTCGTCGGCGCAGACGCCGAAGTCGGTGAGCGTGTCGGGCGGCAGGCCGATGTTGTTCGGATCGGTCGAATCGATGCTGCCGTTGTCGATCATGACGGCCGCGAAGTTGGCGGCCTGGGCCGCCCAGTCCTGATCGCTGAACGCGAACACGTCCTGACGATCGTCCTCGCCGTAGACGACTGCCTGTTCGGTCGAGCCCGACTGGTCGCCGCGGGCCGAGCAGGCGCCGAGGCCGGCCAGCGCGGCGAGCGCGAACGAGACAGAGGAACGGGGGAATCGGGGGCGGGGGGAATGCTGAGACGGACGACAGAGCACTGCTTCACCTCGAATGTCAGGGGGTCCCGGGCCGGAGGAATGCGACGGGCAAGCGTCCCCATGTATCACGGGAAGCCGGATCTGAATCAAACACAAAAGTAAGCCGAGCCCCTATTTCTGAGGCTCGGAGTGGCGCAATTCGCGGCAGAGGAATGCTGCGCTGCGACAGGGCCCGACCGAGCCAGCCCTCGTCGGAGATCCAGGCAGATGCGACCGGACGAGGACCCCGCGGGCGAGACTGGATCGTCCCTGTCGTGCCTCACGGAACTTCTTATCAGGTGATGGTGGACTGGTAAGGAGGTACGCAAGCTCGGAACGGGACGATCGCCTGGCGCCGGTCCAGGGTTGATCTAGGGTCGGCGGCCGATGACGACGTACTGATCGGGCAGCGATTCGGTCGCCAGCTCCGCCGAGAGACCACCGGCGCGGAGCTCGGCGATGACCTTGTCCGCCGCCAGCCGGTGATGGGCGGGTGGGCCGCGCCGGCTCTCGAGCGTGAAGTCGACGATGGCGACCGCCCCGCCCGGCCTGAGCGCTCGCGCCATGCGGGCGGCGTAGCGCTCGCGATCGCCGACGTGATGCCACACGTCCACGACGAGGATCCGGTCGGCCGAGCCGGCCGGTATCCCGACGTCGTCGGTCGGCGCGGCGATCGCGCGCACGTTGGCCATGCCCTCGCGCTGGGCCCGCTCCTTCATGTAGCGCACCATGTCCGGCTCGATGTCGGTGCCGATGACCGATCCGGTCGGGCCGACCGCACGCGACAGGCGCGACAGGAAGTAGCCGGTGCCGGCGCCGAGGTCGACCACGGTCATGCCGGGCGAGAGCTGGAGCAGCGTGACCACCTCGTCCGGCTTCTGCCACGCCTCGCGGCTGGGGTCGTCGAACAGGCGGGCCCAGTCCTCGGCGCGCTCGAAGCGGTGCGGCATCCCGCCATGGTGCTCGTGCTGGGCCGGCGCTGCGGCCGCGGCGTGGTCGCCGTGCTCGCCGGCGTGGTCGCCGTGCTCGCCGGCTGACGGCGACGTCGATGGAGCGCTGGCCGCGCCGCCGCCGCCGCAGGCCGTGCCGGTCAGGAGGGAGAGGATCAGCGCTCGCGCCGCCGTCGTCTTCGCCGTCGTCGTCTTCATGCGGCGAGTCTACCCGCCGATCCCCCGGCCTGACGCGACCCGGGGCGCCGCTCCGTGCCCGCCTCAGCCGATCCGGACCGCGAGCATCGAGATCGAGCCGCCGTCGAAGCCCTCGACCGGGAAGCTGACCGGCTCGTCCGCGTCGCACGGGGCCACCGCGTAGACCAGCGGCAGGAAGTGCTCCGGGGTCGGCGCCGACAGCGTGGCGTCGGAGCCGAGCTCCTCGTAGCGCGCCACCGCGGCGAAGTCGCGCGCGATCAGGTGCTCGCGCATGCGCGCCTCGAACCGCACGCCCCAGTCGTACGGGTCGACCGGGTGGCGTCCCCACGCGTAGGCGTGGAGGTTGTGCACCACGTTGCCGGAGCCGAGCACGAGGACGCCCTCGTCGCGCAGCGCGCGCAGGCCGCGCGCCAGCCGGCCATGCTCGACCGCGGTCAGCGTCTCGTCGATCGACAGCTGCACCACCGGGACGTCGGCCGACGGGAACATGTGGACCAGCACCGACCAGGTGCCGTGGTCGAGGCCCCAGCGCTCGTCGAGGGCGACCTCGGTCGGGCCCAGGAGCTCGCCCACGCGGCGGGCCAGGGCCGGCGATCCCGGCGCGGGATACTGCACCTGGCTCAGCTCGCGCGGGAAGCCGCCGAAGTCGTGGAGGGTGCGCGGCCGCTCCTGGGCGGTCACCCGGGTGCCGGGAACGAACCAGTGCGCCGACACCGCCAGGATGGAGCGCGGGCGGGGCAGCTCCCCGGCCAGGCGGGTCCACGCGTCGCCGTACGGGCCGGGCACGATCGCGTTCATCGGGTTGCCGTGCCCGATGAACAGGGTCGGCATGCGCTCGGCGCTCACCGCGATCCCCTCGCCGCGGTCCGCGCGGCCGGGCGGCGACGGGCGCGCGGGCGCGGCATCAGCTTGCCGGGCAGGAGCGCCGCGGCGGATCCGACCAGCTCGCGGTTGACGCTGACGATGCCGTGCTGGCCCTCGCGGCGGACCGCGAGCACCGACGCATCGGACAGGATCTTGAGGTGGTGGGAGATGGTCGGCTGCGCGACCGGAAACTTCTCGGCGATGGCCCCGCACGACAGCTCACCGGCCGCGGCGATCTCCTGGACCATGCGGAACCGGGTCGGGTGAGCAAGCGCCTTCAAGACTCGCAGTAACTCGGCGTCATTCATGTGCACCGGCCTGTCGCATCCAGCGGGCCCGTCCTGCGCTGACTAGAGCGGCGATGCCGGCACCTGTCAATGCCTGGCGATCGCGCGTCGGTCGACGCGACGCGGCGCACGTGATTCAGCGCAGGCCGAGCTTGCGCAGCTTGCTCTGCAGCGTGGTCGGGCGCAGCCCGAGCAGCGCGGCGGCCCCGTCGTCGCCGTAGATCTTGCCGTTGCAGCGGGCCAGCGCCTCGGTCAGGTGGCGGCGCTCGTTCTCGCGATACCCGGCGAAGCGAATGCCGTTGCTCATGCGGATCGGAGGCGGCATGGTCCCGGCCGCGGTCGTCGCCGGGCTGATCGCCAGGTGGTCGGGCTCGAGCACGCCCTGCGGCTTGAGGATGGTGGCGCGCTCCAGCGTGTTGACCAGCTGGCGCACGTTGCCGGGCCACACGTCGGCGGCCAGCGCCGCGATCGCGGCCGGGCTGAGCGTCCACGGCCCCAGCCCGCGCCGGGCCGACAGGTCGTCGAGGATCTGCTGGGCCAGCGGCGCGATGTCGTCGCGCCGCTCGCGAAGCGGCGGGACCCGCAGCGGGAACACCGCGATGCGGAAGAAGAGATCGTCGCGGAAGCGCCGCTCGCGCACCGCGCTCGGCAGGTCGACGTGAGTGGCGGCGATGACCCGGACGTCCACCCGCACCGTCCGGTCGGAGCCGACCGGCTCGAACGTGCCCTCCTCGAGCACGCGCAGGAGCTTGCTCTGCGCCGCCAGCGGCATGTCGCCGATCTCGTCGAGGAACAGGGTGCCGCCGTTGGCGGTGACGAAGCGGCCGGGCCGGTCGGACACCGCGCCGGAGAAGGCGCCGCGCACGTAGCCGAAAAGCTCGCTCTCGACCAGGTTCTCCGGGATGGCGGCGCAGTTGAGCGTGACGAAGGCCTCCTGCGACCGCAGGCTCCACGCGTGGATCGCGCTGGCCAGGACCTCCTTGCCGGCCCCGGTCTCGCCGGTGATGAGGACCGGCAGCGAGGTGCGCGCCACCTGCTCGGCCGCCTGACCCACCGCCTGCATCTCCGGGGAGCTCGACGCGCGGATCCGCCGGCACGCCTCCGCCGACCCCCACACCTCCTCGCGCAGGAGGCGGTTCTCCTCCTTGAGGAGCCCGCGGTAGCGATCGAGCAGGTGCGACTGCTCGGCGAAGATCATCGCCATCGACACGATCTGGCCGTAGACGCCGGCCAGCTCGACCGCCTCCGGGCTGTAGCGCAGGCACTCCTGCCGGTCGAGGGTGATGAGGCCGAGGTTGCGGGTGGCGGAGTAGAGCGGCACCACCATGCACGCGTGGCCGGGCGGCAGGTCGAGGACGCCGTCGTACGGGTCGCCCTCGGCGCCGCGGTGGTCGCGCTCCTCGAGGGCGATCGGGCGGCGGGTGTGGAGCGCCTCGCGGATGGTCGGGAAGCGCTCGAGCGAGAGGCGGTGGCGGCGGATCTCGGCGCCGGCCAGCGGGCCCTCGAACGCGCGCACGGTCAGCTCGTCACCCGACAGCTCGAACAGCGCGGCCAGGTCGTAGGGGACGATGCGGTGGAGCGAGCGCAGCGCCTGTCCCAGCACCTGGTCGAGCGCGTTCGGCTCGGTGGCGAGAGAGGCGAGCCGGTTGAGGTCCGTGGTGTAGTCGAGCAGGCGGGTCATGGAAGCCGCTCCTCCACCGAAGGAATGAGATGACGACGAAATATCGTCGAACAACGATATTACGTCACCCTGTGCGCCGATATTTCGTCGCATCGGGAATGACGGTGAAGTGATCTCGAGGGTTTGAGCTCCGATGGAGCTGGTTCAAGGCTTGCTCGCGCTGGGATGAGCAACCAGTAGACCAACCCAGGAGATGCGATTGGCGCCAGGCTCCGCCCTCCGTCAGATACTGCTCCCCGTCCTCGCTGCCACGGCATGCACTTCAGCTGCTGCCACCCCGGCGGAGGACGGCGTCCGGCGCGACGCGGCGGCGATGGACGAGCAGCAGCGGAGGCTCGACGAGCTCGGACCGGCCCGGCCCTCGCCGCCCGCGTGGGTCGACCACGAGTGGTGGCAGTCGCTCATCCCGGACGACAACCAGCCAGGGGTCGAGCGAGTCGCGCTCGGCCGCGCGCTCTACTTCGACCTGCGGCTGTCGGCCGACGGCACCGTGTCGTGCGCGTCCTGTCACGACGTGGGGCGCGGCTTCGCCGAGCGGCGAGCGACCTCCATCGGGATCGGCGGCGCCATCGGGCGCCGCAACGCTCCCACCATCCTCAACGCCGGCCTGCTGGCCGGCCCGCTGCGCAACGGGCGCGCCGCCGACCTCGAGGAGGAGGCGCTGCTCTCGATCGTGAGCCCGGTCGAGATGGGGCAAGCCAGCGCCGAGGCGGCCGTGCGCGCCATCGCGGACGACCCTCGCTACCAGACTCTCTTCCACCTCGCCTACGGGCACGCGCCCAACCCCGTCGACCTCGGGCGCGCGATCGCCAGCTTCGAGCGGTCGCTCATCTTCCTCGACGCCCCGTTCGACCGCTATCAGGACGGCGACACGGAGGCGGTGTCAGCCGCCGCGCAGCGCGGGTGGGCGCTGTTCAACGGGCGCGGCGGCTGCGCCGGTTGCCACACGATGGGCCCGACCAGCCCGCTCGGCACCAACGGCCAGTTCCACAACGCCGGCGTCTGGGCCTGGAACCTGGACGTCGACGATCTGGAGGCGCGCGCCGGGGCCATCCTCGACCGCGACGCGTCGCCGGCGACGGTCGACGCGCTGGCGCTGGCCAGCGATGTCTCCCCGCTGGGCCGCTTCCTGGTGACGCGAGCGCGGACCGACCTGGGCGCATTCCGCACCCTGCCGATCCGCAACGTCGGCATCACCGCGCCGTACATGCACGACGGGTCGATGGCGACGCTGTGGGACGTCATCGACCACCACAACAAGGGCGGCCAGGCCAGCGACTTCCTCGACCGGGCCATCGAGCCGCTCGGGCTGAGCGAGCAGGAGGTCTCCGACCTGGTCGAGCTCCTGTTCGCGATGACCGATCTCCGCTTCGCCAGCCAGAACCTGGCCGAGCGCGAACGCCAGGGTGAGCTGGCCGCGCGCGAGCGGCCGTTCCGCCGGGACGACCTGGCCTTCCGCCGCAAGATCGCGCTCGATGACGAGCACGCCGGGCGCCACCGCCGCCGCGGCGCGCCGCGTGACGCGATGCCCTGAGACCACCCGGTCCGGCGACGCGCGGTATGCTCGCGAGCATGGTGCGCGTCTGTGTCTTCTGTGGATCGAGCCCCGGGGCTGGCCCCACGTACGCCGACGGAGCCCGCGCGCTCGGCCAGGCCCTCGTCTCGGCCGGGATCGAGCTGGTGTACGGCGGGGCCCACGTCGGGCTCATGGGGGTGCTGGCCGACGCGGTGATGGGCGCCGGCGGCCGGGTCACCGGGGTCATCCCTCGCGCGCTCGAGGAGCTCGAGATCGCCCACCGCGGCCTGAGCGAGCTGCACGTGGTCGGCTCGATGCACGAGCGCAAGGCGCTCATGGCCGAGCTGTCCGACGGGTTCATCGCGCTGCCCGGCGGGATGGGCACGCTCGAGGAGCTGTTCGAGGTGCTGACCTGGGGCCAGCTCGGCCTGCACCACAAGCCGTGCGGGCTGCTCGACGTGGGCGGCTACTTCGGCGCGCTGCTCGCCTTTCTCGATCACATGGTGGCGCAGGGCTTCCTCGGCGAGGAGCTGCGCGCGCTGGTCCTGGTCGAGCGCGATCCCACCCGCCTGCTCGAGCGGTTCGCGGCCTACCGCCCGATCGCGGCGACGAAGTGGATCGACCGCACCGAGAGCTGATCAGTTGCGCTGACCAGGCCTGGCGGAGACCTGGCGAGGCGTCCGCCGCTCCAGCCAGCGCTCGATGTCGGTCATGACCTGATCTCGCTCCGGCTCGCGGACCAGATCGTGGTAGAGGCCGCGGTAGAGGAGGAGCGTGCGGTCGCCGGTGCGGGCGCGGCGGACCAGCTCGGCGGTGCCGCGAGGGCTGGTGGCGCGGTCGGCGGTGCCGTGCAGGCCGAGCAGCGGCACGTCCAGCTCGCCGGCGCGGGCCCAGATGCGGACCAGCGCGCGGGTGAGGCCGCGGGCGGTGCGGGCCGGGCCGGGTGGGTGATAGATGAGCGGGTCGCGCGCCATGTCGCGGCGGACCGCCTCCGAGCGCGAGAACAGCTCGTCGGGGACGTCGACCGCCGGGAAGCTGGGCGTCAGCGCCCCGGCGACGCCCGCGGCCCCCGCGGCGATGGGCGGCTGGTCGACCCGCAGGGCCGGGGCCAGGAGCAGGAGGCCGGCGAGCGCGGGGCGATACTCGAGGGTGTAGAGCGTGACGACCGCGCCGCCCACGCTGTGACCGGCCAGGAAGACCGGCAGGCCAGGCTCGGCCCGGCGCACCCGGCGCAGGAACAGATCGAGGTCGGCGGTGAGGTCGGCGAAGTCGCCGAGCGTGGCGCGTTGCCCGGCCGAGCGGCCGTGCCCGCGCATGTCGTAGGCGTGCACGGCGAACCCGCGCGCGACCAGCCGGCCGGCCAGCTCCGCGTAGTGGGCGCTGTGGCTCTTGAGGCCGTGGTGGATGACGAGGACGGCGCGAGGACGGGCGCCGACCGGCCGCCACGACTGCTCGAACAGCATCACGCCGCCGGTGCCGCGAAAGGCGCCGGTACGGTGGTCGACGCCGGCGGTCACGTCCGACGCGCGCGCCGGCGCCAGCGGCCGCAGCGCGAGCGTGGGCGGCGCGCTGCAGGCGGTGGAGAGGGTCGCGGCGAGCGCGGCGACCACGGCGACCGCGGCGACCGCGGCGACCGCGGCGACCGCGCGGACGATCGACGATCGCGCGCTCATTGCGCACCGGTCAGATCGAGGCCGACCACCAGGCCGATCGAGCTCGTGTCCATGAGCTCGCGGTAGACCACGCCGAGCGCGAGCCCGCCGCCGGCGCTGGTCGTGGCCCAGTAGTGGTGCTGGGGCGAGAGGCGGACCAGGAGGCCGGCCTCGACCTCGTCCACCGCCGACCACCACGACACGCCGCCCTCGCGCGCCTGTTCTCCCGCGATCCAGGCCGCCCTCGCCCACGGCATCACGCGCAGCGGGCCGGCGTCGACCGCGATGGACAGCTCGAGCGGGAAGCGCGCCGCGAACGGCACCGCCCCGGCCGCGCCGTCGAGGCCGGCTCCGCCGCACAGCGCGATGGCGCCGGCGTCGCCCAGGCGCAGGCCGAGCCCGGCCAGGTAGCCGGTGAGCCCGTAGACCACGCCCTCGCCGCTGGCGCCCAGCTCGCCGTCCAGCCCGGCGCAGTAGGCGATCCGGCGACCGACCAGGAGGCGATTGCGCAGGGCGAGCCCGCCGAGGTCGGCCGCGCCGCCCACCCGGTCCGGGTCAGCCAGGTGGGCATAGGCGCCCAGCACCGCCACGTCGAGGACGTGAGCGATCCCCTCCGGCTCGAGGTCGGCAGGGGTGGCGTACCCGGCGCGCGGTGCGGCGGCGGCCGGAGACGGCGCGAGCCCGAGCAGCGCGGCGAGGACCGCGAGTGGAGCGAGGCCAGAGGCGAGGCCAGAGGCGAGGCCAGAGGCGACCGAGACGACGCCAGGGGATCGAGGTCGGCCGCGCGGCGCGGCCCGGGATGGACGGAGGGACGGAGTCATGTGGGCCTCGCATACCGCACCTGCCCGGCCCGGATCTGTCAACCGCTGGACACTGGCGGTCACCGGCGTCGAATCGGGCTGGCCCGGCCGCGGTCGCCGGCGGTCACCCGCGGTCGCCGGTGTCGGCGTCGGCGTCGGCGTCCGCGTCCGCGCCGTCCGATGCCTCGGCCAGGCGCTCGAGCCGGTCGCGGTGCAGGACGCACAGCACGCGCCCCATGCGCTGGACGTACAGCCGGCGGCCGAGCTCGCCGAGCACCCGGTTGACCATCTGACGCGACGCCCCGACCAGCTCGGCCAGATCCTCCTGGTTGATGCGCACGTCGACGGCGAACCCGTGCGAGCAGGGCTCGCCGTGCTCCCTGGTGAGCTCGAGCAGGGTCCCGGCCACCCGCGCGCGCACGTCCTTGAACGCCAGCGCCTCGAGCCGGCGGACCAGGCGGCGCTGGCGGTCCTCCAGCTCCTGCACCACGCAGTAGGCCAGATCCGGGTGCCGGCGCAGCAGCAGCTCGAAGCGCGGGCGAGAGATCCCCGCGATCCGGGTGGCCTCGAGCGCCTCGACCTCGTAGCTGGCCCGGTCGGCGCCGGCCGAGATGCGCCCGAAGATGTCGCCCGGCTCGAGGATCGCCTCGACCAGTCGCTTGCCGGCCAGCCCGATCCGGCACAGCTTGGCCCCGCCCTCGAGCACCACCCACACCCGCGCCTCCGATTCGTCGAGCAGGCTCGAGCGCCGCCGCGCCAGCGCCCTCACGTCGGCGTCCGGCTCGAGCGCCAGGAGCTCGCGCTCCGGCACCGTCTCGAGCAGGCGCAGCCGCGACAGCGCCCACGCCCCGTCCGGCTTCATCGCCCGCGCCCGGATGGGCACGCCGGCCGCCCTGGCCGCCACCGCCGCGCGCCGCTCGCGCTGGTCGAGCGCGGCCACCGCCCGGCGGCCGAGCGCGCGGATCGGCGCCGTCCCCTTCAGGCGGGACCGGATCGGGATCCGATCCGGTGCGTCGGGGTCGGGGGGTCGCTTCATCTCGCCTGCCGATCGAGCCGGCGCCCGGTCGCCGGCCGGGTCCTGACCAGGCAGTCGCCGAGGTGCGCGGCCAGCCGCTCCTCGTCCATGCCGGCCGTGTGCCGCAGCGCGCCGTCGTGGCGGCCCCGCGCTCGCTCGCCGCCGCGCGACCAGTACACGACCAGCTTCTGCTCGCGCCCCCGCGGCCTCCGCTCGGTGACCACGCCGAAGGCCTCGACGTCGGCCCAGCGGACCTCCTGCGCGCGGAACAGGCTGGCGACCTCGACCCCGACGCGATCGATCCGCAGATAGCTCGGGCGCCCGATCAGCTCGAGGGCGAACACGAAGCCGAGCAGGCCGAAGAACCCGGCGCACACGATCCCGGCCCCGTCGCCGATCGAGGCCAGAAAGACCCCGACCGCCGTGAGCACCAGGCAGACCCCCAGCTGCGCGACCTGGCCGGCGCGGCCCGGATAGATCGTCTGTGGCTGGATGTCGCCCGACATGGTGCGGAGCATGCGCCGCCGGTCACCGGTTGCCGTCGTCGGCGACGCCGAGCGGCGCGGCCACCACCACCTCGCCGGTGCGCCCGGCGGCGAGGTCGGCCGCGATGGTCTGCAGGCGGGCTCGCTCGCCGGCGGCGTAGGCGAGGATCGCGCGCACGACGTCGGAGTGGTCCTCCATGACGTCCCACAGGTCCTCCCGGGCCAGCCCGAGCACGAGGGTCGGCTCGGTCGCGACCGCGCGGTAGCTGGCCTCGGCCTGAGCCAGCGCGGCCAGCGCCAGCACCATCGTGCCCGGACCGAAGTCGGCGATGAACGGGTCGTCGGCCGGGCGGTCACGCCCGACGTACTCGCCGCGGATCTTCCCGCGACAGACCAGCCACAGCGACGACGAGCCGGCTCCCGGCTCGAACAGCGCGTGACCTGCCGCCACCCGGCGCTCGCTGGCGGCCTGGGCCAGCCGGATCAGCACCTGCAACCGGATGCCGGCCAGCGGCCGACTCGCGCGCAGGACCAGCGCCCGCTCGACCAGGCCGAGCCCGTCCGCCCGGCCCAGGTTGCCCAGCTCGGTCGGCCCGCCGCCGTCCGCGTAGACCAGGTCGGCGGCGAGCGGTCGGGCCAGCTCCTCGACCCCGCCGAACAGGAACCCGAACATCGCCTTGGTGAAGTCGAAGTTGTCCTCGAGGATGTCGAAGTAGTCCTCGATGCGCATGCGGAGGAGCAGCGTGTCCTCCAGCGCCACCGCCGTGCGCGAGTACGGCTGGCCCATGCTCGCGTCGATCGCGCCGACCGCCGAGCGCCCGCCGAAGATCCACGGCGCGGCCCCGCTCGGGTCGCTCAGCTCCATCGAGCCGCGCGCGATGTAGTAGATGTGCTCGCTCGGGTCTCCGGCGCGGAACAGCACCTCGCCGCGCTTGATCTGCTGCTCGGTCAGGTCCTCGACGAACTGCTGGACGACCGCGTCCGGGGCCCGGGCGGTGCGCGCAAAGGTGCGGAAGAAGATCTCGCGCTCGATGCGGCTGGTCAGGGCGTCATCCATGGGCGAGCTCGGGCGACACCGCGGCGCGCTCGGCGGTCGAGCGCTGGATCTCGCGCACCATCCGCTCGACGCCGAGGTCCGACGCCAGCCGCGACGCGATGCTGCCCACCGCCGGGTCGCGCTCGAGCAGGAGCTCGGCCAGCGCCGCCTCCGGTCCGCGCGGCGCGGCCGGCGCACGGTGAGCCGCGGCCGCGCGCGCCACCTGCTCGCGGGCGGGCAGATCGTCGGCCAGGAGGCGAAGGAGCTCGCGCGACACCGCGTGGTCCTCGCCGAGCAGGGCATAGCGCACGGTGAGCGCGTCGAGGAACTCGGCCGCGGTCGCGCGCAGCCGGCGCTCGCTCGACGACAGGGCCAGGTAGGCGCTGCGCAGGTCCTCGGAGCGGTGGACGATCTGGAGCAGGCGGAAAGCCCGCTCGATCGCCTGCCGCTCCTTGTCCTCGAGCAGCTCGATGAGGAGCCGGGCCGACTGCTGGGCCGCGGCCGGCGCCTTGCTGGCGTCGCCGAGCGCCAGGCGGAGGCCGCGCAGGCGAAACACCTCCACCAGCGTGCGGCGGAGCTGGGCCGCCACCCGCCCGCGATCGATCGCGACCCCGCGCACCTCGACCATGCGGCCCAGCCCGCGCAGCGCCTTGTAGCGGACCGTCCCGCTCGGCTCGCTCGACAGGATGCCGATCAGCAGATCCGCCGCCGCCTGGTCGCCGAACTGCGAGATGGTGCGCGGCAGGTGCAGGCGGAGGCGCGGGCTGGTGTGCGGGTCGCCGATCGCGCGGGCGAGCGCCTCGAGCGCCTCGGGCCCGTACGAGACCAGGGCCCGGCGCAGCGCGCCGCGCCCCTCGCGCGCGTCGAGCCGGCTGATCAACAGGTCCACGAAGCGCGGATCGCGCACCTGGGTGACCGCCTCGGCCAGCTGCGCGTTGAGCGTGTGATCGTCGCTGGCCGCGATCTCCAGGATCAGCTCGGCCCAGCCCTGGTCGCCGCGCCGCGCCATCGCGTCGAGCAGCGCCCCGCGCGCCTGCAGCCGCCTGGGCCCCTCGATCGCCATGATGTCGCGGATGCGCGGATCCCGGTGCGGCTCGGCGACCTGGTCGCGGCTGACCAGCCAGAACGCGGTGTGCGCGCGCACCGCCGGGCTGATGTCGCTCAGGCGGGTCACCGCCTCCTCGTGCCGGTCGACCCCGACCAGCGCGCGGACCGCCGCCACCCGCACCCCCTCGTCCTGGTGATCGAGCAGCCGCTGGGCCAGCTCGATCCAGTCGCGCCGGTCGGGTGTGGCGACCACGTCGAGCGCGCGGAGCAGGACCGGTGCGGCGTCGTGATAGAGGATGAGGCTG
Source organism: Kofleriaceae bacterium (assembly GCA_035489015.1). Classification (GTDB taxonomy): domain Bacteria; phylum Myxococcota_A; class Polyangia; order Haliangiales; family Haliangiaceae; genus DATFRY01. The sequence goes on along the minus strand of DATHKR010000169.1, from coordinate 58,626 downwards.
GGGATGAGCCGGGCGCGCCGCTGCGACGCGAGCAGGTCCATGGCCGCCACCGCGCGGCCGGGCTCGCGGCTGGACAGCGCCTCGATCAGCACCTCGGCCGAGTCGAGATCGAGCTCCAGGTCACCCACCTCGCTCGGCAGCGACCCGCGCGACAGCGCGCGGCGGAACAGATCGAGGTACGGCCGGCGCAGGCTGGCGACCAGCCCGACCGCGCTGCCCGCGAACAGCGCGATGAGCCCGCCCAGCACGATCGGCCGGTCGAGCGACAGCATGGCCAGCCCGAACAGGATGCCGGCCACCACCGCCTGGACCCCGCGCCCGAGCGCGGTGTCGGTGAACGCCTTGGCGACGCTCTTCACCGCGTCGGACACCGGCATCCAGGTGAGCTCGAGCGCGACCCGGTTGAGCGAATGGCGGAGCGCCCCGTCGGCCCCGCGGGTGAGGAGCACCGCGGCGAGCGCGCCGCCGCTCACCACCACGCCACCGGCGCCGATGAGGAGGAACGCGGGCAGGACCAGGAGCGCGCCGATGACGCCCAGCCTGCGCACCGCGAACCCGGTGATGCCGAGCTGCACGACCAGCGCGACCGCGTTCAGGACCGCGTAGTAGCGGGCGATGAACGCGCCCAGCTCGGCGCGCGGGATCGACGCCGCCGCGGTCGACTTGAACAGGTAGTCGGCGACCAGCACCGCCGCGGTGATGACGGCGATGAGCGCGCCGAGCCGGCGCAGATACGGATCGCCGCGCAGCGCGCCCCACGGATCCGGCGCGCGGGCCGTGGTGGCGCTCGGCGCGGTCTGATCGCTCGGCTCGGCGGTGAGCACCAGGCCGGTGGCGAGGAACACCAGCGAGGCCACCACCATCAGCGAGCCGACGTGAAAGCGCATGAGGAGCGCGGCGGCGCTGCTGGCGCCGGCCACCGCGCCGAGCACGCCGCCGGCCGCGAGCGCCCCGAACAGGCGCTTGCCCTGCGACACGGTGAAGTTGTGCCCGGCCAGCATCCAGAACTGCACGACCATCACGGTGCCGAGCAGGGCGCTCCACAGGTAGAGGACGTAGGCCATGAGCGGCGTGCGCGGGGCGAGGTAGATCATCGTCGTCCCGTAGGCCGCGGCCATGAGGGTGAAGATGAGCGCGTTGCGCCGCCCGAACCGCTGGACGAAGGCCGCGTTGATCCGCACCGCGACCAGCGAGAGCCCGGCCAGGAGCGCGTAGACCAGGCCCAGCCGGCTGACCGGCAGCTTCACCAGGAAGATCGCGTCGCGCGCGGTCTCGAGGATGGTGTGGCCGGCGATGAGGCCGAAAAGCGAGGCAAAGGCGCGCAGCGCGGGAGCACGCTCACCTGCCCGGAGATCCATCACTCGCCGGAGACCGGTTGCCATCGCGGTTCCCGGACCTTAGCATTCCCCTCATGCCCTGCACGCACGGGAACCTGGGCGCGAACGCGCAGAACCGTCGGCTGCGGATGAGCCTGGTCGCGCTCCTCGTCGGCCTCGGCCTCAGCGTGGTGATGATGCAGAGCGGGGCGCCGACCGCAGCCCGCTGGGTGCTGTTCTTCCCGTTCTTCTCGGCCGCGTTCGGCGCGTACCAGGGTCTCTACCGCACGTGCAGCTTCGCCGCCCACCAGGGCGTGCGCCTCGCCGATCACGGCGAGGAGGTCGTGGTCGATCCGGCCGAGCGCGACCGCATGCGCCGCGAGGGCCGGCGCGTCCTCATCGGCTCGCTCGCCACCGCCGCGGCCGCCACCGCGATGGTGGTGCTCCTGCCTTGAGCGGCGGCGCGCCGGCGACGTACTTCCTGACCAGCGAGCGGCTCGGCTTCCGCACCTGGCGGTCGGACGATCTCGAGCTGGCCGCCGCGCTGTGGGGCCACCCGGACGTGGCGCGCTTCGTGTTCGCCGGCCCGCCCGGCCGCGAGGAGATCGCGGCGCGCCTCGGCCGCGAGATCGCCAGCCAGTCCGAGCATGGCTTCCAGTACTGGCCGATCTTCCTCCGCGCCGACGGCCGCCACGCCGGCTGCTGCGGCCTGCGCCCGTACCGCCCGGAGCTCGCGATCGTGGAGCTCGGCTTCCACATCCACCCGCCGCTGTGGCGGCGAGGGCTCGCCCGCGAGGCCGCCACCGCCGTCATCGATCACGCCCTTACCGCGCTCGGCGCGAGCGCGCTCTTCGCCGGACACCACCCGGACAACACCGCCTCGCGCGACCTCTTGCGCGGGCTCGGCTTCCGCTACACGCACGACGAGATCTACCCGCCCACGGGCCTCCTGCACCCGTCGTATCTGCTCGCTCGCCAGGCGTGAGCGAGATGACCCCGGTGCGGCGGATCGCTGTCCGCGCGCTGGCGCGATGCGGCCCGGATCGGGGCGCCGCGCGGCCCGATCGGCTACGCTCGGGCCGATGCCGCGCACCGCTCTGGCCACCTCCTCGCTCGCCCCCGCCGTTCGCTCGCCGCGCGCCTCCGCGTGGCTGGCCCTCGCGCTCGCCGCCGCCGCCGGCGCGAGCGGGTGCAAGCGCTCGGTGCCCGCGGAGCGCGACCCGTCGCCGCCGGCGACCAAGCCGGTGGCCAGTGGCGGCACCGACACCGCGCCGGCCACCGCGCCCGACAACGACAGCAAGACCGGCCCCGACGACTCCGGGGCCGCCCCGGTCGTCCCGCACAGCGACGTCGCCGTCGGCAAGAGGGGCGCGGTCACCAGCGCCGAGAAGCAGGCGACCGCGGTCGGCCGCGCCATCCTCGAGAAGGGCGGCAACGCGGTCGACGCCGCGGTCGCGGTCGGGCTCGCGCTCAGCGTCACCCATCCGACCGCCGGCAACATCGGCGGGGGCGGCTTCATGGTCATCCGCTTCCCGGATGGACGGTCGACCACCATCGACTACCGCGAGGTCGCGCCGCGCAAGGCCACTCGCGACATGTACCTCGACGACAAGGGCAACCCGACCCAGGACAGCCGGCGCGGCCCGCGCGCGGCCGGTATCCCGGGCAACGTGGCCGGCTGGGCCATGGCGCACAAGAAGTACGGATCGCTGCCGTGGAAGGACCTGGTCGCGCCCGCCATCGCCCTGGCCAGGGACGGCAGCGTGCTCGACTCGTTCCACGCCAAGGACCTCGACTGGGGCGTCGAGGACACCGAGTCGTACGCCAAGGAGCTCGCCGCCGCGGCCGACAAGAACCCGGCCCTGGTCGACGCGCTCGCCAAGGGCCTCACGCTCCTGCGCCGCGCCGATGGAAAGCACTGGAGCGAGGGGGAGCGGTGGAGCCAGCCGGAGCTGGCCGTCACCCTGCAGGCCATCGCCGACGGCGGCGCGCCCGCGTTCTACCGCGGCCCGCTGGCGGCAAAGCTCGCCGGCGAGGTGACCAAGATGGGCGGCCTGTGGACCGCGGCCGACCTCGCCGCCTACCGACCGATCGAGCGCAAGCCGATCGTGTTCGACTACCGCGGCTACCAGATCGTCACCATGCCGCCGCCGTCGGCCGGCGGCGTCACCCTGCGCCAGATCTTCGCCGCCAGCGAGGCGCTCGAGCTGTACTCGATGCCGTGGGACTCGGTGGACCGCATCCACCTCTACATCGAGGCGCTGCGCCGGGTGTTCGCCGATCGCAACCTGCTCATCGCCGACCCGGCGTTCGTCAACATCCCGATGAAGACGCTGCTCGACCCGGCCTACACCAAGAAGCGCATGGCCGACGTGAACCGCGAGAAGGCCACGCCGTCGGCCCAGGTCGGCGCCGGCGCCGAGGTGAAGGAGAAGCTGCAGACCACCCACTTCTCGGTGGTCGATGGCAAGGGGATGGCGGTCGCCAACACGTTCACCCTGAACGGCGGGTTCGGCGCCGGCGTGTTCGTGCCCGGCACCGGCGTGCTGCTCAACAACGAGATGGACGACTTCACCGCCAAGCCGGGCTCGCCCAACATGTTCGGTCTGGTCCAGGGGCCGCAGAACGCGATCCAGCCGGGCAAGCGGATGCTGAGCAGCATGACGCCCACCATCGTCAGCAAGGGGGGCAAGCTGCGCGCGGTCTGTGGATCGCCGGGCGGGCCGACCATCATCACCACGGTCGCGCAGATCCTGCTCCAGGTCATCGACTACGACCGGCCGATCGACAAGGCGATCGAGGCGACCCGCATCCATCACCAGTGGCTGCCCGACGTGGTGATCCACGAGGACTCGCTCGACCCGGCCATCGCCAAGGCGCTGGTCGCGCGCGGCCACGTGCTGAAGAGCCGCGGCCGGATCGGCCACGCCAACTGCATCGAGGCCGATCCGAAGACCGGTGAGCTGCGCGCGGTGGCGGACGTCGGCCGCGACGGGGGCGACGCCGACGCGTTCTAACTGGCGTTCTGGACCGGTTTCTGGCCGGCGTTCTGGCCCGGGCCGGGAACAAGCCCGGCGGGCGACATGTTCTATAGTCGCCGCCATGTCGAAGAGACTCCCCATGATGATGGTCGCGCTGCTGCTGGCCAGCAGCGCCTGCAAGAAGGAATCGAAGAAGGCCGAGCCGCCCGCCGACCCGACGGCGAGCGCGGCCGGTGGCACCGCCGCCCCGGACCCGGCCACCGCCGCCCCGGACCCGGCGGCGGCCGCCGCCGAGAAGAAGCGGCAGGACGCCGAGGAGGCCGCCCAGGAGATGAGGGACGCCGAGGCGGAGGCCGCCAAGGAGGCCTCGCGGTGGACCGACGACATGAAGAAGGGCGCGGCCGCCCTGGTCGCCAAGAAGTTCGCCAGCAGCAGCGCCGCGCTCAAGGCGATCCTGGCCAGCCCGCACCGCATCCCCGGCAACGCCGACCGCGACGTCTACCGCCACCCGCTCGAGACGCTGACCTTCTTCGGCATCAAGCCGAACATGACCGTGGTCGAGGTCGGCACCGGGGCCGGCTGGTACACCGAGGTGCTCGCCCCGCTGGTCGCCCGCGAGGGCAAGCTGGTCGCCGTCACCTACGACCCGAACGGGCCGCCCGAGTCCGGGCGCACCGTGTACGGCAAGCGCACGCAGATGTTCCTGGCCAAGTCGCCCGAGATGTTCGGCAAGGTCGAGCTCGCGCTCATCAACCCGCCCGACAAGGTCTCGTTCGGGCCGGACGGCTCCGCCGACCTGGTCCTGGCGCTCCGCGAGATGCACAACTGGCAGCGGCGCGGCGACATCGACGCCTACCTGGCCGGGATCCACAAGGTGCTGAAGGACGGCGGCAAGTTCGGTGTCGAGGCGCACCGCGCCGCCGCGGGCGCCAAGGTCGAGGACACCGCCGACAAGGGCTACCTGCCGGAGGAGTGGCTGATCAAGAAGATCGAATCGGCCGGCTTCAAGCTGGAGGAGAAGTCCGAGATCAACGCCAACCCGAAGGACACCAAGGACTACGAGAAGGGCGTGTGGACCCTGCCGCCGACCTACCAGGAGGGCGACAAGGACAAGGAGAAGTACAAGGCGATCGGCGAGAGCGACCGCATGACGCTCCGCTTCGTCAAGGTGGCCGCCTCGAAGCCAGCCGACGCCCCGCCGTCGAAGTAGCGCGCCCGTCAGCCGCCCGGCAAGCGCCCGGCAAGCGCCCCTCATGGCCCCGCTCGCCGGGGCCGCGGGGGACGTGAATGAATCCATTCGCGGCCCTTGGGGCCCTAAGTGCGTTCAGAACGGGCATCCCCCCGCGCCTTGATCGATACTCGAGGGGCGTGGGGATGGAGGCGAGGGACATGCGGATCGGTTCGATGACGGCGAGCAGGGTGGTCGGATGATCCTCATCAAGGCCTGCCTGAACGGAGCGCGCCGGCGCGAGGAGCACTCGGCCGTGCCGATCAGCCCGGACGAGCTGGCCCGCGACGCGGCCGCGGCAGTCGCCGCCGGCGCGGGGGCGCTGCACTTTCACCCGCGCGACGCCGCCGGGGTCGAGACGCTCGAGGCCGAGCCGTGCGCCGCGGCGCTCGCCGCCGTGCGAGCCGCCTGCCCCGGCATCCCGGTCGGCCTGTCGACCGGCGCGTGGATCGCGAGCGGCGCCGAGCGCGAGCGCCTGGTCTCGTCGTGGCAGGTGCTGCCCGACTTCGTCTCGGTCAACTTGATCGAGGACGGCGCGGTCGAGCTGTGCCGGCTTCTCCAGGCCCGCGGCCTCGGCGTCGAGGCCGGGCTCACCACGCTCGCCGACGTCGAGGTGCTGCGCCAGAGCGGCCTGGCCCGCGCGATGTGCCGCCTCCTCATCGAGGTCGAGCCGGAGGATCCGGAGGAGGCGGTCGCGCTCGCGGCCGCCATCGACGACGCGCTCGAGCCGTTCGCCACCGACACCAACCGCCGCCTCCATCACGGGACCGGCCCGGCCACGTGGCCGGTGCTCCGCGCGGCGGCCGCCAGCCGGCGCGACATCCGGGTCGGGCTGGAGGACACGCTCTGGCTCCCGGACGCCACCCTGGCCCCGGACAACGCGTCGCTGGTCGCGGCGGCCGTGCAGCTGGTCAGCCGCCCGTACCCGCGCCCGTCGACCGCTCGACCCGCCCCGCTCTGATCCGCGCGGGGCGCGGGAGCGCCGCCGCGATCGCGGTGCACGTCCGCGTGCGGCGCCGGTCACCCATGTAGGCAGCGCAATCGTCTCGCAATGGGACGGAGCGGGATTGGCGCCGCTTCGGTCCGGCTCCTATGATGCCCGCCGCCAACCGAACAGGAGGCGTCTCGCATGAGGCTGTCGACCCTTCGCGGCTCCGCCGCGTTCTTGTCTTGCCTGGCCGCGGGCTGCGCGTCCACCGATGGGCTCGACGATCGCGAGGGTGTCATCGACCTCGCGTCGGTGCCGATCGACACCCGGGCCACCCCGCCCGCGACCGACCAGGCGATGGAGGCGTTCGACGGCTCCGGCCAGTACCTCCTGGTCCAGCTCGACGGTCCCCCGACCGCCGCCGATCTGGCCGCGCTCCGCTCCAGCGTCGAGCGGGTCTACACCTACGTGCCGACCGACAGCTTCCTGGTCCGCGCGGCGCCGGGCGCGCGGCTCGACTCGCTGGGCGCGTGGGCCGGCGTGTACCGGCCCGAGTACAAGATCGCCCGCGGCCTGCGCGAGGCGGCCGAGCTGGCCGCCTCCGACGAGATGCAGACGGTCATGGTGCAGGCATACCCCGACGCCAACCTCGATCGGATCGTCGGTGAGATCTCGCTCGCGCCCGAGGCCGAGGTGGTCGGCATCGGCAAGGGCGAGCGCTTCTCGCGCATCCGCCTGCGCGTGCCGAGCGACCGCTCGGTCGCGGTGGCCGAGGCGCTGGCCGAGGTGCCCGAGGTGTTCTGGATCGACGTCGAGGCCCAGCGATCGCTCCTCAACGACACGACCATCTGGGTCGGGCAGTCGGGGGTGAACGGCGGGCAGGCCACGCCGGTGTTCGCCAACGGGATCCACGGCGAGGGCCAGGTGGTCGGCTACATCGACACCGGCGCCGACGTCGACAGCTGCTTCTACCGCGATCCGGCCCGCGGCCTGCCGCCGACCAACGCGTGCAACGGCGGCACCACGGTCGACGCCAGCCAGCGCAAGGTGCTCGCGGTCGACTTCCTGTGGTCGAACGAGTGCGCCGGCGGCATCGCGAACACCGAGTGGGACACCCAGAATCACGGCACCCACGTCGGCGCGACCATCGCGGGCGACAACTTCGCCAACCCGATCGAGCACGATCCGGCCGACGGCATGGCGCCGGGGGCCAGGCTGGTCGTGCAGGACGCCGGCTTCGGCACCGACAACTGCGGCGACCTGCCCGGCATCGGCTGCCCGGTGGTCGACCTCCAGCCGCTGTTCCAGCAGGCCTACAACCAGGGCGCGCGCCTGCACACCAACTCGTGGGGCGATCAGGAGAACGCCTCGCCGCAGAACAACTACACCGCGGCGACCGAGGACGTGGACGCGTTCATGTTCTCGCACCCGGACTTCCTCATCTTCTTCGCGGCCGGCAACTCCGGCCCGGGCACCGCGACGGTCGGCAGCCCGTCCACCGCCAAGAACGGCGTCTCGGTCGGCGCGACCCTGCGCGGGACCAGCGCCGAGTCGATGGCGAGCTTCTCCAGCTGCGGCCCGACCAGCGACAACCGCATCAAGCCCGACCTCACCATCCCCGGCTCCGGCATCATCTCCGGCCGCAACGACGGCAACGTCACCAGCAACAACTGCAACACCATCTCGATGAGCGGGACCAGCATGGCCAGCCCGGCCGCGGCCGGGTTCGGCGCGCTGGTCCGCCAGTACTACACCGACGGCTACTACCCGACCGGCGCGCCGGTGACCGCGAACCGCTTCACCCCGACCGCCGCGCTGGTCAAGGCCACGCTCCTCAACTCGGCACGCCAGATGACCGGCGCCGGCGCCATCCCGAACAACTGCCAGGGCTGGGGCCGCATCCTGCTCGACGACGCGCTGTTCTTCCCGGGCCAGCCCCGCAAGCTGTTCAGCACCGACGACGGCGGCTTCCCCGGCGGCGGCGCCGGCCAGGAGAAGACCTTCAGCGTGACGGTCACGGCCGGGCAGCCGCTCAAGGCGACCCTGGTGTGGACCGACTTCCCGTCCACCCCGGCGGCCAGCGTCAACCTGGTCAACGATCTCGACCTCGAGGTCAGCGGGCCGAACGGCACCTTCCGCGGCAACGTCTTCTCCGGCGGCGTGTCGACCACCGGCGGCACCGCCGATCGCCGCAACACCGTCGAGCAGGTGCTGTTCGCCAGCGCGCCGGCCGGCACCTACACCGTGCGGGTGCGCGCGTTCACCGTGCCGAGCGGGCCGCAGCCGTTCTCGCTGGTGGTGAGCGGCGCGCTGTCGACCGGCACGTCCAACCTGCCGCCGACCTCGAACGCCGGCCCGGACCGGACCGCGCCGATCAACGTGCAGGCGCTGCTCGACGGGACCGGATCGAGCGATCCGGACGGCGGGCCGTCGCCGCTCACCTTCGCGTGGAGCCAGACCGCCGGGCCGACCGTGACGCTGTCGGGCCCGAACACCTCGCAGGCCCGGTTCACCCCGACCGTGGCCGGTAGCTACACGTTCCGCCTGGTGGTCAACGACGGCGCCGCCCAGGATGACGACGACGTCACCATCACCGTGGCCGGCGGCAGCGTGGTCGTCTTCAACGACGACTTCGAGCAGGCGCGCGGCTGGACGGTCAACCCGGCCGGCACCGACACCGCGACCACCGGCCGCTGGGAGCGCGCCAACCCGCAGGCGACCACCAGCGCCGGGACCAAGCAGCTCGGCACCACCAACAGCGGCCAGTTCGACCTGGTCACCGGCGGAACCGCGGGCGCCTCGGCCGGCATCAACGACATCGACGGCGGGGCGACCACGATCCGCTCGCCGGCGATCGCCCTGCCGGCCGGCACCCTGACGCTCTCGTTCGCCTACTACCTGGCCCACGGCGACAACGCGACCACGGCCGACTTCCTGCGAGTGCGCGTGGTCGGCACCACCACCCAGCTGGTCCTCGAGGAGCTGGCCGCGGCCAACGACGACGACGCCGCCTGGATCACCACCTCGGTCAACATCAGCGCGTTTGCCGGCCAGAGCGTGCGCATCCAGGTCGAGGCGGCCGACGCCGTCAGCGCGAGCCTGGTCGAGGCCGCGATCGACGACGTCAGGATCGTCGCCCAGTAGCCAGTCAGTCGATCGACGCGAGATCGGCCGGCCTGCGATCGCGTGGGCCGGCCGCCTCCTGCCGGGCGCGCTCAGCGGGCGCGCGCGAGCAGGAGCAGCGACGCCCAGCCGGCCAGGAACGCGAGCCCCCCGATCGGGGTGATCGGGCCGAGCCAGCGCCAGCCGGTCAGCGCCAGGCCGTAGAGCGATCCGGAGAAGAGGACGATGCCGGCGCCGAACAGGGCGGCCGGCAGTCCGACCGCGCGTCCGGTCGCGCGCGCGAACAGCACCAGCGCGAGCAGCGCGACCGCGTGGAGCAGGTGGTAGAGGACGGCCGTCTGCCAGATCGCCAGCGCGGCCGGCTCGAGGCGAGAGCGCAGCGCGTGGGCGCCAAAGGCGCCGAACGCCACGGCGCTCGCACCGGCCACAGCAGTCACGATGAGGCCCATGTCGGGTGCGAGCCTACCAGGCGAGCTCGAACGATGGTGACGGTGCATCGCGCCGCAGGTGCGCGAGATACCGGGCGCGCGGCTACGTCGGCGCGTGGGGAAATCTTCCCGCTGGCGACAGGGTCCAGGGACGCGTAATTCCTGGACAGGGTCATGCCGTCTGCCGACGTGCACATCTTCTCGGCCGCGAGCGCCACCGAGAGAGGTCTCCCGCCGATCGAGCTCCGCTTCCGGCCCGGCCCGGCGCTGGTGGTGATCGAGCTCGCCGCGGGCGAGGGGAGCGGCGCCGTCCTCGCCGCCGAGGAGCGCGGCACCAACGATCGGCTGATCGGCCGGATCGAGCTGGGCCTGTTCAGCGCGTCGCTCATCATCGATCGCGCCGGCGTGGTCGAGGAGGTGGCGCGCGCCGCGGCCGAGGCGACCCTGGCCGGGCCCGGGCGCGGGCGCCTGCTCGGTCAGGGCGAGATCGAGCTGGCCGGCGGCGCCAGCGGCTACCGCATCGACGCGCTCCTGCAGCTCGACGAGGAGGGGCGCTTCCGCCCCGGCTGCCCGTATGCGTCGTGGCTCGCGCTGACCGGCGGCGACGCGGTCGCGCGTGGCGGCGTGTTCGCGGTGGTGCGGTGCGCCGGGCCCAGCTGGGCGGCGGCCGCGGAGCTGCTCGACTCGCTCGAGATCGGCGGTGCGGCGGCGCGGCAGGGCGGCGGCGGCACCGGGTTGCCGGGCCTCGACATGCCGCTCGTCCACCGACGCTAGACATTGGGTCGACGCGGACCGGGCCGACCTTGCCGGCGGACGCGGCGCGGCGGAGACTCGAGCGAGTGATCCCGAGCGCGCAGCGGCCCCAGGCGCCGCCGGTCGATTCACCGCCGGCCGCACCCGGCTACGAGATCCGCGTGATCGGCGCGCGGTCGACGCCGGTGCGCGACTTCTACCACTCGCTCCTGCGCAGCTCGTGGCGGATGACGTTCGCGATCATCTCCGCTGCCTTCCTGGTGGTGAACGCGATCTTCGCGCTCGCGTACCTGGTCACCGGCGGGATCGAGAACGCGCGGCCCGGCTCGTTCGTCGACGCGTTCTTCTTCAGCGCGCAGACCCTGGCCACCGTCGGCTACGGCGCGTTCTATCCGTCCAGCGCCGCCGCCAACGTCCTCATGGTCGGCGAGGCGATCGCCGGGGTCATCCTGGTCGCCCTGGTCACCGGGCTGGTCTTCGCCAAGTTCTCTCGCCCGACCGCGCGCATGGTCTTCACCCGCCAGGCGGTCATCTCGCCGATGAACGGAGTCCCGACGCTCTCGTTCCGCATCGGCAACGAGCGCGCCAACGGGATCGTCGACGCCCAGATCCGGGTCAGCATGGTGCGCACCGAGCGGACCAGCGAGGGGACGACGTTCTACCGGATGATCGACCTGCCGCTGGCCCGCGATCGCGCCCTGAGCCTGCGCCGGTCGTGGACCGTGCTCCACGTGATCGAGCCGTCCAGCCCGCTGGCCGGCGCCACGCCCGAGTCGCTGGCGCGCGACGAGGTGGAGGTGAACGTGCTGGTGGTCGGCTTCGACGACATCTCGATGCAGCCGCTCCACGCCGGTCACACCTTCCTGCCCGGCGACATCGTGTGGGGTGCGCGCCACGTGGACGTGCTCTCCGAGACCCCGGACGGATCGATGGTGCTCGACGTGCGCAACTTCCACCGCCTGATGCCGACCGACCCAACCCGCGAGTTTCCCTACTCGTACGCCGGTCCGCGGGGCGGCCATCCGGCGGTGTAACCGGATCGGGGCGGGGCGGGTAGAAGGGGAGAATCTGGAGAGTGAAATGAACCTGTCCGTCGCCGCCAAAGCCGCCCTCCTCGCACTCCTCGCGCTGCCCACCGCCGCGCTGGCCTCTCCGCTCGACGCCGGGCGGATCCCCGCCGAGGCCGACGGGGTGGGTCACCTCGACCTGGACGCGCTGCGCAAGACCTCGCTCCACCGCCTGATCGGGCCGAAGTTCAAGAAGGAGATCGAGTGGCAGGGCGTGGACCCGGCGATCCGCCCGCTGGCCCGCGCGCTGTTCGACACCGCCCAGGGGGTGTCCTTCTGGCTCACCAACCACGACACCGGCGCGGTCCTGATCCAGGTCCCCGACGCGCGCCGGATCCAGGTCCTGCTCGACAAGATCCCGCACGGCGCCCCGATCCGGCTCGCCGGGCAGTCGGCCTACAAGTACCGATTCTCGCCGCAGTCGCACAAGAGCGACGACACGATGATCGCGCTGGTCGGCAACACCTTCATCCTGTCCGAGGACAAGGCCAGCCTGACCAGGGCGATCGACGCGGCCGCGCGGCGCGGCAAGACCCTGGCCAGCGCCCGCGTGGTGCTCGACGGCGCGCTCGAGCGCGGGGTCTTCTTCTTCGCCGCGCTCAACGACAAGCTGCTCGACAAGGTCAAGAACGCGGCCCAGTCGAAGACGCTGCGGGTGAACATGTCGTCCCTGACCGTGCACGTCGGCGAGATCCGCGCCGAGATGCGGGTGCGGGTCAAGCTGCAGATGTCGGGCGCCGAGGAGGCGCAGAAGATCAAGAGCATGATCGAAGGCGTGGTCGCGCTGGTCTCGATGTCCGACGAGACCGCCGAGGTGCGCCCGTTCGTGAAGGGGCTGAAGGTGGCGGTGAACGGCAGGGCGGTCGAGATGACCGTGACGATGCCGACCGCCGACCTGGTGAAGCTGATCGAGTCCAAGAATTGAGCTCTGGCCTCGCGCCGATGATGACCCACACCGACACGCCGACGCTGGCCGAGCTGTCGGTCGACGATCTGGCGGCGCGCGCCCGGTGCGGGGACGAGGCCTGCTTCCAGGAGCTGGCCCGGCGCCTGCGGGCGCCGCTGGCCGCGTTCGTGGTCCGCCGGCTGCCCAGCCCGGCCGACGCCGACGACGTGGTGCAGGAGACCCTCCTGCGCGCGTACCGGCACATCGACCGCTACGACCCGACCCGGCGTTTCTCCACCTGGCTGTTCGCGATCGGCAAGAACGTCGCGTCCAACCACCGTGCCGCCCATCTGCGCCGCACCGACCTCGAGCAGCGCGGCGGCCGGGAGTCGGAGACGGTGGCGGTGCAGGTGGCGGTCGGCCCGGCCGCGCGGGCGGCCGACGACCTGTGGAGGACCGCGCAGCGGCTGCTGAGCGGCGAGGCGTACCGCGCGCTGTGGCTGCGCTACGCCGAGGATCTGTCGGTGGGCGAGATCGCGCGCGAGCTGGGTCGCACCGCGGTGTCCACCAAGGTGATGCTGTTCCGCGCGCGCAGGAAGCTCCTGCAGGAGGGTTCGTGATGCTCTGCCCACTCGTCCGCTGGCAGCTGTCCGGCGCGCTCGACGGCGCTGCGCCCGGCAGGCTGGCCACGGCCCACCTCGCGCGCTGCGAGCGGTGCCAGGCGATGGCAGCCAGCCTCGAGCAGCTGCACGGCCGCCTCGTCGCCGGCGCGCGCGCCGCGATCCCGCCCCCCGCCCCGGTCCCGGCGCTGACCAGCCCGGCCCGCCCTCGCCGATCGCCCGCCCGATCGCTCGACGGGCGCGCGGTGCTGGTGCTGGCGGCGGTCGGCGCGGCGGCCGCGATCGCGCTGTTCGCCCGGCCCGGCAACCAGCCCGACCGCGCCGAGTCTTCCGACGGAGTGACGACGGCGTCACCCGCCACCGGCGAGCCACCGGCGACCGGCGCGAATCCCGCGCCGCGGGAGGCGGTTGGCGAGCCGACCGAGCCGGCCGAGCCGGCGACGCGGCTCGCGCGCGGCGCGATGGTCGCGCAGCTCGGCGTCCTCTTCGCCGAGCCGGAGCCGCTGCGCGCCGAGCTCGACGCCCTCGCCTCCGACGGCCGGCGCGGCGCCCTCGCCATCCTGCACATCGGCGGCGTCGGCGACTGGGTGAGCCGCACCCCCTGAGCTTGGCCGCTGCTATAACGACGCCATGGCGGCGCCGGGCGAGCGACACGATCTGTGTCCGGGCGCGTGGGTCGACCTCTGGCCGCGCGCGATCGCCGGGCACGAGGCCTGGCTCGAGCGCCTGCGCGGCGAGCTGCCGCTCGGCACCGAGACCTACCGGATCGCCGGACGAGAAGTGAGCGCGGCGCGGCTGGTGTCGTGGCACGGCGACCCCGGCACCGACTACGTTTACTCCGGCGTGTTCCACACGCCGCTGCCGTGGACGCCGGGGTTGGCCGAGCTGCGCGCGGCGATCGAGGCCACCACCGGGCTCGGCTTCAACTCGGTGCTGGCCAACTACTACGGCGACGGCGCCGCCGGCATAGGCTGGCACGCCGACGCCGAGCCGGAGGTCGGCCCCTCGGTCGACGATCGATGGATCGCCAGCCTCTCGCTCGGCGCGCCGCGCCGCTTCGTCCTCCGCCACCGCCGCCGGCGCGACGACCAGCTCGAGCTCACCCTCGGCGAGGGCGCGCTCCTGGTCATGCGAGGCACCACCCAGACCCACTACCGCCACGCCGCGCCGCGCACGGCCCGCGCGGTGGGCCCGCGCCTCAACCTCACCTTCCGCCACATCCGCCCGCCACCGCCGCCATGAGCGGCCCGCCCGCGGTGATCGCCTACTTGACCGTGTCGCGGCCCGAGGCCTTGGCGAGGTACAGGCGGGCGTCGGCGCGAGCGACGGCGTCCTCGATCGTCTCGCTGGGGAAGCGCTGGGCGACTCCGGCGGAGATCGTGACGGCGGGGAGGTCCTCGTGGCCGGCGGCCACCGCCTGGCGCACTCGATCGGCGAAGCGGCGCGCGCCGCGGATGTCGGTGTCGGGCAGGAGCGCGATCAGCTCCTCGCCGCCCCAGCGCGCGACCACGTCGGTGCAGCGCGCGGTCACCGCCACGCAGCGCGCGACGTGCTGCAGCACTCGATCGCCGACCCCGTGGCCGTGCAGGTCGTTGACCCGCTTGAAGTGGTCGATGTCGAAGATCACCGCGCCGAGGGCCGCCCCGGTGCGGCTGGCCCGCGACATCTCGCGCTCGGCCGCCTCGGCGAAGCCGCGCCGGTTGGCCAGCCCGGTCAGTGGATCGGTGCGGGCCAGGTGCTCCTGCGCTCGCTGCTGGTCGATCTCCCGGGTGACGTCCTGGTACATGTCGAGCTGGCCGAGGCCGTCCGGCAGCGACACCGGCGAGCCCATCCAGCGCAGGACCTGCCGGCGCGGCCGCGAGATCTCGAAGTCGGCGCTCTGATCGGGGCCAGCGCGGTCCACCTCGACCGCGCGCAGGAACCGGTCGGGGTCGTCGAACCGGCCGGCGTGGGCGCGCAGATAGTCGGCCCGCCTGGTCCCGATCGTCGCGGCGAGCGGCGTGTCGAACACCTCGGCCAGGGCCGGGTTGGCGTACACGATCGAGTCGTCCGCGTCGACCAGCATGACGCCGTGGTCGAGGTGCTCCAGCACCGACGAGAGGTACGAGCGCGACCGCTCGCGCTCGGTCTGCACGCCGACCAGCCGGTGAGCCGCGCGCACCCGCGCCGCCAGCTGGGAGATGTCGAACGGCTTGGTGACGAAGTCGTCGGCGCCGGCCTCGAAGCCGGCCAGGATGTCGGCGGGCGAGATCCGCGAGCTGACGATCGCCGCGTACACGTACGGCCGCTCGCCGGGTCGGGCGCGCAGCCGGCGGCACAGCTCCAGCCCGTCGGCGCCCGGCATCTGCCAGTCGAGCAGCGCGATCTGCGGCGCGTCGTCGCGCGAGAGGGCCTCCCAGGCCGCGTCACCGTCGGACACCTCCACCACTTCCACGTCGATGGTGGCCAGCGCGGCCCGGACCATGCGGCGTGCGGTGGCGTCGTCGTCCGCGATGAGCGCCTTCACGCCCGACCCCGGACCGACGACCGCGCGTCGGTCGCGGACAGCGTCTCGGCCAGGCGCCCCAGCTCGTGCTCGAGCGCGCCGGCACACATCTCCAGATCCTCGGGCGAGCCGCCCGCGCCGCGCTCGAGCGCGCGCGCCGCATCGGCGGCCGGCTCGGCGGCCAGGCTGAGGAGCGCGCCACACAGCCGGTGCGCGACGCTGGCCAGCGCCGGGCCGTCGTGGCCCTTGAGGGCGCGGTCGATCGCGGCGAGGCGGGCCGGCAGGTCATCGAGGAAGCCACCGATGAGATCGCCGAACAGCGCCTCGTCGCCGCCGATCCGGGCCAGGAACTGGTTGCGGTCGAACACCGGGCGAACGGCCGCGGCGACCGCGGCGCGAGCCACCGCGCACGACCGCACGATCTCGGCCAGGAGGGTCGGCAGGTCGAACGGCTTGACCACGTAGCCGTCGCAGCCGGCCGCGAGCGCACGCGCCTCGTCCTCGTCGCCGACGTGGCCGGTCAGCGCGATGATCGGCAGGTGTCGTCCGGATCCGCTCTCGTCTTCGCGGATGCTGCGGACCGCGGCGAGCCCGCTCATCACCGGCATGTCGAGGTCCATGAGAACGGCGTCGATGTCGCCGCGCAGAGCGGCGTGCACGGCCGCGCGGCCGTCGGCCACCGCGATGACGTGGTGGCCGGAGCGGCGCAGGAGGACGCCGGCGATGTGGCGATTCAGCGGATCGTCCTCGGCCAGGAGGATGCGCAGGCGCCCTCCCACCGGCACCAGCACCGGCATCGCCGCACCCCGGGGTGGCGATCGGGCCTGTATCCGCCCCGGCGGAGCGTCAGGACTGACGCTGATGGCCCGCGTCCGTCTCTCGAAGTTCCCCGTACTGGATTGCTTTTTCACGGTACGAGCTGCGATGGAGCAATCGCCGTGCCGACGGGGCGGGCGGGTCGGTTCGCGGCGATGACGTACCATCACCTGGATGAGGCAGCGCAGAGCACGGAGCTACTCCGCCGGGATGGCCGCGCTTCCTCTGCTTGCCCTGATGAGCGTGATCGCCGCCTGCCGCACCCCGCCGCCGGCGCCGAGCCGCCTCATCCGGTTCAAGACCACCCGGGCGACGGCGCGCCTCGACAGCGGCCTCCGCGTGCTCGTCATCGAGGACCACGGGACCAACCTGGTGCAGCTCGGCATCCGGCTCGACGTCGGCTCGGCCAGCGATCCGCCGGGCAAGGCCGGGCTCGCCCACCTGGTCGAGCACCTCCTGTTCAACCTGCACGGTCCGGACGGGCGAACCGCGGGCGCCAGGCTCGCGGCCGTGGCCCTCCGATCGACGGCGCACACCAGCTGGGGCTGGACCCTCTACGTGACCACGGCGCGCCCCGACCAGCTGGACCACGTGGTCGCCGCGGAGGTGCAGCGCTTCTCGGCCGGCTGCCGCGGCATCAGCCGCGAGACGCTCGCCCGCGAGCGCGAGGTGGTCGCCAACGAGCGCCTGGTGCGCGAGGACCTCCGCCTCACCGGCTGGATGGCCCTCCTGGCCCAGGTGGTGCCGGCGGATCACCCGTACGCGCGCCCGGTCGGCGGGTCCGAGCGCGAGGTGGCCGGGTTGACCCTGGACGACGTGTGCGGGTTCCTCGACGCGCACTACCGGCCCGACCGGATGGTCGTGGTGCTGAGCGGCGACATCGCGGCGGGACCCGCGGCCGCGCGGATCGCGAGTGGCTTCGCCGCCCTGGTCGGGCGGAGCACCGGCCCGCCTCCCCGCTACCCGCGGATCCCGCCGGGGCGCCGCGTGGTCCGCAGCGACCGCCTGTTCGGCGAGGACCGCGCCGTCGTGGTCGCGTGGCCGCTTCCGCCGGCCCACGGCGGCGATGGCGCGGCCAGCACCCTGGCGGTGGCGCTGCTCGAGGCCGAGCTGCGCTCCCATCGATCGGGCTGGGACGTGCACGCGATCGACGATCCGCTGGCCCCGCTGGCGATGGCGGTGTTCGAGCTGTCGCCAACCGACGGCAAGCCCGAGGTCGACGACGCGCTGGCCGAGCTGCGCCGCGCCGTGGCCGGGACCTCGCGCGAGCACAGCCGGCGCGCCCTGCGGCTCCTGGTCGACCGGCGCATGCAGGCGCTGTTCAGCGCGTTCGACGAGCTCGGGTCGCGGGTCGACCTGCTCGGCCGCGCGCTGCAGACCGGCGGCCGCGACGATCCGTTCGGCGACGAGCTGCGCGCGCTCGGCCGGCTCGAGCCGGTCGATGTCGGGCGAGCGGCCGCGCGCCTGTTCAGCGACCGGACCGCGGTCATCCTCGAGGTCGACCCGCGCACGCCGGCCACCACCGGCGCGGCCAGGCACGTCGTCGCACCCGGCCCGGGCGCGTTCCACGACGACAGCTGGGCCGCTCCGGCCGATCCGGCCGAGGCCGACCACGAGCTGCGCGTGCCGCTGCCGCGCTCCACCCTCGATCGGGCCGAGCGCTTCCGCCTGCCCAACGGGCTCGAGGTCGTGCTGCTGGCCACCCGGTCCGCGCCGCTGGCCAGCGCGCAGCTGATCTTCGCCGGCGGCAGCGCCGACGATCCGCCCGACCAGGCCGGGCTGGCCGCGATCGCGGCGGTCGGGCTGCAGCTGTCGCCGTCGCGCGACGTCAGCGACACCGACACCGGCCTGCTCCTCTACTGGCTGGGCGAGAACCTCCAGAGCGGCGCGGGCCGCGACTACACCGTGTTCTCGACCACCGGGCTGGCCGCGCACCTCGACACGTCGCTGGCCGGGCTGGCCTGGCTGGTGAAGCTGGGCGAGTACAGGACCGCCACCCTCGACGGGTTCTCCGCCCAGCGCGCGGCGCGCTCGCGCATGCTGCGCAGCCCGCGCGGCTGGAAGGAGCGCCTCCTCCTCCTGCACGCGTCGATCGACCGGGCCGTGTACGGTCCCGCTCACCCGTACGCGCGCGCGGCCAGCTCCTGGGATCGAAACGCCCGGCCGATCTCGCTGGCCGACGTCCAGGACGTGCGCCGGCGGCGGTTCGGGGCGCGCAACGGCCTCCTGGTCATCACCGGGGCGTTCGATCCCGCGCTGGCCCGGGCCCACGCTCGCTACTGGTTCGACGATCTGCGCCCCGGCGAGCCGCTCCGCTCCGCGCGCCCGCCGCCGCCGCCGCGCTCGACGCGCCTGGTGATCGAGGAGGTGAGCCATCCGGCCGACGTCACCGCGCTCATCCGGGTGGTGTATCCGACCGGCGCCGACCAGGGCCGGCGGGCGGCGCGGCTCGTGCTCGGCCGCATCCTGCACGAGCGGCTGCTGAGCGTGCGCCAGACCCTGGGCGCCTCGTACAGCCTGCAGGCGGCGCACGAGGAGCGCCGCGGCTCGGGCCAGTTCATCGTCGGTGCGATCGTCGATCCGCGCCGGTTCAGCGAGGCGCTGGTCGCCATCCTGGGCGACCTGGCCATGCTGCGCGGCGGCGGCGCCGCCGGGCTGGCCGAGTCGTTCGTGCGGGCCCGGCGCGAGGCGTTGTACGCGCTCCTGGCCGAGGAGTCGGGCGCGGAGAGCGCGGCGGACCGGATCGCGTCGGTGCTGCGGGGCGGCGGCCGCCTCGACTCGCAGGCGCGCCTGGCCCGCGAGATCATGAAGCTGACCGCCGCCGACGTGGTGGCGCTGATCGCCAGCGAGCTCGCCCCGACCAACGAGATCGTCGGGCTGATGGCGCCGCGCCCCGCGCTGGACGCCGCGCGCGCGGCCGCGGGTCTGTCGGACGCCGCCGCGCCGCGGTAGCCTCGTCGCCTTCGCGAGAGAGGAGCGAGCACATGGTCGAGATCACCATGGCCCAGCCGGCCAAGAACGCGCTGGGGACCGAGATGATGGAGTTCCTGCTGGCGCGGATCGAGCAGGCCGGCGGCCAGCCGATCCTCCTGACCGGGACCGGCGATTCGTTCTCGGCCGGCCTCAACCTCAAGGAGGTGGCGTCGCTCGACGCGCGCGGGATGGAGGCGTTCCTGCGCCTGCTCGAGCGGCTCATGTCGACCCTGTTCGTCTACCCGGGGCCGGTGGTGGCGCTGGTCAACGGCCACGCGATCGCCGGCGGGTGCGTGCTGACGCTGTGCTGCGATCACCGGGTCGCGGCGGCCACGCCGGGCAGCAAGATCGGGCTCAACGAGCTCGCGCTGGGGCTGCGCTTCCCGCCCCGGGTCATGGCGATCGTGCGGCATCGAGTGCCGCTCCAGCACATCGAGAGCGCCGTGCTCGGCGCCGCCCTGCACGACCCGGCCACCGCGCTCCGGCTCGGCTACGTCGACGAGGTGGCCGAGGACGCGCGAGCCGCGGCCGAAAAGGAGCTGACCGCCCGCGCCAGCCACGACCCGGCCGCGTACGCGGCGGCCAAGCTGGCCCTGCGCGGCGGCGTGCTGCCGGCCGAAGACGACGACGGGTCCTTTGCCCGCGAGGTGCTGCCGACCTGGACCTCGCCGGCGCTCCGCGAGCGCATCGCCAGCGTTCTGTCCAGGAAGCGCTGAGGCGCGCGTCCAGCCCGGGCCGCGATCAGCGCGACCCGGCCGCGGGCGGCGGAAAGCAGGTCTTGGCCAGGTAGCCCTCGGCGCCGTCCGCCGTGCGCACCCGCCAGTACTCGCGGGTCTCCTCGCGCAGCTCCGCCACCGCGCCGGCGTGCACCAGGGCGCGCGGCGGCCGGACGGTCGACCGCGGCGCACGGCGCAGCGGGCAGTCGGCCGAGAGGCTGGCGCGGGCCGCGGACGCCGCGGCTGGCCGGGCCGGCGCGACCGACTCGATTGTCGACGCGGCGACGATCTTCCGGGACGCGGCTGGCAGCGCGGCCGCATCCGTCCGCGCGGTCGACACAACGTGAGCCCCCGATCGCGGCCCTCCGCCGGTGGTCAGGAACACCGCCACCGCCATCGCCGCGGCCACCGCCGACGCGGCCAGCCCGGCCCGCATCCCGCGCGCTCGCACCAGACGAGCCGCCCGCCCGGCCGTGGTCTGCACCGCCATCGCCGCGGCCGGCGCGAACCACCGCCGCGACAGCGCGTTCCGCATCATGAACCGCCGCGTCTCCGCGATCGGATCGAGCGACGGGTCGAGCCGGCGCAGGACGCCGTCCACCAGCATGGCCGAGCGGAACAGCGCGAAGTACTCGGCTCGCACTCGCACGTGGTGGCGCTGGGCCACGCCGAACACGTCGCGAACCAGCTCGGCCACCCGGATCTGCCCCAGCGTCCCGGCCAGCGCCGCGTCCAGCACCTGGCCGAGGTCGCGCCGGTAGGCGTCGCGGTCGAGGTCGGCCGGCACGTGCACCATCGCCAGCGCCACCTCGGCCAGCCGCTCGCCGTCGCGCCGCGCCGACGCCACCCACAGGCGGAACAGCATCCGCCGCATCGCCGCGTCGACCACGCCGGTCGCGCCGAGGTCGAGCAGCACCAGCCGCCCGTCCGCCCCCCACATGAGGTTTCCGGCGTGCGGATCGGCGTGGAACATCGTGCCGCGCAGGTACTGGGTGGCGAAGCAGGCCACCACCGCGCGGGCCGCGTCGCGCGCGTCGGCCGCCGCGGGCGGCGCGCCCAGCTTGACCGCGTCGATCCACTCCATGGTCAGGATCGATCGCGACGACAGCTCGCCCATCACCTCCGGCACCCGCGCGGTGTCGCCGACCACCTCGCGCATGTGGCGCAGGGCGTCGGCCTCCCGGGCCAGGTCGAGCTCGAGCCGGAGCTGGGTGCCCAGCTCGCCGACCAGCCCGACCGGATCGATCCGCGCGATGTCGGGCGAGCGCGCCGCCGCCTGCCGGGCCAGGGTCCCGAGCAGCGCCAGATCGCGATCGATGTCGCGCTCGATGCCCGGCCGCCGCACCTTCACCACCACGTCGCGGCCGTCGCGAGTGCGTGCCCGGTGCACCTGCGCGATCGATCCGGCCGCGAGCGGCCGATCATCGAACGACTCGAACGCGTGCTCGACCGGCCGCCCCAGCCCCTCGCCGATCGCGCGGCGGATCATCTCGGTCGGCAGCGGCCCGACGTTGTCTTGTAGACAGGCCAGCTCGCGCGCCATCGGGGCCGGGAACAGGTCCTCGCGGGTGGACAGGAACTGGCCGAGCTTGATGAAGGTGGGCCCGAGGTCGTTCAGCGCGCGCGACAGCCGGCGGCCGAACCGCGCCGCGGCCAGCTCCTCCGGCGGGTGGCGGCCGACCAGGCTGCCGTCGCCCAGCCCGACCTGATCGACCAGCCCGAGCAGCCCGTGTCGGACCAGGGTCTGGGCGATGCGGCGCAGACGGTCCAGGGTCGCGAGCTGGGATCGCATCGGCCGCGAGTATATGGGCCCTGACGCTGCGCGTTGCCAGCGCGAATCACCGCAACTCGGCGGCGCACTCGAGGGGCCAGCTACTTGGCTACTTGGCTACTTGGCCAGCTCGCCGAACGTGTAGAGCACGATCCCGGTGTCGTCGTCGTTCGAGATGCCAACGTAGCCGCTCTTTGCCATGGCGTCGAGCTCGGCCTCGACCGCCGCGAACGACTTCCCGGTGGCCATCACTCCCTCGGTGACGCTGAGCTTGCCGCCCCGCGCCGACGCCGCGGTGAGGAGCTTGATGCGGATCGACTCCTCGTCGGACGACGACTGGGCCGGCGCCTCGCGCAGCAGCCGGCGCGCCCGTCCCGCCAGCAGCCGGTTCTCGGCCGCTGCCTGCAGCGCATCTCGCTTCAGGTTCTCGCCGACCACCAGGTGGCGCAGCCGGATGAGGTCGACCAGCTGTCCGACCCCGAACAGCCCGAAGGTGAGGAGGTAGAGGACCCCGGTGAACGGGCGGCCCAGGTAGAAGCGGTGGATCCCGAACAGGCCGAGCGCGCACGCGAGCCAGAGGAGGAACGCGGTCGAGGTGGAGACTCTCTCTTCGTCAGCGACTACGACGTCCACCGACCAAGCGTACAGGCTTCGCCTGGTGAGCGCTCCTACTCACCCGCCGAGGCGGCCACCCATGGGGGCCTGGCTCCTCTACCAGCCTACATTTCAGGTAAGCACGCATACTCTTTATTGCTTCAGTAACCCGGTCGATGGCCGATGAAGATCTCGTGCCCCGCAGAAACGCCATCGCCACGGCTCTGTCCCTCGTCGCGGCCGCCGCGGCGTTCACCACCAGCCGCACCGCCTCCGCCGACGCCGGCTCGCTCGGCGTGATGGTCGACGCCGGCGTGCCCGATGGGTTCACCGGCTCGCTCGTGTTCCGCCCGCTGCGCCCGCTCCACGTCCACGCCGGCGTCGGAACCAACCTCATCTCCTACGGGGTGCGCGCCGGCGCCTCGCTCTACATGCTGCCGTTCGCGATCAGCCCGACCCTCAACGCCGAGGTCGGCCACTACTTCCCTGGCGACGCCAACCAGGCGGCCAACCGGGTCGGCATCTCGAGCGACTCCAACAGCCCGCTGCTCCGCGAGGTCGGGTACGACTACGCCAACCTCCACCTCGGCGCCGACTTCGGCCGCGACCGGGTCTCGCTCTACCTGCACGCGGGGATCACCGTCATGCGCGGCACCCTGCATCACCTCGACGAGGTGGTGGCCGAGGGCGCCGACGACGGGCTCACCTTCGCGGTCAACGAGGACGCGACCGCTCGCATCATCGCGCCGTCGGCGCGGGTCGGCTTTCTCTTCTTCTTCTAGAGCGATCGAGGACACACGCCATGCGCACCATCACTTCCCTCTTCGGCCTCCTCCCCGTCATCGTCCTCGGCGCCGCCTGCGATCAGCCGATGCTGTTCTCCGCCGAGCTCGACGCGCCCGACATCTGCATCGGCGGGATGCGGGTCCCGTTCCCGCCGTCCGGCTACGCCGGCAACACCGAACACCCCATCTCGGGTGAGGACCTCGGCATGCCCGACGGCGACGGTTACGACCTCGATGTCACCGTGCACGCGGTCGGCATCACGGCGAGCTCCGGCGTCGACGACCTCGACTTCCTCGACGCGCTCACCGTCACCGCGGTCTCGGCCGACCCGGCGACCGGGCTACCCGAGCTCATGCTGGTCGAGATGGACGATGCCGATCACACCGGGGACGGCGCGATGTACGCCGAGCCGGCCCACCCGGCCAACATCGCCACGCACCTCCGCGCCGGCGATGTCTTCTTCCGGTTCGACCTGTCCGGTGACCTGCCGGACACCCTGTGGGAAGCCGACATGGACCTCTGCGTCCACGCCGTCGCCAGCTACGACAAGCCGCTCTGATCGCGCTTCGGCTCGCACCGCCGGGCGCCGCCCGCGCCTGGCCGTGCGCCTGGGAGCTCGCCAGGTAGTTCGATCGACGGAGGTAGCCGGGTGACGCTCGGCGCGGGACGTTGCATGCTCACCCGTGTCTCGCGCGAGTCCCCCCCTCCTCGCAGCGGCGCTCGCGGTCTCGCTGGCGAGCTGCAGCGGCGCCCCGGCGCCGGCTGGATCCAGCCCGGCCGACTCGGCCCGCGCCGGTGATCCGATCGTCGTGGTCGGCGCCGGCGTGGCCGGCCTGTCCGCCGCGGTCGAGGCGGCCTCGGCCGGAGCCGAGGTGGTCGTGGTCGACCGCTGGTCGGTCTTCGGCGGCGGCGCGATCCTGTCCGACGGCGGCCTGGCCCTGGTCGCGACCCCGACCCAGCAGGCGGCCGGCATCGCCGACTCCGCCGAGCTGGCCGCGGCCGACTTCGCGGCCCGCGGCGTGGACGTCGACCAGGCCTGGGCGCGGCGCTACGCCGGCGACTCGCGCGCCGCGGTGCACGACTGGCTGACCGCGATGGGCGTCGCGTTCACCGGCGTCGTGCCGGCCCCGGGCAACCGGGTCGCGCGCCTCCACCGCCCGCGCGACGGCGGGCTGGGCCTGACCGCGGCGCTCTACCGCAACGCGCTCGCGCTCGGGGTCCGCTTCCACTGGAACGAGGACGTCACCGAGCTCACCGTCGACGAGGGACGCGTGGTCGGCGTCCGCATGCGCGGGGTGCGCGACGGGCGCGCCCGCGAGCGCCGCGCCGCCGCCGTGATCCTGGCGACCGGCGGCTTCACCGGCGACGTCGAGCGAGTGCAGAGCAGCTGGCCGGGCGACCTGCCGGTGCCGGAGCGGATCCTGGCCGGCTCGGGCGCCGGCTCGCTCGGCGTCGGCCTCGATCTCGCGCGCCAGGCCGGCGGCGCGCTGCGCCGGATGGACCACGTCGCGCTCGATCCGGCCGGGGTTCCGGATCCGCGGGTTCGCGGCGGCGATCGCGGGCTGCGGGTCGACCTGCCGCGATCGATCTGGGTCAACCGGGACGGAAGGCGCTTCGTCGACGAGAGCGGCGGGCCGGCGGTGACCCTGGCGGCCGCGCTCCACCAGCCGGGCGCGGCGTACTGGGCGATCCTCGACGCGGACGGCGCCCGCGCCATCACGGTCGAGGGTCCGGCGTGGCGCGATCCGCGCCGGGTCGCCGCTCAGATCCTCGACAGCCCGCTGGTGGCCCGCGGAGACAGCCTGGCCGCCCTGGCGCGCGCGGCCGACCTGCCCGGCGCGGCGCTCGAGGGAGCGGTCGCGACCCACAACCTCGGCTCCGCCGGGTTCGACCTGGCCCGGCCGCCGTTCTACGCGATCCGGCTGTACCCGCTGGCGCGGGGGAGCCTGGGCGGCGTGGCGGTGGACGATGCGGGGCGCGTGCTCCGCGGCGACGGCGATCCGGTCGACGGCCTCTACGCCGCCGGCGAGGTGACCGGCTTCGCCGGCATCGGCGGGCGCGACGCCGTCGATGGCGCCCTCCTGGGCGCGTCGGTGATGATGGGCCGGAGCGCCGGGCGCGCCGCAACCGCCCAGGTGGGCGCGCGCCGGCCGGCCCGCGCGGTCGGCCCGGTGCCGGTCCCGGTCCCCGCGGCCGGCTTCCCCGACGCCGACTGCACCAGCTGTCACCCGCCCGAGGCGCTCGCGCTCGACCGGCCCGGCTGGCAGCACGTGGCCGCGTCACACGGCGACACGCGCGCCGGCCGACAGCCGTGCGCCGCCTGTCACGCGGAGCTGTATCCGTACCGCAATGACGCGCATCGTATCGATCCGATGATCGCGTCGGACAGCTGCCGGCGCTGCCACCTGCCGCGCTGAGCCGCGGCCCGGCAGGTCACGGCTCGCCGAGCAGATCCGCCAGGTGAGTGGCGAGCACCGCGTTGTCGGCCAGCAGGCACGGGATGCCGGCGATGACCGGGAACGCGAACCCATCGCGCGAGTACAGGCACCCGTCGGCGCGGAAGAGCGGCATCCCGGTCAGCGGCGAGACCAGCGCCGCGGCCGCCGCCGCCCCGTCTCGCTCGCCCTGGTCGACCACCAGCACCGCCGCCTGATTGGACGGATTGAGATCGGCGCCGAACCGCTCGTGGCACACGACGTTGGCGCCGAGCGCGCGCAGGTGCTCGGGCAGGCCGCGCACGTAGCCGTGCTTGTCGATCCGCTCGCGCGTCGCATCCGAGCCGAGCTCGTACGACGGCTCGATGAGGACCAGGTAGCGGCGCGCCACCCGCAGGAGCTCGGTCAGGATCTCGCGCTCGCGCCCCCCGTTCGGCTCGCACACGTGCACGGTCAGGACCAGATCGACCGCGGCGTCGGCCAGCGGGATGTTCTCGAGCGCGGCGGTGAACAGCTCCACCCGCGCGAGATCGCGCGCGTCGAGGAAGCGCCGGGCGAAGAGGAGCCGCGACAGCGACAGATCGAAGGCGAGGACGCGCCCGGGCGGGCGAGCCAGCCGGGGCAGCAGCTCGGCCAGGGTGGTCGCCTCGCCGGTGCCGGCGTCGAGCATGCTGTCGATCCGCAGCGGCGCCAGCACCTCGGCGATGCGCCCGGCCGCCGCCCGCTTGCCGGCCGCGTAGCCGGGATCGTCGAGCGCCCGCACGTAGGAGCCGGCCTGGAGGTCGTAGGCGTAGAGGATCGCCGTCTCCGAGTTGGTCGCGGCGCCCTCGACCGCGCGCAGGTGCTCGGTGATGTTCTTGCCCGCGCGATAGAGCGCGAGCAGCTCGCGCACGTCGTGGCGGCCCCCCATCGATCGATCGTATCAGCGCATCGATCGGCGCGCGAGGTCGGCCAGCGAGAGGCGAGGCCACGGCTCGCGGCGCTCGAGGAATCCACCGCGCGAGAGCGCGGCGGCCAGCGCGGCGTCGACGCGGGCGCACAGCTCGGCGGTCGACCCGCCGGGGTCGACCGGCAGCGCGATCGCGGCGCCCCACACGTCGGTGTCGCCGGCCAGGGCGTGCTCGAGGAGCGCGTGGCCGAAGACGAGCGCGCGAGCGGTCGCGACTACACCCTGCGAGTCGCGGCCGACCGCGATCAGGATCCCGCCCTCGTCGAGGAGAGCGAGCCGGTCGTGGGCGCGCGTGCGCCAGCCCGGCAGCCGCCAGGTCGCCGGCTGGTCGGCGAGCCGCGCCCGCTGCGCCTCGGCCAGTCGCGTCGAGAGCGCCCACTTCGCCGCCGGGAACGCCGCCCAGGCCAGCGCGTTGAGGAGGTCGTGCACGCACCTCTCGCGGGTCGGCACCTGGCGCCGCGACGCGATCTGGATCTCGTAGAGGTCGGCCGGATCGATCGGTCGCCGCGCGCGCCGGCGACGGCGGACCTTCGCGGCAGCCACGAAGCCGACGCCGGCCACGGGCGCGAGCGCGCGATCGATCTCCTCGACCGACGGCCAGCCGCCCCGCGCCTCGCCCGCGACCCGCGCCGCGGCGTCTCGCACCGCGTCGAACCAGGGCGCCGCCAGCTGGCCCGGGTCGAGCGGCGGCGCGGCGGCCGCGCCGGCCGCGGCCGAACCACGCATCTCGGCCGTCTCGGTCGGCACCGCCGAGAATCATGCCGCAGTCGACCGCCTCGAGCTACGCCGCCTCGACCTCGTCCTGGTCGATGCCGATGACGCGGCGATACAGCTCCTGGTAGTCGGTGGTCATCCGCTCGGAGCTCCACCGGGCCCGCGCGCGCGCCCGGCACGCCGCGCGATCGATCTTGTGCACGTCGGCCAGCCGCGCCCTCATCTCGTCGGCGTCGCGCACCACGAAGCCGGTCACGCCCTCGTCGACGATCTCCGGCGCCGAGCCGCGCCCGAACACGATGACCGGCGTCCCGACCAGCATCGACTCGATCATCACCAGCCCGAACGGCTCCTCCCACTCGATCGGCATCAGCGTGGCGCGCGCGCCGCGCAGGAGCGCCACCTTGCCGTCGTGCCCCAGCTCGCCCAGCCACTCCAGCTCGGAGCCGGCGCGCTCGAGCCGCGGACGGATCTCGGCGTGGAAGTACTGATCGAGCTCCGGGATGCCGGCCCAGTACGGCCCGCCGATCCGCAGCGGGATTCCCGCCTCACGCGCCACGTCGATCGCGATGTGCGCGCCCTTCTCCGGCGCGAGCCGGCCGAGGAACGCCGCGTAGCCGCCCGTGCCCGCGCCCTCGGGGTACAGCCGGGTGGCGAGACCGTGGTGGATCACCGCCGACACCCCGATCTCGGGCACCAGCTCCGCCTGCCGGCGCGAGATCGCGACGACGTGAGCGGGCGCCGCCGACCGCATCATCGCGTTGGCCTCGTCGTTGCGCGAGTGGTGCACCGTGACGATGGTCGGCACGTCGATCCGGTTGGGCGCGATCAGCCCCTCGGGGCCGTTCACGTGGACCAGATCGAACCCGCTCGTGGCGATGTCGCGCCAGGCCCAGGTCGAGTGTTCCACCTCGTAGGTCCGGCTCGGCGGCCAGATCGGGCGCGCGAAGCGCCAGCGCAGCTCGCCGTCGGGATGCGACGACCCGGTCGCGTACACGACCACCTGATGGCCCCTGGCGACCAGCTCGCGGGCCAGGTTGGCCACGAACAGCTCGGTGCCGCCATAGGCGCGCGGGGGAACGTCCACGGCGCAGGTCGACATGAGAGCGATGCGCATGCCGCCCCGGCCAGCCGGCCTCCGGGAGCGGGCCGAGCGAGTGGCCACGCGCTCCGAGGAGAGGAAGGGGACGGGTTGATCCGGGCCAGGCGAGTCGAAGTTCATGTGTAGAACCCTCAGTTTGGCTCCAGGTTGAGCAAGCCATGTGCCACGCCGCGTCGAGCCTCCGCGCGTCCATCGCCGCGTATCGGTAGGCGATCGCCACCATACCCACCCGGAGCTCGTGTCGCCGGCGTACCACCGTGGCATTCGTGCACGCCCTGCGGCGGCTCACGGCAGCGGTGAGGCCGAGCTGTCAGCGAGCCGCGCTGCGGGGCGCGTCAGGCGACTCGTCGGGCTCGGGCTCGGGCGGCGCCGGGTCGCGCGCGATGCCCTGCTGGGCGCGGTCTTCGTCGGTCAGCGCGACCGCGCCGCGCGCCGGGCGGATGCGCGAGCCGAACCGGGTGGCGTACACCTGCGTGAACTCCGCGCCGATGAACAGGATCTGGGCGGAGTAGTAGATCCAGATCAGCATCACGGCCAGCGACGCCGCCGCGCCGAAGGAGGACGTGACCGTGCTCTTGCCGAGGTAGAGGCCGATCACCAGCTTGCCGAGCGAGAACAAGAGCGCGGTGATGAGCGCACCGATCCATACGTCGCGCCAGGCGATCTTCGCATCGGGCACCACCTTGAAGATGAGCGCGAACAGCAGGGTGATGAACCCGAGCGAGACCAGGAAGTTCACCAGCTGGAGCGCCGCCTCCGGGAACGGGAGGAGGCCGCCCACCCGCGATCCGATCACCGCGAACGCGGCCGACAGCGCCAGCGAGACCAGCAGCAGGAACCCGGTCCCCAGCACCATGGTGAACGAGAGCAGCCGATCCTTCAGGATCCCGCGCAGCCCCTGGCGGCTCGGACCCGGCTTCACTCCCCAGATGGTGTTGAGCGCGTCCTGAAGCTCGCCGAACACGCCGGTGGCTCCGAAGAGGAGGATCACGACGCCGACCACCGTGGCGGTGATGCCGCTCGCCGGCCGCCGCGACGCGGCGATGAGCTCCTCGACGAAGCGGGCGCCATCGGGCCCCATCAGCGACTGCAGCTCACCGACGATCCTGCCCTGCGCCGCCTCATCGCCGAACACCAGACCGGCCACGCCGATGGCGATGACGAGCAACGGCGCCAGCGAGAAGGCGGTGTAGTAGGCCAGCGCGGCGGCCAGGCGCGAGGCCTTGTCGTCCACCCACTCCGAGAAGGTGGCCTTGACCAGGTCCCAGCTGTCGCGGGTCCTCACGAACGCGAAGAACAGCAAGCCACGTGCCACGCCCCGCGTGGTGCTCGGACCAAATGACCGTCAGTCGAGAACCGCGCGAACCGCGTCGGGGACGATCGAGACCACGTCGCCCTCGATCTTGAACGTGGCGATCCGATCGTGCTCGGTCTCGCCCCGGTTGACGACCGCGTAGGGTGCGCCGCGCCGCGCCGCCAGGAGCGGGATCTCCGCGGCCGGATAGACCGACAGCGTCGAGCCGAGCGAGAGCACCGCGTCGGCCCCGTGCGCGGCGTCGATCGCCTGATCCATCGATGCCGGGTCGAGCGCCTGACCGAACGAGATCGTGGCCAGCTTGAGCGGCGCGCCGCACTCGCAGCGCGGGGTGCGGCGGTGCTCGCGGAAGAACGCCATCGCCGGGGCCGGCTCGGCGCGCTTGCCGCACGACACGCACGCGGTCGCGCGGTTGGTCCCGTGCACCTCGATGACCGGGCCGGCGTCGCCGGTGGCGAGCTGGTGCAGGCCGTCGATGTTCTGGGTCACCGTCGCGATCACCTTGCCGGCCCGCGCCAGCCGCGCGATCGCCAGGTGACAGTCGTTGGGCGCGGCGTCGCGAAACGCCTCCCAGCCCTCGAGCGCGTACTCCCAGTACTCGACCCGCTTGTCCTCCGACGCGAGGAAGTCGCCGTAGTAGACCGGCTGGCGCCGCTTCCACACGCCGTCGGGCCCGCGGAAGTCGGGGATGCCGCTGGCGGTCGAGATGCCGGCGCCGGTGAAGACCAGGAGCCGCTCGCTCCGGGCCAGGAGATCGACCAGCCGCGCGTCGGCCATGGCGCATCCTACTCCGCGCGACCGGCGACCGGCGACCGGCGACCGGCGACCGGCGACGCGGCGCCGACGCGGTACGCTGGTGCCGTGCTGACCATCGCCCCGGCCGACCTGTCGAGCCCCGAGGTGGTGGCGCTCATCGCGCTGCTCGACGCCGAGCTGAGCGAGCGCTACCCCGAGCCCGGCGCCAATCACTTCCGCCTCGACGGCGACGACGTCGGCGCCGGGCGCGGCGCGCTCCTGATCGCCCGCTGGGGTGACGAGGTGGTCGGCTGCGGCGCGGTGCGCGTGCTCGATCCGGGCACCGCGGAGATCAAGCGGATGTTCACCCTGCCGGAGGCGCGCGGGCGCGGCGTCGGGCGAGCGCTCCTGGTCGGGCTGGAGCGGGCGGCGCGGGAGCTCGGGGTCACCCGCCTGGTGCTCGAGACCGGCACCCGCCAGCACGAGGCGCTGGGCCTCTACCAGAGCCACGGATTCCGCGTCATCCCGCTTTTCGGGGAGTACCTCGATTCGCCGGACACCAGCGTCTGCATGGCAAAGAACCTCGACGGGTGAGCGAGTGGCGCACCGTTTGCGTCGTGGAAGCCCGCCGGAATGTCGCTTTACCGGCCAGGGCGCGGCTCTTATCTTGCTGAGATGTCGCTTCGCTCGAGCTCGGCCGCGCGGTGGAAGTACCTCTGGATCGCAGTCTGGCTGACCGGCGGAGCGGGCACCGCGCGCGCCCAGGCCCGGGACGGCGACATCCTCATCCCCGAGTTCCAGGACGTTCCCGCCGGGCTGGTCGGGTCGGTGGTCAACATCCGCGGCGGCGGCGACTTCACCGGCGCGCCGCGCTTCGCCACCGGGCTCGGCAACCCGATGAGCGTCTGCCAGGGGCCGAACGGTCGGATCTACGCCAGCGAGAGCGGAACCGGCGAGGTCACCGACATCACCGCCGGCGGCGACTTCACCGGCGTGGCCGCGTTCGCCACCGGGCTGAGCGGCCCCGGCAGCCTGCTCTGCTCGCCCACGCAGATGCTGGTGGCCGAGCTCAACTCGGGCCAGATCACCGACATCACCGCCGGCGGCAACTTCGGCGGGGCGCCGGAGTTCGCGAGGATCGATCGAAACCCATCCGATCTCCTGCGCGACGGCGACCGGCTGTGGCTGACCTCGTTCAACGACGGCATCATCGAGATCACCGGCGGCGGCGATTTCCGCGGCGACCCGTACTTCGCGCCCAACGACCTGGCCGACGACTCGTCGATCACGATCGCCCAGATGGGCGCGCAGCTCCTGGTCGGCAACGAGCACACCGATCAGGTGGTCGACTTCACCGCGGGCGGTCCGCTGAGCGGGCGACCGGTGTTCGCCCAGGTGCGGGGGGTCATCGGGCTGCGCTTCATCGCGCAGACCGGCCAGCTCCTGGCCGCCAGCGAGCTCGACGACGCCATCTACGACATCACCGCCGGCGGGGACTTCCGCACCGGCGCCACGCCGTTCGCCACCGGCCTGGTCCCCGAGGACGTCGCGCAGCTGGTCTACGTGCAGAGAGGGTGCGGCAACGGAGACGTCGGCCCGGGCGAGGAGTGCGACGACGGGAACGGCTCCAGCACCGACGCGTGCCCGAACACCTGCCTCGATGCCACCTGCGGCGACGGCTTCGTGCGCGCCGGGGTCGAGGAGTGCGACGACGCCAACGAGTCCGACACCGACGCATGCCCCGGTACCTGCCTGGCCGCGGCGTGCGGCGACGGCTTCGTCGAGGAGGGGGTCGAGGAATGCGACGACGGCAACGTCGATCCCGATGACGGCTGCGACGCGACCTGCGTGGTGGAGCCCGGAACCGATCCGACCGATCCAGACCCGACCGATCCCGATCCGACCGATCCAGACCCGACCAATCCCGATCCAACCAACCCGACTCCGGCACCCGACGGCGGTGGCGGTGGGTGCTCGGCCACCGGCCGGTTCGCCGCCGGCAACGGCCTCGCGCCGGTGCTGGTGGTCGGCGGCCTGTGGTTCGCGGTGTCCGTGAAGCGGCGTCGCCGGCGCCGCGTTCAGTCCTGAGCGGAGCGCGGCGGCAGGCAGGCAGGCGCTCAACTGCCTGACCGATGATCCGAAAACAGGCCAGTGGTGCCAGATGCTGGCCGAGCCATCCGTTCGACCGCGCCGGGTCGCGACACGCAGGTGACGCGCCCGAGCCGGGCGTCGGCTGCGCCGATCGCCGCGTCCACCGGCCGGCGAGAGCGCGACCGCGCCACCCACCCCGGGGTGCGCCTCTTGGCCGTGACCGCCGTCCTCGCCCTCCACCCGCCGACCGCGGTCGCGGGGCCGTCCGCCGGCGCGCCGCCCCGGTCCCCGCGCCGGCCCGCGACACCCCGCGCTCCCCCCGTCCCTGCCGGCGCCGATCCGGTCGGCGAGGTCCGCTTCCGGTCGTTTGGCCCGTCCGAGGGCCTGCGCAACCTCGTCATCGTCGGCATCGCCCAGGACCGCGCCGGCCTGCTCTGGGTCGCCACCGACGACGGCCTCTATCGCTACGACGGGCACCGCTTCGCCCGTTTCTCGGTCGAGGACGGCCTCCCGTCCAGCTCGGTGGTCGCCGTTGGCATCGCCCCGGACGGCGGCGTGTGCGCCGGCGGCGACGGCGGCCTGGCCTGCTGGGACGGCGCCCGCTTCCAGCACGGGGCAGGCAACGGGCTCCCGACCGGGACCGTCCGCGCGCTGGCCAGCCACGGCGATCTCCTTTGGGCGGGCACCGACACCGGTCTCTACGTGCGCCGCGGCGCCGGCGACTTCGTCCGCGCTCCCGGCTGGCCCGGCTCGTCCGCCACCCCGGTCGACACGATCTGGGCCGACCGGGCCGGCGTCGCGGCCAGCAATGGAAGCGTGGTCGAGCTCAGCACCGGCGATGGCCGCTGGCGCGAGATCGACGCCCACGAGGGCCTCGGCAGCGACCCGATCGACAACCTGATCCGCGACGGCGAGGGCGCGCTGTGGATCCGCACGACCCGGTCGATGTGGCTGCTCTCGCCCGGCCAGCACCGGGTCACCAACGTCGGCCTCGGGCTGCCGCCCAGCTACGACAGCTCGGCGATCGCCTCCACCATGGCGATCGGCCCGCGTGGCGAGGTGTGGGTGGCGACCGACGCGGGCGTCGCCTACCGCCGCCATGGTGCATGGCAGCTGGCCGGCGGCGCGACCGGCCTCACCCGGGCGATGGCGCGCACGCTGTTCGTCGACCGCGAGGGCTCCATCTGGGTCGGATCGGTCGGCCTGTTCCAGTGGCTCGGGCGCGGCCTCATCGAGCGGTTCGACGCGAGCGCCGGCATCCCCGGCGAGGTGGTCTGGCAGGCCGGGCGCGATCCGCACGGCGTCCTCTGGCTCGGCACCCACCACTGCCTGGCCCGCGCGATCGAGGGGCGCTGGGAGTGCCGGCCCGGGACCAGCGGGCGGGCGGTGCGCAGCTTCGTCTTCCTGCCGTCCGGCGCGGTGTTCCTCGGCGGCGCGCCGGGGGACCTCCTCTACATCGGACCCGACGGGGGGCCGGTGTCGCTCGGGCGCGAGCTCGATCGCCCGGACGATAGCTTCATCCGGGCCCTCGTCCTCGGCCCCGAGGGCGACCTCTGGATCGGCACCACGACGGGCCTCTACCGCCTGCCCGGCGCGGTGCCTGGGCGGCTCGCGCGGGTGATGATGGCCGGCGCCGCCCTCGACACGCCGGTGTCGTCGCTCGCGGTCGCCGACGGGCGGTTGTGGGTCGGCAGCGACGCCGGCGTGGTGGTGAACGACCGCGGACGATGGCACCGCTTCGGCCAGGCGGCGGGATTTCGCGCCGAGTCGATGCCCTACGTGGTGGCCCGCCGCGACGGGCGCGCGTGCGTCGCCTACGGCGAGGCGCTCGGCGTCACCTGCTTCCGCTACCGCGACGGGGCGGTCTCCGGGCTCGAGCACATCGACGCCGACGACGGGCTCATCAGCGACCGGGTCCTCTTCATGGGCGAGGACGATCGCGGGCGCTTGTGGGTCGGCTCCGGCGACGGGGTCGACGTGGTGACGCCGGTCGGCGTGGAGCACTTCGCCGAGAGCGACGGCCTGGCCGGCAACGAATCGGCGGCGACCGCGTTCTTCCGCGATGGCGACGGCTCGCTGTGGCTGGGGTCGACCGCGGGACTCACTCACATCGACGCGCCGCACTACACCGGACCGCCGGCGCCGCCGACCACATCGGTTCTGGGCGGGCACCTCGGCGACCTCCCGATCGGCGTCGCCGCGCCGCTCGCGACGCCTCACGACCACAGCTCCCTCACCGTCGAGTACGCGGCCGACAGCTTCCTCGATCCGGGCCGGGTCGAGTACCAGGTGCGCCTCGACCCGCTCGAGGCCGACTGGAGCCCGACCCGCTCGCGCTTCGCCCGCTACGCCGCGCTCCCGCCCGGGTCGTATGGCCTCGGGGTGCGCGCGCGGGCCGGCGGGGGCGCGTGGGGCCAGCCGGTGGTGCTCGCCTTCGAGGTGCAGCGGGCCTGGTGGCAGACGCGCTGGTTCCTGGTCCTCCTCGCCGCCGGCGGCCTCGCCGCCCTCGCCGGCGCCTTCACGCTGCTCCAGCGCGCGGTCGTGCGCCGCCGTACCCAGCAGATCCAGGCCGAGTCGAGCGCCAACTTCCGCGCGCTCATCGAGTCGATCCCGGACATGGTCTCGATCCGCAGCGAGGGCAAGCTCATCTATCTCAACCAGGCCTCGCGCAACATCTTCGGCCTCGAGGGGGACGACAAGTCCTGGTACGGGCTGGATATGTCCGATCGGATCCACCCCGACGACCGCCAGCTGGCCGACGACCTGGCCCGCCGGGTCAACGCGAGCGGGCCGCGGCAGACCCCCGAGGTCGCCGAGATGCGCCTGCGCACCGGCGACGGGAGCTGGCGCTCGTGCGAGGTGTCGAGCATGCGCATGGAGTTCGCCGGCATGCCGGTCGTGGTCGCGACCGGCCGAGACGTCACCGATCGCAAGCGCATGCGCGACAAGCTGCTCATGTCGGATCGCATGGCCAGCCTCGGCACCCTGGCCGCCGGCATCGCGCACGAGATCAACAACCCGCTGTCCTACGTGACCGGCAACCTCGAGGTGGTGGCGGACGCGCTCGACCGCGGCGACGCGGACTCGCCCGGGCCGGCCCGCGACGAGCTGCGCGCCGCCCTCGAGGAGGCGCGCGAGGGAGCCGAGCGGGTCCGCAAGATCGTCCACGGCCTGCGCGCGTTCAGCCGGCCCGAGCGCGACGAGCGCGCGCCGCTGCCGGTCCAGGACGTGCTGGAGGCGGCCATCCGGCTCACCGCCAACGAGATCCGCCACCGCGCCGAGCTGGTCCGCGAGATCGGCCCGACCCCGCTGGTCGCGGCCGACGACGGGCGGCTGAGCCAGGTCTTCATGAACCTCCTGGTCAACGCCTCCCACGCCATCCCGGAGGGCGCCGCCGACTCCAACCGCATCACCGTGCGCACCCGCACCGACGAGCAGGGCCGCGCCGTGGTCGAGGTCGAGGACACCGGGCGCGGCATGGCGCCCGAGGTCAAGGCCCACGCGTTCGACCCGTTCTTCACCACCCGGGCGGTCGGCGCCGGCTCCGGGCTCGGCCTGTCGATCTGCCACGGCATCGTCACCGGGCTGGGCGGTGAGATCGCGATCGAGAGCACCGAGGGGCGGGGCTGCCTGATCCGCGTGGTCCTGCCGCCCGCCGCCGACGGCGCGGCGAAGCTTCTGCTGGAGGCGCGGCCGGCCTGAGCGCGGCGTCGGCCGGGGCAGCTCTGCCGGTCAGCCCTCTACGGTCAGCTCTGCGCGGTCAGCGCTGCACGGTCAGGCCGATCCGGATCGGCTCCCCGTCGATGTCGGCCTCCTCCACGAACGAGCCGGCCGGCGCCTCCACGATCGCCAGCGCCGCCGACAGCGTGTCGGCCATGACCACGTCGCGGTGCTGCTCGATCGCGCGGCGCAGCTCGCCGTCGCAGGCCAGCTCGAGCCGGATGCGATCGTCCAGGTTGAGCCCGGCGTTCTTGCGCGCCACCTGGACCCGCCGGATCACCTCGCGGCTGAGGCCGACCTGGACCTGCTCCTCGGTGACGGTCGGGTCGAGCGCGATCGAGATGAGCTGGTGGCTGGCCAGCGACTCGCTCTCCTCGCGCGGCGTGCGCCGGATCTCGACGTCGTCGAGCCCGATCGTCTCGCCCTCCAGCTCGAGCGAGCCGCCCGCCTCCAGCCCGACGATGTCGGCCACGGTCAGGCGCTCGACCGCGCCGGCCACCGGCTTCATCCGCTTGCCCAGCCGCGCGCCGAGCCGGCGGAAGTTGGCCTTGGCCGAGATCCGGATCCAGTCGTCCTCGCGGTCCTCGTAGACCACCTCCATGACGTTGAGCTCGTCGGTGAAGCAGTCCTCGAGCTGCTTCATCGCGTCGAGCACCCGCCGCTCGCGATGGATGATGGTGAGCTTGCGGAGCGGCACCTTGGCCCGAACCCCGATCGTCTCGCGGATGTTGCGGGCCATCAGCACCATCTGCGACATGCGCGCGACCGCGTCCTCCAGCTCGCGATCGATCCGGGCCGGCTCCGCCTCCGGGTAGAGCTCGAGGTGGACGCTCTCCTTCCGCCCGGCCAGCACCCGCGACAGGTTCTCGTACGTGCTCTCGGCCAGGAACGGGGTGAACGGCGCCATCACCCGGGCCAGCGTGTGCAGCACGTGGAACAGCGTCTCGAACGCCTCGCGCTTCTCCGCCGGCATGTCATCGGCCCAGAACTGGCGCCGGTTGAACCGGATGTACGTGTTGGTCAGGTCCTCGATGAACTGGAGGAGGTTGGGCACCACGTTGTAGAGCCGGTACGCCTCCATCTCCCGGTTGGTGTTCTCGATGAGGCTGTGCAGGCGCGACAGGATCCACCGGTCGAGGATGTTGGGCGAGCGCGCGGCCACCCCGGCCGGGGCGAACGCCTCGATGTTGGCGTAGCTGACGTAGAACGAGTACGCGTTCCACCAGCGGAGCAGGATCTTGCGGACGACGTCGCGGATGCCCTTCTCCGAGAAGAGCATCTCCTGCGCCTTCACCGCTGCCGAGTCGATGAGGTAGAGGCGCAGCGCGTCGGCGCCGTGCTCGTCGAACACCACCTGCGGGTCGGGGTAGTTACGCAGGCTCTTGGACATCTTCTTGCCGTCCTCGGCCAGGACCAGCCCGTTCACCACCACGTTCTTGAACGGCGACGTCCCGAACAGCGCGTTGCCGATGACGGTCAGCGTGTAGAACCAGCCGCGAGTCTGGTCGAGCCCCTCGGCGATGAAGTCGGCCGGGAACGACGCCTCGAACTCCGCCTTGTTGGTCCGCGGGTAGCCCCACTGCGCGTACGGCATCGACCCGCTCTCGAACCAGCAGTCGAGCACGCCGCCCGACTGGCGCAGCGGCGAGCCGCCCTGGCGCGACGGGATCTCCAGCCCGGCGATCGAGTCGAGGTGGAGGTCGGTGACCTTGGCTCCGGTCAGCGCCTCCAGCTCGTCGACCGAGCCGATGCACATCGTCTCGCCCTCGGCGTTGCGCCAGATCGGCAGCGGCGTGCCCCAGAACCGGTTGCGCGACACCGCCCAGTCACGCGCGTTCTCCAGCCACTTGCCGAACCGCCCGTCGCGCAGGTGATCCGGCACCCAGGTGGTCGCGCGGTTGCCGGCCAGGATCTGCTCCTTCACCGCCTCCACCCGCACGAACCAGGTCGACACCGCCCGGTAGATGAGCGGGGTGTTCGACCGCCAGCAGAACGGATAGCTGTGGGTGATGGTGTCGTGGCGGACCAGCTTCCCCTCGTCCTTCAGCCGCTGGATGATCGCCTTGTCGGCGTCCTTGACCCGCCGCCCGGCCCAGTCCGGCACCTCGGCGGTGAACATCCCGTCGTCGTCGACCGGGTTCACGATCGGGATGTCGTGCTTCTGGCAGGCGATGAAGTCCTCCTCGCCGAACGCGGGCGCCATGTGGACGATCCCGGTGCCGCTCTCGGTGTTGACGTGATCGGCGTGGATCACCCGGAACGCGTTCGGCGTGTCGACGAAGAACGGCAGCAGCGGCTCGTAGGCGGTCCCGATCAGCGCCGCGCCGGTCATCGTGTCGAGCCGCTCGATCCCGCTCTCGTCGAAGGTGCGGTCGACCAGGTCGGCGGCCAGCACGTAGGTGCGGCCGGACTTGCGCTCGCGCACCTTCACGTAGGACAGGTCGCGGTGGACGGCGAGGGCGAGGTTGCTGGGCAGGGTCCACGGGGTCGTGGTCCAGGCCAGGAGGTAGGCGTCCTCGCCGGCGTCGGGGCCGCGGACCCGGAACGCGACCGTGATCGCCGGATCCTGCACGTCCCTGTAGTTCTGGTTGGCCTCGAAGTTGGAAAGCGGCGTCGACACGCCGGTCGAGTAGGGCAGGACCTTGTAGCCCTCGTAGATGAGCCCGCGGTCCCACAGCTGGCGGAACACCCACCAGACCGACTCCATGAACGACGGGTCCATCGTGAAGTAGGGCCGGTCCATGTCGACCCACCGCCCGATCCGCCGCACCGACGCC
This sequence comes from Kofleriaceae bacterium, assembly GCA_035489015.1. Classification (GTDB taxonomy): domain Bacteria; phylum Myxococcota_A; class Polyangia; order Haliangiales; family Haliangiaceae; genus DATFRY01. The sequence goes on along the minus strand of DATHKR010000169.1, from coordinate 19,317 downwards.
TTCCACTCCTCGGTGTAGCGCTGCACGATGCCGCGGCACTCGGCGTTGTACTTGTCGATCCCCATGGCGAGGATCTGCTTGTTCGACTCGATCTTCAGCTTCTTGCTGATCTCGTACTCGACCGGCAGGCCGTGGCAGTCCCAGCCGAACCGGCGCGCCACGTGATAGCCGCGCATCGTCCAGTAGCGCGGCACGATGTCCTTCAGCACCCCGGCCAGGAGGTTGCCGTAGTGGGGAAGGCCGGTCGCGAACGGCGGCCCGTCGTAGAACGAGTACGGCCGCTGCGACGCGCTCGCCTCCAGCGACTTCTCGAACGTGCGCTCCGCCTGCCATCGGGCCAGCACCCGCTCCTCGAGCGCCGGCAGGCGAACATCCGGCCTGGCCGGCTCGTACAGGGTCTTCACGGTGGCGAATCCTACTATGGGAGCCGCGCCCGGGCCGGGTGGTAGCGTCGGCGTCGCGAGCCGGTTGCGCCGGCCGGTCCAGACCGGCTATGCCGTTGGCCATGGGCCTGCGCTCGACCCCGATGCTGCGAAAGTACCGGCGCTTCCCGCGCCTCATGTTCTGGCTGCGGCGCGTGCAGGGCGTGAACTACGAGCCCGAGATGGAGCTCCTCGACATCCTGTGCGACGGGTCGGCCACCAGCGTCGACGTCGGGGCCAAGCTCGGCATGTACAGCGATCGCCTGCGCCGCCACTCGCGCGACGTGGTCGCCTTCGAGCCGATCCCGCACCTGGTCGAGTTCCTGCGCGCCACCATCGGCCGCAAGGGCTGCCGGATCGAGGCCTGCGCCCTGTCCGACGCGCCCGGCAAGACCCGCATGCGCATCCCGTTCGGCTCCAACGGCGAGGTCAAGCTGGGCCGGTCGACCATCGAGCCGCAGAACTCGCTCACCCACGACGACGTGGCCGACGTGGACGAGATCGAGGTCGAGCTCCGCACCCTCGACCAGCACGACCTGCGCGGGGTCGGCTTCATCAAGATCGACGTCGAGGGCCACGAGTGCGCGGTCCTGCGCGGGGCCACCGCCACCCTGGCCCGCGAGCAGCCCAACCTCCTCGTCGAGGCCAACGAGAACCACGCCCCCAACGCCCTCCTCGAGCTGACCGAGATCACCTCCGGCCTCGGCTACCAGGGCTACTTCCGCGGCGACGCCGGCCTCACCGCGATGTCGACCGTCGACGACCGAGCCCACTACCAGAAGGCCGGCATCGAGAACTTCCTCTTCGTCCACGCCTCCCGCCCCGAGGTCGTGGCCAACCTGAAAGCGCGCCTGGCCCCGAAACCGTCCTAACCGACGTCCTGGCCGACGTCCTGGCCGATGTCCCGGCCGCGGCCCGCGCGATGAGGCGCCAGCGCGGCGTCGAGCCGGGCGACCTCGCGCACCCGCCGCGCCATCATCCCCACCATCCCGATCACCTGGGTCACCGCCAGCAGCCAGCACAGAAGGTCGACCCGGTCGATCAGCACGCCGAGCCCGACCCAGAAGAAGAGGTCGACCTCCTCGAACCGGTAGAGCTGGATCGACATCCCGGCCAGCCAGCGGGCCCAGTCCCCCGCGCTCCGCGCCGGAGCGTCCTCGAACACCGGCGCCGCCGTCATCCGCGCGATCGCCGCCCCCGGATCGCCCGCCGCCAGGTGCCAGCGAAGCCGCTCGCTCTCGGCGACCACCAGCCACTTCATGTAGCCGCGAACCGCCAGCGCATACGCCGACGTCAGCGCCAGCACGATCAGCACCGCATCGCCGTGCCGCTCGTACCCACGCCACCCGAGCGCCACCATCACCAAGAACCAGGTCACGATGTCCCCGGTCTTGTCGTAGAACGAGCCCAGCGCGCTGAACGACCGCCGGTAGCGAGCCACGGTCCCGTCCAGGTGATCGAACAGCAGCCCCAGCTGCAGCAGCACCACGGCGATCCACGCCGCCGCCGTCGCCCCGACCCCGAGCACCCGCGCCGCGGCCGGCAGCAGCAGGAGCGCCGCGGCCAGCTTGCAGACGTTGCCCAGCGAGGTCAGCCGGTTCGGCGTCAGCCACCGCCAGTCGGCGACGACCAGCATCACCAGGATGGTGAGCGGCCGCATCACCAGCGCCGCATACCAGTCGTCGCTCTGGTGGTTGCGGATCCGCCTGAGCCGCTCTCGATCCATGCCGCGATCCTCCCCCGCCCGCCGCCGCGAAACATCCCGAAGGAACAAAAACCGCCACCCCGCGGATCCAGCGACGGAGCCCTTGCCCGAGCCCCGAGCTCTGCGATCCTCGCCCCGTGGCGCTGGCCATCTACCAGTACGCGGCGGCCTGTCCGCTAGCCGAGTGGTGCTGAGCATGGACTTCCTGGATGGAAACGCGCGCACGGTCGCGCTCGAGGTTCTCGCGCAGGAGGAGCGCGAGCGGCGCCACCTGGTCGTGGCGCTCAGCGGTGCTCATGCCTATGGTTTCCCTTCACCGGACAGCGATCTGGATCTCAAGGGCATCCATATAGCTCCGACCCGAGCTCTCCTGGCCCTCGACCCCGCTGGTGACACGGCCAACCGCCTCGAGGTGATCGATGGCGTCGAGATCGACTACACATCCAACGAGCTCCGTCCTGTCCTCGTCGGACTTCTGGCTGGCAACGGCAACTACCTCGAGCGCGTCATTGGCGCCTTGGTGGCGCTCGCCGCGCCGGAGCTGGCGGAGCTCCGCGCGCTCGTGCCGGGGTGTTTGTCCCGCCGCTATCACCGCCACTATCGCGGCTTCGCCGCCAGCCAGCGCCGAGAGCTCGACGCCGCCGAACAACCGACGGCCAAGAAGCTCCTCTACGTCCTCAGGACCGCACTGACTGGCGCGCACTTGCTGCTCACGGGTGAGCTACGCGTCGACCTGACGACGGTCGCCGATCGCTATGGCTACAGCGACGCGCTCTCTCTCATCGAGGCCAAGAAACAGGGAGAGCGAGTCGTGCTCGACGACGCGACTCGCCGGGCCTGGCAGCCCCGACTCGACGCCTTGTTCACGCTGCTCGACCAGGCGTGTGAGGAAAGCGTCCTACCCGAAGCACCTGCCGGCGCAGCCGCGCTGAACACGTGGCTCCTCGACATCCGCGGGCGCCACTTCGTGACATAGCGATAATCGATATCGATTTACTGCTTGTCGCTTCTTTTTTGTTGACCGTCATGGCGGTTCCTTGCTACTGGAAGCAGCACACGCAGACCAACCCAGGAGCCCGCCATGGACGAGACGAACATCGACAAGAACCTGAAGACGATCTCGAACGGGATGCGCTACTTCCACAACATCTGCCAGCTGCTCGTGCTGGCCGCGATCCTCCGCGTCATCGGTGGGGCCATGAGCCTCTATCGCGGCGGGCCGGACAGCATCGAGAGCTCGATCCCCGACTTCATCGCCGCTGGCGGGTACGCGATCATCGCCGTCGGCTTCTACTACCTGCGTCGGCTCTTCGATGCGGTACGCAACGTGGTCGAAGAGCTCCGCACGACGGTCTGAGCCCACATGCCGATCATCGTTCGACTCGATGTCGAGCTGGCCCGCCGCAAGATGCGACTGAACGAGCTCGCCGAGCGGACGGGAATCTCGGTACCGAACCTGTCCATCCTGAAGGGTGGCAAGGCCCGGGCGATCCGGTTCAGTACGCTGGAGGCCATCTGTGCCGCACTCGGCTGCACGCCAGGCGACCTCTTGGAGTACGACGCCTCCGATCCTCATCCCCGTGAAGACGTGCCTGGCCTGCCTCGACGCCGCTGATGGCGCGCCGCTTGGTCGCCGGCCGGTCGCCGAAAATGAAAAGAGCCTCGCGTAACTTGCGAAGCTCAATCCGGTAGTGGAGCTGAGGGGTCTCGAACCCCTGACCTCTAGAGTGCGATTCTAGCGCTCTCCCAGCTGAGCTACAGCCCCGTCCGTGGGACGGAACGTGTAGCAGCGGGTCGGGTGGGATGTCAACTCGAGCGGCGTGGCTCGCGCAGCATGGCTCGATGGGAGTGAAAGGGTCGTGGTTCCCGATAGGTGGTTCTCGCGCGCAATCGGAGCGTAACTTGCGCCGGCGAACGGGCGCGCCTTAGGATTGCCGGCGATGAGGTCAATGCGCCCCCTGGTGACTCCTGTCCTTGTGTTCCTCGCGCTCGGTGGGCTCGGCGCCGGCAAGGCCGATGCGCAGGAGGCCAGGCCGCGCGCTCTGGGGGTTGAAATCGGGGTTTTCGGCGGGGTCTTCATCCCGGACGAGCACCACGAGTTCTACAACCCGGCGGTCGCCGAGCAGCAGCCGCTGGCCAACGTGAGCCCGGACTTCGGCGCCCGGCTCGGCTTCTATCCGCTGTCGTTCGTCGGGCTCGAGGGGGAGGCAGGCGCCTCGTTCAGCGAGGCCGACTCCGGTGAATCGGCCAACCTCTACTCGCTGCGCGGCAGCCTGGTGCTGCAGGTCCCGCTGCGAGTGACGCCCTTCATCATGGGCGGCGTCGGCAACACCTGGCTGCGCTCGGAGAACACCACGCTCGGCAACGACCGGGATCGGGTGTGGCACGGCGCGGCCGGCCTCAAGATCTTCGCCAACCGCACCCTCCAGTTCCGCCTCGAGGGCCGCATCTACTACACCAACCAGGAGCGGAACGCGCAGGACCCGACCGACGACAACGGCATGGTCGCCCACTTCGGCGCGCTGGCCGGTGTCACCTGGGTGATCGGCGGCCGCGGCGCGCCCGCGGTCGAGGCACAGCCGGATCCGGACGGCGACGGCTTCGTCGAGCCGGAGGACCTGTGCCCGAACGAGAAGGGCGTGGAGCCGGACGGCTGCCCGGCCAAGGACAAGGACGGCGACGGCATCAACGACTCGGGCGACCGCTGCCCGACCGAGGCCGAGACGGTCAACGGCGTCGACGACACCGACGGCTGCCCCGACGAGCTGCCCGATCCGGATGCCGACGGCGTCCGCGGCCCGGCCGACAAGTGCCCGGCCGAGCCCGAGGACAAGGACGGGTTCGAGGACGAGGACGGCTGCCCCGACGTCGACAACGACAAGGACGGGCTGGTCGATGGCTCCGACATGTGCCCGGAGCAGGCCGGTCCGCCCGAGAACCGCGGCTGCCCCGACACCGACAAGGACGGCGACGGCGTGGTCGATCGCATCGACAACTGCCCGGACGAGGTCGGTCGCGCCGAGTTCCAGGGCTGCCGCACCAGGCAGCTCATCTCGATCACCGCGAGCCAGCTCAAGGTGTTCCAGAACGTCCAGTTCCGCACCGGCAAGGCGAGCATCGCGCCGCGCTCGCGGCGCCTCCTGACCAACGTGGCCGACGTGGTCCGCGCTCACCCGGAGTTCCGCAAGATCCGGATCGAGGGACACACCGACGACCGCGGCGCCGACGACTTCAACAAGTCGCTGTCGCAGGACCGCGCCAGGGCAGTGGTCGACTTCCTGGTCGGCCAGGGCGTCGAGTCGGATCGGCTCGAGGCGATCGGCTTCGGCGAGGAGCGGCCGCTGGCCAGCAACCGCAGCGCGAACGGTCGCCGCAAGAACCGCCGCGTCGAGTTCAACCTCGAGGACGTCCGCCCGTCGGGCAGCGCCGGCCCGCGCGGCGGCACCCCGGCGCCGGCCCCGACGCCGACCCCGACCAAGGCGCCCGCGCCCGCGGCTGGCGAGAAGAAGCCGGCCGCCCCGGCGCCCGCCGCGAAGCCGAGCAGCACCAAGCCGGCCCCGGTCAAGCCGGCCCCGAAGGGCGGCGGCGGGCAGTAGCCCGCGCCGACCGCCGCTCGAGGCGGATGAAGAGCGCCGTGCGATCGACCGACGGTGAGCCCGGCCGGGCATCGGCCGATCGCGCGGAGCGGCGCCCACGGCGGCGCGCGGAGACGTAGTAGTGGCGAAGACCCGCCTCGACGTCCTCCTGGTGGAGCGCGGGCTCGCCGCCAGCCGCGAGCGCGCCCGCGCGCTCATCCTCGCCGGTCAGGTCGAGGTCGCCGGGCAGGTGGCCGACAAGGCCGGCGCGCCGTGCGACCCGGCGGCCGAGATTCGCCTGCGCCAGCCCGACCACCCGTACGTGTCGCGCGGCGCGCTCAAGCTGGTCCGCGCCCTCGACGAGTTCGGGGTCGACCCGGCCGGGGCGGTCGCGCTCGACATCGGCGCGTCGACCGGCGGCTTCACCGACCTGCTCCTGCGCCGCGGCGCGACCCGCGTGTACGCGATCGACGTCGGCTATGGCCAGCTGGCGTGGTCGCTTCGCTCGGATCCGCGCGTGGTCGTGCTCGAGCGCGAGAACGTCCGCCACCTCGATCCGTCGGTCATCCCGGAGCCGGCCCAGCTCGCGACCATCGACGTCTCGTTCATCTCGCTGACCCTGATCCTGCTGCGGGTCGCCGAGCTCATGCACCCCCCGGCCGGGGCCAGCGTTCCGATCATCTGCCTGGTCAAGCCGCAGTTCGAGGCCGGGCGCGACAAGGTGATGCGCGGCGGCGTGGTCCGCGATCCGGCCGCGCGGGCCGGCGCGCTCGACAAGGTGCGTGGGTTCGCCGCCGAGCGCGGGTTCGCGGTCGGCCCGGCGGTCGATTCGCCCATCCCGGGTCCGGCCGGGAACCTCGAGTTCCTGCTGCTGCTCCACACGCCGGTCCAATCTTAGCGCCCGGCTCGGGCGATGACGCGGCCGCGCGAACGGGATAGGCTGAGCGCGTGGAGCCACGGCTGCGCGCGCTGTCCTCGGCCGACCTGCCGCGCGCCCGCGCGCTCCTGGTCGCCTCGTGCGCTTTCGACGACGCCGCCCCGGTCGCGGAGGAGAAGCTGCTGGGCGGCGCGCCCGGCCCCGACGCCGCGCCCGAGGCGATCGGCGCGTTTCACGGCCACGACCTGGTCGGCGTGGCCGCCACCTCGGCCCGGTGGATCCGCCTCCTGGCCGTGCATCCGGATGTGCGCGGCCGCGGGATCGGCAGCGCGCTCCTGGCCGGCGCCGAGGATCGCATCGCCGGGCGCGGCGCGCCGCTCGCCCGCACCCTCGATCAGCCGGGCAACTACCTCGCGCCCGGCATCGACACCCGCAACCGCGACACGGTCGCGTGGTTCGAGCGGCGCGGCTACCGCCGGCTGGTCGAGAACACCAACCTGCTCATCGACGTGGCGTCGAACCCCAGCGTGAGCGCCGAGCGCGCCGCCGAGCGGGCCGAGCGCGCCGCGGCGGCTGGCTACCAGGTGAGGCGCGCGCGCCCGTCCGACGGCGCCGAGCTGTCCGCGCGCATCTCGCTCGAGTTCTCGGCCGCGTGGGCGTTCGAGGTGATGCGCGCGCTCGATCGCGATCCGCCGGCCGTGCACCTGGCCCTGACCGGCGACGGCGAGCTGGCCGCGTTCGCCGCCCACGACGGCAACAACCGCGGGCTCGGCTGGTTCGGCCCGGCCGGCACGCTCGAGCTGCACCGCCAGCGCGGGCTGGGCGAGGCGCTCCTCATCGCCTGCCTGGTCGACGTGGCGGCCGACGGGGTCGACCGCTGCACGGTGGCGTGGATCGGGCCGCGCGGCTTCTACCAGCGCGCCGCCGGGCTGGCCGGCGAGCGCCGGTTCGTGGTGCTCGGCAAGGACCTCGCGGCCAGGGAGGCTGCATGAGAGCCATGATGCTGTGCGCCGGGAAATCCACCCGGCTGGCCCCGCTCGGCGACAGGCTGCCCAAGCCGATGCTGCCGGTCTGCGACATCCCGATCCTGCGCTACGGGGTCGCGCTCCTGGTCGGCCACGGCATCCGCGACATCGTCATCAACCTCCACCACCACGGCGACGTCATCCGCGGCGAGCTCGGCGACGGCAGCGCGTTCGGCGCCAGGATCCGCTACAGCGAGGAGGAGGAGCTGCTCGAGACCGGCGGCGGCCTCAAGAAGGCGCTGCCGCTGCTCGACCCGGACGGGCGCGACGAGCCGTTCGTGTCGATGAACGGCAAGCTAATCTTCGACCTCGACCTCGCGGCGCTGATGGAGGCGGTGGCGCGCGACCCGGACGTGCTCGGCACGATGGTGGTGCGGCGGGTTCCGGACGCGACCGCGTGGGGCGCGGTGATGGTCGAGTCGATCGCGGACGCCACCAACGGGAAGGGCGAGGGCAGACGAGAGGAAGCCGGGCGCGGCGGGCTCACCGATCGGAAACGCGCCGAGCACGCCGACGCGCTGGGCCGCGGCGAGGACGCCGACGAGCTGGGCCGCGACGAGCGCGCCGGTGGCGCGGCCTTCTCGCGCGAGGCCGGTCAGCCGGGCCGCCTGCGCGTCCGCGACATCCTCGGCGACGGCGATCGCATGTTCACCGGTGTGCACGTGACCCGGCCGTCGGTGGTGCGCCGCCTGCCCGACGGCAAGGCGTGCATGATCCGGCAGGGCTATCTGCCGTGGCTGCGCGCCGGCGAGCAGGTGGCGGCGTTCGAGGCCGGGCCGGTCTACTTCGCCGAGCACTCGCTGCCGGACCGCTACCTGCGCTCCAACCTCGAGCTCATCGCCTCGCGCCGCCTGCGCCACCCGCCCGGCCCGCTCCGCGGCGTGGACATCAGCGCCCACGTGCACCCGACCGCGATCCTGCGCCACCCGTTCCGGATCGGAGCCGGCGCGCACATCGGCGCGGAGGCGGTGGTCGGGCCGGGCGCGGTGATCGGCGCCCACGCGATCGTGGAGGAGGGCGCCCACGTCGAGCGAGCCGTGGTGTGGCCGCGAGCGCGCGCCAGCGGCGCGGTCCGCGACGCCATCATCACCTGGTCAGGTCTTGTAGAGGTTCCGGCTCCGGCGGCGGAGCAGGCACCGGGCCCGACCCCTTCCGCGACGGCGGCGGCGTCTCCGCCTTCGTCGGCCTCGCCGGCTTCTCCGTCCTCGCCGGCTTCGCCCGATCCGGAGAACCCGACCCGATCGTAGGCGCGGGCTTCGCCGACCCGGACGCCGCCGCGCCAGCCTCGGTCGCCTGGTCAGCCGCCGTCGCCGTCGCGCTCTTCGGCGGCGCGCAGCCGCGCTTCATCAGCGCCGCCGCGTCCTCGATGCAGGCGCGCGCGATCTGGTCGGCGTTGGCCCGGATCGCCAGCCGGTCGCGCTCGGTCGCGTTCCCGTCGGCCATCGCCGCGCGCTGGTTCATCGCCAGCGCCTGGGGCCGCGATCGCGCCATCTCGCACTCGCTGCCGAGGTCGGGGACCTTCAACGCACAATCGCACACCTGGTCGACATAGCTCTGGCACGCCTTGCGCCCGCGCTCCGACTCCTGCGCCGCGACGCGAGCCGGGTCCGACTCGGCACCCGCCCCGCGCTCCGCATGCTCGGCCCAGCGCTCCGGCGGCGTCGCCTGCTCCCGGTCCTTCTTGCACCCCGCAGCGCAGACCAGCGCGACCGCGATCGCCCAGCGGAACGCGCTCATGGCGGCTCGATCCGGGCCAGCACCACCGAGATGTTGTCGGTGCCGCCCTCCTCGTTTGCGCCGCGGACCAGCTCCTCGACCGCAGCGTCCAGGTCCGGCGAGGTGCGGATGATGTGCGCCATCTGGGCGTCGTTGAGCATGCCCGACAGTCCGTCCGAGCACATGAGGTAGCAGTCACCCAGCCGCGGCGTCTCGCTGAGCACGTCCACCGCGACGTTCTCCTTCATCCCGAGCGCCCGCACGATGACGTTCTTGTGCGGCCAGTTCTCCGCCTCCTCGGCGGTGACCCGCTTCATCTTGATGTAATCGTTGATGAGCGAGTGGTCCTCGGTCAGCTGCGTCAACCGCCCGTCGCGATAGCGGTAGACCCGGCTGTCGCCGACGTGGCCGATGATGACGGTGTCGTCGAGGAAGTAGATGGCCACCACCGTCGTGCCCATCCCCTTCAGGCGCGCCTCCTTCTGGGAACGCTCGTAGATCTCGAGGTTGGCGAGCTTCACCGCGATGACCATCCGGTTCACGTCGGAGCGCAGGTCGCGATCGACCTTGTACGGCCACGTGATCGGCTGGATGTCGGCAGTCTGATGAAAGTATTCGACGATGGTACCGACGGCGACGCCGCTGGCCACCTCGCCGCTCGCGTGCCCACCCATCCCGTCGGCGACGATGGCCAGACGCGTGTCGCTCGGCAGATAGAGCGCGTCCTCGTTGTGGTTGCGCTTCCGCCCCACATCGCTGGCGCCCGAGAACCGGACGCGCATTCCATCGAGGGGAAAGGACGAGCTCATCGCGGGCGCTGGACGGACCACTATAGTGCCGACAGGAGGTAAGGAAGGGCAAGGACCTCCCTCGTTGACAAGTTTACCCGTCCCTCTCATGCTGAAAACTGTGTCATCGGTTTCATACGGATGGGTGGCGGGGTCCTGGTGGGGTTTTGCTGAAGCCGATCGTGTCGTCCTCGGTCTCATGGTGATTGTGCTCGCCGCGCTGGCTGCGGTGTACACGGTCATGCGGCTTCTCCGTACACGCGGAGACCGGCGCGCCGGCGGCCCTGGGCATGCCCGCCGGAACATGAGCTGAGGGGAGCGCGTGGAAGTCGCTCAAGGGAGAGTCACGGACCGGCCGTTTGCGCGCACGGTCTACACGATCGCGGCCCAGCGGTTCACCGGCGATCTGGTGCTGCGCGAGGGCGAGCGCCGGTACAAGACGTCGTGGGAGGACGGCCGCGTGGTCGCGGCCGAGAGCGCCGCGCCCGCGGATAGCCCCGGGCGGGTGGCGCTGTCCGCCGGCCTGGTGACGTCCACCGAGGTCTCGGCCGCGATCGACGCGATGGCGCGCACGCCCGGATCCGACCCTCTACACGTACTGAGCGAGCTGACCCGGCTGAAGCCGGATCAGGTCGCGACGCTCAAGCGGCGACTCCTGGCCCAGCGCGCCGCGCGCGCGTTCGCGCTGCCCGACGCGGCCTACGTGCTCGACAACGCGCGCTCGCTGCGCGCCGATCCGGATGTGCCGGCGCTCGACGCGCGCTGGCTGGTCTACTTCGGCGTGCGCACCCACTACACGATCGACCGGCTGGAGCGCGAGATGACCGGGCTGCTCGACCGCGGCTTCCGGCTGGCCGACGACGCGCTGGCGGCGCTGCCGGCCTTTGGCTTCGGCGAAGGCGAGCGCGTGGTGATGGATCGCCTGTCGCAGCACGCGTGGACGCCGCGGCAGCTGCTCGGCGCGTGCTCGGGCGTCGACGGCCGCCTGGTGCTGTCGGTGATGTACGCGCTGGTCGCGTGCGACTGTCTCGAGGCCGGAGCGGTGCCCTCGCCGGCGGTGATGGCGCGCGGGACCGAGACCCAGCCGCCGCGGCCTCAGGATGCGACCGTGGCGGAAGCAGGAGGCTCGCGGCGTCGAGCCCCGGTCTCCACGTCGTCCGCTGCTCCTGCGGTCCCCGGCGCGGCCGAGCATGCGCGGCTGGCGCACGGGACGGTGCGGCGGCTGCTCTTCCCCGGACAGGGGACCAGCCCGTACCCGACGCCCGACGCGAGCGCGCGCGCGCGACGGGCGAGCACGCGGCAGGCGCCCGAGAGCGATCCTCCCGGCGAGGGAACCAGCGGCGTGCCGGGCGCGACCATTCCACCAGGCGGGGCGGTCTCGTCGCGCACGACCATCCCGCCCGCGTCGCCGGTGCCGGCGCGCTCCACCATCCCGCCCGGCTCGGCCCACCTGCGGTCGACCATCCCGCCCGGCTCGACGACGCCGTCGCGCTCCACCATCCCGCCCGGCTCGGCCCACTCGCGGTCGACGGTTCCGCCGGGCTCGACCATCCCGCCCGGCTCGACGACGCCGTCCGGCGCCGAGTCGTTCGACTTCGAGCCGCCGCCCGACGCCGAGCCTGGATCCAATCTCGCGCGCTCGCGACGCTCGCCCAGCTCCGAGCCGCCGATCGGATCCAACCTGCCCGCGTCGCGCCGCTCGCTCGGCTCCGAGCCGCCCAACGGCTCGACCATCCCACCGGGCTCGATCACGTCGCCCGGCTCGCGGCGATCACCCGGCTCCGAGCCGCCGCCGCGCTCGACCACTCCTCCGCCGCCGTCGCGCACCCGCACCACCAACCAGATGCCGGTGCGCGGCCGCGCGACCACGCCGCCGCCGGCGCGACCCCACTCCACCACCGTCCCGCCGATCCTGCGCCGCGCCCACAACACCACGATGCCGCCGAGCGGCAGCCGCGCCGCCGCGACCGAGATCCGCAGGATGATCGCCGAGAAGATCGCCGCGATGGACCGCAGCGCCGACCACTACTACATCCTCGGCGTCAGCCAGGGCGCCAAGTCGGACGAGATCCGCGCCGCCTACTTCGGCATCGCCAAGCGCATCCACCCCGACCGCCTGCGCGCGGTCGGCGTCACCGACGTCGACCACGAGGCCCAGCGCCTGTTCGCCCGCATCAACCAGGCCTTCGGCGTGCTGAGCGATCCGCGCCGGCGCAGCGAGTACTCGGTCATGATCTCGGCCGGCGGCGAGGTGGCGGTGCGCAAGGCCCAGGCCGACGCCGAGGAGCGCGCCGGCCGGGTGCTGCAGGCCGAGGAGACGTTCCGCCGCGGCGAGATGGCCCTCCGCCGCAGCATGTTCGAGCAGGCCCGCGCCCTCTTCGAGGAGGCGGTGACCATGAACAACGAGGAGGCCGAGTACCACGCGCTGCTCGCGTGGGCGACCTGGCTGGCCGCGCCCAACAAGACCTCCGTCGCCGACGACGTGCAGCGGCGGCTGACCCAGGCGCTCGCGCTGCATTCGCAGTGCGTGCAGGCTCACTTCTACAGCGGGCAGGTCGCCAAGCACAGCGGCCAGACCCAGGTCGCGATCGACGCGTTCCGCACGGTCATCGATCTCGAGCCGGGCCACGCCGAGGCGAACCTCGAGCTGCGCGTGCTGCGCGGCCGGCTGCGCAAGAAGTAGCGCCGAGCCGGCCGGCCGCGCGCCTACTCGTCGTCGCCGGCGTCCTCGCCCTCGTCGGCGGCGGCCGCGGCGCCGCCTGCGTACCACTTCTCGATCGCCTCGACGATCTGGCGGGCCTGCTTCTCGCTCGAGATGTTGAAGCCGGACTGCTTGCGATAGGCCCCGTTCCACTTCTTGTAGCGGACGATGGAGACCTTGGGCGCGCGCCAGTTCTCGGTCTTCCGGTCGAGCTCCTGGTAGAGGAACATCACCGTCGCCCACGATCCCTTGGACAGGACGTGGCGCTCGAGCTCCTTGCGCACCAGCTTGCCGTCTTCCTCGTAGTCGTAGCTCAGCTCTTCAATCGTCTCGGCCATGCGGTCGTCGTCCTCTTCTGATGTCCGGTGATGTTCCGGTGCCTATCCGGTGAAGCTCTACCGGCGAAGGCGCTTGCGATCGGCGTCGGCCAGGCCGCTCCAGACCACCTTCATGGCCGGCGGCTTGCCGTACACGATCTCCACCACGCGGGCGCGCGCGCGCAGCGCGGTGCGATCGGGCAGGGCCAGCTCCAGGGTGACCTCCTCGCTCACCTCGAGGAGGAGACCGCCGCGCAGCGTGGCTCCCTCGACCGTCACCGCCAGCGCCTCGTACATGCGGTACGGTGCGCCGCGGCCGCCGGGCTGGACCACCGCCGCCGGTATCGCCTGGCCGGCCCCCGCCACCGACGATGACGCGGGCGCGCCGGCGCTCGCGCCAGCTCCGGATCCCGACCCGGGCCCTGCCGACAGCGCGTACGCGGACTCGGGTGAATCCATGAGCCGGGTGAGTGTAGTGGACCACCTTGGTCCAGGCAACGCACCAGGGTAAGCTCCGCTCCTCTCGAAGCGCTGAGAAGACATGCTGAAGCCGGTCGAACGACAGCGCGTGGCCGACGAGATCGTGGAGCAGCTCCGCGCGCTCATCCTGACCGGCCAGTACCGCCCGGGCGCCAAGCTCCCACCCGAGCGCGAGCTGGCCAGGACGCTCGCGGTGAATCGCGCGTCGCTGCGCGAGGCGCTGAAGAAGCTGGAGCACATGGGCCTGGTCCGGATTCGCCAGGGCGACGGCACCCGGGTCGAGAACTTCATGGAGACCGCCGGGCTCGAGCTGGTCGCGCACCTGGTCCCACTCGGACAGAGCGCGTATCCCGACATCATCCGCGACGCGCTCGAGTTCCGCCGGATGGTCGCGCGCGAGGTGGCGCGCCTGGCCGCCGGTCGGGTCGAGCCGGACGACCTCGAGCGGCTGGAGAAGATCGCGCTGCGCGCCGCCGCGCCGGGGATCGACCCGGCCGAGGTGTTCGCCCACGACTTCGACTTCTACATGGCGCTGACCGCGATCGCGCGCAACCGGGTGGTGAGCCTGCTGGTCAACACGGTGCGAGAGGCGATCAAGGCGTACACCGGCATCCTGATGCACGTCATCGTCGACCCGGAGTTCGTCCGGAGCCACCACGAGCAGCTGCTCGCCGCGCTCGAGCACCGCGACGCCGACGCCGCCGTGGCGGTGGTCGACGACTACATGGAGCGCGGCAGCCAGCACGTGCTCCGACTCGTGGACGAGGGCCGCATCGGTGTGCCCCATGCCGAGGCGAGGTGGCAGCGATGAGCGAGGCGAGATGGCGGCGCTGACCCGCGAGGACGTCCTGGAGATCGCGCGACTGGCGCGACTCCACCTGGAAGACGACGAGGTGGAGCGGCTGCGCGGCGAGCTCAGCGCCATCCTCGTCCACATGGAGCGGCTGGCCGAGGTGGACACCGACGGGGTCGAGCCGATGACGCACGCGGTGCCGATGCAGCTGCGGCTGCGCGCCGACGAGCCGGGGGCCGCGCTGCCGGTCGAGGACGCGGTCGGCCAGGCGCCGGATCGAGCCGACGACTTCTTCCAGGTGCCGCACATCCTCAGGCCGGCCGGCTCCGGCGACGGCCGCGGCGGCGCGGGAGGCCCGACGTGAGCGAGCCGCTCCACTACCTGCCGGCCACCGAGCTGGCCCGGCGGGTGCGGGCCCGCGAGCTGTCCGCGCTCGAGCTGCTCCGCGCCACCCTCGACCGGATCGGCGCGGCTGACCCCCACCTGGGCGCCTTTCTCCACGTCGACGCCGACGGCGCCGAGCGCCAGGCCGCCGCGGTCGACCAGGCCCTGGCCCGGCGCGACGATCCCGGCCCGCTGGCCGGGGTGCCGATCGCGCTCAAGGACGTCATCGTCACCGGCGGGGTGCCGACCACCGCCGGGTCCAGAATTCTGGCCGGGTGGGTGCCGCCGGCGTCGTACAGCGCCACGGTGGTGGAGCGCCTGCGTGCGGCCGGCGCGGTCCTGGTCGGCAAGCTCAACCTCGACGAGTTCGCGATGGGCTCGTCGAACGAGAACTCCGCGTTCCACCCGGTGCGCAACCCGTGGGACCTGGAGCGCGTGCCGGGCGGCTCGTCCGGCGGCGCGGCGGCGGCGGTCGCGGCCGGCCTGTGCGCCGGCGCGCTCGGCACCGACACCGGCGGCTCGATCCGCCAGCCGGCCGCGCTGTGTGGCGTGGTCGGGCTCAAGCCGACCTACGGGCGGGTGCCGCGGTACGGCGTGGTCGCGTTCGCCTCGTCCCTCGATCAGGTCGGCCCGCTCGCCCGCACCGTCGGCGACGCCGCGCTCCTGTTCGAGGCGATCGCCGGGTTCGATCCGCGCGACTCGACGTCGATCCAGGAGCCGGCCCCGCGCCTGGCCGACGCGCTCACCCGCGGCGCCCGCGGCCTCCGGATCGGCCGCCCGCGCGAGCTCGAGCTGCCTGGCGTGGACCTCGAGGTCACCGCCGCGGTCGACGCCGCGCTCGACGTCCTCACCCACCTCGGCGCGACGGTCACCGACGTGTCGCTGCCGCACGCGGCGTACTGGCTGCCGGCCTACTACCTGGTCGCGCCGGCCGAGGCGTCGTCCAACCTGGCCCGCTACGACGGCGTGCGCTACGGGATGCGCGCCGGGCCGCCCGAGCAGAGCCTCAACGACATGTATGCGCGCACCCGCGGGGCCGGCTTCGGCGCCGAGGTCAAGCGCCGCATCATGCTCGGCACCTTCGCGCTCCGCTCCGGCTACTACGACGCGTACTACCGCAAGGCGCAGCAGGTCCGCGCCCTCATCGCGCGCGACCACGAGCGCGCCTTTGCCGAGGTCGATCTCATCGCCACCCCGACCTCGCCGACCCCGGCGTTCCGGCTGGGCGAGAAGACCCAGGACCCGGTCACCATGTACCTGACCGACGTGTTCACCATGGGCGCGCCGCTGGCCGGGCTGCCCGCGATCAGCGTGCCGTGCGGCTTCACCCCCGAGGGACTGCCGGTCGGCCTGCAGCTGACCGCGCGCGCGCTCGACGAGGCGACCTTGCTGCGCGCCGCCGCCGCCTACGAGCAGGCCACCGACCACGGCCTGCGCCATCCACCCGAGCAGAACCTGGCCGGGGAGGGCCGGGCATGACCGGGCGGTGGCAGCCGGTCATCGGGCTCGAGGTCCACGTCCAGCTCGCGACTCGATCCAAGGCGTTCTCGGGCGCGCCGGCCGGCTTCGGCGCTCCGCCCAACTCGCAGTGCGACCCGGTGGTGCTGGCGCTGCCGGGCAGCCTTCCGGTGTTCAACCGCGGCGCGCTCGAGCTGGCGCTGCGGCTGGGCCTGGCCTGCGGGTCGCGCATTCGCCAGGTGTCGCGCTTCGCCCGCAAGCACTACTTCTACCCCGACCTGCCCAAGGGCTATCAGATCTCGCAGTACGACGAGCCGCTGTGCGATGGCGGGACGATCGAGGTCGAGCTGGGCGGATCCACCCGCTCGGTGCAGCTGCGCCGCATCCACCTCGAGGAGGACGCCGGCAAGAACCTGCACCAGCCGGGCGGTCGCGCGTCGCACGTGGATCTCAACCGGGCCGGCGTGCCGCTCATCGAGGTGGTGAGCGAGCCGGACCTGTTCTCGGCGGAGGAGGCGGCCGAGTACATGCGCGTCCTCCGCCAGCTGTGCCGCTGGCTCGACCTGTCCGGCGGCGACATGGAGAAGGGCCAGCTCCGCTGCGACGCCAACGTGTCGCTGCGCGCGGTCGGGTCGACCGAGCTGGGCACCCGCGCCGAGCTGAAGAACATCAACTCGTTCAAGTTCGTGCACCACGCGATCGAGCACGAGATCGCCCGCCAGGCCAGGATCCTGGACCAGGGCGGGACCGTGGTGCAGGAGACCCGGCTGTGGGATTCGGTGGCCGGGGTCTCGCACTCGATGCGCAGCAAGGAGGAGGCGATGGACTATCGCTACTTCCCCGATCCGGACCTGCCGCCGCTCGCGGTCGGCGACGATGTGATCGAGCGCGTGCGCGCCTCCCTGCCCGAGCTGCCGGCCGCGCGGCGAGCGCGCTGGCGCGGCGAGCTCGGCCTGTCCGACGACGACGCCCGCCACCTGGCCAGCGACCGCGCGGTGGCCGATCGCTTCGACGCGGCGCTGGCCGCTCACGGCGGCGGCGCGGCCGCGGCCAAGCCGATCGCCAACTGGATCCTCGGCGAGAAGGACGCCGCCCAGTCCACGGTCGCCCCGGCCCACGTCGCCGAGCTGGTGCGGCTGGTCGAGACCGGCACCATCAGCGGACAGACCGGCAAGGACGTGTGGGCCGAGATGGCCGCGACCGGCGAGGCGCCCACCGCGATCGTCGAGCGGCGCGGCCTGACCCAGGTGCGCGACGAGGGCGCCCTCGAGGCCGCCTGCGCCGAGGCGATCGCCGCCCACCCGACCGAGGCGGCCAGCTTCCGCGCCGGCAAGCCGGCGCTGATCGGGTTCTTCGTCGGCCAGGTGATGAAGCGGACCGGCGGGCGCGCCGACCCGAAGCTGGTCAACCAGATCCTGCGCCGCCTGCTGTCCACCGACGGAGCCAGCCGATGAGCCCCGAGGAGATCCTGAAGCCGCTGCGCTGGCACGACGGCGCGCTGCACCTGCTCGACCAGCTCCAGCTGCCGGCGGTGGAGGTGTGGCTGCGCTGCGAGGACGAGACCGACGTGGCCCAGGCGATCCGCGACATGGTCGTGCGAGGCGCCCCGGCGATCGGCTGCGCGGCGGCCTACGGCGTGGCCCTGGCCGCCCGCCGGCTGGCCGAGGCGAGCCCGGCGCCGGGCGTCGCGGCGTTCTCGGCCGGGCTCGAGCGCGCGATCGATCTGCTGGGCCAGACCCGGCCGACCGCGGTGAACCTGTTCTGGGCCCTGGCCCAGATGCGAGAGGCGGCCAGGGCCGCGCTCGCCGCGACCGCCGACGCGTCCGATCCGGATCTCGCCGCGGTGGTGTCCACTCTCGAGGCGCGCGCCATTGCCATCCAGGCCGACGACATCGAGATGTGCCGCCGCATCGGCCGCCACGGCGCCGCGCTCCTCCCCGACGACGTCGCCGTCCTCACTCACTGCAACGCCGGAGCGCTCGCCACCGGCGGCTACGGCACCGCGCTCGGCGTCGTGCGAGCCGCCCGCGAGGCGGGCAAGACCGTGCGGGTCCTGGCCGACGAGACCCGCCCGTTCCTCCAGGGCGCCCGCCTGACCGCCTGGGAGCTGGTCCGCGACGGCTTCGACGTCACCCTCATCCCCGATGGAGCGGCCGCCTTCCTCATGAGCCGCGGCGAGGTCGGCTGCGTCGTGGTCGGCGCCGACCGCATCGCGGCCAACGGCGACGTGGCGAACAAGATCGGCACCTACGCCCTCGCCCTGGCGGCAGCCCGCCACGCCATCCCGTTTTACGTCGCGGCCCCGACCTCCACCCTCGATCTCGAGACCGCCAGTGGCGACGGCATCCCGATCGAGGAGAGGTCGGGCACCGAGCTCCTCTCGATCGGCGGGACCCGCATCGCCGCCGCCGGCGCCAGCGCCCGCTACCCCGCCTTCGACATCACCCCCGCCGATCTGATCACCGCGATCATCACTGACCAGGGCGTCGCCACCGCGCCGTACCTCGAGTCGCTCCGCCGCCTGTCGGGCCGCTGAGCGGCGGCGCGGCGCGGCTCCGGCGCGGCCGTCGGCAGGACGGCCGGTCGGCCGGATCCGACCCCTCGTCGCCTCGATGCCGCCTCCGGTCGGAAGCTGCCGCCGCGGCTCCGATGTCCGCCTTATCAAGGGCGCATGGAAATCACCGCGAACCGCTCGCTCGTCCCCGTGCTCCGGCGCACCGCTCGACTCGCCGCGCTCCTCGCCCCGCTCGCCGCCGTGTCCGCGGCGTGTGGCGGCGCCTCTGCCGACGCGCCTGCGGCGCCCGCTCCGGCGGCCGCCGCGGCTCCTGCCGACCCGGCTCCTGCCCACCCGGCGCCGGCACCGTCCACCGCCGCGGCCTCTGCCGAGGCCGACCCGCTCACCACCGATCGCTTCGACCTGCTGGTGCGCGACGACTTCTTCGCCGGCCTCCTGCACCAGGACACAGCCGCCCTCGACCGCGCGATGAAGCTGTGCGAGGACACCCTGGCCCGCGACCCGAACCACGCCGAGGCGATGGTCTGGCACGGCGGCGGGCTCATCATGCGCGCGGGCGTG
>DATHKR010000168.1:0-21271 GCA_035489015.1 Kofleriaceae bacterium | reverse complement strand
GTGCGGGCGGCGGCGCCGTCGATGGTCTCGAGGCGGAGGGCGCGGCGGCGGGCCAGGCGCATGAGCAGCGGGACGCCGGCGGTGATCGCCTCGCCGAGGTCGTCGTCGGCGAGGCCGGCGAAGGTGAGCATCGCCTTGCCGCCGGACTCGAGGGTCATGGCGAGCTGGCCGCGCCAGAGGACGACCAGGGCCCCGGCCCGGCGGCCGGGCCGGGCCGCGTCGGCGATGCGCGGATCGGGCCAGGGCAGGAGCGCGCCGTACGGGTTGGCCGGGTCGCACGCGGCCAGGACGATCGCGCCCGGATCGCCGGGCGCGCGCAGGCGATCGATGGCGGCGGGCAGGGCGAACTGGCGGCCGTCGAGGCCGGCGGCGAAGTAGCCGCGCCGCACCCGCCCGGTCTCCTCGAGGACGCGCAGCACCGGCGACAGCGCGGCGAAGCCGCCGGGCAGCTCCTCGGCGGCGGCGGCCTCGCGGCTGACCAGGCCGTAGCGGTCGAGCATGGTCAGCGCCTGGGCCAGGGCGCGCTCGGTGGGATCGACCCCGCGGCGGGCCCGCTGGGCGACCAGCGACCAGCGGCCGCCGCCGGCGAACGGCGACGCGCGCACCGAGCCGGCCGCGCGGCGAGAGGGGCGCGGCGGCCGCGGCGCGCGGCCCGGCCGGCGCGCGGCCCGGCTGCGCAGCGGCGCGAAGGTGTCGTTGGTGATGAGGCCGGCCCAGACCAGCTCCCACAGCGCGGCGGTCAGGGCATCGCCGGCCAGGCCGCTCGACTGCTCCAGCTCGACCTGGAACGACGCGCCGCGCGCGCCGAGCGCGTCGAGCACCGCGCGCTGGTCGGGCGGGAGGCCGTCGACCGCGCCCGGGTCGGCCGCGCTGTCGTCGACCAGGGCGAGGTGATCGCGGTCGTAGAGCGCGACCCAGCCGTCGCCGGCGCCGCGCCGGCCGCGCCCGACCCAGAGCAGCTCGCCCATCGCGCCGAGCTGATCGAGCATCGATGGATGGAAGTCGGGCACCCGCGCGGTCAGGATGCGCGCCTCGAGATCCGACAGCGGCAGCGGCAGGCCGACCAGCCGGCGCACCGCCTCGCGCAGGGCGGGCAGGCCGCCCGGGCCGCCGCGCCCGATGCCGTGCCAGCCGGGGAGGAAGCGGGCCAGCGCGGCCGGCTCGACCGGCGAGACCTGCCGGCGCAGCTCGTCGAGGGTGCGGCGGCGCAGCTCGCGCAGCACCTCGGCGTGGACCACCTCGACCTCGGCGCCGCCCGGGCGGAAGCCGCCCCGCTCGAGCTCGCCGCCCGCCACCAGCCGATCGATGGCGGCCTCGGCGCGCGACCCGGACACGCCGAACCGCGCGGCCAGCTCGCCCGGGGCCAGCGGCCCGCGCTGGCGGGCGTGGCGCAGGAGCAGGCCGTCGAGCGCGTCGTCGTCGCCGCCGGCCAGCGCGCGGTAGCGCGGCGCGTCCTCGGCCGCGGCCACCCGCGGCCGCCCGCCCACGTCGATCCGGACCGCGCGGCCCTGCCGCTCGAGGTCGGCCACCAGCGGCCCGACCTCGCCGGTCGCGCGCGCGGCGATCTCGTCGTCGGCGAGATCGCCCAGCCGGCGCAGGAGGTCGTGGACCTCGTCGGCGTCGCGCGCGCGCCGCTCCGGGACCAGCCGCTGCCGCTCGCGCTCGACCTGGTCGACCACCGCGCCGTCGAGCAGCCGGCGCATGTCCTCGTGGCCGAGCAGGTCGCGCAGGAGCGAGCGGTCGAGCGCCAGGGCCTGGGCCCGCCGCTCGGCCGGCGGCGCGTCGCCCTCGTACATGAACGCGACGGTGTAGGCGAACGCGAGCGAGCGCGAGAACGGCGACGGGGTCGCGGTATCGACCACGTCGACCCGCACGTCGCCGCGCCGGATCTGGGTCATGAGCTCGATCAGGGCGGGCAGGTCGAACACGTCGGCCAGGATCTCGCGGTAAGTCTCGAGCAGGATCGGGAAGCTCGGCTGGCGCTGGGCCGCGCCGAGCAGCTGCTGGGCGCGCAGCCGCTGCACCCACAGCGGCGCGCGCTGGCCCGGGCGGCGGCGGGGCAGGAGCAGCGCGCGGGCCGCGTTCTCGCGGAAGCGCGACGCGAACAGGGCCGAGCCGCCCAGCTCGGAGGTGACCCGGTCCTCGATCTCCTCCGGATCGAACACCAGCTGGTCGACGCCGGGCGGCAGCGCCGAGGCCGGCATGCGGAACGCGATGCCGTCGTCGTTCCACATCGACTGGATCGGCGCGCCCAGCGCCGCGCCCAGCTGGGCCTCGATGGCCAGCGCCCACGGCCCGTGCACCGCGCCGCCCATCGGCGACAGCACGCACACGCGGGTGTCGCCCAGCTGGTCGCGGAACCGCTCGATCGTGATGGCGCGGTCGGTCGGCAGGGTGCCGGTCGCCTCGCGCTGCTGCTCCACGTAGCGCATCGCGTTGTCGACCGCGAGCGGGTCGAGCCGGTAGTCGTCGCCGAGCAGCAGGCGGGCCCGGTCCGGCTCGCGCTCGCCCAGCACGCGGACCAGGGCGCCGAGCGCGCGGCCGAGCGCGGGCGGGCGGGGCGGCCGGTCGCCGTGCCAGAAGGGCATCTTGCCCGGCTCGCCCGGGGCCGGGCTCACGATCACCCGGTCGCGCTCGATCTCCTCGATGCGCCAGGTGGTGGCGCCGAGCAGGAAGGTCTCGCCGGCGCGCGACTCGTACACCATCTCCTCGTCGAGCTCGCCGACCCGCGGCCCGTCGGCGCCGACGTGGACCGGGTAGAGGCCGCGGTCCGGGATGGTCCCGCCGCTGGTCAGCGCGATCAGGCGCGCGCCGCGCCGGGCGACCACCTGATCGGCGGCGCGGTCCCAGGACAGGCGCGGCATCAGATCGACCATGTCGTCGGCGCCGGTCCCGCCCGACAGCATGGCCAGCACCGCGCCGAGCGCGTCGCGGGACAGATCGCGATACGGGTAGGCGCGGCGGATCAACCGGGCGAGGTTGTCGACCGGCCAGGTCTCCACCGAGCACATCGCGACGATCTGCTGGGCGAGCACGTCGAGCGGCTGGCGCGGCACCCGGATCGGCTCGACGTCGCCGTCCTGCATGCCGCGGCACACCACCGCCGCCTCGAGCAGGTCGCCGTGGAACTTGGGCAGGACCACGCCGCGGCTGACCGCGCCGACCTGGTGGCCGGCCCGCCCGATCCGCTGCAGCCCGCGCGCGACCGAGCCGGGCGACTCGACCTGCACGACCAGGTCGACCGCCGACATGTCGATGCCGAGCTCGAGCGAGCTGGTCGCCGCGATGCAGCGCAGGAGGCCGCGCTTCAGCAGATCCTCGACCACCAGGCGCTCGTGGCGGGCCATGCTGCCGTGGTGGGCGCGGGCCAGCTCCTCGCCGGCCATCTCGTTCAGCTGGTGGGCGACGCGCTCGGCCAGCCGCCGGCTGTTCACGAACACGATCGAGCTGCGGTGGGCCTGGACCAGCTCGTGGATGCGGCGGTAGAGCGCCGGCATGAGGCTGCTCCGCTCCTCAGGGGAGAGGCCGGGCAGGCGGTCGGGATCGTCGCCGGCCGGGCGGCTCATGTCGGCGGCCGGCACCTCGATGCGCACGTCGATGTGGGGCGGCTCGCCCGCGTCCACCACCGCCACCGGGCGATCGCCGCCCAGGAAGCGTGCCACCTCCTCGAGCGGGCGCTGGGTGGCCGACAGCCCGATCCGCTGCGGCTCGCGCGGGCAGATCGCGCTCAGCCGCTCGAGCGACAGGGTCAGGTGGGCGCCGCGCTTGTTGGGCGCGAGCGCGTGGATCTCGTCGACGATCACCGTCTCGACCGCGGCCAGCGCGTCGCGCGCGGCCGAGGTCAGGAGCAGGTAGAGCGACTCCGGCGTGGTGATGAGGATGTCGGGCGGCTCGCGCAGCTGGCGGCGGCGCGCCGACGGGGTGGTGTCGCCGGTGCGAACCGCGACCCGGGGCGGCAGGAAGCGGAGGCCGCGCTCGCCGGCCAGCGCGGCGATCTCGGCCAGCGGCTCGCCCAGGTTGCGCTCGATGTCGTAGGCGAGCGCCTTCAGCGGCGAGATGTAGAGGACGCGGGTGCCGGGCGCGGGCTCGCCGCGGCCCAGCCGGTCGAGGCAGGCGAGGAACGCGGCCAGGGTCTTGCCGCTGCCGGTCGGCGCGCAAAGCAGCGCGTGCTCGCCCGACGCGATGCGCGGCCAGCCGAGCGCCTGCACCCGGGTCGGCCCGCGGTGGCGCGCCTCGAACCACTCGCGCACCGCCGGACTGAACCGGCCCGTCCCGTCCTGGTCTGCGCCGGCGGTCACCCGACCTGCATAGTATGCTCGGCGCATGCAGGACAAGACGCCCGAAGCGACGCGGCTCGAGATCGAGGCCGCGGTGTTCCGCCGCCTGGTCGAGCACTTTCGCGACCGGACCGACGTTCAGAACCTCGACGTCATGAACACGGCCGGCTTCTGCCGCAACTGCCTGTCGAAGTGGTATCGCGCGGCGGCCGCCGAGCGCGGCGTCGAGATGGAGGACGGCGAGGCGCGCGAGCTGATCTACGGGATGCCGTACGAGCAGTGGAAGGGGCAGCACCAGCGATGAGCGCGGCCGGCCGCCCGATCGCCCGTCACCACGCCGAGACGCTCACCGTCGCCACCGCGGGCCGCGGCACCTTTCTCATCGGCGACGAGGTCGCCCGGGTGGTGCGCGCCGCCGAGGTGAATGACGGCCTGTGCAACGTCTTCATCCACCACACCAGCGCGTCGCTCATCGTGTGCGAGAACGCCGACCCGGCGGTGCGCAGCGACCTCGAGCGCTTCGCCCGCCGGCTGGTGCCGGACGGCGATCCGCTGTTCGAGCACACCGACGAGGGTCCGGACGACATGCCGGCCCACGTGCGGTCCATCCTGACCCAGTCGTCGCTGTGCCTGCCGGTCGCCGGCGGCGCGCTCGCGCTCGGCACCTGGCAGGGCATCTACCTGTGGGAGCACCGGCTGCGCCCGCACCGGCGTCAGGTCACGGTCAGCGTGATCGGCACCTGATCCGCGATCAGGGCGCGGCCTCGGCGGCGATCCAGCCGGCGACCGCGGCGGCCTCGTCGATCGCGCAGCCGGGGTAGGGCGCGTCGGCGCCGGTGCAGAACGCGTCGCCGGTGTGCTGGCCGGTGGTGTAGAGGAGGCTGGCCTCGGGCGAGTCGCCGATCAGGCGGTGGTCGGCGATCAGGTGATCGCGGTGGCCGTCGGCGTCGGCGGCGCCGCCGAGGAAGTCGGGTCCATTGCCGGGATCGTCGCCTTGATGGCAGTCGACGCAGGCGCCGCGCGGGCGCGCCGCGCGCAGGATCGGCTCGATCTGGTCGGCGAACAGCGCGCGCGCATCGGCCGGGTCGCCCGCGTCCATCCCGGCGGTCACGTCGGCGTTCGCGTCGGCCCGCGCGCCGGCGTCGTCGTCCGGCGTGATCGCGCTCGCGTCCGCGCCGGACCCGGCGGGCGGATCTTCTCCGACGATCTGGCCGGTGCAGGCGGAGAGGAGGGCGGCGAGCGCGAGGCTGGCCGGCCAGGACCGGCTCGCGGCGGGCGAGCCTCGGGTACGACGCATGCGGCAGGAACAGGGTGCAACCAGGGGACCAGGCGGCGCGCGTGTGGGTCTGCCGGCTTGGCGCCGCCGGCGTGGGGGTCGAGTCACCGAATCGAGGCGCGCGTGGGCGCTGGCCGGCGGCGGCCGAGCCGGGGCAGAATGGCCGCGCCATGCCGACACGAGTCAGCCCGTGAGCGCGAACCAGAGCGACCGTCCGGACGATCCGGCCCGCTGGGACTTCGCGGTGGTCGGCTCCGGCTTCGGCGGCAGCGTCAGCGCGCTGCGCCTGGTCGAGAAGGGCTACCGCGTCCTCATGCTGGAAAAGGGACGACGGCTGGGCGCGGCCGACTTTCCGAAGACCAACTGGAACGTCCGCCGCTGGCTGTGGATGCCGGGGGTCGGCTTCCGCGGCCTCTTCCAGATGACCTTCCTGCGCCACGTCACCGCGCTCTCCGGCGTCGGCGTCGGCGGCGGCTCGCTGGTCTACGCCAACACCCTGCCGATCCCGCGCGAGGGCTTCTTCCGGGCCGAGAGCTGGGCCCACCTGGCCGACTGGCAGCGCGAGCTGGCCGCGCACTACCAGACCGCCCGCCGCATGCTCGGCGCGGTCGAGAACCCGAACGTCACCTATCCCGATCAGGTGATCCGCGAGCTGGCCGCCGACATCGGCCGCGCCGATCACGTGCACCCGACCACGGTGGCGGTCTACTTCGGCAAGCCCGGCGAGACCGTGCCCGACCCGTACTTCGGCGGGCGCGGGCCCGAGCGGACCGGTTGCATCCAGTGCGGCGGGTGCATGCTCGGCTGCCGGTTCGGGGCCAAGAACACGCTCGACAAGAACTACCTCCACCTGGCCGAGGCGCTCGGCCTGGTCATCCGCGCCGACTCGGAGGTGTCCGTGCTCGAGCCGGATCCGGCGGGCGGCTACCGGCTCGAGGTGCGCGAGGGGGCCGACGGCGCCCGCCGCGACCGGGTCTACCGGGCCGATCAGGTCATCCTGTCCGGCGGCGTGCTCGGCACCGTCGAGCTCCTGCTCCGCATGAAGGAGCGCGCGCGCCGCGGCCACGGCGGCCTGCCGGCGCTGTCGCCGCGCGTGGGCGAGTTCGTGCGCACCAACTCCGAGGTGCTGATGGGGGTGACCACGCGCCGGCGCGACCGCGACCTGTCGCACGGGATCGCGATCGGATCGATCCTCGACACCGACGAGCACTCGCACATCGAGCCGGTCCGCTACCCGTCCGGGGCCGGCTTCTTCCGCACCCTGATGGCGCCGCACGCGCCCGGCGATCGCGCCATCGTGCGGGTGGCGCGCGCGCTCGGCTTCGCGCTCGCCCATCCGATCCAGATGTTCCGCACCTGGACGGTGCCGGACTGGGCCCGCTACACGATGATCCTCCTGTACATGCGCGCGCTCGAGGGCCACCTGCGCCTGCGCCTGGGCCGGCCGCTGCGCCGGATGTTCCGCCGCGGCCTGGTCACCGAGGTGTCGGGCGGGCCGCGCCCGAGCGCGTCGATCGCGGAGGCGACCGAGCTGGGCCGGCGGGTGGCGGAGCGGATCGAGGGCACCACCACCAGCATGATGACCGAGACGGTGCTGGGCATCCCGACCACCGCCCACATCCTGGGCGGCTGCGCGATGGGGGCCGGCCCCGACGCCGGCGTCATCGACCACCGGCACCGGGTGTTCGGCCACCCGGGTCTCTACGTCATCGACGGGTCGGCGGTGTCGGCCAACCCCGGCGTCAACCCGTCGCTCACGATCTGCGCGCTGGCCGAGCGCGCGATGACGTTCGTGCCGGATCGCGATCGAAGGGACGATCGCGCGGCCGGCCCGCCGGCCGGGATCACGGGCACGACGTCATCTGGTTGATCCACCGCTCGGTCACCGAGAGCTGCTCGCCGTCGGCCGCGTCGGTGGCGATCGGCGGCATCTGTCCGGCGCCGCGGGCCGCGTCGCGCCCGTAGATCACCGAGGCGGTGCCGTTGCCCGGGTCGAGCTGGTTGCAGATGTTGTCGGCGGCCAGCGGCGCCTCGAAGCGGAAGTCGATCGTCACGTTCTCGCCGCCGGGCCGGTGACAGTGCGAACAGTTGGCGTGGAAGTAGGCCCGCGATCGCTGCTCCAGGCTGAAGCTGGGGTCGAGCGACGACGGCAGCCGCAACGCCGCGCCCGGCTCGGTCCGCTCGATGAGGCCCACCTCCTCCATCGCGCGCAGCTGGTTGTCGATGACGCCGCCGAAGTCGCCGGACCGGTCGAGCTGCGCCGTCTGCAGGCCGAGCACGCGGCCGGCCGCGCTGTTGTGACAGCGCAGGCACTGATCGCGGCCCGGGTAGATGTGAGTGTGCTCGGCCGGCTCGCCGCTGGTCGGATCGACGACCGGCCACGCCACCCGCACCTCGGCCTCGCCGGTCAGCAGATCGGCCTCGCTGCCGGCCGGGTTCCACTGGTAGCTGTAGCCCTGCCACGGCTGATCGCACTCCAGCTCCTCGCAGCGCTTGACCAGGAAGCGGGTCTCGACCGGGAAGCGGGTCAGGCCCGGCTCGGCGCCGACCGCGCCGGCCAGCGTCTCCAGCCAGAACTCCTTGACCACGATCGTCCCGACCGGCACCTGCCACGACCCCTCGGCCGGCGCGGTCGCGCTCTGCCCGTCGGGGACCAGGAGGAAGCGCCGCTTGAGCGCGCCGTCGGACCACAGCGGCGAGTTGACCGAGAACGGGACCAGCCCGGGCGCCAGCTGGTGCGCGGCCACGTCGGCGTAACAGCCGGTCCCGGCCAGCGTCGCCGGCGGCGCGTCGGCCGGGATGGCGCAGGGGCCGGCCGGTGCGCGTCCGGCCAGGCCGTGGCGCAGGACCGGGCTGTCGTTCCAGCGGGCCGCGGCGACCCCGCCGACCTCGCGCCACACCACCGCCGGCACCCCGCGCGAGTCGAGCGCGACGGCCGGATCGCCGGCCTCGCCGTCGGCGCCGGTCAGCGCCGAGTCGAGGAACTGCCACGCGCCCGCCGCCGAGCGCGCCGCGTAGATCTGCGGCCCGCCGTCTCCGCGCTCGGCCCAGGCCAGCGTCACCTCGCCGTCGGCGCCGAGCGCGATGGTCGGGCTGCCGGCGGCGTCCTGGATGTCGAGGTCGGCGGCGGTGGCCACCGCGCGCCAGACCGCGGGGGCGCCGTCGCCGTCCAGGCGCGAGGCCAGGACGTGGCTGCTGGCCCCGTCCTCGGATCGCCAGGCGATCGCGAGGTCGCCGCTGCGCGCCACCAGGTCGGGGGCGGACGCGCCCTCGCCGGCCACCGGGCCGCCGCCGACCTCGCTCCATCCGTCGCCGTCGAGCCGGCTGACCGACAGGGCGTCGCCGCTCGACGCCGCGACCACCGGCACCGATCCGTCCATCGCGAGGCTCATCTCGGTGGTGCCGTCGGCGACCGGCAGGACCGGGCCGAGCGGCGCGAACGCCTCGCCGTTCCAGACGAGCACCGCGATCCCCTCGCTGGTGACCGCGCCGACGACCGGCTGGCCGTCGCCGTCGACCGCCAGGTCTGCGGCGGCGCCGTCCACGGTCGGCAGCGGCCCGCCCAGCGCGACCCAGTCGGTGCCGTCGAAGCGGCTGACGTGCGCCTCGGCTCCCTCGCGCCAGGCGGCGATCGGCGCGTCGCCGTCGCCGAACACCAGGCGCACGTCGGTGACCGCGCCGGCGCCGAGCGCGCTGCCGATCTGGCTCCACGCGCCGCGCTCGAGGCGCGAGACCACCGCCGCGCCGCCGGCGTCGATCCAGGCGGCCGCGACCTGGCCGGTCGAGTCGGCCGCGGTGGCCGGGCGGGTCCCGGCCGCGGCCGGCACCGGCGCGATCTGCTGCCACGGCGGCAGGCCGACGATCCACAGATCGCCCGCAAACCCCTGTCCAGCGTCGTTCCTGACCGATTCGGCCACCGCGATGGTCAGGCTGGCCGGGGTCTCGAGCGGCGCGGTGATGCGAGCAATCAGGCGGGTGCGGTCGGGCGAGAGCTCGAGGTCGAACGGGACCGGCCGGTTGCGCGAGTTGAGGCTGAGCGCGGCGTCGTCGATCGAGTCCGGATCGAGCGGCTGCGAGAACTCGAGCTCGATCGGGTCGTAGATCCACACGTTCGGGTCGTTGCGGTCCGGCGTGCGGGCGAGGATGGTGAGCGGATCGGTCGACGCGTCCGGCTCGCCATCGTCGGCGTCGCCCGGGTCGCCGGCGTCATCGTCGTCGT
This sequence comes from Kofleriaceae bacterium, assembly GCA_035489015.1. Classification (GTDB taxonomy): domain Bacteria; phylum Myxococcota_A; class Polyangia; order Haliangiales; family Haliangiaceae; genus DATFRY01. Next base: position 11,499 of record DATHKR010000168.1, on the reverse strand, counting down.
CGCCACCGCAGGCGGCGGTCAGCGCGACCAGCGCGATCATCGACACCGCGGCGAGCTTTCGAACCAGAGCCATCACCACCTCCAGCCTCGATCGTGGGGCATATGACCACGGTCCGGTCACGGTGTCTTGCCCGCGCTGCTGGCCGGCGCGGGCGCGGCCCCGACGATCTCGAGGTCGACCCGGCGGTTCAGCGCCCGTCCGGCGGCGCGGCGGTTGGGGGCGATCGGCCGGCTCTCGCCGTGGCCGACCGCGTCGAGCCGCTCGCCCGCCACCCCGCGAGCGATGAGGTACTGCCTGACCGCCTCGGCGCGCTGGCGGGACAGCATCTGGTTGTGGTCCGCGCCGCCGCGATCGTCGGTGTGGCCGGTGATTCGGATGCGCGCCAGCTCCGGGTGGACCCGCAGCAGCGCGGCCACGTCGTCGAGCACCGGCAGCGAGCGCGGGCGCAGGATCGCGCGGTTGGTGGTGAAGCCGATCGGCTCGCGCACCTCGATCCGGCTCGCGGTGAGGACGACCTGCTGCGGGTCCGGGCAGCCCTGGTCGGCCGGGCTACCCGCCCGATCGGGACAGACGTCGATCGCATCCGCCACGCCATCGCGATCGCGATCGGGGTCGGGGCAGCCCGGGCCGGCCGCGACGCCCGCCTCGACCGGGCAGCGGTGCTCTTCGGGCGCGGGGACCGGGGCCGGCGCGGGCGGCGGCGCGGCGATGCGCGCGATCGGGGCCGGGCGCGGGCGAGCACGCACCAGCGCCGGCCGCGCCGGACCGCGGCTGCCGAACGCCAGCGCCACCCCGAGCAGGACGGCGTGGTGGTTGGTGCCGCCGTCGGTCCCGGCCCGGGGCGCGCGGAGGAGGCGGCCCTCCAGGCGCAGCGACAGGCGCGAGTCGACCCGCACCTTCAGCCCCAGCCCCAGGTGGCCGACCGCGTCGCGATCGGTGGCCAGCTCGTCGTCCTGCGAGCGCACGCCCATCGTCCCGAACCCGCCGAGCACGAACGGCGTGACCCGGGTGGGCAGCTCGAGCACGAGGTGAGCCCGCGCGCCGTACAGGAGGACGCGCCCGCCCGAGCTGGTCTGCTGGGGCATGAGGTCGAGCTCGGCCTCCACGCCGGCGAAGCGGATCGGGAACAGGCCGAGCCGGAGCCCGATTTCTGGCCCCGCCGACTGCAGCGGCTGCTGCATCGCCACCCGCGGGTCGTAGAACTCGTGCGCCTGGTCGGGCAGGAACGCCCCGACGAACCCACCGAGCTCGAGCCGGACCGGACCGCCGGCGCGCCCCGCCGACGAGCCCGATCGAGCGACGTCGGCCGTCGCGTCGGTCGCCTGCGCCGCGGCGGTCCCGCCCCCCGCGCACCAGGCCGCGCATCCGGTCAGCACCAGCGCGGCCCTCGCGGCCCGGCCGGGCGCCACCGAGCCCCACCGGCGAGCGCGTGCGCACCCGCTGCCGACGCGATCCGCTGCCTCCGAGCCCGCGATGGCCGGCGATGTTACCGCCGCGCGCGTCGCGATCGCCACGCCTGCGCAGGCGCGCAGGTGGGATGCTCAGCGATGCCCGCGCTTGCGGTTGAGCTGGGTGAGCCGGCCGACCAGCCAGCCGGACCAGTCGCGCACGTCGGCCTCGCGGTCGGTGCGCTGCGCCCGGCGCAGGAAGGGCAGGGCGGTGGTCCCGATCGTGTTGACGAACATGCGGGCCGCCTTGGTGCGGGTCTTCTTGCGGCCGAGCGCGCGGATGAGGTTCTGGTTGAGGACGCGCTTGCCCCGGTAGAGCTCGTTGGCGGCGATGGCAGCCTCGTAGTGGTCCATGCCGAGCATCCACCAGCCCTTCTCGAAGTAGAGGTGGCCCAGCAGGTACGGGACGTAGGCGCTCTTCGGCGATCGCTTGCGCAGCGCGTTCAGCGCCTGGATCGCGTCCTCGCGCTTGCCCGCGCGGATGAGCGCGACCGCGCCCGCGATCGAGTCCACCGCCGGCGCGGTGGTCACCTCGGTGGATCGCCTGATCTCGCCCGGCGTCTCTGGCTCGGCGGCGTCGACCGCCGCGGTCTCCTCGCCCACCGGCGCGACCGGCTCCACGCGCTCCTCGGCCGGCAGCTTCGGGTCGACCGGGACTTCCTCGTCGTCGCCGCCCTCGTCGCCCGAGCCCGCCCCGGCGCCGGCGACCCCGGCGTCCATTGATCCAGCCGCGCTCGATCCAGTCGCGCTCGATCCAGCCGGGTGAGCGCCTGCCGCGCCTGCGCCGGTCTCGCCGCCGATCGCTGCGCCCGTCGCTCCCTCCGCTTGCCCGTCTCCCGCGCCGGCGGATCCCGCCCCGGCCGCCGCGCCCTCGCTGTCGGACCCCGGCTCGGTCGGCGGCGTCGCGCCCTCCGCCGGCGCTCCGCTCTTCGACCCGGCCTGTCCGGCCTCGCCTGGCTCGCCCGCTTCTCCCGTCGCGTCATCCGGGCCCGACGGGGCCGGCGCCGCGCCTTGCTCGACCCGTCCGGCCGGGCCGCCGACCGTCGGCTCGGCCGCCTTCGACTCGCCGGTCGCCGACGACCGCATGATGATCCGCCGCACTCGCGCGCCGAGCTCGCTGTGCCACGCCCGGTAGCCGCCCCAGGCCGCGCCGCCCAGCACCGCCAGCGCCAGCATCATGGTGAACGGCCCAAGCCGCCGCCGTCGCGCTCGCGACCGCCGCGCCTCGCCGCGGCCCGAGCCGAGCGATTGCCGGTAGTCCGGCCCGGCCTCGTCGGCCAGCGGGCGGGTCCCTTGCCGCCGCTCGGCCCCCGGCCGGTTCGACCACGTCGGCCGGGGTCGGTCGAGCGCCTCGTCGAGCGCGGTCGCGAACTCCATCGCGGTCTGGAAGCGATCCTCCGGCGCCTTGGCCAGCGCGCGGTCGAGCACCGCCTGCAGCCCGGGCGGGAAGTCGGCGTCCGGCACCACGCTGGCCAGCCGCGGGACCGGCGCGGTCCGGTGCATGCTGAGCAGCTCGAAGGTGTCGTCCGACGTGAACGGCTTGCGCCCGGTCAGGAGCTCGAACAGCACCACGCCGGTCGAGTACACGTCCGAGCGCACGTCGGCCTTGCCGCCGATCGACTGCTCCGGCGACATGTAGTTCGGCGTGCCGATGACGATCGCGGAATGCGAGATGTCCGACGACACCTGCTCGCGCAGCGTGGCGAGCCCGAAGTCGAGGATACGGACATGGTCGCCGGTCCCGGTCGCCTCCATCAGCATGATGTTGGCCGGCTTGATGTCGCGGTGGATGATGCCGAGCGAGTGGGCGTGGGCCAGGCCGGCCAGGGTCTGGCGCGTGATGTAGACCGCGCGATCGACCGTCTGTCGCCCGCCCTCGAGCAGGGTGCGCAGCGTCCGCCCCGAGACGAACTCCATCACCACGTACGGCCCGCTATCGACGCCGAAGTCGATGACCGACACGCAGTGCGGGTGGGCCAGCCGGCCCATGACCCGGGTCTCGCGCTCGAACCGCTGGATGAAGGTCGGGTCCGCCGCGTACGACGCGTGCAGGAACTTCACCGCGAGCGGGCGGCCAAGCTGAAGGCGCTCGGCGCGGTACACGATGCCCATGGAGCCGACCGCGAGCCGCTCGATGATGCGGTAGCGCTCCTGGAGCACGCTGCCCACGCGCGGGTCGTTGGACACGTCGTCCATGCGGCGATTCGGCAGGCTACCACGAAGCCCGCCCAGACGCCGCGACCCGCGGAATTCTTCGTCGCCACGCGGGCCCCCCGCGCCGCCGGCTTCCGACGGAGAAGCGCCCCGCGCGGAGCGCCGATCCCGCCCCGCGCCGGTCACGCGGCCGGGCGAGCCTCCCGGCCCGCCGCCTGGCCCGCCGCCCGCCGCGCGCCGATCACGGCACCTTCCATACGAGGGCGGTACGGTCCTGACTGGCCGTCGCCAGCAACTTGCCGTCGCGCGAGAAGGCGACCGCGTTGACCGCGCCGTGGTGCCCGGTCAGCGATGCCAGCTCCTTGCCGCCATCGATCTGCCAGATCCGCGCGGTCGAGTCGCTCGATCCGGTGGCCAGGCGCTTGCCATCCGGCGAGAACTGCAGGCAGCGGACCGACCCGTCGTGACCGGTCAGGCTGTGGACCTCCTTCCAGTCCTTGGTCGCCCAGATGTGCACCTTGTCGTCGTCGCCGGCGGTGGCGAGCAGGTCGCCCTTCGGCGAGAACGCGACCGCCAGGTTCGAGACCACGTCGGGCGAGACCCGGGCCACCTCCTTGCCCGAATCCGCGCCGATGATGAGCACGACCCGCTCCGACCCGGTGATCGCGATCAGCTTCCCGTCGGGCGAGAACGCCACGCCGGTGATCGACGAGTAGGTCTGCCGGTCGAGCGCCTGCAGCTTGGCCCGCGCGCGCAGGTCCCAGGTCCACACCCGCCCGGTCTCGTCGCCGGTCACCGCCCGGGTCCCGTCGGGGCTGATGTCGAGCGCGTTGACCTTGCCGCCGATCGGCGGCAGCGCGATCTGGTCCTGGTCCTTCTTGTAGGTCCAGGCGATGAGCTTGGCGTCGCCGCCGGCGCTGTACACGACCGAGCCGTCGGCGGAGAACTCGAGCGCGTTGACCGGCGCCTGCGCCACGGTCAGCACCGGACCGGGCTTGCCGGTGGCGGTCTCCCACAGCCTGACCGTGTGGTCCTCCGACGCGGTCGCCACCTGGGCGCCGTCGGGCGAGAACGCGATCGCGGTCAGCGGGTCCTGGTGCCGGTCCGGCTCCGCCACCGGATCGCCGGTCTGGAGGTTCCACAGCCAGAACCGGCCGGCCTCGGATCCCTTGGCCCCGCGGTGCAGGCTCCACGACGCGGCCCGCTTGCCGTCGGGCGAGAGCGCCATGTACTGCACGGTCAGCCCGTCGGTGCCGGTCCACTCGCGCAGCAGCCTGCCGCTCGCGTCCCAGGCGCGGAACCAGACGTCGCCGCCCGAGGTCCACAGCTCCTTGCCGTCGGGCGAGAAGGCCACGCTCACCACCGATCGATCGTGCGCCTCGAACGAGGTCGCCTGCTTCGGATCGGCCAGGTCGTAGATCATCACGTGGGCGTCCTCGCTGCCGGCCGCCACCCGCGCGCCGTCGGGCGAGACCGCCACCGCGCCGACTCGCTTGGACGCGGCGCCCAGCCGGTTGGCCGCCGCCGGCGTCTTGCGCAGGTCGACCGCGAAGACCCCGCCGCCCTCGTCGCCCAGCGCGACCACCTGGCGCGCGCCGCACCCGATCGCGCTCAGCTTGGGGAAGTCGCCCTTGACCGACACCTTCTCGCCGCTGCCGTCGACCGCCAGCACCGCCAGCCGCCCGTCGGAGGCGGCGACCAGCCGCGCGTCGTCGAGGAAGCAGATCGCCTTGACCTCGGCGCTGTGGCGGAGCACGCGGACCGGCTGGCGCAGGGTCAGGTTCCACAGCTGGATCTCGCCGGAGCCGGCCACCGACGTGGCCAGCATCGATCCGCCGGGCGAGACCGCCACCGCCGGGCCCGGGTCGCGCCGCTCGAGCTCGTAGAGCCGCCGCCCGGTGGCCGCTTCCCACACCACGTAGCGGTCGTACGAGGCCGAGACCAGCTGCTGTCCCGACGGCAGGAACACCAGCCGCTCGAGGTGGCGATCGAACATCCGCAGGCTGCCGAGCCGCGCCAGCGTACCGCGCGGCAGCGCGTCGCCGAGCAGGTCCTTGGCGGCGGCGGGATCGTCCTGGACCAGGCCGGTGGTCGGCCCCGCCTTGGGCGCGCCGGGCGGGCCGGCCCCGCCGTCATCGGTCGGCGGGCTGCCGCCGGGCTCGCTCTTGCAGCTGGACCAGACCACCGCGACCAGCGCGGCCAGGAGGGCGGACGCCGCCCTGCTCGACAAGTGGCTGCCGCCCATGCCGCCCTTGGGTATCACGAGGACCCGGAACGCGCCACGTGGTCGCGCGGTCGCGTCGGCGCGGAGCGCCCGGGGTGCGGTTTTGCCCGACCATGGGGCGTGGTAGCTTGGAGACCCGTGCGCAGCATGACCGGATACGGACGCGGTGCGGCCGAGCGGAACGGCCGGCGCGCCGCGGTCGAGATCCGCTCGGTCAACCACCGCTTCATGGACGTGAAGCTGCGCGGCGCGCCGCTCGAGCCCGGCCTCGAGGAGAAGGTCGGCGCGCGGGTACGCGAGCGGATCACCCGCGGCGCGGTCATCGTCAGCCTGCGGGTGGAGGGCTCGGCCGTCGGTCCGTCGGTGCGGGTCGACCACGAGGTGGCCCGTCGGGTCCACGGCGAGCTGCGCCAGCTCGCCTTTGCGCTCGAGCTGGAGCCGAACATCTCGCTCGATCTGCTCTGCGCCCAGCCCGGCGTGCTGATCTCGGCCGACGCCGACCGCACCGGCGCCCCCGACGATGCCCTGGGCGAGTGCGTCTGCGAGGCGCTCGAGCGCGCGCTCGACGGCCTCATCGTCATGCGCGACGCCGAGGGCCAGGCCCTGGCCCGCGACCTGTCCGGCCGGTTGGACGTGCTGCGCGGGATCGGCGCCGCGCTGCAGCAGCTGACCAGCGCGGCCCCGGTCGACGCCGAGCGCCGCCTGCGCGAGCGCCTCGACCGCCTGCTGGCCGGCGGCAAGATCGCGGTCGACGAGGCGCGCCTGGCCCAGGAGGTGGCGATCCTTGCCGATCGCATGGATGTGACCGAGGAGCTGGTCCGGGTCGGCAGCCACATCGCCCAGCTCGACGATCTGATGGCCCAGGCCCAGCCGGTCGGTCGCCGGCTCGACTTCCTGGTCCAGGAGCTGGGTCGCGAGTTCAACACGGTCGCGTCCAAGTCGCAGTCGGCGGAGATCGCGCGGCTCGTGGTCGAGGCCAAGGCCGAGCTCGAGAAGGTCCGCGAGCAGCTCCAGAACGTCGAGTAGGCGATGGGCGGGCGGCGGGGCATCCTCATCATCATCTCGTCGCCGTCCGGGGCGGGGAAGACGACCCTCGCCCGGCGCCTCCTGGCCGAGTTCCCCGAGCTCGGCTTCTCGGTCTCGTACACCACCCGCGCCCCGCGGGTGAACGAGCAGGACGGGATCGACTACTCCTTCGTCAGCCCGGCCGCGTTCGAGGAGATGGTCCAGCGCGGCGAGTTCGCCGAGTACGCCCAGGTGCACGGCAACCGCTACGGCACCTCTCGCCGGGTGGTCGAGGACGCGCTCGCGTCGGGCCGCCACGTCGTGTTCGACGTCGACTGGCAGGGGGGCGGGGCGCTGGCCTGGCAGTGGCCGCTCGACGCGCTCCGCATCTTCATCCTGCCGCCGGATCTGGTCACCCTGGAGGAGCGCCTGCGCCGGCGCGCCACCGACGCCGACGAGGTGATCCGCCGCCGCCTGCGCATGGCGATCGACGAGCTCAGCCACCACGACGAGTACGAGCACCGCATCGTCAACCAGGACCTCGAGGAGGCGTACCAGATGCTGCGCGCGGTGTATCTGGTCCGCCGCGACGGCATCGACGCCGCCCCCGAGGAGCTCCGCCGCCGCGACGAGGACAGCCGCTCGCGCGCCGCCGCCCAGCACGCAGACCTCCTGGTCGCGGCCGGTCGGCAGGCGGCAGAGCGAGCCGCCATCACGACTTAGGGCCCGCGGATGGGCAAGTCGATCGATTCTCGCAGTCGAGCCGCCCGGATGGCAAGGAGCGGCGAGAACCGGCGCGGAACGTACTCGACGTACTTGAGCACCGGTCCGCAGCAAGAATCGATCGATGTTGCCCCGGCGAAGACCGGGGGAAGCGGAGCCGCGACGCCGCCAGTCGGGATGGATCGGCTGCGAGAACGACCGACTTGCCCATTCACGGGCCCTTAAGACGGCTGATTGACAGGGTGTTTGTGGCGGGCAAAGCTTCCCGGGTGAGATCCATTCGCCACGCCCTCGTCGCCGCCCTCGTGGGCACCGCGGCAGCGGGTGGCTGCGCGCGCACCTTCCGCAGCTCGGTGACGCAGCCGAACCCGCTTGTCCGTCCGCTGGAGACGCTGCGAGAGTCGGAGGCGATCGTCATCGTCACCGGTGACATGGAGCTGAACGTGCCCGCCGACGGTGGCTCGTCGGGCGGCGCGCTCTGGGTCGACACGCGCTACCCGCTGACCAACATGGCTCGCTTCACGGTCGTCTCGCGCGACCGGCTCCGCTTCCACGTGCAGATCGAGCACAAGTGGCAGGAGTGGGCCGACCTGTCCACCTGGGACGCGTACCTGGTCGATGACCAGGGCCGCCGCTACCAGCCGGACGATGTGGATCTGGTGAGCGACCGCCACATCACCCAGATGTGGGACTATGAGACGCGCTCCACCGTGACCAACGACTTCGGCGACATCGTCCACGTCAACAACGACGGCTTCAAGCGGCGCCAGCCGCTCGCGTCGATGTCGCTGTTCCGGGGGCGCGGCGACTTCGTCTTCCACTCGCAGAACATCATCCGCCCCAGCGTGAAGTCGCTGACCCTCCGCATCGAGCGCAGCGGGACCGCGTTCGAGTTCACGTGGCGCTTCTCGGATGACCCCACGGTCGGGATGACCGAATCGAACGGCTCCGCCGAGCAGGTGTTGAGTAACTAAGAGTTGACTGGCCTAGAACCGATCCTCCGGAACATCAAGTCCTACCACCCGAGCGCTGACGTCGGCCTGGTCGGGCGCGCCTACGAGTTCGCGGCCCGCGCCCACGAGGGCCAGATGCGCTCGTCGGGTGATCCGTACGTGACCCACCCGCTGTCGGTCGCGTACATCATCTCGCAGCTCAAGCTGGACGTGCCGAGCGTGTGCGCCGGGCTCCTGCACGACGCGGTCGAGGACACCTCGACCACGATCGAGGAGCTGACCCAGGTGTTCGGCCAGGAGATCGCCTTTCTGGTCGACGGCGTCACCAAGCTGGGCAAGCTGCCGTGGAGCACGCGCGAGGAGCGCCAGGCGGAGAACTTCCGCAAGATGCTGCTCGCGATGTCGCGCGACATCCGCGTCATCCTGGTCAAGTTCTGCGACCGCCTCGACAACATGCGGACGCTCGATCACCTGCCGCCGGCCAAGCAGGAGCGCATCGCCGAGGAGACGATGCAGATCTACGCGCCGCTGGCCAACCGGCTCGGTATCCAGTGGGTCAAGGTCGAGCTCGAGGACCTGTCGTTCAAGTACCTCCACCCCGGCGAGTACGACCAGCTTAAGACCAGCATCGCCAAGACCCGGCGCGAGCGCGAGCGCTACATCGCCGACGTGGAGAAGCTGGTCCAGCGCGAGATGGACTCGGCCGAGATCCACTGCAACGTGTTCGGCCGGGCCAAGCACCTGTGGTCGATCCGCCAGAAGATGAAGCGGACCGGCCTGCCGTTCGAGGAGATCCACGACATCATCGGCTTCCGGGTGCTGACCGACACCTCGCGCGCCTGCTACGAGGCGCTCGGCGTGTGTCACTCGGCGTGGAAGCCGATCCCGGGCCGGTTCAAGGACTACATCGCGCTGCCCAAGCCGAACATGTACCAGTCGCTGCACACGGCGGTGATCGGTCCCGGCGGCCAGCGCATCGAGATCCAGATCCGCACCGAGGAGATGCAGCTGGTCGCCGAGCACGGCATCGCCGCGCACTGGAAGTACAAGGAGGGCAAGTCCACCCCCAGCAACGGCGACGCGGCCAAGTTCGCCTGGCTGCGCCGCATGATGGAGGAGCAGAACGAGCTCAAGGACCCGACCGAGTTCATCGAGTCGGTCAAGCTCGACCTGTTCGGCGACGAGGTCTACGTGTTCACGCCCAAGGGCGACGTGAAGGCGCTGCCCAAGGGCGCCTGCCCGATCGACTTCGCCTACGCGGTCCACAGCCAGGTCGGCGACCACTGCTCCGGCGCGCGGGTGAACGGCGTCATCGTCCCGCTGCGCTACCAGCTGCGCAACGGCGACACGCTCGAGGTCATCACCTCGCCCAACCAGCGGCCCAACAAGGACTGGCTCAAGCTGGTCAAGACCTCGCGGGCCAAGACCAAGATCCGCCACTGCCTGCGCAAGGAGCAGCGCGACCGCTCGCTCGCGCTCGGCCGCGATCTCCTGGAAAAGGCGCTGCGCAAGTACGGTGTGGCGTACGGCAAGGCGCAGAAGCAGGGGCTTCTGGCCCGCGCGGCCGAGGAGCTGAAGTGCCACAGCCTCGAGGAGCTGGTGGTCAGCATCGGCTACGGCAAGATCACCACCAAGCAGGTGGTCGAGGTGGTGGTTCCACAGGACAGGCGGGCCGAGCCGGTCGCGCAGACCGAGAGCGTGAACCCGCTCTCGAAGATCCTGCGCAAGGTGACCGGGCGGACCAACCAGAACGGGATCAAGGTGCAGGGCGAGGACGGCATCCTGGTCCGCTTCGCGCGCTGCTGCAGCCCGCTGCCGGGCGACAAGATCGTCGGCTTCATCACGCGCGGGCGCGGGGTGACCGTGCACATGCGCGACTGCCCCAAGGCGCTCGACCTCGACCCGGACCGCCGCATCGACGTCGAGTGGGACGTCAAGGCCAAGGTCAACCACCCGGTCGCGATCCAGGTGCTGAGCGCGGACAAGCCGGGCATCCTGGCCCACATCTCCCAGTCGTTCTCCGACTCCGGCATCAACATCACCCAGGCTCATTGCCGGACGATGGACGACGGGCGCGCGGTCAACACCTTCCACGCCAGCGTGGCCGACCTCGATCAGCTGAAGTCGGTCATCCGCGCGCTGTCGCGGATCTCCGGGGTCTACTCGGTCGACCGCGTCCCCGCCGACGCGTAGCGGACGCGCGCCCGGCCCGCGTCCCGCCCGCTATTCGCAGGCCGAGAAGTAGAGGTCGCTGTTGCCGTCCTCGAGCTCGACGGCGACCACCAGCTGGGCGCCGCGCCCGTCCCACGACGCCTCACCCACGATGGAGGCGCCGCCGCCGACCAGCGCGTCGCCGGCCGCGGCCGGCTCGCCGAACGGCTCGTCCACCGACGCGCGCTCGGCGATCGCGATCGCCGGCGTGTCGACCCCGCCGGCCCCGCCGCTGAGCAGCAGGCGGAGCTCGTCGGCGGTCACGTCGATCCAGGTATAGGACCCGGACTGGCCGACCGGCTCGGCCGGACCCCACGGCTCGCCGAGCGCGGCGCGCGACGAGCGCTGGATGGTGGACTTGGCCGGGTCCAGGAAGTAGAGGTCGAGGCCGTCTCCCGACAGCGTGGGGCTGGTGCCGACCAGGCCGGTGTCGACCGGCTCGCCGAACGCCCCGCCCTTGACCCGCGCCGAGGCCAGGATCGCCGGCCCGGAGTCGCGCAGGAGGTAGATCTCGTCGGCGGCCGCGGCGATCTCGACGTCGTACTCGCCCTCGGGGGCCGACACCTCGCCGACCAGGCGGGGCGCGCCGAACGGCAGGCCTCGCTCCTCGCGCACCGCGTCGAACACGTCGGCCGGGTATTCGCCCGACTGCGGCGCGGAGGTGTAGAAGATCGCCAGGCCGTCGGTGGTGAACGAGGGCGACCGCTCGAAGTCGGTCCCGTTCAGGTTGACGAAGTCGTCCCTCGTCAGCTCGCTCCACAGACAGAGCGGCGGGGTCGC
>DATHKR010000167.1:0-46786 GCA_035489015.1 Kofleriaceae bacterium | reverse complement strand
CGCGTTGCGGCCCTGCAGCGAGAGCGCGGTCGCGAGCGACTGGAGCCAGATGGCCGAGCCATCGATGACGTTGAGGTCGATGTCGCCGTAGAGCGCGATCCGCACGTCCCGCGTCACGCGACGCTCCTGTTCGAGTCGGCTCGACCCGCGGCCGGATGAGCTTCGATGAGGCACCCCGTCCCTCCGGCCGCCAGCGCGGCGGCGGCGTCCTCGGGGGGCCTCCCCTCGCCGAGGTGGCCGAGGACGGCGGTGCGCCGGACCGCGACGACCGCCTCGGCGGGCAGCGGGCCGTATCCATAGACGACCGCACCGGAGGCGCCAGTTCCGGGGGTGAGCGCGAGGACGTCCACCTCGGTGAGGGCGGCCGCGCGGGAGAGCTCGGCGACCGCGTCCGCGAGCTCGGGAGTCGACGCGCTCCAGCAGAGGACGTGCGTGGCGGCGCTGTCGCCGAGCCAGCCGGAGGCCCGCGGATCGGTCGCCCGGAGCATCTCGACGCGCGCGGAGTCGATGCCCTCGCCGAGCAGGGCGTCGATCTCGATCTCGATCTCGGCGTCGACCAGGACGCGGACCTCGGCCGACTGCACCGTCTGGGCCGCGAGGAACCCACCGAGCGCCCTGCCCTCGGCGGCGCTCTGGACGCGAGCGATCACCGCGAGGCGGGCGGGAGGCTCGGCGACCGCGGCGACCCCACAGCGCTCGGCGATCCGGTCGAGCCGGTCGCGGAGCGAGTACCCGGCCAGGATGCGGTCGAACCCGCGCCGCCAGACTTCATCGAGGAGCGGCCGCGCGGCGAGCCGATCGAGCGCCTCGGCGGCGCTGGCCTGATCGCCGGCGAGCTCGATCGCCTGGGTGAGCTCGGGGTCATCGAGAGTGAGCGGGGTCGACACCACGTGGACGCCCATGGCCAGCCCCCGCAAGACGTCCCAGGAGGGGACGCCGGGCCCGGCCGAGGGATTGCCGCACAGGAGGATGCCGGCCCGCTTGATCGCGCTCCGCTCCGCCTCCGCGGGCGGACGCCGGCGCACGAGCGCCTGCAGCTCGTCCGGGAACCGGACCGTGCTGGCCAGTGGCCCCTGAAGACCGCGGTGGACGTCGAAGATCTCGAGCCCGCGACCGGCGGCGGCGCCGAGCAGAGCCTCGGTGGCGGCGAGCTCGACCCGATCGCCGCGGCGATCGAATGCTCCGACGAAGATCGGGTGTCGCGGGCAGACGCGCGCCACCTCGAGCGGGTTCCACACCAGCGGCTCGACCGCCGGCAGGAGGACCTCGACCGTGGGACGCCCGCCGGGAGCGCGCCCCGCACCGACGGCGAAGACGGCGTCGAAGCGGACACCGGGCGGGACCTGACCGGCCCCGATCGTGTCCCAGTAGACGATCGGGAGCTGCATGCCGCGGCACCAGGCGACCAGCTCTCGCAGCATGGCGGCCCCATCCCTGCCACCCGGGGTGCCCCAGTCTCCCCACGCCGCTCCGGGCAGGAGGCCGTCGGCGGTGACCAGCACGTAGGCGGGCAGCTCCGCCTCGAGCAGGTGGCGCCAGTCATGAGGGGCGAGCGGGCGAAAGCGCGCGCTCGCAGCCAGCTCGACCGCGAAGCGGGACCCGACCACACCCGCGATCATCGGGCCCGGCCCGGCCGCCGGCTCCAGCCCGAGGAGGAGGACGCTCTTCTCGATCCCGACCAGCTCCGCCGGCGACTCCAGGGGCGCCCCGCCGCCCAGCCTGGGACGCTCGCGCAGCTTCTCGAGGACCTCGTCGCGGCCGCGGAAGCCGCGCAGCCAGCGGCGCGGCATGGCGAAGACATTCACGCCGGCGGACTTCGCGGCCCAGGTCGCGCGGCCCAGCCGGAAAGCGAACGACCCGCGCGATCGCTCGAGCGCCAGGAAGGTGGCCGCCAGCCGCGCCTGGTAGGCCTGCACCTGATCCTGCGCCGCGCCGGCCTGGCCGAGCGCCTCGTCACGCGCGCGGGTCATCCGCTGGTACTCGACGCCGAGCAGCCTGTGCTCGACGCGGAGCTGCTGGTGGTCGGCCTGCAGGCCGCGGATCTCTTCCCGTAGGCGCTCGCGGCCGGCCCGCGCCTCGACCAGGCTGGCCTTCATCCCATCGCGCTCGCGGGTCGCCTTCGCCAGGGCGCGCTCGAGCTCGCCGAGCGCCAGCTTGTCCAGGCGGTACTCGCTCATCAGCCGCAGACGGGAGGAGGTGGGCTCGCCCTCGGGGCGCTCGAACACACCGGCGAAGCGAAACACCCGGTGCTCGGTGATGTGGGTGCTGGACAGCGCGTGTCCAGCGCGGGTCGCGAGGTCCAGGATGCCGAGCTCGAGGAACGCCTCGATCCGGTCGCTGAAGACGATGTGGGCCACCCGCTGGGCGAGCCCGGCGAGCCCGCTCAGGTCGGGCGGCGGGGCGTCGTCCTGGCCCCTCGCCGGGAGGCTGTGGAGGACGAGCGCGAGCGCCGCGCCCTCGCTCGCGCCGGCCAGCCCGCGCCGATAAGGCAGCCCCAGCTCGGGCGACAGCGCGGCGTGGCTCGACAGCCCGGCGGTCTCCGCCGTCAGATCCACGACGAGGGCGCCCGGCACGGCGTGGCTGAACAAGATGTCTGCGATACGCACGTCGACTCACACGGAGCGGCAATAGGCAGCGAACTGGTTCGGGTTGCTACCGAACTGGTAAGGAACGAGCTGGCGGCGGACGAAGTCCATCTCCCCGAGCGCATGGTCGTACTCATCGGCGGAGCGATGGACGATGTAGTTGCCGAGCGTGAACCGGCGCGGTCGGAAGGCGTCGGTGACGACGAGGACCGACTCGGCAGAAGCGGCGCGGCCGAAGCTGGAGAGTGAGGCGCGCCACAGCTCGTCGTCGAGCACGTGGAAGAGGACGTCGATGCACACGACGACGTCGAACAGCGCCCGCGGGCGAAAGCCGTGGAGGCTCGACTGCTCGAAGTGGGGGCCGTAGTGCTCGATCGCCCAGGCGATCGCGGTCTGGCTGGTATCGATGCCCGAGACCTGGTGCCCGCAGCGGCGAAGCCCGTCGGTGAAGTGACCTCGACCGCACCCGGCGTCGAGGATGCGCCGGCCGCGCTCGCCGCCCGCGTGGCGCCGGATCAGCTCGATGATGCGGCCCAGCCGGAAGGCATAGAACTCGTGGTTCTCTTCGGCCGTGAGGCCGCGATCCCCTCCCGCGGCCCATGGGTCCAGCGCCGCGTGCCGCTGCTCCCAGAAGCTGATCGGGTCCTGGAGGCCGACAGTCATCGACGAAGGGTCACCCGTGGTCGGCGGCGGCTTGCGACAGCAAACACCTTGGAACTGGTCGGCATTTCTGGACGCACGACGGGCCACACTACAGCAAGTTCTCCGCTGCCGCCAGGTTGGACCGGTCTGTCCGACGGGGCCGCCTGGCCTCGACAGGGGAACCGCTCCGTAGTAGACGAACAGTCGTGTTGGCCACCGGCGATGGTCTGCGACCGGGGCTGCTCGATCGCCTGCGCACCCGGCACGGTCGCCGCGCGGGCTTCGCCGTTCTCGCCGTCCTGGCCCTGCTCGTCGTGCACAACGGACTGCGCATTATCCTCAATCAGCGCGATCTGCGCCGGGCCGACAACAGCGAGATCCAGGACTGGTTCCACGTCTCGCCGCGCGACATCGAGTCGGTCGCGCGCCGACACCCGCGGGCCGGCGTCAACGCGCTGATGGCTGTCTGGTACTTCCTGGGCAAGCGAATCGGAGACAAGCACCTCACGATTCCGGACTGGATGGCCTGGTCTCGATGGGAGCTCGAGCACGTCGCCCACCTCGAGATCGAGATCGCCGACCACCCGATGATGGTCGATCCGCGCGACGGTGAGCGGCTCCGCCTCGCCGGCGAGGAGCGCATCTACCAGCGCGGCAGCCGCAAGCACCGGCGCATGCGCCCGCTCTACCTCATCGTGGACCCCGCGGCGACCCGCTACGTGCTGGCCGTGCAGACCGGGGGGGCGGCCCTGTTCGTCCTCCCCGAGGCCCAGTACGCCGCGCTCTCCCGCAGCGTCCCGGCCGCGACCGGCGCGCGCGACGCCCCGAAGATCCCCGCCGCGGTGGCTCGATGAGCCAGACGCCCCTCTTCCTCGCGATCTACCTGGTCGGCCTCGCGATCAACCTCGCCTCCGGTCTGCGCCGCCAGCCCGCGCTGGCCTGCGCGCTCGCCTTCCCGATCGGTCTCGCCGCGACGGTGATGGTGGCCCTGCTCCTGCTCCTGGCCGGGATTCCCTACAACGCGTGGACGCTGGCCGCCGGCGTCGTGATCCCGACCGCGTTGCCCGTCGTCGTGAGCCGTCCCCGGCTCGACGGGGCCGCGCTGCGCCTGGTGGCGGCCTGGACCGCCGGGTTCGGGCTGATCACGCTCGGGCTCAGCCACTGGAACCTGTCCCTCATGAACTGGGACTCGCACCGCATCGTGCTCCTGGGCGGCGTGCTGGGGCACGACGGCGCGCTCGAGCCGCGCATGCTCTCCGAGCTCCACTCGTGGGGAGTCTTCCAGATCGTCGCCCAGTCCCTGTCGGAGTTCACCCGGCGCGACTACCTGTACAGCCTCCAGCCGGTGTTCGGGGCCTCGTTCCTCTCGGCCTTCGTGGTCGCGCTCTGGCACGCGACCGGTCGCCTGGGTGCCAGCGGATGGCGCCGCACCGCCGGGGTCGCGCTCGCCACGACCGCCCTGGCCTCGATCTACGTGTTCGCCCATCACCTGTTCTTCATCCACAGCAACCTCGGGACCGCGGTCTACCTGTTCGGATTCATCGTCCTCTACTGGCTGGCCGAGCTCGACGAAGATCCCTCGACCCTGCCCATCGCGTTCCTGTGCCTCCTGGCGGTCGCCATCCATCGCATCGAGACGCCCGTCGTCGCCCTCATCGCGCTGGTGGCCACGACGATGACCACCGACCTGCCGCGCCGCGCGATCACCCCATCGCTCGCGGTCTTCACCGTCCTGGTGTGCGGCTGGTACATCCTCCTCGCGTCTTACGTGTCACCCGACAGCCTCTTCCTGACGCCAGCCCGCTGCGTCGAGCTCGCCGCCGGCGTGGCCGGCTTCTTCGGATGGTGGATGATCTCGCGCGGGCCGCGGCTCCAGGCCTTCAACCGGCGCGTGCCTCTCCTGGTCAGCGCCGCGATCGTCCTGGCGCTCGCGGCCGCGTTCGCGACCAAGCCCGACCACATGCTGATCTCCCTGGGCCACTGGATGGGCAACCTCGTCACCCTGCCCCACTGGGGATACTCGTGGTACGGGATCGTCGCCGCCGTCGTCCTGGCGCTCTTCACACCGCCGCCACCTCGATATCGAGTCTTCACACTCACGATCTGGCTGTCGCTCGCTTACACGCTGTTGCTCGTCTATGCCCGGCTGCCCTATCGCATCGCGATCCTCGACTCCGCGAACCGGATGACGATCCACGTCCTGCCCCTCGTCTTCTTCTATCTCGGGCTGAAGGCCGTCCCGCCCGCCGCTCCCCAGGACCGCGCCACCGTCTGAGGTGCCGTCCATGGGGGAAGTCATTCTTTGGGTCTTCGTCCACCTGGTCGGCCTCGCCCTGGTCACCGGTGGCGGCTGGGCCAGGCGGCCCCTCCTCGGATCGGTGCTCGGCTTCCCGGTCGGCCTGGTCAGCTGGGGATTCGCGGTCTCCACGTTCCTCTGGCTCGGCCTTCCGCTCCCCGCCGCCATGGCTGGCGCTGCGATCGCGCTCCTGGCGGGAGCCGGCGTGGCCGCATGGCGCCGGCGGGCCGACGTCGACCGGCGCGCGCTCCTCGCGTCCGCCGCGGCCCTGTCCGTCACCGGCGCGGTCGCCGCCCTGGCCGGCGCGTTTCCCGTCGCGCTCATCACCGAGCGCAGCCACGCCATCCTGCTCGCGGCGACGGCGATCCAGCGCCGCGCCGATTCGCTCGACTTCATCTGGAATGGCCTCCACTCGCCGCCCGTGTTCCAGGCAGCGCTGCACGCGGCGGCGCCGCTCCTCGGCCGGCCCTTCCTGGCGGCGCTCTCGCCCCTGTGCGCCATCGCATGCGCTCTGCTTCTCTCGGTCGGCGGGGCCGCGCTGGTCGGCCGGTGGAGCGGGAGCCGGGCGATCCGCGCCCTCGTCGGCCTCGTCCTCGCGGCGGCCCTGGGCTCCTTCCTGTTCGCCGTGCAGTCCACGGCGGTGGACGTCCACGCGGCGGCGGCCCTGTTCCTCATCGGCTTCGTGGTGGCGCACGCGATCGGCGAGGACGCGGTAGGCCCGGCGTCGGCGCCGATCGAGCTGCTCCTCCTCCTCGGGCTCGCGATCCAGGGGTTCACCTTCACCATCGCCGCGTCGGCGCTGGTCGTCGTGACGTACGGCCGCAGCAGCCGTGACCCGACCGCCCTGACCCGGCCGCTCGCGCTCTACACCGCAGCGATCACCGCCTGGCACCTTCTCCTCTGGCAGGCGATCGGAGACTGGACCCAGGCGACCACGTTCACCGACGCGCTCGTCGTCACCGCGGCCCCGCTGGCCGCGTGCGCCGCGCTGCTGGCCGCGCGGGTTCGTGGTCCCGCCGCCCGTCGCGCCTGGACGATCGCCGCGGTGGCCGTCCTCCTCGTCGGAGCGGGCCTGGTCACCGGCTGGGCGTGGGGCGGCGAGCCCGATGATCGGTGGAGAGTGATCGCGAGGTGGGCCGGTCGCTATCGCCCCGGTCTCTCCGACGGCATCCTGCTCGGCCTCGCGGCGCTGTGCCTGCCGCTGGCCCGCGGCGCTGCCGGCGTCGGCGCCGCGACCTCGGTGGTGGTCCTGTTCGCGGTGCAGATCGTCCTCGACGTCGGCGGTCCGGTCGACCCGCGCGAGCTGGCCGGTCCGCTGCGCGTGGCCGCGGCGCCGGCCGCTCTCCTGCTCGTGATGCTCACCGGCGTCCGGCTCGCCGCCGGTCGAGGCCGGACGGTGAACCGACCGCCGGAGATCCCGGCGGCGCCGGCGACGATGGCCGCTCCAGCCCGGGGACGGGCCCGGCTCGCCCGGGCCGCGCCGGCGCTCTTCGGCGCCGCCATCGCGCTCCTGCTCCTGACCAACATCCGCCAGCAGGTGCGGGTGCACAGGCTGTCCCTGAGTGACGACCGCAAGGTGCTCGCGGCCAGCTCCAGCTCGCTCGCCGCCGACGAGAAGCAGTTCGCGTACTACTACATCGGCGAGGCGATCCCCGGGGCCACCATCGTCATCCCACCGCGCCTGGCCCGACACGCCCTCTTCTTCCGCCTCCTGGGTCGGGTGAACGTCGAGATCGCCAGCGAGTCGCCGCGCGTCGTGTCGGCCGGGGTTGCGAGGCTGGCCCGGCTCAGGGCGGCGCGGCGCCCGCTGTTCTACGACAACGCCGGCGAGTCGGAGTCGGTGGAGCTCATCCTGTCCCCGAGGAGCCGGCGCTACGTCCTCGCCGAGTCGGGGCCGCGGAGGCTGCAGTTGATTCCCGAGCCGCTCTACTTCTGGTTCGCTGACCGGCAGGCTCCGGCGCCGTCCAGCCCGGCGGAGGCCGCGAGATGACCCAGGCCGGGTTCTTCGCGCTCGTCTACGCGGCGGGCCTCGCCTTCAACCTCGCGACCGGCCCGCATCGCGACGCGCCGCTGTCGTGCGCGCTCGCGTTCCCGTGCGGCCTCACCTTGTGGGTCCTCGGCGCGCTCGCCGGCGTCGCCACCGGGCTGGGCAGCGCGACGGCGTCCGGCACCGGCGCGCTGCTGGCGATCGGCGTGGTGTCGGGCGGCGCGGCGATCCGCCGGCGCCGGACTCCCGGCTCCTGGGTCCAGCTCCTGGCCGGTACCTGCCTCTTCGTCGCTGCCTCGGCCATCCTGTGCAGCTTCAGCCTGGCGAAGGCCTCCCCCGACTCCCTGCAGTACACCCGCATGGCCACGGTCTTCGCCCGCGGCGGCGGCCTCGACGAGACGGCCGCCTTCTTCCTCGCGGATCGCGGGGTGTTCACCTTTCTCGCTCACGCCGCGTCGAAGCTGGCCGGGGTCGACTACATGGACGCGCTGCCGTCGGTCACGGCGATGGCCTTCATCGCGCTGTTCGCGGTGGTGACCGTGCGCGCCTTGACCAGCGAGGGAGTGGGCGCGCGCGTGGCCGCGATCGCAGCCACCGGCGTGACCGCGGCGGTGATGAGCACGTACATCGTCGCGTATCACATGTTCTACATCCACTCGAACTTCGGCTCGGCGCTCTTCCTGTTCGGGTTCGCCGCGCTCTTCTGGCTGGCCGAGCGGCGAGACGACCCATCCACGCTGGTCGCGGCGTTCGTGTGCCTCGTCGCCTTCACCCTCGAGCGCGTGGAGGCCCCGCTGTTCACCGCCCTGTTCGCGGCGCTCGCGGTGTGGCCGAGCCGGCTGCCGCGCCGGCTCCTGGCCGCGGGCCTGGCGGCGACCGGCGCGATCACCGCCGCCTGGCTCCTGCGCCTGGCCGCGACCATCCCCGCCGACAGCGACTTCCTGACCCCGTGGCGCGCCCTCGCGCTGTCCCTGCTGGTGCTGGCGCCTCTCGCCGGGCTGCCGCTGGTCCGACACCTGCCGCGGCGAGCCCTCGCGCAGCACCTCCCGCACGCGCTCCTCGCGGTGACGGTCGCCGGCGTCGGCCTCGCCTTTGTCCTCAAGCCCGACCACATGGCGGAGTCGGTGGCGGCGCTCGCGACCAATCTCCTGGGGATCCGCACCGCCCTCTGGGGCTACGTGTGGTGGGTGGCGCTCGCCCTCGCCGCGCTCTCCCTCGCGACGCCCCCCTTGCGGGTCGGACGGCCCCTGCTCGTCGGCGTTGCGGTCGCGCTCCTGACGGTCATCCTGCTCAGCTTCTTTCGCCCGCCGTACCGGGTGGGGCTGGCCGACTCGGCCAGTCGGATGAGCATCCACTTCGTTCCCCTCCTCTACTTCCTCTATGCGGTCAAGTTCGTGCCGCTGCTCGCCCGGCCGACGACTGCCGAGGTGGCCGGGTGACCGCGCCGCGTCTCCTCGGGCTGGCGATCCTGGCCGGCCTCATCGCGCTCGTCGCGGTGCAGGTCCCCGAGCTGGTGCGAAACCAGCGCAATCAGCCATTCGACCGCCGCCTCGGCGTCCGGTCCGAGCCCGACGTCGAGGCGCTGGCCATGCGCTCTCGATCGAGGACCGTCCGCTCTCGATACCTCGTGCTGTACTGGCTCGCCCGCGAGCTACCCGGGGCGACCATCCACGTGACGCCGGGCACCGAACGACAGCTGGCGCCGCTCCGTGGGCTCGGCGACATCCAGGTGTCGAGCTGGACCGGGCCACCGCCTCTGGAGCTCGACCGCGCGATCGCCGCGAAGCTGGTGAAGCGCGCCACGCATCGGCTCCTCCTCGGTGGACAGAGCACCCTCTACCTCCTCGAGCACCCCTCGGCGACGGAGTACATGCTCGCGACCGTCAGCGGCGTCCCCTCCATCGTCCTGTCGCGCGAGGACTTCGCCGCCAGCGTGAAGCGCGGGCCGCGCTGACGCGCCCTACGAGGGGATCGGGATGCGGACGTCGGGCAGCTTCATCGGCTCCCTGGTGCGCCACCGCTCGGAGAGCAGAACGCTCAGCGTGTAGAGGTTCCAGCCCTGATTCGGATGGCTCATGGGCGCCCTGGCCAGGAGGCGTTCGACAGCCGCACGGTCGGCGACCTGAAAGATCTCCTGGGCGGGTCCGTCGGCGTCCAGGATCTGCTCCGACATGATGCGCACGAAGTCGGGGTCGAGCTGCTTGCGCCAGTTGAACGACGCGGTCGCCCCCGGGCTGGGAAGCGCGGCCCTTGCCCGCCAGGCTCGTCGCTCGAACCAGCGTGAGGGTCGCTTCCCCTCGAACCGCCACCGCCGCCCCTCGGGCGGGACGTCGCGCAGCGCCGGCGCCAGCCTCTCGATGAGTCGAAACACGACCTCTTCGGACGCGCGCCACTCGGGCGAGAGACTCAGCACCTCGCGCACCACCCGATTGTCGAGGAACGGATGGTAGTAGCTGGAGTTGACCAGCACCGCGGTGCGCGATCCGACCAGCCACCGGCCAGTCCGGTACTCGAGGTACAGCCGGTCGAGCACCCGGAAGCGATCCTTCCTCGCCTCGGCGGTCCATTCCGCGCAGGCGGCGGTGGCGACCGCGTTGGCCTGCTTGGTCATGAATCGCTCCCCCGCCAGAAAGATCGTCTTGATGCGGGCGAGCACCCCCTTCAGAGACGTGTCCGCCTGGTCGTAGAGGTAGCCGCCCCGCAGGGTTTCCCCGCCGGATCCCGACATGCGCGGGGCCACGCCGAACGAACCCGGCCTGTTCATGCTCTCGTACGCCGACTGCATGCCCTCCGCCATGCGGATCACGTGGCATGCGCGCGCGAGCGGATGCTCGACGACAACCGACTGCTCGTCATCGCTCCTTTGCGGAAGATCGACCTGCAGCTCGATCCCGAGGATCTGGGCGATTCGCCTGGCGAGCACGACGTCCGGGTGGTCCCCGAAACCGTGCGTGCGGGCGCGGTACGGCACGCCGGCAGCGTGAAGGACCGCGGCGATCAGGCGGCTGTCACGCCCACCCGAGAGCGACAGGAGCACGGGCTCCGCGTGGCGCTTCAGCGGCTGCACCGAGGCGACGAGAGCCTCGGCCAGGTGCTCGACGAGCCCGCGCTTCGCCCGCGCCGACAATCGGGAAGGCAATGACCCTGCATCGGGCAGAGGCCGGCGTTCGACCTTCAGCGCGCCGTCATGCACCGTCAGCGTGGATGCCGCTGGCAAGGCGGATACATGACGGAAGGGCGTCTCATCGGTCGTGAAGAATCCCTGACGCACCATGCCCTGGAGTGCGGGGACGTCGAAGTCGATCGTCGGCCGGTCGAGGCCGCTCTCGGCGGCCCGCGCGATCAGGTGGACCAGCAGCGCCCGGCTGCCCGCGATATACAGATGGGGCGTCTCCGCGTGGTAGACCGGATCGACCCGGGTGATCGAAGTGACACCCACGAAGCCGCGAGCGTCGGCGCGAAACATGCCGAAGCATCCGCTCTGGCCATCGGCCAGAGCTCCGAGATCGTCGGCGCGAAGCAGCGCCTCCGGGGTCGCAGGGCCTGCGAGATACCCCGTGTACCCGAGCACGCGATCGCTTCCGCGGGTGAGGAGATCCGGAACCAGCTCATGCGGCTTCTCGTTCGACCACGCCAGCAAAGCCGTCTGTCCGTCCGGACTGATCCATTCATCGGCGCGAAGGTCCTTGACCAGGACCGGGAGAATCTCCCGCCCGATCAGCCGTGACGAAGTCAGAACGGCTGGCGGCAGCGCAGCCCCCCTCCTGGCTGCGATGGCCAGATAGGCGCGCATTGCGGGGGAGGGTAGCAACACCCTCACCGCTGTCCCGTTTCCATGGCCTCCGGACGCAAGAAAGCTCCCCGGCAAACCGGGGAGCTCTCGGTGATTGGCGACTCCCGTCACGACCGGGAGTGAGGGGGCTGGACTACTGGACGGCGCCGGGGGTCGGCGCGCCCTGGAGCCAGTTGCCCAGCGAGGTGCGCTGGAGGGACTGCACGTCGGTGTCGTCGGGCACCTGGGTCACGTTGAGGAGCTTGGCCTGGAGCTCGGGATCGTCCTGGCTGCCGTAGACGATGGCGTCCTCCTTGGTGCCGACCGCGCCGCTGGTGCTCGTCACGGTGTTGCCGGTGCCCGGATCGAAGCCGGCCGCGAAGTCGGCCACGCCGGTGCAGAGGTCGCAGTGGATCAGCAGGACGCCGTCGGTGCCGTTCTGGAAGAGCCCGGTGCCGAAGTCCTCCTGATCGACGGTGATCGTGCTGTCGATGTTGCCGACCGTCCAGACGTCGCCGTCTGCCATGGTCCCGGCGGTCGGCCCGAGCTTGGTCACGCGATAGGCCAGGTCACCATTGCCGTTGACCAGCATCACGTACCAGCCCTCGTTGGCGAAGTTGATCGCGCCACCGCTCCGATTCACGACCTCGACGAACTCGGCGGTCTCGTCCATGGTCGCGAGGTCGGTATCGACCTCCCAGAGGTAGAGCTGCGGCTCGAAGTTGCACGCCGCGGCCTCCGCGCAGTCGGAGTCGAAGCAGTCGATGTCGCCGTCGGCGTCGTTGTCGTTGTTGTCGTCGCAGGCGACCTCGTTGTCGCCGAAGCCGGCGAACGAGCCGGTGTCGGCCGCGCCGTCGATGTCGGCGCCGAGGGTGTCGGTGAGGCCGGCGACCGTCACGGTGTAGGCGGTCTGCGCGGTCTGGGTCCCGGTCGTGACGGTCACGGTCCGGGCGTCCACCGCCGTGGCGGTGGCGGCGAGGCCGTTGTCGAAGGTGAAGTCGGCCGGCTGCACCGTGGCCGCGGCGATGCGGCGGTCGAAGGTCACGACGACCGTGGTGGCGCTCGGCGCGCTGGCCTCGACCACGCGCGGGGCGTTGCAGCTGCTGATGGAGATGTCGGCGGGGGCCCAGATCGACGGCTGAGCGGTCTCGTTGAAGCGCCACAGCGGGGTCGGGCCGATGCGGACGGCGCAGCCGTTGGCCAGGTCGAGGGTGTCGCGGAGGGCGCCGTCGAGGCGGAAGCGCAGGCCTGGGTCGGCCGGCAGCCCGGCGGTCGCGATGTCCGCGGCCACCGACGGGGCCGAGGCGCCGATGAAGTCGGACGTGATCGTCGCCTCGAGGGTGATGAGCTCGGAGTCGAAGTCGCCGAGCGCGCTGACCAGCGTCGCGTCGGCGCTCACGTCCTGGGCCAGCGCGGTGACGTCGGTGCCGCTCGCGTCGACGGTGAAGTCGGCGATGGCCACCGCGCGGGGCTGGCCGAAGTCGGTCGCCTTCTCGGTGATGGTGAAGCTGACCGTGTCACCGACGGTGGGGTCGGCGACGGCGGGCAGGACTGTCACGAACAGCGCCGGGCCGGCCTGCTCGGCCTGGATGAAGAAGCCGGCCGGATCCCCACCCACTTCTGGCCTGACGTACGTGACCACGGCGCCGGTGATCGGCAGCGACAGGCCGGAGCCGTCGGACGCGGCGCGCGCCGCGGCGATCTGCCCCGACGGCGACGCCTCGCACCCGCTGGTGTCGAAGCCGCAGCCGGCCGCGCAGGCGAGGTCGCCGCCGGAGAAGCCGGCGATCGAGTCGCAGGTCGCGCCGCCGAGCTCGGTGCCGTCGCAGTCCTCGCCCTCGTCGATCGCGCCGTTGCCACAATCCTCGGGGATCTCGGTGGAACACGCGGAGGTGTCGAAGGTGCAGTCGTCAGCGCACGCGAGCGTGCCGCCGGTGAAGTCGTCCACCGAGGAGCAGGTCGCAGAGCCCAGCGTCTCTCCGTCGCATTCCTCGGTGCCGTTGATGACCCCGTCGCCGCAGACCGCCGCGCCGCCGTCATCATTGTTATCGCCGGCGTCATCATCGTCATCTCCACCACACGCTCCGGCGAGAGCGATGGCGCAGAACAGGACAAGCCACGTACTTCGGGTGTGTTTCGGGTTCATCGGGGCGGAACTATTACATCGGGACGTGACGGGCTGTCCAGCACCAAGCAGCGGGGCGGTGACGTCGAGAGTGCGGGCCCTCACGGAGGACCAAGGGCGCGCCACCGACGATCGTGGCCCCCCCTACCGGCGCTACGCCTCCGACCAGCGACCAGGCCTCCAGGCCGCGCCTCCGACGGCGCGCGCCCTCACCGAGGTGGCGCCGGCGCTGGATGTCGGCCTGGGGCGGGGTGGCGACCGGCGAGCTACTTCGACGGCAGCCGCTTCTTCAGCAGGTCGCCGAAGGTGCCGAGCCCGCGCTCGGCGCCGGCCCGGACCGCGGCGAAGTCGGCCGCCTCGGCGGCCGCGTCGTCGGCGCTCTGCGCGGTCAAGGACAGCGAGATGCGCCGGCGCTCCGGCTCCACGCCGACCACGATCACTTGCACGTCCTGCCCGACGGCGACCACCTCGCGCGGGTTGTTGATGCGCCGGTCGGCGGCGAGCTGGCTGATGTGGACCAGCCCCTCGATGCCGGGCTCGAGCTCGACGAACGCGCCGAACGGCTGCAGGCGGACCACGCGGCCGCGCACGCGCGCGCCCTCGGTGTAGCGGGCGGACGCCTCGGCCCACGGGTCCTTCTCGAGCGCCTTCAGCGACAGCGAGATCTTCTCGGGCCGCTTCGGATCCTTGGTCTTCTCCAGCTTGGTGACCTGCACCTGGACCGGCTGGCCGACCGAGAGCACCTCGGACGGATGACCGACGCGCTGGAAGCCGAGCTCGCTGATGTGCAGCATCCCCTCGATGCCGCCCAGATCGACGAACGCGCCGTACTCCTTGATCGTGGTGACGGTGCCGGACAGGACCGCGCCGACCTCGAGGCGCCCGCGCAGCTCGGTGGCGCGCACCTCGGCCTCCTCGGCCAGGAGCGCGCGGCGCGACAGCACCACGTTGAGCTGACCGTTGCGCCCGTTCTCAAGGCGGGTGATGCGGAAGGGGAGGCGCTGGCCGACGAACACCGCCGGATCCTCGACGAAGCGGAGGTCGAGCTGGCCGGCCGGGCAGAAGCCGCGCACCCCGGCGATCTGCACCTCGACGCCGCCCTTGACCACGCCGGTGACGAGCCCCTCGACCGGGAAGCGGTGCTCGTGGGCCTGGACCAGCTCGGTCTTGGCCTCGGCGCCGCGCGCCATGCCCATCGCCTTGCGCAGCTGGATGCAGCCGGTCCGCCCGCCGAGGTCGACCACGCGGGCCTCGATCGTGTCGCCGACCTTCACCGTCACGGCGCCGTTCGCGTCGGTCAGCTCCTCGCGCTCGATCATCGCCTCGGCCTTGCCGCCGAGATCGACGAACACGGCCTCGGCGCCGATCGACAGCACGCGGCCCTTCACCGCGTCGCCGACCTGGGGCCCGCGATGGGCGCGGGACTGCTTCTGGGTGCCGTCGAACTCGGCCAGGAGGGAGGCGAAGTCCTCGTCGCCGTCTTGCTGGGAAGCCACGGCGCGAGTCTACTGCATGGCCGCCGCCCGCGCACAAGCGGCATACATCGTTTGGGAATCGGTGCGGTGTAACCAGAACCGCGGTTGGCCGCACAATGGAGCGTGGCCCAACCTGCGCCCGCGCTGGCCGACCTGGTCCTGGTCGACCGATGCCTCGAGGGCGAGCAGGCCGCGACGCGCGAGCTGTTCCGCGCCCACCAGCGCCGGGTGCACGCGACCCTGTTCCGGGTGCTGGGCGGCAACCGCGAGATGGACGACCTCCTGCAGGAGACCTTCATCCAGGTGTTTCGATCGCTCGGCGGGTTCCGCGGCGAGGCGCGCCTGTCGACCTGGATCGACCGGATCGCGGCGCGGGTGGCGTACCGCTACCTGGCCGGGCGGAAGGGCGCGGCGCCGATGGTGGTGCTGGACGAGGAGACCATGGACGCCGGGGTCCGCGGCGGTGGCGCGAGCAGCGGCGGTGGCGCGAGCGGTGGCGGCGGCGCGGCGGCCGAGCGCGCCTTTGCCCGCGAGGGAGTCCGGCGGTTGTACGCGGCGCTCGACCAGCTGGCGCCGGCGTCGCGGCTGGCGTTCGCGCTGCACGAGCTCGACGGGCGATCGGTGGCCGAAGTGGCACGCACCGTCGGTGCGTCGGTGACCGCGACCAAGCTGCGCATCTGGCGGGCCCGACGCGCGCTCGAGCGGTCCGCGGCCGGCGACGAGGTGCTGGCGGAGTTTCTCGGGCGCGACGCGGCCGAGCGCGGCACCGGCGATCGCGCTGCGGACCGCGACGGCGACGCGGCCGGCGATCGCGACGGCGATCGCGATCGCGATGGCGACGGCGACGGCGACGGCGATGACAAGGAGAACCGCGAGTGACGCGCCTCGGTGACAAGATCCAGGTGGTGCCGCTCGAGCCAGGCCGACTGGCGCGGATCGAGGAGCAGGTGCTCGCGGCGGCGCGCGACGCCGAGGCCCGCGCGATGCCGGCGCCGCGGCCGCCCGGGCGGTGGCGGGGATGGCGCATCGCCTCGGGGACGGCGGCGGCGGCGGTGGCCGCGGCGGCCCTGGCGCTGTTCGTGGCCGGGCGGGCCTGGCGCACCGACGGCGGGGCGCGGCTGGACCTCGGCGACGCGTCGGTGGCGCTGGGCGCGGGCAGCCGCGTGGCCGTGCGCACCCGGGCGGACGGCGCGACCGTGGTGGAGCTCAGCAGCGGGCGAGTCGAGTGCGAGGTGGCGCCGCGGGCGGGGCGTGCGCCGTTCGTGGTGCAGGCCGGCGACGTGGCGGTGGAGGTGGTCGGGACGGCCTTCGCGGTCGAGCGAGACGATCGCGGCGAGGTGAAGGTCGGCGTGACCCGCGGCGTGGTGCGCGTGGCCGCGGCCGGGCGCGCGGCGGTCAGCGTAGCGGCCGGGCAGAAGTGGGCCCGTTCGCGCGGCGGCGGCGCCGCGGTGGCCTCGGCGAGGGCGGGCGGGGGCGAGGGCGGCGGCGTGGGGTCCGCGGGCGGGAAGGCCGGCCCGGGCGGTGCGGGCAGTGCGGGCGGCGCGGCAGGCTCGGGTGGCTCGGGCGGTGGCGCGGCGGGTGGCTTCGGCGGCGGCAAGCTCGCCGGCTCCCCGTCCGGTCCGAGCTCCACCACCGACGGCCGGGTGAGCGCGGGCGGCGGTCTCGCGGCCTCCGCAGGAAGCGCGGCGACCGGCTCCTCCGCCGGAAGCGCGGCGACCGGCTCCTCCGCCGGAAACGCGGCCACCGGCTCCTCCGCCGGAAACGCGGCCACCAGCACCGACAGCGCGACCGGCGCCGCCGGTGCGGCCGGGGCAGCCGGCACGATCGGAGCCGCGGCCTCTGGCACCGGTACCACCAACGGCACCACCACCGGCACCACCGGCACCACCACCGGCACCACCACCCCGGCCTCCGACCCCGCCGCCACCGGCTCGTCCCATCCCCCCGCCACCGGCCCGCGCTCCACCCGCTCCACCCACCCGTCCGCCTCCGCCTCCACCTCCACCTCCGCCGACCCGCCGCCCGACGATCTCCCGCCGCTCACCTGCGACGACGTCGACCTCTGTCGCCGGGCCGCCCTCGACTCGGTCGGCCCGCGCGCCGGCGAGGCGCTGTACAGCCTGGTCTACATCGAGCTCTTCCGCGAGCGCGATCCCGACCAGGCAATCACGCTGGCCGAGCTGTACGAGCGGCGCTTCGCCCGCCGGCGCGCCCGCGAGGCCGAGGCGGTCCTCTGGCTGCGCGTCATCGCCCACGGCGCCGCCGGCGAGCCGGCCCGGCGGCGCGAGGCGGCACAGCGCTACCTCGAGCGCCACCCGCGCGGTCGGTTCGCCGACGCCGCCGCTCGCCTGCTCGGCGAGTAACCGGCGCGAGCTCCGCCGCCACTACGGCGGTAGATGCGAAGCCTCCGTCCGCCCCTCGCCCCCGCCCCCGCCGCCGCGCTCACCCTCGTCGCCCTCGCCGTCCTCATGGCCGCGCCTGCCCCGGCCGCGGCCCAGAACGGCGCGGACATCGATCTGCAGGCGTTTCACCCGGCCATGGACTCGCGCGGCCTCATCACGGTGGACGCGTCGCAGGTGCTCCGGCCCGGGGACGTCGCGTTCGGGCTGGTCACCACCTGGGGGCGCGGCCTGCTCCGCTTCGACGACGGCGATCGACGCTACCAGGTCGAGGACATGATCACGCCGACCCTCATCGGCGCGGTCGGCTTTCGCCTGCTCGGCGTGCACCTCGAGGTCGGCGCCGCGCTTCCGTTCACCATCCTGTCCGGCGATCGGGCGCCCGACGCGGGCGATGACACGCCCACCCCCAACGACGACCAGAGCTTCCACTTCGACGGCCAGGGCATGGCCGACGCGGCGCTCCGCCTCAAGTGGCGGGTGCGCGACGGGTCTCGCTCCGGGATCGGGCTGGCGCTGATCGGCGCGGTGTCGCTGCCGACCGCGAGCGAGTCGGACTCGTGGATGGGCGAGGGCGCCGCGGTGCCGCAGCTGGTCGCCGTGGCCGACGTGACGCTGGGCCGCCTCGCGCTGGCCGCCAACGCCGGCATGCGCTGGCGCGACGGGCGCCGCTTCCGCGACGACCACGCCGACGGCGAGCCGATGACCGGCGGCGTGGTCGAGACCGGCTCCGCGGTGCCGTTCGGGCTGGGCGCGTCGTACGCCGTCCTGCCGGAGCGGTTCGACGTGGTCGGCGAGGTGTTCGGCGCCGCGCCGCTGTCCGGCGAGAACTACTTCCCGCTCGAGGCGCTGGTCGGCCTCAAGCTGCACCTGGCGCGCAGCTCGTTCCTCAGCTTCGGCGGCGGCGCCGGGCTGCTGGGCGACCGCGGCGCCAACCCGGACGCGCGCGCGTTCCTGGCCATCGTGTTCGAGCCGCGCGCCGGCGACCGCGACGGCGACGGGATCGACGACGACGTCGATCGCTGCCCCGACCATCCAGAGGACCGCGACGGGTTCGAGGACGCCGACGGCTGCCCCGATCCGGACAACGACGGCGACCGGATCCTGGACCCGGACGACGACTGCCCGATCGATCCGGAGGACCGCGACGGCTTCCAGGACGAGGACGGCTGCCCCGATCCAGACGGCGACGACCGCGACGACGACCTCATCCGCGACCCCGACGACGGCTGCCCCGACGATCCGGAGGACCGCGACGGGTTCGAGGACGCCGACGGCTGCCCCGACCCGGACAACGACCACGACCGGATCCTCGACATCGACGATCTCTGCATCGACCGGCCGGAGACCTACAACACGGTCGACGACGACGACGGCTGCCCCGACCACGGACCGGTGGTCGAGCTCGAGGGTGAGATCAAGCTGCTCGAGGTCATCCAGTTCGAGTTCGACAGCGCGGTCATCCAGGAGCAGTCGTTCGGCATCCTGCGCGCGGTGGCGATGACCATCCAGCAGAGCCCGACCATCGAGCGGGTCGAGGTCCAGGGCCACACCGACGAGCGCGGCGCGGCCGCCTACAACAAGGACCTGTCGCAGCGCCGGGCCGAGGCGGTGGTCGACTTCCTGGTCTCGAGCGGGGTCTACCGCGAAACCCTGACCGCGCGCGGCTACGGCGAGACCCGCCCGATCGTCCGCGGCCACGACGAGCGAGCCTGGACCGCCAACCGCCGGGTCCAGTTCATCGTCGCCCGCCAGCGCCCCAAGGCGCCGTGAGCGGCGGCCCGGGGGTCCGCCGGATCAGGGGTCCGCCGGATCAGGGTCCGCCGGATGAGGGCAGGTCCTGGCTGAACTGAGCGCGATAGGCGTCGGCGACTCGCTTCTTGTCGGCGGCGCGGCCGAGCTGATCGTAGATCTCGGCGGCGACCTGATAGGCGTGCTTCAGCCCCGGATCGAGCGCGATGGCGCGCTCGAGGTGCTCGACCGCGGCGGCAGTCTTTCGATCGCGCTTGTCGAGGAGGCCGATGAGGTAGTGGGCCCAGGCCGAGTCGGCGTAGCGCCGGAGCGCCTCGCGGCAGCGCGCGCGCGCCTCGGCGTAGCGACCGCGCCGCACCTCCATGTCGCAGCGAGACACCTGCACGCCGGCCGCGCGCGGGAAGGCCCGCTCGAGCACCGCGCCGCGCTTCTCCGCCTCGGCGAACCGGCGCGCGTAGACGTCCTCGAGCATCGCGGTCACGCCGGCCACGTACTCGGCCTCGCGGTCGACCGGGACCGGCCCGCCCGGCGCCAGCGCGAAGCGGACCCGCGTGCTGCGCACCCAGTCGGTGACCGGCTTGGGAGTCCCGCCCAGCTTCGCGGCCTGCTCGGCCCAGGTCACCGCGCCGAGCGACTGGAAGTGCGCGGCCAGCTGGGCGGCGATCTTCACCCGGGCGGCCCGCTCCTGCTCGATCGCATCCTTCCCGCCCGCGCCCTTCCCGCCGCCCGCGCCCTTCCCGTCGGCGCCGGCCTTGCGCGCCGCCGCCTCGCCGCGCTCGATCGCCGCCAGCGACGCGCGCGCCTCGGCCAGCGACTTCGCCTTGTCCCCGGCGGTCCCGTAGACCTGGGCCAGCCGCAGGTGCGGCTCGCCATCGCCAGGCGCGACCGCCGCGGCGCGCCGGCAGCGCGCCTCGACCGCGGCGCGGTCGCGCTCCGAGGCCGCGGCCAGCCGGCAGGCCAGCCGGTTCACGCCCGGCTCGTCGGGGTAGAAGTCCAGGAGCGGCTCCAGCTCCTCCCAGGCGTCGAGCGATTGCCCGGCCACCAGCAGCCGCTCGGCGGCGCGGAACTTCTCGCGATCGGCGGGCCGCACCCCCTCGCCGAGCGCCTCGCCCGCCTCCGCCGCCGTCTCGCCTCCCTCGGCCCGGCCCTCCAGGTCGGTCACCAGGCGCGCCTTCTCGTCCTCGTTCCAGCCCTCCGACCCGCGCCCGCGCACCAGCGCCAGCGCTCGGGACCACTCGCGCTTCTGCGCCTCGGCCCCGCGCGCCATGCGCGCCGCCGCCACCGCCCGCATGAAGTCGGCCATGTGGCGCGAGAACTCCTTCTGAAGGCGGTCGTAGGTCGGATTCATGATGTCGCGCGCGCCGATCACGTGGGGCGCGCCGAGCAGATGCCCGACCTCGTGGAGGAAGATCTCCTCCTCCTTGTGGCGCTTGCGGCGCGAGTACAGCGCCTGCCGCTTCGCGGCGCCCATGCCGCGCAGCTGGCGCTCGAACACCTGCACCTCGGCCGCGTCGCTGAGCCCGCGAACCACCATGTGCCGGCCCAGCACCAGCGCCCGTCCCATCTGGTGCAGGTCGGTCGACACCCGGCTCAGCCCGCTGACCATCCCGACGACGAAGTCCAC
This sequence comes from Kofleriaceae bacterium, assembly GCA_035489015.1. Classification (GTDB taxonomy): domain Bacteria; phylum Myxococcota_A; class Polyangia; order Haliangiales; family Haliangiaceae; genus DATFRY01. The sequence continues at coordinate 26,129 of DATHKR010000167.1, read as the reverse complement.
GTCGGTGGCCGGATCGAGCGCCATCAGATCTTCGGCCGCGTTCTCCAGCTCCTTGCGCTCGGCGGGGGTGTCCTTCCAGGTGCGGATGTCGACGACCTCGAGCCGGAGGCCGGTGGTCGGCTCCAGCACCCGGTTGGCCCGCTCGACCAGGAGGCGAATCTTGGCCCGGTGGTCGGGGTTCTGCGCCTGAAAGCCCTCGTCGGCGTAGACCCGGACCCGGGCGGTCCCGATCGCTCCACCCGCGGTCGGGGTCGGCTCCAGCTCGGCCGGCTCGAGCTCGTCTCGCGCGTACGCCTGGCTCCGGGTCGGGTCCAGGTTGGTGCGGCAACCACTCGTGCCCGCCAGCGCGACGGCCATCAGCGCGGGCAGCGCCAGCCAGCGCGACATCAGTAAGGCAGGGGTGAGAGGTCGTCCTTCCCCCAGATCGCGTCGGTCTGATACTGCGTGCTGTCCATGAGCGTGAAGCTCACGAACAGCAGCGCCAGCAGGATGGCGCTCATGAACACGATCGAGTGGAAGCGGTTGTCGTAGCGCAGGTGCATGAAGTACAGGCACACCAGCGTCGCCTTCACCGTCGCGATCAGCATCGCGATCATGAGGTTGATGTTGGCGCCGAGGTCGATCGACCTGACCGTCACGGTGAGCACGGTCAGGACCATCAGCGTCCCCCAGGTGCCGAACAACACCTTCAGGGGGAGGACGTGTCCGATGCCGCCGTGCCCGTGACCGTGGTCGTCGTGGCCGTGCTCGCCCTCGTGGGCGTGCGCGTCCTCGTGGGCGTGAGCTGCAGAGGCAGAGTGCTGGGTGGGAGCGGCCACGGCGTACCTCAGTGAATCAGGTAGAGCAGCGGGAACAGGAAGATCCAGATGAGATCGACCAGGTGCCAGTAGAGCGCTGCGAAGTCGACGGGCCCGTAGTACCTCGGCCCGAAGTGGCCGCGGCAGGCGCGGATGAGCAGCCAGATGAAGACGAAGATGCCGGCCAGCACGTGGATGCCGTGCAGCCCCGTCATCGCGAAGTAGATGGTGAAGAACATGCCCGTGTTGGGCGGCGGCAGGGCGGAGGCGTGAGTGTCGATCTTCACCCCGGCCCGCTTCTGCGCCTCCAGCGCGGGCAGGACCCCGACGCCGGTCGCCGTGCTGGCCGGCTCGCCGCGCAGCGCCGACGGATCCTCCGGGACCACCGGCTGCGTGCCGGGCGCCGGCGTGCCCGGTGCCGCCCCCGGGGCCGGCTGCGCCTTGGTCCCGCCGACCGTGTTGACCGGCTCCTTGGGCGCGGGCGCTCCCCCCTCGGTCTTGCCCGGGGTCGCATCCGGCTGGTGAATCGGGCGCCCGTCCGGCGCCTCGTGCGGCACGAAGCGCTTGCCGAACACGGTCCCGACGTGGGCCTTGTGCTCGTACTCGAAGTACTTGATGACGAGGAACCCGAACGCGCACAGCAGCGTGACGATGATGAGGCCGATCAGCAGCTTCTTCTGGCCCAGCTGGGCCGCGCGCACCGCCCACGCCGCGGTCAGGCTCGAGAGGATGAGCACGCCGGTGTTGATCGCGCCCATCTTCACGTCGAGATACTGGTGGGCGTACGCGAACACCTCCGGGTGGTTGTGCCGGTAGATGATGTAGGCGACGAACAGGGCCGAGAAGAACAGGACCTCCTGGCCGAGGAAGAGCCAGATCCCGAGCTTCCCGGAGTCGAACTGGTGCACGTCGTCGTCGAAGTGGTGCTGGATGAAGGGCCCGCGGACCGTCAGCCCGTGCACCACCGCGTAGGTGATCCCGAGGATGACCAGCGGCACGAAGATGTAGATGGCGAGGGTCACGGCTCGTGGCTCTCCGTCGGCGGATCCTTCTTGCCGGGCAACCTCACGTAGCCGCCTTCCTTCTCGTCATAGACCAGGTCGTCGTAGTCGTAGATGTCGTACAGCACCGGCTGCTCGTTCGCGTAGAAGTTGTAGAGCGGCGGCGGAGAAGGAGCCTGCCACTCCAGCGTGGTGCCGCCCCACGGGTTGCGCGGCGCCTTGGGGCCCTTGAACAGCGACCAGACCAGGTTGCCGAACGACACCACCAGCGTGATGCCCATGAACAGGGCGCCGATGGTCGAGATCCGGTGATAGAGCGTGAACTCGGGGTCGTAGTCGAAGTAGCGCCGCGCCATGCCGCGCGCGCCCATGACGAACTGGGGCAGGAAGGTCACGTTGAAGCCGATGAACACGAAGATCGCGCAGACCTGGCCGACCCGCTCGTTGAACATCCGCCCGAACATCTTCGGGTACCAGTAGTGGAGCGCGCCCAGAAAGGCGATGAGCGCCGAGCCCATCATCACGTAGTGGAAGTGGGCCACGACGAAATAGGTGTCGTGCAGGTGGACGTCGACGTTGAGCGCGCCCAGGAAGATGCCGGTCAGCCCGCCGATCGTGAACAGCAGGATGAACGACAGCGCGTACAGCATCGGCGTCTTCAGCGTGATGTCGGCCTTGTACAGCGTGGCCACCCAGTTGAAGACCTTGATGGCCGACGGGATCGCGACCGTGAAGGTCAGCGCCGAGAACACCATGCCGGCCAGCTTCGACTGGCCGCTGACGAACATGTGGTGGCCCCAGACCAGGAAGCTGAGCGCGGCCAGCCCGATGCTCGAGTAGGCGATGAAGCGGTACCCGAAGATGTGCTTGTGCGAGAAGGTCGTGATGAGGTCCGACATCACCGCCATCGCCGGCAGGATCATGATGTAGACCGCCGGGTGCGAGTAGAACCAGAAGAAGTGCTGGAACAGGACCGGGTCGCCGCCCAGCGCCGGATCGAAGATGCCGATGTTGAGGATGCGCTCGGTCAGGAGCAGGAGCAGCGTGATGCCGAGGACCGGCGTGGCCAGCACTTGCAGCAGCGCCGTCGAGTAGATGCCCCACAGGTTGAGCGGCATCCTGAACCACGTCATCCCCTTCGGCTTGAACTTGTGGATCGTGGTGATGAAGTTCAGGCCGGTGAAGATCGAGCTGAAGCCGAGGACGAAGGCTCCGCCGACCGCGGGGACCACCGCGGTGCCGGTGGTCGTGCTGTACGGCGTGTAGAAGGTCCAGCCGGTGTCGGCCGCGTTCACGATGAGCGACAGCAACAGGAGCGAGGCGCCCGCGCACCACAGGTAGAAGCTGAACAGGTTGAGGCGGGGGAACGCGACGTCGGGCGCGCCGAGCTGGAGCGGCAGCGCGAAGTTGCCGAGCGCCGCCGGCAGCCCGGGGATGATCACCAGGAACACCATCACCGCGCCGTGCAGGGTGAAGAGCTGGTTGTACTGGTTCTCGGTCCACAACTGGGCGCCCGGGCTGAACAGCTCCAGGCGGAGCAGCAGGGCAAAGGCGCCGCCCAGGAGGAACGACAGGGTGATGCCGATGAGGTACATCACCCCGATGCGCTTGTGGTCGAGCGTGTAGAGCCAGCTCCGCAGCCCCCGCTTGTTGACCAGGTAGCTCGGCTCCGGCTCCGCGCCCGCGTCCGCGTGAGGAGCGTTTGGAGTATGTGCTGCGGTGGACATCGTCATTCCTCGGCCGTGATCGTGACTCCGGCCCGTCCCGTCACTTCAGACACTTGATGAACGTGATGAGTCCGTCGATCTGCTCGTCCTTGAGCTGACCCTTGAAGACCGGCATGACCGCGGCGAACCCGGCCCGGATCTTGGAGCTCGGATCGAGGATCGACTCGCGGATGTAGTTCTCGTCGACCGCGACCGTCCCGTCGCCGGTGATCTGGTGCTGCTCCCCGAAGATGCCCTTCCAGGACGGCCCGGTCTTGGGCGAGCCGTCGAGCGAGTGGCACTGGGCGCAGCCGCGCGTCTCGTAGATGTACTTGCCGAGCGAGACCGGCGGCATGTCGAGCAGGACCTGCTCCGCCTCCTCGAGGTACTGCTTGAACTGGCCCGGCTTGTGGACCACCACCAGCCGCTTCATCTTCGAGTGCTCGGTCCCGCAGTACTCGGCGCAGTACAGGCGGTAGACGCCCGGCGTGGTCGCCTGGAACCAGAGCTTGGTGTAGCGGTTCGGGATCACGTCCTGCTTCACCCGGAACGCCGGCACGTAGAAGCTGTGGAGGACGTCCTTGGAGCGCATCAGCAGGCGGACCGGCTCGTTCACCGGCACGTGCAGGTTGTTGTCGGTCCAGCCGTTCGGGTAGCGGAACGTCCAGTTCCACTTCTCGGCCACCACCTGCACCTCGTAGGCGTGCTTGGGCGGCGTGTTGAGGTCGAGGAAGCCGCGCCAGCCGAAGATGAAGATGATGACGCAGATGACCGACGGGATGATCGTCCAGGTGATCTCGAGCGTGTCGCTGTGGGCGTCGGACGGCTCCGCCCGGTGGCCCGGCCGGTGGCGGTACTTCCAGGAGAAGTAGACGACGACGATCGTGATGCCGGCGAAGCAGAAGATCGAGATCGCCAGGATGCCGTAGAACAGCCAGTCGACGTCCTTGACGTTGATCGAGGCCTCCTGCGGCATCCAGAACGTGTCCGGCGCCTCGTCGGTGCGCGGCGGCACCGGCGGCATCTCTCGCTTCTTCTTGCCCGGGCGCACCACGGTCGGATCGCACGGATCGCCCGCGCCACCGGAGGTGGTGGCCGACGCCGGCGGGGTGGCCGCGCCCTCGGCCGGCTGCGGCCGGACGTCGCCCGGGTTGATGTCGGTCTTGCCGCCTTCACCGGGCCGGGTGGCCTGGCCGGCAGAAGACTGGCCGGCCGCGGCGGGCTGGCCGGAAGCGGCGGGCGCGGCCGGCGCGGTGGCGGGCTGGCCGGCAGCGGCCGGCGCGGCGGCAGGCTGGCCAGCGGGCTGCGCCGGCTGCGCGGCGGGCGCGGGCTGCGCGGCCGGCGGCTGGGTCGCCACCGGCTGGGCCAGGACCACGAGTGTCAGCAGAGTCTGGAGCATCTCAGGTTCTCTCCGGTGTCCGCTCGCGCGCCCGGCGGGCGCGGGCGCGCGCCGCGCGCGTGCCGAAGACGGCCAGAAGCCCGCCCACGAACAGGAGGCCGCCCAGCTGCATCACGCGCTGGGCGGTGGCCGCGGCGCCCTTTTTCGTCTCGTAGTGGAAGCAGGCGAGCAGGAACTTGCGGGCCGACTCGGTCAGCGTCCCGTGCTGGGCCGCCCCGAGCAGGAGCGTCAGCGCGCCCGGCTCGTACGCGATGCCGTACATGTAGCTCGCGACCACGCCCTTGGGGCTGACCAGGGTGATGACCGCCGGGTGCAGGTAGTCGCCGGTGGCCGGGTTGCGGTGGTAGCCGAAGCCGACCGCGTCGGCCAGCGCCTTGACGGTGGCCTCGGTGCCGGTCAGGAAGCGCCAGCCCTCGTCGGCGGTCGGGCGCCGGTAGCGCCCGAGGTAGCTCATCTTGGTCTCCATCGCGCGCCGGTGTCCCTCGGTGGGATCGAGCCCGATGGTGATGACGCGGAACTCCTTGCCCGCCGACCACTTGAGCTTGGTCATGGTCTCGACCAGGCCGCCGAGCTGCACGCTGCAGAGCATCGGGCAGTTGGAGTAGTTGAAGGTCAGGATCACCGGCTTGTCGTCGCCGAACAGGCTGCCCAGCCGGATCGGCGCGCCGGTCTCGTCGATGAAATCGAGGTCGAGCGGGAGCCGGGCGCCCAGGTGCTCGACCAGCTCGACGCCCTTCATCTCGTCGGGGGCCGGCTCGTCGGCGCGCGATCCGGGCGCGACCGGATCGGCCGACGCCATCGGACCCGCCGAGCACAGGGCTGCCATCGCGCCGCCGAGCGCGGCGATCCGAGCGGTCCTGTGCGAGGAGATCTTCACGGATTCTTGGGCTGAGTCGATGAAGCGGGCGCCGGAGTCGCGGGCGCCTCGTTCGAGGAAGCAGCCGGAGCCGCCGCGCCACCCGCTGCCGGAGCCGGTGCCGCCGCGCCACCCGCTGCCGGTGCCGGAGCCGCCGCGCCACCCGCCGCCGCCGGAGCCGCCGCACCACCCGCCGCCGGTGCCGGAGCCGCCGCGCCACCCGCTGCCGGAGCCGGAGCCGCCGCGCCACCCGCCGCCGCCGGTGCCGCCGCGCCACCTGCCGCCGCCGGTGCCGCCGGAGCTGCCGCGCCGCCAGCCGCCGGAACTGCTGCCGGACCACCTGCCGCCGGAGCCGCCGCGTCGACCGGCCGTCCCCAGACCGCCGGCACCGTCGGCAGATCATGAGGCCCGACCGCCGGGACCACCGAGGGGTCGCCGTCGCGCAGCCCCTTCAGCACCAGCACTTCGGCCTGATCGATCGGGATCGTCACGATCCCCTTCTGCGGGTTCACGAACTTCGAGTCGCGCAGCTCGGCCAGCTGCGCCGTCTTGAGGTCCATGACGTCCTTGTTCTTCCACTCGGCGTCGCGCTCCGAGCGGAGCGCCCCGGACGTGCGGTTGTAGTAGGCCTGGAGCGCCACCACGCTGACCCAGATGAGGACCGTGCCCACCAGACCGATCAGCACGATCCCGTAGGCGTTGACCCGGTCCTGCTGCTTCTTCGGCAATGCGCTGCTCATGGCACCTGTCTCACTGGTTCACGAAGCGGAGCGAGGCCTCGAGCCTCGGGTCGCGCACGGCCAGGAGCTTTACATTCCCGGCCGCCGCCAGCGCGCCAAAAAGGCAGAGCCCGCCGACGCCGACCAGACAGAGGAAGTCCATCGGGTGGACCACCATCTTGTCCGGGCTGTAGGCCGGCATGACGATCCAGAACAGATCGAGCGCGTGGACCATCAGCATGTAGACCGCCCACGCGGCCAGGAACGGCGGATTGCGCTTCACGTGGCGCGACATCATGCCGACGAACGGGACCACGAAGTGGAGCAGGATGAGCGCCAGCGACATCCACTTCCACTCGGTGAACATGCGGGGGCGGAAGAAGGTCGACTCCTCCGGGATGTTGGCCGCCCAGATCAGCATGAACTGCGAGAAGCCGATGTACGCCCAGAACAAGGTGAACGCGTTCGCCATCTTGCCCATGTCGTGATAGTGCTCGACGCTGATCGCGCTCACCAGCCGCCCGCTCCGCTGCAGCGCGAACGACATCAGCGCCAGGATGCAGTAGACGCTGATCGCGCAGCCGGCGAAGTAGTACACGCCGAAGATGGTGCTGAACCAGTGCGGGTACAGCGACATGAGGAGGTCGAACCCGGCCCACGCGGTGGTCAGCGCGTACGCGATCGTCGCCGGCCCCGACCTGGCGCGCAGCCGCTGGCTGATCGCCGGGTCGCCGCTCTGGTCCTGGTCGACCGACCCCTTCATGAAGTAGCGCGACAACCCGATCCACACCGCGAAGTAGATGAGCATGCGGATCGCGAAGAACGGCGCGTTCAGGTAGCCCGCCTTGGCGTGGAGGATGTGGTCGGACGCCACCACGTCGTGGTCCATCCACAGATAGAGGCTCTTGCTGCCCAGGAGCAGCGGCACCGCCAGCCCGAGCATGATCACGAACAGGGCCGGGAACGCCCCGGTCACGATCTCGGCCAGCCGCCGCGAGGTCACGCTCCAGGTCGCGCCGACCAGGTGGTGGATGATCACGTAGAAGAGCGCGCCCAGCGCGAAGCTGAGGAAGTAGGTGAACGCGAACAGGTACGAGTGGAAGAAGCGGCGCATGTCGTCGCCGAGCGCCACCCCCCACACGATCGCGATGACCAGGCAGACCACCCCGGCGGTCAACCCCAGCCCCTTGAGCCGGGCCGCGGCCGGGCCCAGCAGCAACTTGTCAGGCGGCGCCTTGGGAGCGAGAGGACTGTCGTTCGAAGTCATGAGAATCGTGCTCCGCTACCTGATGGTCGGCCGCTTGCTCGGCGGCACGTCCTCGATGGAGGCATTTCGGGACCGCTGCAGGGCCCGCAGGTACATCACGATGGCCCAGCGGTCCTCCTCGGGGATCTGCGACTTGTACGCAGGCATGGTCCGGATCCCGTTGGAGATGGTGTTGAACAGCTGGCCGTGCGGCTGGCGGGTCGGGTTCGCCTGGGCCGCGGTGTCGACCAGGTTGGTCGGCTGCACCCACCCGGTCGCGGCTGCCCCGACCGCCAGCGCGCGGACCTGGATCATGCCGTTGCCCTGACCGGCCTGGCCGTGGCACGGCGTGCAGTAGATGGTGAAGCGCTGCTGGCCGCGCCGGATGGTCCGCTCCGACAGCTCGATCTGGGGCGGGAACGTGCTCGCCCACTTGCCGTCGACCAGCCCGTGATAGAAGTGGTCGTCGTCCCGGAGCTCACCGCGGGCGACGGTGCCGTCCACGCCGGTGCGCGACGCGCGCTCGTCGGGGAAGATCGACGACTCGCTCTGCGGCCGGCGCGAGACCTGGAAGTCCATGTCCGGCACGATGTAGTGGTGCGGCTCCGTGCTGTGGGTCGTGCGCCACTTCGCGATGAACGCGAACGGCACCATCGCCAGCACCGACGTCGCCAGGATGAAGCCGAGGATCGGGCGCGGCACCGTGCGCAGGTCGGTGCTGGTGGTGTAGTGCACCTCCTCGATCGCGGTGGCGCCGGCGTCGCGCAGGAGCCGCTCGGTCGCGGCGCGGTCGAACTTCGGGTCCTTGCTCTCGACCGAGATGAAGAAGCCGTCGTTTGTGGCGCGCAGGAAGCGGTCGCGCTTGAACAGCGGATGCCAAACCTGGGGCAGCTTGTTGAGGCCCCACATCCCGAAGAAGGTGGTGAAGCCGGCCAGGAGCACGGTCAGCTCGAACGCGATCGGGATCTGCTGCGGCAGGCTGAAGTACGGCTTGCCGCTGGCGACCCAGTGCCACTCCCACGCGTTCATCCACCACTGCATGAGGATCGCCAGCGCGGTGCCGGTGATGCCGCCGGCGAACACCAGGATCGGCAGGATGGTCGGCCGGATGCCCATGGCCGGGTCGATGCCGTGCACCGGGAACGGGCTGTGCGAGTCCCACTGCTCGTAGCCGGCGTCGCGCACCTGCTCGGCCGCCAGTACCAGCGAGCCGGGCGAGTCGTACTCGGCGACCAGGCCGTAGAACACATCCTCGCTGCCCGCGGGCAGGAGGCGGTTCGGGTCCATGTCCACTTGGTCCTTTTCCATGGAGGTGCTCGGGCTCTAGTGGTGCGCGGTTGCGGGGCCGGCGTGGGCGTGGTCGGAGGCGAACTTGACCTCGAACATCGCGACCGCCGGGAGGAAGCGCATGAACAGGAGGAACAGGGTGAAGAACAGGCCGAAGCTGCCGATCAGCGTCGAGATGTCCCAGAAGGTCGGCTGGTAGTAGTGCCAGCTCGACGGGATCCAGGTGCGGGTCAGCGACGTGGCGATGATGACGAAGCGCTCGAACCACATCCCGATGTTCACCAGGATGCACAGGAACACGATGATGTACGGGTTGGTGCGGCACCTCTTGAACCAGAAGGCCTGCGGCACGATCACGTTGCAGGTCACCATGGTCCAGTAGGCCCACGCAAAAGGCCCGAACGCCCGGTTGAGGAAGGTGAACTGCTCGTACGGGTTGCCGCTGTACCAGGCGATGAAGAACTCGGTCCCGTACGCGAAGCCGACCATCATGCTGGTGGCGAGCAGGATCTTGCACATCGCCTCGATGTGATCGACCCGCACGATCTCCTTCAGCCCGAACAGGTAGCGGGCCGGGATCATGAGGGTCAGCACCATCGCGAAGCCGCTGAAGATGGCGCCGGCGACGAAGTAGGGCGGGAAGATCGTCGTGTGCCAGCCGGGCGTCTGCCCGACCGCGAAGTCGAACGACACGACCGAGTGGACCGAGAGGACCAGCGGGGTCGAGAGCGCGGCCAGGATGAGGTAGGCCTTCTCGAAGCGGTGCCACTGGCGGGCCGAGCCGCGCCAGCCGAGCGCGAGCGCCCCGTAGATCGCGGCGCGCACGTTCAGGCCACGCGCGACGAACCGGTCGCGCAGGGTGGCCAGGTCGGGGACCAGGCCGACGTACCAGAACAGGGCCGAGATGGTGAGGTAGGTCGAGACCGCGAACACGTCCCACATGAGCGGGCTGCGGAACTGCGGCCAGATCGACATGTCATTGGGCAGCGGCAGCAGCCAGTAGGCGGCGAACCAGGGCCGGCCGGTGTGGAACAGAGGGAAGATGCCGGCGCAGATGACCGCGAAGATCGTCATCGCCTCGGCCGCGCGGTTGATGCTGGTGCGCCACTTCTGGCGCATGAGGAAGAGGATCGCCGAGATCAGCGTGCCGGCGTGGCCGATGCCGATCCAGAAGACGAAGTTCGTGATGTCCCAGGCCCAGCCCTCGGTGTTGTTGTTTCCCCAGATGCCGATACCGGTCAGGACCAGCTTGGTCAGCGAGATCAGGAGCAGGCCGGCGCCGCACAGCGAGATCGCCAGCGCCACGTACCAGGCCTTCGGCATGCGCCGCCACGGCCGCTCGACGATGTCGCAGACCGTGTCGGTGACGTGCTGAAAGTACTCTGTTGCTTCAGCGGGGCTACTCATGGGACTAGCCGAGCTCCGGGTGCGGGTTGCGAATGCGGGCCAGGAACGCGTTGCGCGGGCGCGTGTTGAGCTCGGCCAGCATGTTGTAGGCGCGCGGCCCCAGGCGAAGGGCGGCCACCTTGCTGCGCTTGTCGTTGATGTCGCCGAACACGATGGCGCCGGTCGGGCACGCATCCTGGCAGGCGGTGGTGATCTCGCCGTCCTCGATCGGGCGGCCGGCGTTCTTGGCCTGGATCTTCACGTTCTGGATGCGCTGCACGCAGAACGTGCACTTCTCCATGACGCCGCGGCTGCGCACGGTCACCTCCGGGTTGAACAGGAGGCTGCGCACCTTGGCCCGCGGATCGTCGATCTCCTTGTACCAATCCCAGCGCAGGAAGTTGAACCGGCGCACCCGGTAGGGGCAGTTGTTGAGGCAGTAGCGGGTGCCGACACAGCGGTTGTAGGCCATGTCGTTCAGGCCCTCGTCCGAGTGCAGGGTGGCGCCGACCGGGCAGACCTGCTCGCACGGCGCGTTCTCGCACTGCTGGCACAGGATCGGCTGGCGTGCGATCTGCGGGTCGTCGGGGTCGCCCTTGAAGTAGCGGTCGATGCGCAGCCAGTGCATCTCGCGGTTGCGCCAGACCTGCTCCTTGCCGACCACCGGCACGTTGTTCTCGGCCTGGCACGCGATGATGCAGGCGTTGCAGCCGGTGCACTTGGACAGGTCGGTGGTCATGCCCCAGCGGTGGCCGTCGTAGCGGTGCTCCTTGTAGAGCGACTCGTTGGCCTCGTCGGCGGTGCGCGGGACGGTCAGCGTGGCGATTTCCGGCGTGTGGGCGTCGGCGACGATCGAGTAGCCCGGCTTCTTGTACGCCTCGACGTCCTCTTCCTTGACCAGGTCGGGGAGCCGCTCGGCGATCGCCTGCTGGCCGCGCTCCTCCAGGTTGTAGTGATCGACGGTGAGCGACAGGCGGTACTTCTTGCCGGTGCCGTCGATGCTGGCGCCGGTGGCGATGAACGGGGCCTTGCTCGACCGGACCTGGTAGGTGTCGAAGCCGACCGAGCCGACCCCCTCGCTGTCGAGCCCGCCGACCCGGCCGGCCCGCTTGCGGCCCTGGCCGAGCGCGAGCGCGATCGACAGCGGGGCCTGGCCCGGCATCACGTAGACGACGATCTGCATCTTGCGCCCGCCGAGCGAGATCTCGGCGATCTCCTCGTGCGCCACGCCCAGATCCGCTGCCGTGCGCGGGCTGATCAGCGCGGCGTTGTCCCACGTCATCTTGGTCAGGAAGTCGGGGACCTCCTGGAGCCAGGCGTTGTTGGCGAAGCGGCCGTCGAAGGTGGCCGTGTTGGAGGTGAACACCACCTCGAGCGAGCCGTTCGAGACCCGCGCCTTGCTCTGGGTGGCGCCGAGCGGGGCGAGCGTGAACGGCTGGATGGCCGGCTTCTCGCCCTGGGCCGCGCTGCGCGCGACGTACCCGTCGTGGAGCGCGCGCCGCCAGGCGGTGTCTCCGGTCGTCTGCCCGGTCGGCAGCTCCTTGGCCGCCGCCTCGAACGTCTCGCGGACCAGCTGCTCGGTCGGGACGTCGCCCTTGCCGAGGAACAGCTTCATCACGTCGATGGCGCTGCGACCGCCGAAGATCGGCTCGAGGATCGGCTGGCCCAGCGTGTAGGTCCCGTCGAAGGTGCGCGCGTCGCCCCACGACTCGAGGTAGTGCGCGCGCGGCAGGTGCCAGGTGCACGCCGCCGAGGTCTCGTCCGAGTAGGACGACAGGTGGATGCTGGTCGCGACCTTGGCCAGCGCGGCCGCCATCCCGAGGTCGGCCGGCGCGTCGTACACCGGGTTGCCGCCCAGGATGAGGAGCGTGCTGACGGCTCCCCGCTGCATGTCGGCGACCAGCTGGACGATGTCCTCGGTGTGAGTCGGGCGATCGCCGTCCGGGTCGGCGGTGTAGGTGATGGTCGAGTCGCTGGCCAGCACCGAGTTGATGCGCGCGGCCAGCGCATGCACGTCGGCCGGCTGGCGGGCGCCGACCGCCACCACCGCGCGGCCGCGGTTCTGGACCAGATCGCCGGCCAGGACGTTCAGGAACTTCTGCGCCTTGGCGTCGAACGCGGCCATCGACGGCGCGGCCGCCCCGGTCCCGCCCAGCTTCGCCTCGAGCGCGATCAGGAACGGCTTGATCAGCTCCGAGCGCAGCGGCAGCCGGTGGTCGCAGGTCGCGCCGGTGATGCTGAAGGCGCTCTCGACCGCGTAGAGCCGGTTCATCCCCGCCGCGTTGTCGTCCGGATCGCGCCCGGCGGCGAAGTCGCGCGACAGGCGGAGGCTCTCCGGGTGGTCGCCGAGCAGGTCGGCGTCGAACGCGGCGATGACCTTCGCCCCGACCAGGTTGAGGTGCGGGCGCATCGCGCGGCCGAACGCCATGCGCGTCCCGGCCCGCTCGTTGTCGCGCGAGAGCGGCTCGTACTCGTGCCAGCGCGCCCCGGCGAAGCGGGCCAGGAAGTCGCGGCGGAGCGCCGCGACCGTCGGCGACGTGGTCGCCTCGCTCAGCACTCGCAGGCCCTCGCCGCTCTGGCCGAGCTTCTTCACCAGGCCGCGGATCTCCTCCTCGAAGGAGGTCCAGGTGGCGGGGAGCGAGTTGGTGCCCTCGTGCCGCTCGACCGCGCGGCTGCGATCCGGATCGTAGAGCTCGAGCAGGCTGGCCTGCACGAACGCGGTCGAGCCGCGCCCGGTGTGCGGGTGATCGGCGTTGCCGTCGACCTTGATCGGCCGTCCGTCGTAGGCGGTGACCACGAGCCCGTAGGCGGTGCCGCCCAGCTCCATCGCCGTCGCGTAGCGCTTCGGCACGCCCGGGATGTAGCCCTCGGGGCGATGGCTCTCCGGGACGATGTGGTCCTCTTCCCACCGGCAGGCCGACAGCCCCGCGCTGGACAGCGCGATCGACGCGCCCATGATCTGGATGAAGCGGCGGCGCGACAGCGGATCGCCGAACAGCTCGTCGTGATCCGGGACGCGCTGTTCGAGGTAGGCGGTCACCGCCGGATCGCCGGCGTCCTCGACCCCGTCAGCCTCGGACTTCGCCTGGGCGACCAGGTCCGAGAGGCCGCGCCAGGTCGTGTCGCCGTTCTTGCCGTCTTTGGGATTTAGCGATGACATGTCGAGCAATTCGTGGGCGGGTTGATCCGGTTGTTGGCAGCGATCTGGCGGCCGAGCTCGCGCCGGTCGCCGGGCGGGTCGTATCCCATCTGGGTGACCAGCTCGGGCGGGCGGAGGTGCGGCGCCGGGTCGCGGTGGCAGTCCAGGCACCAGCCCATGGTGAGCCGGGCGTACTGGTAGACCTCTTCCATCCGGTCGATGCGACCGTGGCACTCCTCGCATCCGACGCCGCGGGTGACGTGAGCGGAGTGGTTGAAGAAGACGTAGTCGGGTACGTCGTGGACGCGCTTCCACTTGAGCGTCGCGTCGGCCGCGAACGCCTCTCGCACCGGCTGCAGAACCGCGCTGTCGGTGCGGATCGCGGTGTGGCAGTTCATGCAGAACTGCGCCGGCGGGATGGCGGCGTGCGCCGACTTCTCGACTGTCGTGTGACAGTAGCGACAGTCGAGGCCGAGCTCACCGACGTGGAGGGCGTGGCTGTAGGGGACCGGCTGCTTCGGCTGATAGCCGATGCGGATCGTCTCCGGCCTGAGGCCGTAGGCCCAGAGGGCCACCAGGTAGACCGGTCCGCCGGCCATCAGGAGGAGGACCCACTTCTTGAAGCTCTCGGTCCATTGTGGGAATTCGAATCGAGCCATGGTGGTGGGTTCGGATGAGTCGCTCTGGTTGAGATGCAGTTGGGGCCCACTGCGTGCCCCGCCCTCGGATCGCGCCTAGACTACTCATCCCGCGCCGTCGTGGGCGCGAGGCGGTCGATGTGCGACAAATGACCGCACAGCTCCCGGCGAGGACCGCCCCTTCCGGGGAATGCGCCGAGCGCGGCGAGCGACGCAGCTCAAGCGAGTGAAAACACGGCCGGTGGCCGCTCGCTGGACCCGGCCAGGGTCAGCGCCTCTATAGATGTGCCGCCGCGGAGGGCCGGCGCGCGACCACGCGCGCCTCGTGCCGACCGGTCTCGGACCAGGTCTCGATCGACGAGACGATCTCCAGACCTGAGCGGACGACCAGCGCCGGCGCCTCGCCCGGATCGAGCAGAAACGCCGGACCCGGCCGCGCGTTGCGCTCGAGGTTCGCGAGTGTCGGGTGGCAGAAGGCGAGTAGACCACCCGGTGCGAGCACGGCGGCGATGTCGGAGAAGAGCGAGCGCTGCAGGTAGTGGAAGACGATCACCACGTCCCACGGCCCGGGTGGGAGCGGCTCGCGTTCGAGATCGATCTCGATGGTATCGACCGATACGCCGGCGGCCGCCGCCGCGCGACCGGCGATCGCCAGGCCGACCTCGCTCACGTCGGCGATGGTGACGTGGAGGCCACGCCCGGCCAGCCACATCGCGTGGCGACCGGTGCCGCCGGCGATGTCGAGCGCGCGCCCGCGGCGAGGGAGCACCGGATCGAGCGAGGCGATCCACACCGACGGTCCGCGAGGCTCGCCGGCCGGCTCGCGCTCCCGCCAGCGCGCGTTCCAGCGATCCCGATCGCTCTGCGACATCGGCCCGATTCTAGTCCACCGCCCGGCGCCGCACTTGTATCTTCCGCCGATGAGCCTCAGGACCGAGTGGATCCGCTACGGCGAGAACGACGAGTACCTCGGCTTCACCGCGGTGGCCGAGCGGGCCGCCGCGCCGCTGCCCGCCGTCATCGTCCTGCAGGAGGCCGGCGGCGTCGACGCCCACATCGAGGACGTCACTCGTCGCATCGCCCTGGCCGGCTACTTCGCGATCGCGCCCGACCTCTTCGCCGTCGGTGGCGAGCGTCCACCCGAGCTCACCCGCGAGCGGCTGGCGGAGATGATGGATTTCTTCAACGCCCTCACGCCGGGCACCATCACCGACGCGTCGGTGAGAGCCGCCGAGCTGGCCCGCCGGCCCGACGACCAGGCGGCGCGGCTGACCGAGACGTTCGCGACGTTCATCGGCGGGGCCCTCCAGCTGGACCAGTACCTGCCGCACATGCGCGCGACCGCGGTCCACCTCCGCAGCGAGAACCAGGCCACGCGCGGCCAGAAGATCGGCGTGATGGGCTTCTGCCTGGGGGGCGGGCTGACCGCGCTCTACGCCTGCCACGACCCCGATCTGGCCGCCGCCGCGATCTTCTACGGCATGTCGCCCGACGCGTCCCTGGCGGTGAACGTCGCCTGCCCCGTGCTCGGCTTCTACGGGGCCAGCGACCCGCGAGTCAACGGCACCATCCCCGCCTTCGCCGGGGCGATGAAGGCGGCCGGCAAGCGCTTCGAGCCGCACGTCTACGAGGGAGCCGACCACGCCTTTTTCAACGACAGCCGCAACAGCTACCACGCCGGCGCGGCGAGAGACGCCTACGCGCGGCTGCTCGATCTCTTCCGCCGCGAGCTCGCCTGAGCGCGCGGACGAGGGCACGATCCGACCATGCCGATCTTCGAGCGCGAGGCGGTCACCCTTTACTACGAGGTGCACGGCAGCGGCTTCCCGGTGCTCCTGTTCGCGCCCGGCGGGATGCGCTCGTCGATCCCGTTCTGGTCGCGCGCGCCGTGGAACCCGATCGAGGCGCTGGCCCCGCACTTCCGGGTCATCGCGATGGACCAGCGCAATGCGGGCCGCTCGCGCGCCGAGGTGAGCATCGGCGACGGCTGGCACGTCTACACCGCCGACCACCTGGCGTTGCTCGACCACCTGGGCATCGACCGCTGCCATGTGCTGGGCGGATGCATCGGCGGCCCCTACTGCCTCGGGCTCATCGAGGCGGCCGAGGAGCGAGTCGCCGCGGCGGTGCTCCAGCAGCCGATCGGGCGCAGCCCCGACAACGCGATCGCGTTCGAGGAGCTCTTCGACGGATGGGCCAGCGAACAGCGGGCCGCCCACCCCGAGGCCGACGACCACGAGTGGCGCGCCTTTCGCGCCCGGATGTTCGGCGGCGACTTCGTCTTCAACGTATCGCGCGACTTCGTGCGCGCCTGCGCCACCCCGCTCCTGGTGCTCATGGGCGGCGACCTTTACCACCCGGAACAGACCTCGCGCGAGATCGCGAGCCTTGCCCCCCACGCCGAGCTGATCGAGCGCTGGAAGGACCCGGACTCGACACCAGCCGCGGTCGCCCGCGTGATCGAGTTCCTCCAGCGCCACGCCGGCTGAGCAGCGCGACCGCGTGTGATCGGTGATGGCCGGTGTCCCCCAGCGCCTCCGCCACCACCTCCGGGTGATGACGTACAACATCCGCGCCGCGCGCGGGACCGACAACCGGTTCGACCTGGGTCGGATCGCGGGGGTGATCGCCTCGTACGGGCCGGACGTGGTCGCGCTGCAGGAAGTGGACTGCCGGCAGGCGCGCAGCGGCTCGGTCGACCAGGCCTCGGAGCTGGGGGCGCGGCTCGGCATGGAGGCCCGCTTTGCTTCCTGCGTCGAGGACGGGGCCGGTCGGACCGGGATTGCCACTCTCACCCGGCTCCCTCTCATCGCGAGCGAGCAGGTCGCGCTCCCCTTCCGGGGCGGTTCCCGCTCGGAGCTGCGGCGTGCGCTGATGACGCGGCTGGTCTGGGGCGACCCGGGCGAGGAGATCGAGCTGGTCAACACGCACCTGTCGGTCCTGCGCGGCGAGCGGCCGGCCCAGGTCGCGGCGATCGCGTCCGCGCTCGGTACTCGACCGACGGTGATCGCCGGGGACTTCAACTGCACCGTGCGCTCGGGCGCGTTCCGGACCCTGTCCGGCGGTCTGCGACAGGCCGCGCCGGGCGCGCGCAGCTGGCCGTCGCGCTTCCCGATCGTCCAGATCGATCACATCCTCCATCGCGGTCGCCTCGATGTGGTCGCGGCCGGCGCGTGGACCGCGGGCGAGGCCCGCCGCGCCTCCGATCACCTGCCGGTGGTGGCCGAGCTCGCGCGAGGTGCTGGATGAGCGCGCCGGCCTGGAGTCCGTTTCCGTTCACGCACGAGATGAAGGCGTCGCAGAGCCCCGGGGATGAGCCCGAGGCGGCGGACCGTCGAGATCGAGACCATGGTGTTTCCTCCCTTGTCTTGAGCCACAAGGAGGAGGCGGCGGCCAGGTCGCATCGACCGCGTGAAAAAAACTCATGGCGATCGAGATCCATCAAGCCGGACGCGCACCTGCGCCTCCGCGCTGCGCGCCGGCGATGGCGCGGACGGTCAGGTCATGGGCGCAGCCAGCGAGTGATGTGGAACTTGCGCTCGAGCGTCGCCAGCACCCCGATCATGTCGTTCAGCGTCCGCGGCGGCCTGGACACCAGCGTGTCCCACCGCCGGATCTCGCCGAAATCGATGTCCTCGATGGTCGGATCGTTCGCCTTCATCACGTCGATGAACTCCTGCGCCACGATCGCGTAGCCACACGCGGTCGGGTGCACGCCGTCGAGCCCGATCAACCCGCCACTCTTGATCCCGCCACCGCCGGGCCTGATCTCGAAGAAGCGGAGCGACAGATCGCTCAGCTCGGTCGGGATCGGGTAGGGTGGCGCGCCGTGGTTGCGGCGCACCGCCAGACGATCGAGGACGTCGCACATGTCGACCAGGCCCCACCCGCGCCGGCTCTGCTCGGCGCGGATCACCTTGTTGTACTCGTCGATGCACTGATCGATCTCGATCGCCTGCTTCTTCGTCAGGTGCTTGTCCCTCCGCGGGTCGAAGTCCTTGTCCTGGATGAAGAACCGCGTGTAGTAGTCGAAGTAGCGCTCCCCCTCGGGCAGGCAGCCGCGGCTGGCCATCACGCCGCGCGTGATCGGCGGGATGGTCACGTGCGGCACGGTGGCCACGTAGACGTGTCGGGCGCCGATCTGCTCGATCTGATCGGCCAGCCGCGCGAACTCCGCGGCGAAGGCCTCGGGGCTCCACAGCGTGCAGCCGGACATGGGCCCCGGCGGGATCTTGGCGGTGGGGCGGATCTCGAGCTCGACCACGGTCCCCAGGCAGTTGTTGGCGCCCAGCCAGACGATCAGATGATCGATGCCCCCCTCTTGCTCCTTGATCGCGCGCGCCACTCCGATCTGGGTGTCGGTGGCCCGCGCCGCGGTGCGCCCCGGATTCAGCACCTTCAGCGCGGTGCGGAAGCGCGGCTGCGAGGGCGGGGCGAACCAGTCCTCCTTCGGCCGGCCGATCGCCTCCACGCAGCGAGCCGCGTCGATGTCGTAGGCGTCGGCGACCTCGAACCCCCACACTGCGAGGTTGTGGTAGCGGACATCTGCCGACGGCCGCGAGCCCTTGCCTCGCTCCCAGTAGTCCTCCACGTCGTCGATGAGGTCCGGGATCACATGCAGCGCCTGGATCCACTCGAAGGTGGACATGGTCGCCCCGTATCGCTCCTCCAGCCCGCGAGCCAGCCACTCGACGCTGAGTGGCAGCCCGCCTCGACCCTTGAAGTCCGGCAGACGGAAATCGACCACCCCGAGCCCCATCGCCCTGGCGATCATCGCCGGAAAGGACTGGTCCGTGTTGGTCACCGCCAGCGAGTGAAAGCCCTGCGTGAGGCTATCGCCGATCGCCACCAGGCGCGCCATACCCACCTCCCTCTGCGAGCAGCGGTCGATCGCGTCGAACGCGGCTGCTCGTTCCCTGTCGGAGAGACTGAGATGCAGCGCGGTACCTGTCAATGTGTGGACTCGACCTCCCCAGTCGACCCCGGTCGGGTGCAGGAGCAGCCGGCGCGCCTGAATCCCTCGCGCTCCCGCTCTTGCGTCCTCGCCCTCGCCCTCGTCGCCCTCGTCGCCCTCGTCGCCGCCGCCGGTGCGTGCGCCGGGAATCGGGCCGGGCCGGCGCCGCTCCCGTCCGGGAGCCAGCCGGCGCCGAGATTGACTCGCCAGGAGAGCGGTACCCACCGTCGACTGCAGGCGATCAGCCCGGTCGACGCCCGCGTGGTCTGGGCCAGCGGCGTGGGCGGCACCTACGCGCTCACCACCGACGGCGGAGCGACCTGGCGATCACGGGTCGTCCCCGGCGCCGAGGCGCTCGAGTTCCGCGACGTCCACGGCGTGAGCGAGCGCGTCGCCTACCTCCTGGCCGCCGGCGACGGAAGCCGCTCGCGCATCTACCTCACCACCGACGGCGGCGACAGCTGGGCGCTCCTGTTCCAGAACCGGGACCTGGCGCGGTTCTGCGACTGCTTCGCGTTCTGGAGCCCGACCCGCGGCGTCGTCATGGCCGACTCGGTCGGCGGCCGCTTCCCGCTGATCGCCACCACCGACGGGCGGAGCTGGAGCGAGATCGGCGACCGGCTGCCGTCCGCTCTGCCCGGCGAGTCGGCCTTTGCCGCGAGCGGCACCTGCGTCGCCACTCACGGCTCCCGCCGCGCGTGGATCGTCACCGGGGGCGCCGAGCGAGCGCGCGTGCTGGCCACCGCCGACGGCGGCGCGACCTGGACCGCCCACGACGCACCGATCGAGCGGCGCGGCGAGGGAGCGGGTGGATTCAGCATCGCCTTCCGCGATCCGCTCCACGGCATCGTGGCCGGCGGCAGCCTCGCCGCGGCCACCGAGCGGTCCAGCACCTTCGCCCGCTCGAGCGACGGTGGCGCGACCTGGCGACCGGCGACCCGGCCGCCCTTCCCCGGCGCGATCTATGGAGTCGCCTACGCGATCGACCGCGGTCGCGATGCCGTCGCCACCCGGGCACCGGTGGTCGCCACCGGCCCCGGCGGATCGTCCTGGTCACCGGACGAGGGAGACACATGGTTCCCGCTCCCCGCCGCTGCCGGCTACTGGGCGGTCGGGTTCGCCGACCCGGTCCACGGCTGGCTGGTCGGCGACGACGGCCGCATTCTCGCGATCGAGCTCGGCCCGGCGCCGCGCTGATCGGCGCGCTCGCCGCGGCGGCGTGGCATCCTCTCGACCGAGGAGGCGCCCCCATGAAGCGGAAGGCCATCAACTTCGAGGAGAAGCTGGGTCTGTTCGATGACCACTGGCAGCCCCGGGTCATCGCGGAGATGAACGACTACCAGTTCAAGATCGTGAAGATCCAGGGCGACTTCGTCTGGCACGACCACAAGGAGACCGACGAGACCTTCATCGTGCTGGACGGCGTGCTGCGGATCGAATTCCGCGACGGCTCCGTCACCCTGGGCCGGGGCGAGATGTTCGTGGTTCCCAGAGGCGTCGAGCACAAGCCATTCGCCGAGAAGGAGGTCCGGATGCTCCTCATCGAGCCTCGCGGCGTGCTGAACACCGGCGACGAGGGCGGCCAGCGGACGGCAGCGAGCGACGTCTGGATCTGATCCCGGGCGCAAGTCGACGGGTCATCATGACGGCACCCAGGCACGCCGACCCACCGGCGAGGATCGTCGCGAAGCTGCGGTCCATCTGCCTCCGGCTGCCGGAGTCCCACGAGGAGAAGGCGTGGGTGGGGACGCGCTGGATGATCCGCAAGCGCAACTTCGCGCACGTCGTCCAGATCGAGGGCGGCTGGCCACCGGCCTACGCGCGCGCGGCCGGAAGCGACGGCCCGTTGACCGTCCTCACCTTCCGCGCCGCGGGGCTGCTCCACGAGACCCTGCGCACGACAGGGGCGCCGTTCTTCGAGGCCGAGTGGGGAACCCGCTGGGGCACCAAGGTGATGGGCATGGCGATCGGTCGCGACGTCGACTGGGAGGAGGTCTCGGTGCTCCTCACCGAGAGCTACCGCCTCCTCGCGCCGGGGCGGCTGGTGGCCCGATTGACGGCGACAGCGGGAAGCGGGGCGGGAAGCTCCCGAACAGCAGGATCGCGCTGAACCCAAACACCGAAGTCGACACCTTGCCAGCCGACGTCGGCGCCAGCGCCACCAGCACCACCGCACCAGCCAGCGCCACCGGCGCCATGCGCCATGCCAGCGTGGATCCAACCGCGAAGCCGCGGCTTGACCGCCTCGAAGAGCTCGGACCCCATCCTCCTCGAGGTCACGCGATCGCAGGGCACGAGGCGCCGCAAGTCGAGGACGAGGACGAGGAGGACGAGGAGGAAGACGAGGACGAGGACGACGCCGCTTCGAGCCGCAGCCCGACTCCGTGCCGTGCGCGCCGGCTGGGTACGCGTTCCGACGTGGCCCCTGGCGCGACGGCACTGCGTGCGCCTCGTCCCGCTGGCGACGCGCGGGCTTCTCAGGCTCCGATCACGGAGACGTGCGCGCCGTACACGCCGCGACAAAGGACCCCGAGCGCCGCGCGCAGCAGCGTCTCGATGTCCGTCGGACCGGTCCGTGCCGCCGCGGCGACCGCCGCGCGTGCGTCGCCGGCCGCAACCCCGAGCCGGCGCAGGGCTCCGATGGCATCGGCCTCGAGCCCGCCCATGCCGGCCGCGGCGAATCGCGGCCCGCCGACTCTTGGCGACGGTTGTATGCTGGCCTCGAGCCCGTAGGGAGCGCCGTCAGCGCGCTGGAACACGAGGTGGTCCGGCGCGGTCCCGGACAGGCGAAGCTCGCCGCCGTGGACCCGGGCGTGGTGGGCGGAGCATTATGCCGACTGCGAGATTATGCCGCGTAGGCTCTCGCGTCCCGTCGGTGGCGCTGCGGTTCTACGCGGCATAATCAGAGGCTCTCCAGAAAGGCGAGGAGCGAGTCCTTCGGCCGGAAGCGCTGGCGACCCACGTTTGGCGGTGCCGTGCGCGCGAGCGCGCGTTCCTTCATGGCCAGGTCGGCGTCGAGATAGATCTGGGTCGTCTCGACTCCCTCGTGCCCGAGCCACAGAGCAATGATGGCGCGATCGACGCCGGCTTCGAGTAAGTGGACCGCGGTGGTGTGCCGCAGCACGTGCGGCGTGACGCGTTTTCGCCCTAGCGTCGGGCAGCTACCTGCGGCGGTCGCGACATGCTTGGCGAGGAGAGCTGCGACGGCGTCGGTGCTCAGCCGAGTACGCCGGCGGCTCGGGAAGACGAAGTCGGACGCCTCGGCGCCAGTTTCCTTGATCCAGGCGCGCAGGACGCCGACAGTCACGCGGTCGAGCGGGGTACAGCGCTCCTTGCGGCCCTTTCCGTGACAGCGGATGTGCGTGCCGGTGGCCAGGACGCAGTCCTGGACGCGCAGCCCGCTTAGCTCCGACACACGCAGGCCGGTTCTGACCGCGACGAGCAGGAGCGCATGGTCCCGCTGGCCGAGCCAGGTGCCGCGATCGGGCACCGCGAGCAGAGCGTCGACTTCGGGACGGGTAAGAAAGGTCACCAGGTTGCGGTCGAAACGCTTCTGCGGGATGGCGAGTACGCGCTGGATCAGGGCGGCGTGCGATGGCTCGCGCGGTGCCGCGAAGCGGAAGAACGAGCGGACGGCGGCCAGTCGCGCGTTGCGGGTGCGCGCGCCGTTACCCCGCTCCTTCTCGAGATGCTCGAGGAATGCGGCGACGAAGGGCGCGTCGATATCGGCCGGAAGCAAGTCGGACGGCTCCTTGCCGAGAAGCTTTTGGGCGAAGGCGAGAAGCAGTCGGAAGGTGTCGCGATAGGCGAGGATGGTGTGCGGGCTCGCCTGCCGCTGCTGCTGCAGTCTTTCGGTGAAGAAGGCCTCCAGCACGGGCGCCAGGGACGTCACGACCGCGCCCTCCAGGCAAGCTCGGCGCGCTCGCCGGCAGCGGTCAAGAGCTCGGGCGTCGCGGTCAGATACCAGTAGGTCGAGATCGGCGACACGTGACCGAGATAGGTCGACAGCCAAGGAAGCCGGCGCTCGACGTCGACGCCGGCGCGGTACCAGTCGCGCACAATGCTCATCGCGAACGTGTGGCGCAGGTCGTGGATGCGAGGACGCCGTCCGGGCTTCCGGTCGAGGCCTGTGCGCTCGAGAAGGCGCAGAAACACCTGCTGAAAGTTTTGCAGGATGACCCGGGTGCCGCTGCTGGAGAGCAAGAAGGCGCGAGTCTGGCGGCGAGGCCGCAGGCGATTGCGTCGCACGACATAGTGGCGAAGCGCGGCCACCGTCGTCCGGTGAAGGAGCACGTGGCGCGACTTCCCGAACTTGCCACTGCGGACAGTGAGGAGCTCACGCTCCCAGTCGATGTCGTCGTCGTCGAGAGCCAGCACCTCGGACACGCGCATGCCGGTGGCGGCGAGCAGGCCGAGGATCGTCGCGTAGCTCGCAGCCTGTAGGGGGCGGCTCAACCTGGACGCTTCCGCCATCAACGCGGCGACCTCCTCGGTCGTGTACAGGTGAGGCGTCAAGCGCTGCGGGCGGTGCGGGATCAGGTCGCCTGGCGGCACCTCGGTGCGCAGGTCGGACGCGTGATGGTGTCGTGCAAACTGACGGACCGCGGTCAGCCGCTTCGCCCACCAGCCCGGAGAAGCGTTGGCTGGCTGGCAGGCCCACTTGAGAGCAAGCTCCGTGGTGATCACGGTGCTGCCCTGTTGCGCGAGAAACGATACGAAGTCGGGAAGCCACCAGGTCTGGTGGCGTAGCTTGTAGCCCAACGCGCGTCGGACGGCGAGGTACTGGTGCGCGGCCCGGGCCAGGCCCTTCATAGGTCACCGCCCGGCCAGGGCTGGGCCAGCGTACGGAGCGAGGCGAAGTCCACCTTGGCATAGATGGCCGTCGTGTCCATGTGGCGGTGCCGGAGCACGTGCCCGATCTCGGGGAGCGAAGCACCGTGGCGAAGCATCTGCGTCGCGGCGGTGTGCCGCAGGCGGTGCGTCCCACCGGCAATACCTGAGCGGCGCAGCACACCGCGGACCGCGCCGTTTACCCCACCCGTCGTCAGCGGCGTATAGGGCGCGCGGCTGCGCAGAAACACACGCCGATCGTCCGTGCTCGCGCCACGGGCGCGCAAGTAGGCGGCGAGCGCGCGGCCGACGTCGTGCGGGAGCGGCAACCGACTCTCGCGTCGGCCTTTGCCGCGCAGCGTGATCTCACCGGCACGCCAGTCGAGATCGTCGAGCATGAGCGCGGCGACGTCGCCCGCTCGTAATCCCAGACGGACCATGAGGCAAACCATCGCCGCGTCGCGACGCCCGATGGGCGAGCGCGAGTCGCAGACCTCGAGCATCTGCCGCACCTGGTCGGTCTCGAGGCCTTTCGGGATACCTGCCAGCCGCCAGCCAGCCACGGCCGGCACGCAGCACGCCAGGTCACGTCGGATGTGTCCTTCCGCGTGCAGGTACCGTAGCAGCGACCGCAGCTGGGTGACCTGCAGCTTGGCCCGCCCCACGCCCCAGCGACGCGCCTCGCGCAGCACGAAGCCGATGATGTATGCCGGCTTGAGCTGCCCCCACTTCAACCGGACTCCGGCGGGCCGCTGCGCGATGAACCGCCTGGCAAAGTCGGTGTAGCCGCGGATCGTAGATCCGACGAGCCCACGCTCGCGCGCGAGATACCCGGCGTAGTCAAAGAGCAGCTGATCGACCGGGCTCGCGATGATCGTCGGGGCCGACGGCGGCGTGATGCCGATGCCGCGGAGGTAACCCACCAGCGGTCCGAGTGCGCGCGGCGACAGAAATTGCGTGTAGCCCTCCGCGCGGCGACGAACCATGAACGCTACGGCGCGCTCGTCGCTGATATCGCCAGCAGCAAGCGACCGGTCTTCGAGCCACCGACTGAAATGGGCGGCGACTCGGAGAAGATTCCCAGCAGACAGTGGCGAGTACCGCAGCCGCAACAGCTCTCGCCAGAAACCGCCGACGTGGGCCTTGAGCGGCCCCCTGAACCTGACCGATGCGGGATCGAACATGCGGGCCTCCTCCCCGGCACAAGGCCGGTAGGAGGCGACGATGCCCGACGAAGCGGGTCCGTATTATGCCGCGTAGAACCGCAGCGCCACCGACGGGACGCGAGAGCCTACGCGGCATAATCCCGCAGTCGGCATAATGCTCCTTATGCCGCGCGCGGCATAAGGAGCACATGACCAGGAGGTTGCCGGGCTCATGCGGCCCCCCCGAGCGCCCGCGGCACGATGTGATGGACCTCGAGAAACCTGGCGGCCCGGCAGCCCGGAACCCGGCAACGGCCATGGTCGCGCCGCCAGACTTCTCGCCGGATGCGCGGCGGAATCGACTGCGACGCGGCCGGTGCCGCTCGACCCACGTGGGTCGATGGGATGGGCTCGTGCGGTTCGTGGCGGGACTCGATGACTCGGGCCTCGCCCACGTCGCCCGCGTCGCCCGCGTCGCCCGCTTGCCGGTCCGCGCCTGTTTCCTCTTCGGCCCGCGCTGCGCGGTCGACTGCATGGACGGCGCCGCCTTGCTCGGCCAGGTCGCGACCCACGTGGGTCGCGCGGTCGACCCTCGGCGCGCCGGGGGGAGCCGCGACCTCCTGGGACTCGATCTGCTCGGACTCGACCTGCTCCGACTCGACCTGCTCCGACTCGACCTGCTCCGACTCGACCTCTGTCCGTCCGCCCACGCGCATTCCCGCGCCCCCGCCTCGACCCACGTGGGTCACGGCGCGCGGGAGCACCTGCGCATCGCAGCGAGCAGCGTCCACCTCGTGGGCCTCGACCGCGAAGGTGCGCCCGGCGCCGTCGCGGGTGCCGTGGCCGCACTGCTCGCACACGGTCATCGCCACCTGGTAGGCGGCACGGCCGGGGTCACTCGGCCCGCCGAGGGCGTGGTGGGCGAGCATGCGGACCAGCTCGTCGTCGTCGAGGGTGTGGCCGACGTCGAGCTCGATCCGCTGGCGAGCGTCGCGGAAGGCGGCCAGGGCATCTCCCGAGACGTCG
>DATHKR010000166.1:0-16791 GCA_035489015.1 Kofleriaceae bacterium | reverse complement strand
GACGCCGATCCGCCCTCTGCGCCCGACACGTCCGGACCGGCGTCGAGCGTGATGGTCTGCCCGGGCGACGGGAAGCCGCCGCCGGTGCCGTCGTCGCCGGGGAACTCGTCGCCGTCGGTCAGGATCGGGCAGGCGTCGGGTCCGTTGTCGGCGGGTGCGTCCTTGATGAGGACGTAGAACGTGTCCCGATCGTAGTAGAGGATCCGATCGTCCCGGTAGTAGCGGAACAGCTCACGTCCGGCGCACTGGTTCTCGGGGCGGTCGACGCCGAGGACCGAGAACTCCGGCGTGCCGACAGCGTTCACGCCAGACCCGTTGCGAGCCGCGCCCTCGAAAGTGGACGCGAAGGGGTACTCGTCGCAGTCCTGGAAGGAAGTGTCGAGCAGGCCCGCTGGCAGTCCGGGGAACTCACCGATCTCCCGGTTGTACCGGCCCACGCGGTTGCAGCCGCGCCCGGCCTCGTCGCGATTGTCGGCCGCGCGCTGGTTGGCGGGCGGCGCGGTCCCGGCGCCGGGAATCCGGTGAAGGCCGGGCAGGCGCTGGCCCGGGACGAACGTGCCGGGTATGAGCTTGAGGTTCGCTTCCGGATAGGTGAGGCAGGTCAGGCTGTTCTGCGCGCACCGGATGTGCAGGGCCGCGCCACGCACACGGGAGTCGGGTGCGGTCGAGTACTGCAGGTGCGGGATCACGTCGTCGAAGATGCATGCCGCCGAGCGGCCGCGGAAATAGGGGGCCGAATCGCACCGGATGGCGTGCTCGTCGCCGCTGGCCAGCGGGGTCTGCCGGCTGGGATCCAGGATCGACCGGGCGAACCCCTCGAAGTGCCACTGGTGGCGGAGGACCTTGTCCGGCGCGTTGAAGTCGCTCGCGTCCGAGCTGACCACGAAGGGCGTCCACTGGTGCAGCCACTGGTTGAAGGGCTTCACGATCGGCACCGGGTCGGAGAAGCAGCTGCCGAAGTCGCACGCCACTCGCTGACTGAACAGCGACTCGGGTCGGATGCTGCCCTTGAGTGGCCGCACGTCGAGATCGTCGCCCCGGAAGAAGATGCGCACGTCTCGCTGGCCGTCGTCGCGCCCGTAGCCGACCGCGGTGTACTCCAGCTCGAAGGTCGATGCGTTGGTCGTCCCGCCCGGCCCGACCGTGCCCAGGCCGCCGCTCAGGAACCACCGCTGACACCAGAGGAAGCGGTTGTGGACCCGGCCCATCGCCGTGTTCGCGCCCTCGCTGTTCAGGCACTCCTCGGCCTGCGGATCGCCGTCGGGGTTGAACGGGGGCGTCCTGCCCGCGGCGAGCTCGGCCTCGCCGACCACCTCGTCGTCGGGGCCGCCCTCCTCGAGCGTACAGCTGGAGCCGATCAGCATCAGCAGCGCCACCGGCGCGGCACCCCTCGTCGCGAGTCGCATGCGCTCCTCCTCTCGCCCCCGGATGTACGTGGCTCCGCCAGGCGCGGACGAGCCGGGACCGGGGCCGTCTCGCCGCCACGATGCAAGGCACGGGCCTCGCGAGGGGCTGGAGCTAGGGACAGCCCTCGAGCGAGCGGCGCCCCGAACGGAGTCGATTCGCGATGATCGCGCTCGC
Source organism: Kofleriaceae bacterium (assembly GCA_035489015.1). Lineage (GTDB taxonomy): Bacteria > Myxococcota_A > Polyangia > Haliangiales > Haliangiaceae > DATFRY01. The sequence continues at coordinate 15,210 of DATHKR010000166.1, read as the reverse complement.
CGGTCAGGCCGGATCCCGCGCTGGAGCCGCGACTGGAACAGCGGCCGGTACCGGGCCAGCTATGGACTTTCTCTGGCCCGGTCGCGCCCGAATCGGGGGGGGGATGCGGTGCAGCGAGGCGATCTGCTTCGCTGGCTACTTCTCCCAGCCGAGCAGGCGGGGCAGGGTGGGCACCGGCGGCGCCCCGTGGGCGAGCGCGGCGTCGTGGAAGGCGGCCAGGTCGAACTTCTCGCCCGCGTCGCGCGCGCGCTTCTCGGCCTGCTCGCGCACGCGGAACCAGGCCTGCGCGCCGGCGAAGTAGGTCGACAGCTGCGTCGAGCTCACCTGGGCGCGCACCCACTTGAGGCGGGCCTCGCCCTCCTCCTGGTACGACTTGTCGACCATGAGCGCGACCGCCTGCTCCTCGTTCATGTCGCCTGCCTGGATGGCGCTGTCGATGATCGAGTTGGTGACCGTGCGCAGGTAGAACTTGAGCCCGTGCAGCGCGATCGCCTTCTGGCGGAGCGCCGGCTCGCGCATCACGCGGGCCAGCCGGGCGGACAGGTGCGCGGGCGGCCGGGTCGGCGGCGTCCCGGTGAAGCCGGCGTCGACCATCACCTTCTCGGTGTAGACCGCCCAGCCCTCGACGAACGGCCCGTTGGGCAGGACGCGCCGCACCAGCGACGAGTCGCGCTTCGAGTGATAGAGCTGGACGAAGTGGCCGGGGATCGCCTCGTGGATCGAGAGGATCTCGAGCATGAAGTCGTTGTACTCGCGCAGCATCGACTGGCGCCGGGCCTCGGGCCAGTCGGGCGGGAGAGGCTGGACCATGTAGAAGCTGGCCAGCCCCTTCGGCTGCGGCTCGAGCGGCCCCGGGTTCTCGAGCCCGGCGACCGCGACGCCGCGCTTGTGCGGCGGCGTCCAGATGACCTGCACCACCTCGGTCGGGTCGATGCTGACGATCTTCTTCTCGCTGACCGCCTGGGTCAGCGTCTTCAGCTTGGCCTCGGCGTCATCGCGCAGCGTGTCGGGCGCGCTGTGCACCTGGGCCAGCCGGTCGAGCACCGCGCGCACCATGGCGGTGTCGGGATCGGCGCCGCGCCGGATGCGGCGCAGCTCGGCCGCCGAGAACAGCACCGGGGCGAGATCGTCGGCGACCGTGACCATCTGGGCGCGCACGCGCTCGTGCTCGGCACGGGCCAGCCGGACCAGCTCGTCGGCCGGGATGTCGCTCTGCAGGGTCAGGCGCAGCTTGCGGGCGAACGCGTCGGCGCCCAGCCGCCAGTGCTCGCCGGCGGCGGGCAGCAGCCGGTCGCGCACATGGGCCTGGAGCGCGCGGATGGCGGCCACCGCGGCCGGCGTGGCGGCGGCGACGCGCTGGGCGGCCGGGGCCTCGCGGATGCGCCCCGGGATCTCCTCCTCGAGCAGCGAGACCAGCCCGTCGAACCGCTGGACCGCGACCCGCGCCGCTGGCCCGTGGGTGTCGCCGACCACCAGGTTCGCGATCGCCTGCCGGCACAGGGCGGGCAGCGCCTCGACCCGTGAGGCCAGATTTTCGGCCCGGGTGGCGAGCGGCGCGAAGTCGCGCACGACCAGCTCCTCGAGCCCGGCGCCGATGATGTAGGTGTAGGTCAAGGGATTGCGCCGGTACGGCTTCTCGACCTCGTCGCTGAACACCTGCTGCTCGAGGTCGGCGCGCAGGATGGCGGCGTCGACCTGCTCGTCGGTGGACAGCTTGCCGGCGGCGACGCGGGCCAGGAGGGCGAGGGCGTCCTGCACGCGGCGTCGATCGGCCGCGAGCCCGGCCGGGCCGATGTCGGGCCAGCGCGCGTCGTGCTTGTGGACGCCGACCTGGGTGGCGGACACCGGATTGGCGGCGAACGACGCGGCGAAGATGTCCTCGACCGCCTTGCCGAAGGTCGGCGTGTCGGTCGGAGCGGCCGGCGCCGACGTCGGCGGAGACGCGCCGGCCGCCGACGGGGTCGAGCTTCCGCCGCCGCACGCGAGCAACGTCATGGGAAGGAGAGCGAGCGCGGCGCGCGAGCGAGGACCGGTCGGCATGGGCGCAGTGTAGCGGATGAGGCCGGCGATGACCCTGCCTCGCTCTGCGGCGGTGAATCGCGCGGGGCGACCGCCGCGGCGTTCGTCCGGGAGGCTCGCCCACACATCTACACATCTAATGATGGAGACAGCGGCGCGCTGCTTGCTTGGCCTGGTCGCGTGAGCGCGCTGTCGACGGTGTGGCCCTGCTGCTGGCAGGAGGCGATCCGCGCGAGGGATCGCCAGCGCGCTCGTGGTTGCCGGCGCATGCGCGGTTCATCGGGCGGCGCGCGAGGAGGCGCGTCGATCGCCGGTCGCGCCCGTCCCTGTCCGGCGGCTCGGACGCGTCCGGCATGGCGTCCGGCGCTCCGGCCGCGCGGGCCGGGACGCCGCGGCCACCGCGCGCTGTCGGAGACCCGGCTGTCGGAGACGCGATCGATACTCCGCCGGATGCCCGCCGCAAGCATCACCGCGGGCGCGAGCCCGGCGGTCACGCTCCGCTTCGCCAGCGGCACGATCGAGGTGCACGGTCTGCCGGCCGCCGCCGAGGCGCTGACCCCGGCCTGCGCGTGGGACGCGCGCACCGACTGCCACCGCGCGCCGGCCAGCGCGTACGCCGATCTGGTCCGCGCCCTGGTCCGCCGCGAGATCGCCTACGACGATCAGGCGCGCCGCTACCCGGCCCTGGCCGACGGCGCGCGGGTCCACCGCCAGCCGCGCCCCTACCAGACCGAGGCGCTGGCCGCGTGGAGCGAGCGGCGCGGCCGCGGCGTGGTCGTGCTCCCGACCGGCGCCGGCAAGTCGCAGGTGGCGTGCATGGCGATCGACGCCAGGCGGCGGGCCACGCTGGTGGTCGCGCCCACCCTCGATCTGGTCAGGCAGTGGTTCGACCTCCTGCGCGCCACCTTCGGCGGAACCGTCGGCCTGGTCGGCGGCGGCGAGCACGACGTGCAGCCGCTCACCGTCACCACATACGACTCGGCCTACCTCCACATGGAGCACCTGGGCGCGCGCTTCGGCATGCTCGTGTTCGACGAGTGCCACCACCTGCCCGGCGCCTCGTACGGCCTGGCCGCGCGCCTCTCGCTGGCGCCGTTCCGCCTCGGATTGACCGCCACCCCGGAGCGAGGCGACGGGCGCGACATCGAGCTGGACGATCTCATCGGTCCGATCGTGTACAGAAAGGACATCGTCGAGCTGTCGGGCGACTACCTGGCCGAGTACGAGACCGAGCAGATCGAGGTGGAGCTGGCTCCGGACGAGCGCGCCGAGTACGACGCCGAGCGCGCCATCTACCGCGCCTTTGTCCAGGACAACGGCATCCGCATGTCCGGGCCGGCCGGCTGGTCGGAGTTCGTCATGCGCTCGTCGCGCGGGGAAAAGGGGCGGCGCGCGATGCTGGCCTACCGCCGCCAGCGCGCGCTCGCCTTTTGCGCCCCGGCCAAGCTGGAGTACGTGGCGCACCTGCTCGATCGCCACCGCGACGGGCGCGCCATCCTGTTCACCCAGGACAACGCCACCTGCTACGCGGTGTCGCGCCGGTTCCTGATCCCCGCCATCACCCACCAGACCAAGGTGCGCGAGCGGAGCGAGATCCTGGCCCGCCTGGCCGACGGCAGCTACGGCGCGGTGGTCACCTCCAAGGTGCTGAACGAGGGGGTGGACGTGCCGGAGGCGAGCGTGGCGATCGTCATCTCCGGGTCCGGCTCGGTGCGCGAGCACGTCCAGCGGCTCGGCCGCATCCTGCGCAAGCGCGACGGCAAGCGGGCGATCCTGTACGAGCTGGTCACCGCCGGCACCAGCGAGGCGTTCACCAGCGAGCGGCGGAGGGAGCACGTTGCTTACCGCTGACCTGGTGAACGCCCGGCGTCGCGGGGGAGAGCTGCGGGTGGTCGCGCTCGACTCGAAGCGGCGGGTGCGCGCCGGCGAGCTGGCCGGGATGTACCTCGACCTGGCCCGCGAGCACGTCGGTCGCACGCGCGAGGAGCTGGACGAGGCCTGCGGCGCGGTGGAGGTGCAGGCGGCCGAGCGCCGGCTGGCCGACGGGATCCGCAAGCTGATCGACGACCGCTGCGAGTTCGACGCCGAGCTGCCGATCGAGCCGGCGGCGCTGCGGCGCGAGGTGTTCCTCCTGGCCAGCGCGGCCCGCCACGAGGGCCGCTTCGAGCGCAGCCGGGTCACCGCCGAGGTCGCCGAGCGCCACGGGATCGCGCCGGAAGCGGTCGACGCCGCGCTGTACGCCGATCTGCGCGGCGCGCACCTCCTCCGCGCGGTGGCGATGGTCGACCCGGCCCGCCTGATCGAGGAGTACGAGCTGGCCCAGCTGCAGGCGGTGCTGCTGCGGGCGGTCCGCGTCACCGTCGATGTCGCGTGCGCGGCGCCGGGCGCGTACCGCGCGCTGTTTCGCAAGCTCAAGTTCCTCCGCCTGCTCCACCGGATCGAGGAGGGCGAGGACGGTGGCTACCGGATCGAGATCGACGGTCCGTTCAGCCTGTTCGAGTCGGTCACCCGCTACGGCCTGCAGCTGGCGCTCGCACTGCCGGCCCTGCGCGAGTGCGATGCCTTTGCGCTGCGGGCCGACCTGCGCTGGGGCGCGAGCCGGGAGCCGCTTTCGTTTCGCCTCGCCGGCGGCCGCGGCGACCCGGGCGCGGCGCCGGGTGCGGCGCCGGGTGCGACGGTCGACGAGCCGCGCATGCCCGACGAGGTGGCGGGGCTGGTCGACGCGCTGCGCGCGGCCGACACGCCGTGGCGGGTGGCGCCGTCCCGGGCGATCCTCGAGCTTCGCGGCGCGGGGCTGTGCGTGCCCGACCTGGTGTTCGAGCACGACCGGACCGGCGAGTGCGTCTACCTCGAGGTGATGGGCTTCTGGAGCCGCGAGGCGGTGTGGCGGCGGGTCGAGCTGGTCGAGGCCGGGCTGGCCGACAAGATCCTCTTCGCGGTGAGCGAGCGCCTGCGGGTCAGCGAGCAGGTCCTCGGCGACGAGCAGCCCGGGGCGCTCTACGTCTACAAGAAGGTGATGAGCGCGCGGGCGGTGCTCGAGCGAGTCGATCGACTGGCCGCGGTCCGGGTGCAGGCGCCGGGGCAGGCACGCCGATGACGACGGCGATGACGGAGCCGGGAGCCGAGCCTTCACATGGGCGGGCAGGGGCGCGGCCGACCGCGCGCTCCGCCGACTCGGTGGTCGCGGTGGTGGCCGAGAAGCCGTCGGTGGCGCGCGATCTGGCCCGGGTCCTCGGCGCCACCCGCCGCGGCGACGGCACCCTGTCCGGCGGTGGCTTCGTGGTGACCTGGGCGGTCGGGCACCTGGTCGGGCTGGCCGAGCCGCACCAGATCCGGCCGGAGTGGCGCCGGTGGCAGCGCGCGCTCCTGCCGATGTTGCCGCGCCGGTGGCCGCTGGTGGTGCGCGAGTCCAGCCGCGATCAGTTCGAGGTCGCCCGCCGCCTGCTGACCGACCCGCGGGTGCGAGGCGTGGTGTGCGCGACCGACGCCGGGCGCGAGGGAGAGCTCATCTTCCGCTACCTCTACGAGGCGGTCGGGTGCGACAAGCCGGTCAAGCGGCTGTGGATCTCGTCGCTCACCGACGGCGCCATCCGCGACGGCTTTCGCCGCCTGCGCGCGGCCAGCGACTACGACGCGCTGGCCGACGCCGCGCGCGGGCGCAGTCAGGCCGACTGGCTGGTCGGGATGAACCTGTCGCGCGCGTACGGGCTCGCCCTCGACCTGCCGCTCTCGGTCGGGCGGGTGCAGACGCCGACCCTCGCCATGGTGGTGGAGCGCGAGCTGGCCATCCGCGCGTTCGTGCCCGAGGACTACCTGGAGGTGGTGGCGACGTTCTCGCCGCGCGAGGGGGCGAGCTACCAGGGCCGGTTCTGCGCCGAGGGCAAGCTGGAGGCCCGGCGCCTGCCGCCCGACGGCGAGGAGGCCGCGGCGGTGGTGGCGCGCGCGCGGGAGGGGGCGGCCCGCATCGCGTCGATCGAGGCGGAGGTCAAGCGGATGCCGCCGCCGCTGCTCTACGATCTGACCGAGCTGCAGCGCCACGCCAACCGGCTGTTCGGGTTCTCGGCCCAGCACACCCTCGAGGCGGCGCAGTCGCTGTACGAGCGGCACAAGCTGCTCAGCTACCCGCGCACCGGCAGCCGCCACCTGTCCCAGGAGGTGGCCGCGACCCTGCCGGCGGTGGTGGCTGCCATCGCCGCGCCGTACGCGAGCGACCTGGCGCCCGGGACCGGCGCGCGCCCGCTGTCGCGCCGGTTCGTCGACGACGCGCGGGTGACCGATCACCACGCGATCATCCCGACCGCCGAGTCGCCGGCCGGAGCGGCGCTGTCGCAGGACGAGCGGCGCATCCACGACCTGGTCTGCCGCCGCCTGCTCGCCGCCTGGCACGGCGACTTCGTGTGGGAGGCGACCTCGGTGGTGACCGAGATCCGCGGCGCCGGCGGCGCCGGCGACGGCGGCGACCCCGGCGCGACGGGCGACGTGGTCGACCGCTACCACTCGACCGGCTCGGCGGTGCGCGATCCGGGCTGGAAGGTGCTCGACGTGGGCGGCCAGCAGCGGGCGCCGCGGCGCAAGGGCAGCGACGGGGCCGACGACGAGCAGTCGCTCCCCGCTGGCCTGGCCGGGGGGCAGCCGCAGGACGTGATCGACGCCCGCGCGGTGGACAAGCGCACCCGGCCGCCGCCCCGCCTCACCGACGCCACGCTCTTGACCGCGATGGAGACGGCGGGCAAGGCGCTCGACGACAAGGACCTGTCCGACGCGATGCGCGAGCGCGGGCTGGGCACGCCGGCCACCCGCGCGCAGATCATCGAGACGCTGCTCGCCCGGGGCTACCTGACCCGGAGGGAGAAGTCACTCGAGGCGACCGAGCTCGGCATCGGCCTGGTCGCGGCGGTCGACCCGGCGGTGAAGAGCCCGGCCATGACCGGCGAGTGGGAGGCGCGGCTGCAGCAAATCGAGCGCGGGGCCGGCGACCTCGCCTCCTTCATGGAAGGGATCGAGCGATACGTGTCCGACGTGGTCGGCCGCGTGCCACCGTCGCCGGCCGGGCTCCCTCCCGAGATCGCCGCGGCCCGGGCCCGAGCGCTCACCGGCCGGAATGGCAGCGGCGGCGACGGCGACGGCGGTCCGACAGAAGGGCAGCGCGAGGTGACCAGGAGCACGCCGCCGCCGGTCCGAAGCAGCGCGAGATCCGCGACCTCGTCGAGGAGCGCGCGGGTCGCGAAGCCGACCCGCAGTGCGCCGGGGAGAGCGCGCGGCGGCGAGGCGGCCGCGAGAAAGCCGCCGGTGGCGCGCGGCGGCGAGGAGGCCGCGAGAACGCCGCCGGTGGCGCGCGGCGGCGACCGCGCGGCGATGGCGCCAGAGCGGACCCGGGGCGCGGTCGATCGCGGCGGGCTCGCTCATGGCGACGCCCTCGCGCCGGCTGTCGAGCGCGCGCGCGGAGCGACGCCGATCGCCGCGCCGCCCGCCTCACCGCCAGCCGCGCCGCCCGTCTCACCGCCCGTTTCACCGACGGGCCGGCGGGCTGGCGAGCCGACCCTGGCCGCGCGCGCCGCGGAGGCTCGCCGCGGCGGGCCGGTCGCGTCTCGCCGGGAGGGCGCGAGTGGCCGGGACCTGGGCGAGCTGCTCGGCTCGGTGTTCGGTCACGCCGGGTTCCGCCCGTACCAGGAGGCGGTCTGCCGCGCGGCGACCGAGGGAGAGAGCCTGCTCCTGGTCATGCCGACAGGCGCGGGCAAGTCGCTCTGCTATCAGCTGCCGGCGCTCGCCCGGGGCGGGACCGCGCTGGTCGTGAGCCCGCTCATCGCGCTCATGGAGGATCAGGTCGGCCGCCTGCGCGCCCTCGGTCTGGAGGCGGAGCGCATCCACTCGGGGCGCGATCGCAGCGACGCGCGCCGCGTGTGCGGCGACTATCTCGACGGCAAGCTCGACTTTCTGTTCATCGCGCCGGAGCGGCTCGGCGTCCCCGGCTTCGCCGAGCTGCTCGCCCGCCGCCCGCCCGGGCTGGTCGCCATCGACGAGGCCCACTGCATCTCCCAGTGGGGTCACGACTTCCGCCCCGACTATCGCCTGCTCGGCCAGCGCCTGCCGCTGCTCGGCGTGACCGGCGAGGGCGGGCCGCCCATCGTCGCCCTGACCGCGACGGCCACCTCGATGGTCCAGCGCGACATCCTCGACCAGCTCGGCATCGCGGCGCGGGCGCGCACCTTCATCCACGGGTTCCGCCGCGACAACCTCGGCATCGAGGTGGTGGAGCTGCCGCCGCGCGATCGCGTGGCCTCGGCGCGCGAGCTCCTGGCCGACCCCGAGCGCAGGCCGGCCATCCTGTACGCGCCGACCCGCAAGGTCGCCATGCGGGCCGCCGCCACCCTGGCCCGGGAGTTCCGCGCGGCGGCCTATCACGCCGGCATGGCCGGGTCGGCCCGCGACCGGGTCCAGTCGGCGTTTCTGTCCGGCAAGCTGGAGATCGTGGTCGCCACCATCGCGTTCGGCATGGGGGTGGACAAGGCGAACGTCCGCACCGTCGTCCACCTCGCGCTCCCCTCCAGCGTGGAGGGCTACTACCAGGAGATCGGCCGGGCCGGGCGCGACGGCGATCCGGCCCGCGCGGTGCTTATGCACTCGTTCGCCGACCGGCGAACTCACGAGTTCTTCCACGAGCGCGACTACCCCGATCCGGCCCGGCTCCAGCGCGTGTACGACGGGCTGGCCCGCCACGCCGCCCGCGACTCGATCTCGAGGGACTCGCTGCGGGCTCGCCTGCACATGCGCGACGACGATCTCGGCCGCGCCATCGAGAAGCTGTGGGTCCACGGCGGGGTCGAGGTCGGCGGCGACCAGGAGCTGCGCTGCGGCAAGCCGGGCTGGCGGCCGCCGTACCTGGCCCAGCGGCAGCGCAAGGCCGATCACCTGCTCGAGATGGCGCACCTGGCCGAGGGGGCAGGGTGCAGGATGCTCCAGCTGGTCCGCCACTTCGGCGACCGCGCCGACAACGGCCGGCCCTGTGGGCTGTGCGACGCGTGCGCTCCGGGCATCTGCGAGTCGGCGCGCTTCCGCCCGCCGACCGCCGGCGAGCTCGAGAACATCGCGCGCATCGTCGGCGCGCTGGCGGACGCCGATCATCCGACCGCCGGCCAGCTGTGCAAGCTGGTGATGGGCGACGACCGCGACGAGCTCGAGCGCCTGCTGCGCGGCCTCGCGCGGGCCGGGCTGGTCGAGCTGTCGCACGACTCGTTCGAGCGCGACGGGAAGCGGATCGACTTCCAGCGGGTCGCGCTGGCTCACTCGATCGACCAGGGCCCGGAGGCGCTGGCGGGAGTGCTCCTCGACGACGACTCGCGCGCCCGGAAGAAGGCCTCGCGGCGGCGAACCGGGGGCGCGCCGGCCGCGCCACGTGCGCCTCGGCGGGGGGCAAGGACCGGCTCCGGCCGGTCGCGTGCTCGTGTTCGCTCGTCGCGCGGCGCGGGCGGGCTCTCCCCCGCCCTGGCAGGGTCCAGCGCGCCGGAGCTGGTCGAGGGGCTGCGCGCGTGGCGCCTGTCCGAGGCGCGCCGCCGGCGGGTGCCCGCGTTCCGGATCCTGACCGACCGCGTGCTGGTCGCGGTCGCCGAGCGCCGCCCGCGCGACCAGAAGGCGTTGCTCGACGTCAAAGGCGTGGGCCCGGCGCTCATGCGCAGCTACGGCGCGGCGCTGATCGCGCTGTGCGCCGACGGAGCCGCGCGATCGCAGGCGTCGGCGACCGTTCCCGGCCCCGCGGATTGACAATCCGATCCGCCGGTCGGGATGATGGGAACCGTGGCGAAGAAGAACTATGTCCTCGATACCAACGTGCTCTTGCACGATCCGCGCGCCATGTACGCCTTCGAGGACAACAACGTCATCATCCCCATCTTCGTCATCGACGAGATCGACACCTTCAAGAAGGACCAGTCGGAGCTGGGCCGCAACGCGCGCCAGATCGCGCGGATGCTCGACAGCCACCGGAACGGCGACAGCCTGTCCAAGCTGGTCCCGCTGGAGAACGGCGGCGGGCTGATGATCGCGCTCGGATCGCGCTCGCCGCTCGAGCCGGTCCGCGACGCCCACCGGATGGACAACCTCATCCTCGAGGTGGCGATGGAGGTCCGCGACGCGGACCCGAAGACGCCGACCATCCTGGTCACCAAGGACGTCAACATGCGCATCCGCGGGGATGCGCTCGGGCTGCGCGCGGTCGACTACGACGCGCAGAACATCACCCTCGACGAGCTCTACTCCGGCTCGGTCGAGATGTCCCTGCCCGGCGAGCAGATCGACCGGTTCTACGCCGACAACCAGGCCGCCCCGCCCGAGGAGCTCGGCCCGCTGGTCCCCAACCAGTACGTGCTCCTGCGCAACCGAGACAACCCGGGCCAGACCGCGCTCGGCCGGTTCGACAAGGCCAGCGGCAAGGTGATGCCGATCCGCAAGCTGCGCGACGGGGTGTGGGGCATCCGCCCGCGCAACAAGGAGCAGCACTACGCGCTCGACCTGCTGCTGCAGGACGACGTCAAGCTCATCACCCTGGTCGGCAAGGCCGGCACCGGCAAGACGCTCCTGGCCCTGGCCGCCGGGCTGCAGAAGGTGGTCGAGGAGCAGGCGTTCCACAAGCTGCTCGTCTCTCGCCCGATCTTCCCGCTCGGCCGCGACATCGGCTTTCTGCCCGGCGACATCGAGGAGAAGCTCAACCCGTGGATGCAGCCGATCTACGACAACATCGAGCTCCTGCTCGGGCTGTCGAAGGGCGATCGCAAGGAGGGGCGCAGCTACGCCGAGCTGTTCGAGCTCGGCTTCGTCGAGATCGAGCCGCTCACTTACATCCGCGGCCGCTCGCTGCCCAACGTGTTCATGATCGTGGACGAGGCGCAGAACCTGACCCCGCACGAGGTGAAGACGATCATCACCCGCGCCGGCGAGGGCACCAAGATCATCCTGACCGGTGACCCGTACCAGATCGACAACCCGTACATCGACTCGTCGAACAACGGTCTCACCACCGTGGTCGAGCGGTTCAAGGGCGAGGCGATCTCCGGCCACATCACCTTCATCAAGGGCGAGCGCTCGGAGCTGGCCGAGCTGGCCACCCACCTGCTCTGAGCGGCGGCGCGATGAGGACCGTCTGGCTCGCGCTGGCGGCGGTGGCAGGCGCGGCGCTGTCCCCGGCGGTCGCCGGCGCGGCCCCGCCGCGGGCCGGCTACCGGGTCGCGCTGCCCGGGCGATTCGATGTCGACCAGGGCCAGTCCGGGACGGTCTCGCTCACCATCGCGCCCGAGTCCGGCTACACGATCTCGCAGGCCGGTCCGGTGCGGGTGGCGCTCGCGGCCGAGCCGGCCGGCGGGCTCGAGCTGCCGCGCCGGCGCTACCAGCGCGGCCACGCCGCCGATCGGATGGCCGACGCGCCGCGCTTCGATCTCGCGGTGCACGGCGCGCGCGCCGGCCGCTACCGCCTGGCGGTCGAGGTCCGCTTCTGGCTGTGCCGCGGCCGCACCTGCCGGCCGATCCGGGTCGCTCGCGCGGTCGCGGTCGAGGTGCGCGCGGTGGCGGCCCCGACCGCGCCGGATCAGCGGTAGCCGGCCACCGACGAGCGCACCTCGGCCAGGCGCGCGCGGGTCAGCGACCCGACCACCACGACGGCGAGGTTGTCGGCCGAGAACGCCCGCTCGGCGGCGCGCCTGACGTCTGCGATCGTCACCCGGTCCATGCGCGCGGCCCGCTCCTCGAGCGTGCTGGGCGGGTAGTAGAGCGCGGTGCCGCCGAACCAGCCGGCCATCGCGTTGGCGTCGTCGATCGAGGACAGGAGGTCGTAGCGGAACCGCCGCTTGACCTTGGCCAGCTCCGCCTCGTCGATGCCGCTCTTGCGCAGCTCGTCGGCCAGCTCGAGCAGCCGCGCGACCAGCTCGGGCACCTTGGCGTTGGCGGTCGCGCCCGACACCTCGAGCACGGTCACGTCGTGGAGCGGCTCGATCGACGCCTGCAGCGAGTAGGCGAGGCCGAGCTGATCGCACAGCCGGTAGTGCAGCCGGGTGGACATGCCGTCGTCGAGCGCGCGCACCAGCGCGACCGTCGCCATGTAGTCCTCGTCCACCTCCGGCACGCCGCGCCACAGCACCTCGATCGACGACTGCGCCCCGCTGTCCGGCACGTGCAGGAAGCGCGCGCCGCGCTGATCGGCGCGAGCCGGCTCGGCCACCGCGGGCTCGCCCTCGTCGAGGCCGACCATGTGCCGGGCGGCGGCGCGGGCGACCGCGTCGTGCTCGACCGGGCCCGAGGCGACCAGGATCGCGTTGGCCGCGCAGTAGTAGCGTCCGAAGTGGCGGCGCACGTCGGCGTCGGTGAAGCGGCGCACGTTGTCGGGCGGCCCGATGATGCGCTGGGCCAGCGGATGGTCCTGGAACAGGAGGCCGCGCGCGATGTCGGCGCTGTTGATCTCGGTGCCGCGCTCGTCGTAGTCCTCGGTCAGCTCCTCGAGGATGAGCTTGCGCTCGAGCTCGAGGTCGGCGAAGAGCGGCTTGCCGAACAGCTCGCCGAACAGCTCGAGCCCGCCCTCGACCAGACCGGGGACCAGCGTCACCTGGAACAGCGAGTAGTCGCGTCCGGTCTCGGCGTAGAGGGTGCCGCCCAGCGACTCGAACGCGAAGTTGATGTCGTACGAGGTGGGGTGGCGCTCGGTGCCGCGGAACAGCATGTGCTCGACGAAGTGGCTGAGCCCGTTGTCGTCGGCGCTCTCCAGACGCGAGCCCACCTTGACGTACAGCACCAGGCTGGCGGTGTGGAGATGCGGAAGCTCCACGGTGACCACGCGCAGCTGGTTCGGCGTGACGGAGGTGCGCGTGACAATTTCGGGCAGCATCGTTGGAAGACGATCTACGAGAGCGCCGCATCACTGTCAACGAGCCCGTCGTTTCGGCCGCTTGTGCCGACGGGTGCGTTGACTCGTCTGGCCGAGCGCGGTACACCTGAACCACGTGGGGCCATGCTTCTCAAGAAGATAGTGGTCGCCGAAGACGATGACGCCATCGCCCACCTGGTCAACATGGCCCTGGGGGACGCCGGCTTCCTCTGTCTCAGGGCGCGCGACGGGGCCGAGGCCGTCAGCTTGGTCCGCGTGCACGCTCCGGATCTTCTGATCCTCGACGTGATGATGCCTCGCCTGAGCGGGCTCGAGGTGGCGCGGAAGGTCAAGTCGGACGTCATCCTGTCGCGGACGCCGATCCTGATGCTCACCGCGCTGACCTCGGTCGACAACAAGGTCGAAGGGTTCCAGTCGGGAGCGGACGACTACCTGGGCAAGCCGTTCGATCTGCGCGAGCTCTCCGCGCGCGTCCACGCGCTCATCCGCTCGTCGCGCCGCGAGCGCGACCGCAACCCGACCACCAACCTGCCCGGGTCGGGAGCGATGGAGGAGGCGGTCGCCGGGCTGCTCAAGGCCGCGCGCGAGGCGGCCGTGCTCCACTTCGACGTCGCCGGCTTCGACGGGTACGCCGACCAGATCGGCTTCGCCCGCGCGGAGACGATGGTGGCCTCGCTGGGGCAGCTCCTGCTCGAGTGCGGGCAGGGCCGCGGCGCGGAGTTCGTGGGGCACCTCGGCGGGGTCGACTTCGTCGCCATCGTCGGGCTCGACGACGCGGAGAAGCTGGCCGACGACGCGATCACGGCGTTTCGCGCCAAGCGGCCGGAGTGGCTGAAGGGTGTCGAGGCGGAGGGCGCCGCGCCGGCGGGCGCGGCCGCCGAGTCGCCGAGCGGGCTCCAGATGAAGGTCGCGGTGGTCTCGACGCGCGGCCTGCGCGGCGAGGACGAGCTGGCCGCGCGCCTGGCCACCACCATGCGTCAGGCCAAGCATCGCGAGGGGTCGGGCCACGTCGTCTGGGGACCGGAGCTGGCCTAGGGGCGAGGGTCGCGCCGATGCCGGCGACAGCGCCGGCGATGGCGACCCGCTCGGGCTGACTCCGCGAGACGACCGCGCCGATCCCGACGCGCCGCGCGCGCGCTTCCGCGTGGTCGAGGTCGGCGCCGATCTCGGTCGCTACCAGATCGGCGAGGAGCTCGGCACCGGCGGCATGGCGACGGTGTTCCGCGCCCGCGATCGCGAGCTCCGCCGCGACGTGGCGATCAAGGTGCTGTTCCCGCACCTGTGCAGGAACCGCGAGGTGGTGTCGCGCTTCCACCGCGAGGCGCGCGCCGCCGCGGCGCTGGACCATCGCCACATCCTGCGCGTGTTCGACGTCGGCGGCGGCGACACCGGCGAGGCCGCGCGCGGCGAGCTCGATCCACCGTACATGGTGCTCGAGCTGGTCCGCGGGCCCAGCCTCGACGTCATCGCCGCCGCGCACGGCGCGCTCCTGGCCGAGGTGGTCGCCGCGGTCGGCGCCGCGCTGTGCGGCGCGCTGGCCCAGGCCCACCGCGCCGGCGTCATCCACCGCGACGTGAAGCCGGCCAACGTCCTCATCGCCGAAGGCGGGCGGATCGTGCTGGGCGACTTTGGCGTGGCGCGGGTGGCCGACGACGAGTCGTCGGTGGTGACCCGGACCGGCGCGCTCCTGGGGACGCCGGCGTTCTTGTCGCCGGAGCAGGCGACCGGCGGGCAGCTCGACGCGCGCTCGGATCTCTACTCGCTGGGCGCGACCCTCTATCAGCTGGCCACCGGATCCCTGCCGGTGGCGGGGAACGCGGTGCGCGCGGTCGCGCTCATCGCCGCCGGAGAGGTGGTGCCGCCGCTGCGGCGCAACCCGCGCATCGGCGTGGACCTGGCCCGCGTCATCGAGCGGCTGATGCGAATGGATCCGGACGCGCGGTTCGCCGACGCCGGCGAGGCCGAGGCGGCGCTGCGTGCGGTGGTGGCGAGCGGCCTGGGCGACGCGCCGGTCGCGCCCGAGGCGACCAGCGGGGCAGGGCGAGCGCCCGGCGGCGAGCCGGAGGAGCTGGTGCGCGCGTTCTTCGCCGATCCGGTCGGCTGCCAGGCGCGGCTCCTGCCGGTGGTGGTCGCGCAGTCGCTGGCCGGCGCGCGCGCCGCCGCGGCGAGCGGCCAGCCCGTGCGCGCCCTGGCGCTGACCGATCGCGCGCTCGCGCTCGACCCGGACAATCGCGACGCCCTCGCCCTCATCGACGCGATCGGCCGCGGGCGAGTTCGGCGCCGCACCATCGCGCTGGGGCTGGCCGTGGTCGCCGCCGGCGCGGCGT
>DATHKR010000165.1:0-17789 GCA_035489015.1 Kofleriaceae bacterium | reverse complement strand
ATCGCCTTCTGCACGGAGGAGCTCGCGCAATGCGACACCCGAGAGTTCTGTCAGGCGGACAAGGACGAATGCGACCAGCGCGCCGAGAACATGTTCAATGCATGCATCGACTCGGGCCTGGAGACGTTCGAGACCTGCAATGGCCTCTACAGCGACGCGACCTGGCAGTGCTACTGCATCTACGATCTCTGCACCGACAACGAGTGGGACTCGGCCTGCGAGGAGGATGAGTCGTCGCCGCCCCCGCCGCCGCCGGTGCCGCTGGCGCCCCGGCAGTGGCGCGTGTCTCGACGCCTGATCGATGCCCAGCTCGCCCGACTCTCGGACCTCGAGGTCGAGACGCCGCTGTGGCCGGTCTACAGCACTGCCACGTCGAGCTGGCGCGGCGCCCGCCTGGCCCATGTCGGCAAGGACAGCACGCTCTACGCCCTGGGGCTGCGCAGCGGCGATCTCCTGCGCATGGTGAACACGATCAAGGTCACCGACGCCCTGGTCCATCCGACGCTGCTCCTCCCCCTGCGCAACGCCAACCAGGTGCGGCTGGTCCTGGAGCGCGGCGGCGTCAGCCGCGAACACGTGTACCAGATCGTCCCGTGAGCACCTGACGCGGCGCTACGGCTCGTGGCGGCGGAGCGGCTTCCGATCCATGCTGGCGCCGTGCCCTCCCCGCCGCGGCGCCTGCGCGACATCGTCGCGCCCGGCCTGCGCGTCCTGTTCATGGGGATCAACCCGAGCCTCACGTCGGCGAGGCTCGGCCATCACTTCGCGTCGCCGGGAAATCCGTTCTGGCGGCTCCTCCACGCCGCGCGGCTGGTGTCGGAGCCGCTCACCGCGCAGGAGGATCGCCGGATCCTCGAGTTCGGTCTGGGGCTGACCAACCTGTGTCCACGGCCGACCCGCAGCGCGGCGGAGCTGTCGAGCGCGGAGCTCGCGGCCGGTGCGCGGACCCTGCGGCGCAAGATCGCCGCGATCCGGCCGGCCGTGGTGGTGCCGGTCGGGATCACGGTGTACGCGCGCCTGGTCCCCGGATCTCGCTCCGGCGGCGCCGGCGAGAAGCCCGAGACGATCGCCGGCGCGCCGCTCTTCGTCCTGCCCAACCCCTCGGGCCTGAACGCGAGCTACCCCGGGTTCCAGCACAAGCTGGTCTGGTTCGAGGCGCTGCGCGAGTACCTCGAGGGCCGCGGGACAGAGCCGTGATCCAGCCGTGATTCCCGACACGCTCCGCCCGGCTCCTCGGTCCTGCCTCAGGGCGACGACAGGAACGTGTCGATGCAGGTCGGGTCGCAGGCCGCGCCCGCGCACGCCTTGAACGCCTCGACCGCGTCGGCCTCGGCCACCTCGCACCTGTCGCGACAGAACGACTGCGTCGCGGCGTCGATGCAGCCGAAGAACTGCTCGTCGTCGCACGCCTCCTGGCACCCGGCGACGTCGGCACTGGCGTTCTCGCCGGACAGGAGCACGTAGCAGGAGTCGTCGTCGCAGATCCCGGCCGAGGTGCAGGCGGTGAAATCCTCGCGCGTGTCGTCGTCCACCGTCTCGCACAGGTCGCGGCAATTGGCCTGGTCGGACGCCTGGATGCACTGGAAGAAGGCGAGGTCGTCGCAGCCCTCCTCGCACTCGGCCACCGGATCGGGGCCCGGACCCGGACCGCCACCACCGCCGCCTTCGTAGCCGGTGCACTCCTCGGGCAGCTCGCAGCCGTCGCGGTTGCCGAGGCAGTAGACGACGCCGACTCGCTCCTCCGGGCCGAGCGCCGCGCAGCCCGACTCGCAGTCGATGGGCGCGTCGCAGCCGCTCGCCACGTAGTCCTGGCAGGCGCTCACGCACTCGTCGCCGGTCGGCGCTGGCGTCTCCGGCGTGATCTCGAGAGCGCACTCCGCGTCGCACACGCTGTTATCGACACACCCGACGAACAGGTCGATCTGGGAGCTCGACGCCTCCTCGCAGTTCGCGTAGCAGGTCGCGTGGAGCCGCGCGTCGTAGCAGTCGAAGAACTTCTGCTGATCGCAGGCGCCCTGACAGCGGTCGACATCGGCTCCGCTGGCCGGTCCGTCCCCCCCGCCGTCATCACCACCGTCGCCATCGTCGTCACCCGATCCGCCGCAGGCCGCGGCGAGGAGACAGAGCGACAGCCCAAGCCAGAGTCCGTGCCGGTTTGCATTCGTCATCGTGGGTCCTTTCGACCCTGGATGCGCGAAGGCCGGACCCGTTGCACCCGGTCGGGCCGATTGCCGCCGATTTTCGCGATCACCGTCCTCGAGTGACGCTCTCGGTCGCCCGGGCAGTCGGCGCGCGCGGCCGCTGGCGGGTCGCGGTTCCGTCACCGACGGCGTCCTCGGGCATGGCCGCCGTCCGCCCTTCGGGCCTTCTGGGTTCGCGGTTCCCGGTCGCCGACGATCGGTGGCCCGGCGTGGCCGCCACCGACCGGGGCGCGGCAACCCCGGCGATCGCCGCTACTCGCGCCGCAGCGTCTTGCCCTGATAGGTGAACGTCCGGCCCTGGTCGGAGAGATCGCCCCAGGCGTTCTGATCGGCCCACGGGTTCTTGTCCATCCCGGGCGACGACATCTCCTGGTCGGTCAGCTCCAGTCGCAGCCGGCCGGGCGCTCGCTCCACCACGCGCCACTTCCCCTTCACCTGGATCGGCGGGTAGCCGCTCATCTCGAACGTGCCGTCCGACTTGAAGTCGTACGTCGCGGTGGACCCGTGGACGCCGTCCGGATCCGTGTCCGACATCGTCCACTTGCCGATCAGCTCCGGCGAGCTCTGCTGGCGGGCAGAACAGGCGGACGCGACGAGGAGCATGAGCAGGAGTGCGGAGCGCACCATCCGTCCAGTATGCGCCATGGCTCCCGATCAAGGCCCCGGGTGAGCGGCCCAGAACATGACCTCGCTGGCGGTGACGAGCTCGACCGTCCCGTCGCCGACCTCCACCGTCGTGGTGCGGTAGCGCGAGAGGCTGGACACGCCCCAGGGGCACTGGCCCACGCATCCGAAATCGAGCGGATACGGGGTCACGAGCTCGGGCATGCGGCCGAGCATGGCCCCCGGGATGGTGAGCATGCCGGTGTCCGGCACGTCGCAGACGAGCTTGTCCTGGGGCGGGGCGGCGTGGCCGACCTCGACGCCGCGCAGGGTCAGGCGAACGCGGTCGTCGGCGGCGCCGGCCGTCCACCGCACGACGTGGTCGGCCTCGCGCGGGAAGGAGACGTGGTCGCCGGGCTCGAACGTGGCCTCCAGCGGCTCGACGCCGGTCGTGCTGCCGGTGAAGGCCGGGAACTCCTCGCTCCCTCCGACGCTCACGTCGATGACCGCGTCGGGGGCGAACACGTTCCCCCCGTACGCCTCGGTGCGGCCGACGTAGACGTAGTCACGCCCGCCGTAGCCGATACCCCTGTCGAGCACGTCCACCTCGTAGTCCACCGCCAGGCCCGCGACGGTCACCTCGCCGACCCTCACCAGCGTGATGACGTCCCGGCACTCCCCGTCGACGCAGAAGTTGCCGAAGCACTCAGGGTCGCAGAAGAACGGGCCGCGGCTGTAGATGCGGCAGTCGCCCTCCTCGGCGGTCATCACCTCCCAGCCGCGGTCGCCTGCCGGATCGAAGCGGGCGAGGACCAGACCGATCGTCGCCTCCGGACCGCGCTGCTCGCTGAGGAGCACGGTGCCGAGCTGGTGCTCCGCGTCCCAGATCTCGAACGGCGGATCATCCACGACCGGCCACCGGATCGGCTCGATCCACGGATCTCCCGGGCCCGGCCCGCCCTCCTCGCCACCACAACCGACCACCAGCGCCACCCAGAGGACCCACGCTTCGCCGCCCGCGAATTTTCGAGGCGCCGGCATGCCCCAAGCAAACTCGAGCGAGTAGTCTCGACGCAAGGCCTCGCGCACGAAGTCACGCAGACGACACACGTCGGCCAGCAGCTCATGAATGGCGGCCGGAGGCCTCGCCGATGGCCCGCTGCCATCCGCGCTGGCCCGGACCAGGCCGACGGTCCACTCCTCCAGCAGATCGAGGTTCGACACCAGGGCGTCGGCGTTGAACACCACCTCGACGAGGGCGTGCCTGAGATCCATGTCGGTCCGCTCGGGCCGCGCGTCCATCTCGGGCACCCGACGGGCCAGCTCGGCGACCTCATCGAGCCGCACCAGGATGCGATCGACGAGCGCCTTGATCGCATCCGCCCGCTCCGCGTCCACCAGGCGCCACAGGGCTACCGCCGTGTCGAGGTACCGTCCACCGCGCTCGACCCAGGTTCCGATCAAGTCGGTCGCCTGGAGCATCGTCGCCTGCACGCCGATCATCTGCGGTGCGCGGCTCTCGCCTACGCGCGCGCGTATTCGCCCGGCGTGCAGCCGACGATTCGCACGAAGTGGCGGTGCATCTGGCTCTGATCGCAGAAGCCGATCAGGGGCGCGAGCTCGGATGGACGGACGCCGCGACGGAGAAGGACGCGGGCCCGAGCGATGCGCGCGTGGGTCAGGAAGGCGTACGGCGGGAGCCCGGTCTCGGCGGTGAACGCGCGGCAGAGATGGAACTTGTCCGCGCGCGCGTGGTCGGAGAGCGCGTCGAGCGTGACCGGTTCGGCCAGGTGCTCGAGCAAGAAGGCTCGCGCGCGCTGAACGCTCGCGCGGGGGCGCGGCACGCTCGCGGCTCGTCGCGCGTTCGCGTCGACCAGGTACGAGGCAAACGTCGCGACGGCCTCGGCGATGGCGACCTCGACCGCGAACGAGTCGGCGTTCTCGCGTGAGACGAGGTCGTGGAGGCGGCGGAAGGCTCGCTCGCGGGCGTCTCCCGAGGCGATCTGGACGGCTGCGAGCCTGGGGCGGGCACCCAGCCCGGAGGCCATTCCCGCCGACTCGATGAGCCTGGCGTCGAACGACACCAGCTGGAACGTGCCGGGCGAGCTGCGCGACAGGTCGCGATGGATCTGGCCGGGCTCCTTCAGCTGCAGGGTGCCGGGCACCTGCACACCCTCGCGACCGTCGACGTTCGTCACGGTGCGGCCCTCGAACGTGAGGCTCACGCCGTGGTGGGCCTTCATCCCGCGGTAGAGCGTGGTCGCGTTGCGGATGCGCAGGAAATCGACGCCTGGCGCGATGGAGCCCATCGTGGACGAGAAGATCGCGGCGTTCGTCGATCGCAGCACGCCAGGAAGATACTCCGCGTCGCGATTCCGCCGCTTGTGCATTCTTGGCCCGCGCAAGAGTGCCCAAGCGGTCCCGGTCCGGCGGACGCACTGTCGAGGTCATGAAGAGCCAGGACAGGAAGCGCATCGCCCTCGTCACGGGGGCCAACAAGGGGATCGGACGTGAAACGGCGAGACAGCTCGCCGCCACCGGAATGACGGTGCTCGTCGGTGCGCGCGATCGCGCCCGCGGGGAGGCGGCCGTCGCAGAGCTTCGGGCGGCGCGCGCCACCGACGACCTTCATCTCGTCCTGGTCGATGTCGCCGACGACGAGAGCGTCTCGGCGGCGGCGCGGCGCATCGAAGCCGACTTCGGTCGCCTCGACGTGCTCGTCAACAACGCGGGCATCGCCGCCGGCAGCGGGCCGCCGAGCGCGCAGACTCTCGCCGGGATGCGCGCCATCTACGCGACGAACGTCCTCGGCGCGGTCGCGATGACCCAGGCCGTCCTTCCGCTTCTGCGCCGGTCGTCGGATGCGCGCATCGTCAATGTATCGAGCTCGCTCGGATCGCTCGCGCTGGCCTCGGATCGGGCGACGCCCGTCTCGCAGCAGGGCGCCTTCTTCGCCTATTCGAGCTCGAAGACAGCGCTCAACGCGTTCACGGTGCGACTGGCCAGCGAGCTCCGCGATTCCCCCATCAAGGTCAACTCGGCCTGTCCCGGCCACGTCGCGACCGATCTCAACCAGCATCGAGGTGTGCGCACCGTCCAGCAGGGCGCCACGATCATCGTTCGCCTCGCCACGCTTCCTGCCGACGGTCCGACCGGCGGCTTCTTCGACGATGCGGGTCCGGTCGCCTGGTGAGCGGCCGAGCGAAGGTCACGCCGACTCGCCGATCGTCTCGATCGCCTCGACGTCGGGCGGGGCGAGTTCGAAGTCGAGGGCGGCGAGGTCCTCGCGCATGTGGTCGAGGCTCGAGGTGCCGGTCAGCGGCATCATGCCGACCTGGAGCGCGAAGCGGAACACCAGCTGCGCCCGGGTGCGCCCGGTCCGCTGCATGATGGCGTCGATCGCCGGTCGCGCGAGCTCGCTCCGGTTGGCGGTGAGGAGCGAGAAGCCCTGGTAGAGGATCCCGTGCCCGCGGCAGAAGGCGCGGACCTCGCGGTCCCAGCCGTCGCTGGCGTAGCACCGGTTCTGCACCACGGCCGGCGGCACCGCCGCCATCTCCACCAGATCGCGCAGCTGGTCGAGCGCCACGTTGCTGACGCCGAGCAGCCGGGCCCGCCCGCTGGCCTGGATCGCCTCCATCGCGCGCCACACCTCGACGTCGGTCGGGGTGAGACCGTGGGCATTCGTCGGTCCGTGGAGGACGTACGAGTCGATCGCCGTCGTCCCGAGGTGCTCGAGCGAGCTCGCGAACGACTGCTCGACCTGGCGCCCGACCGGCGCCGACCGATCGTAGGGCAGCCGATGGTCCTGGCCGCGCGGGTAGGTGAACTTGGTCTGGAGGAACAGCTCGTCGCGCCGGACCGCACCGCTGGCGAGGACCTCGCCGAGCGCGGCCCCGACGCCCGCCTCGACGTAGTGGCGCCGCTGGTTGGCGGTGTCGACGGCGCGAAACCCCGCGCGGAGCGCGAGCGCGGTGAGCTCCTGGGTGCGCTCCTCCTTCCACGCCGTGCCATAGCCGAAGGAGGGCACCGGGACGCCGCGGACGATCAGCTGGGACATCTCTCACGTCTAGCGACGCCGTGGCCAGGCAGTCAAGTTCGCCCGGTCGCGCGGGTCGCCGCGGATGTACGCTGGTGTCATTCGAACGACCACCGAGACCGACGCGACGGACGAGCTGGCAGCGCCCACGCTGCCCGCGGCCCGGCTCGGTCACTTCGAGATCGAGCGGCTGCTCGGCGCCGGCGGCATGGGCTTCGTGATGGCGGCGCGCGACAGCCGGCTGGGCCGCGTGGTGGCGCTGAAGCTGGTGAGGCCCGGCGCGGGCGAGAAGAGCCATGCCCGGCTGCTCCGCGAGGCGCAGGCGCTGGCCCGGCTGTCCCATCCGAACGTGGTCACCGTCTACGAGGTCGGCGAGGTCGAGGGCAAGGTCTTCATCGCGATGGAGCTGGTGGAGAGCGGCGCGGGCGCCTCGCTGCGCGAGTGGATCAACGAGGCCCATCCCTGGCGCCAGGTGGTGGCGCGTTTCCTGGCCGCGGGCAGAGGGCTCGCCGCGGTGCACGAGATGGGGCTGGTCCACCGCGACTTCAAGCCCTCGAACGTCCTCATCGACCGGAGCGGGGCCGTGAAGCTGGGCGACTTCGGCCTGGTCGCGGCCTACCCGGACGAGACGACCACCGACGAGCCCGGCGAGGGATCGCCCGGCTCCGGACCGACGTACGCGGAGCAGTCGCCGGCGCTCACCAGCGCAGGGGCGAGGCTCGGCACGCCGCACTACATGGCCCCGGAGCAGGTCCGCGGCGAGCCCGCCGACGCGCGATCCGACCAGTACAGCTTCTGCGCGTCGCTTCACGAGGCGCTGACCGGCGCCCTGCCCGGCCAGGTGGAGGGACCGGTGCCGCGCCCGCTGCGCGCGCTGCTCCGGCGCGGACTCGACGCGGATCCGGCGCGCCGGCATCCGACGATGGCGGCGCTCCTGGCCGAGCTCGAGCGCGTCCTTCGCCCCACCGCGAGCCGATGGATCGCGTTTTCCGCCGCGCTGGTCGCCGCCGCGCTGGCCGCCGCCGCGGTCTCCTTTGCGCTCTCGCGCCGCGCCGGACCGGAGGCGGCCGAGCCGGCCGCGCGGTCGGACCGCCGATCGCTGCCCGCCGATCCCGTCGCTCGGGCCAGGGTCGAGCGCATCGCGGCGGAGGTAGCACGTCTCGACCAGCGGGGCGACCGCGGCGACTACGACGGGCTCCGCGAGGCCCTCGGCCGCGCGGTCGCAGAGGCGCGCCAGGCAGGGCACGCGCCGACCCTGGTGACGGCGCTGCACGCCCTCGCCTCCGTGCAGCTCGCGAGCGCCGATCCGGTCGCCGGCGAGGCGACGCTCCGCGAGATCACGCAGCTCGCCGCCGCCGCGCACGAGGACGAGCAGGCCGCGCAAGCGTGGCTCAAGCTGGTGCTCGTCGTCGGCTACGACCTGGGCAAGCCGCAGGAGGCGGTGGGTCTGCTCGCGGCGGCCGAGGCGGCGGTGATGAGGGCCGGCTCCCCGGTCGAGCTGCGGGTCAACCTCCTCTTCTACGGCGCGCAGCTGCTCGACACGCTCAATCGCGCGCCGGAGGGGCTCGCCCGGCTGAAGGAGGCGCGCCGACTCCAGGTCGAGGAGGGGACCAGGCCAGGCGCGACCCGGATGGCCGTCCTCGGCGACATCGCGCTGGAGGAGGCCGAGGCGCGCTCGATCATGGGCGATCACGAGGGATCGCTGGCGGCCGGCCGGGAGGCGATCGCGATCTACCGCCGCGTGCACGGCCCCGGCCATCCCGACGAGGCCTATCCCTGGCAGAACATGGGGGAGGAGCTGCGCCTGCTCGGAAGGACCGACGAGGCGGTCGCCGCCTTTCGCCAGGCGGTCCGCATCCGCGAGTCGAGGACCGCCGAGACGGCGAACCTGGCCATTTCGCTCAGCAGCCTGGCGACCGCGCTGAGGGAGGCTGGTCGGGTCGAAGAGAGCCTCGAGGCGCTCGCCACGGCGGTCCGGATCTCACGCGAGAAGATGTCGCGCGACGATCCCGCCCGGGTCGATTCGTTCATCGCCCTGGCCGGCGCCTATGGCGACCTGAAGCGGTGGGACGAGAAGATCGCCCTCGAGGACGAGGTGATCGCCGAGTTCGCCCGCAACGGCCTGACCCCCGAGAACCTGGCCATCGTCCTCTTCAACCGGGGCGACAGCGAGGCCGGCCGCGGTCGCTGGGCGGCCGCGCTCGGCTACTACGACCAGTCGATCGCGCGCTTCGAGCAGATCGAGAGCACCACCTACCCGATGCTGGTCTTCCCGCTCGAGGCGAGGGGGCGGGCCCTGCTCGAGCTTCGCCGCCCGAGCGAGGCGCTGGCACCCCTCGAGCGCTCGCTCGCCCTCTCGGTCCCGGGCCGCGGGCGCCGCGAGCAGGCGTCCGCCCGCTTCCTCCACGGCCGCGCGCAGGTCGAATCGGGCGCCGACCGCGCCGGCGGCCTGGTCGAGGCACGCGCCGGTCGCGACGCCCAGGCGGCCGTGGCCCCCGATCACCCCGCCACGCTCTCCGCCACCGCATGGCTCGCGCGCCAGCGCGAGGGCGTCCGCCGTCGGTCCCCGGGGCGAGCGCGCTCTCGCTGACCGGGCCGGCCGACCTGATAGGGCGGGGCTATCGTTCTGATTCAGACGATGTCTTGGACCGGGAAGGTGGCCTCGGGCAGAGTCGTCGGACACGCGGCGGCTCGACAGGGACGCGACGAGTCGACCGAGACGTTGTTGGCGCGCCCAGCGTCGGGCGACCAGACCAAGGCCGAGGCCATGACGACAGACTCAAAGTGCCCCTTTCCTCATTCGTTCGGCGGAGGGACCTCGAACCGCGACTGGTGGCCGAACCAGCTCCGGCTCGATCTCCTTCACCAGCACTCCTCGAAGTCGGATCCGATGGACGAGGACTTCGACTACGCAAAGGAGTTCCGCAGCCTCGACTTCGCGGCGCTGAAGAAGGATCTCGCCGCGCTCATGACCGACTCGCAGCCGTGGTGGCCGGCCGACTTCGGTCACTACGGCCCCCTGTTCATCCGGATGGCTTGGCACAGCGCGGGCACGTATCGCACCGGCGACGGCCGCGGGGGCGGCGGTCGCGGCCAGCAGAGGTTTGCGCCGCTCAGCGCCTGGCCCGACAACATCAGCCTCGACAAGGCGCGCCGGCTGCTGTGGCCGATCAAGCAGAAGCACGGGCGCAAGATCTCGTGGGCCGACCTGATGATCCTGGCTGGCAACGTCGCGCTGGAGACGATGGGCTTCAAGACCTTCGGCTTCGGCGGCGGTCGCAAGGACGTGTGGGAGCCGGACCACGACGTCTTCTGGGGCGTCGAGAAGACCTGGCTCGGCGGCGACAAGCGCTACTCGGGTGAGCGGGACCTCGAGAACCCGCTCGCGGCCGTCCAGATGGGCCTCATCTACGTCAACCCCGAGGGACCCAACGGCAACCCGGATCCGGTCGCGGCCGCGAGGGACATCCGCGAGACGTTCGCGCGCATGGCGATGAACGACGAGGAGACGGTCGCGCTCATCGCCGGCGGTCACACCTTCGGCAAGACGCACGGTGCCGGTCCCGCGTCCCATCTGGGGGGCGACCCGGAATCCGACGACATGGCGGCGCAGGGCATGGGCTGGCGCAGCGGCTTCAACACCGGTATGGGCGTCGACGCGATCACCAGCGGTCTCGAGGTCACCTGGACAAAGACGCCGACCCGGTGGAACACCGACTTCTTCCAGCATCTCTTCGGCTACGAGTGGGAGCTGACGAAGAGCCCGGCCGGGGCACACCAGTGGAAGCCGAAGGGCGACGCTGGTGCCGGCACGGTTCCGCACGCGCACGACCCGTCGAAGCGCATCGCGCCGTCGATGCTGACGACCGACCTGGCGCTGCGGTTCGACCCGGCGTACGAGAAGATCTCGCGGCGCTTCATGGCGAACCCGGACCAGTTCGCCGACGCGTTCGGGCGGGCCTGGTTCAAGCTCACCCACCGCGACATGGGGCCGCGCGTGCGCTACCTCGGCCCCGAGGTGCCCGCCGAGCAGCTCATCTGGCAGGACCCGGTGCCGGTGGCCGATCACCCGCTCATCGATGAAAAGGACGTCGCCGCGCTCAAGCGGCAGATCCTCGCCGCCGGCCTGTCCATCGCGGATCTCGTCTCGACCGCGTGGGCGTCGGCGTCCACCTTTCGCGGCTCCGACAAGCGCGGGGGCGCGAACGGCGCCCGCATCCGGCTCGCGCCGCAGAAGGACTGGGCGGTCAACCAGCCGGCCGAGCTCGCCCGCGTGCTGAAGGCCCTCGAGGGCGTCCAGCAGCAGTTCAACCGGGCGCAGGCCGGGGGCAAGAAGGTGTCCCTCGCGGATCTCATCGTGCTGGGCGGCGCTGCCGCCGTCGAGCAGGCCGCGAAGAACGCCGGCCAGGCGGTGGCGGTCCCGTTCGCGCCGGGCCGCACGGATGCCTCGCAGGAGCAGACCGACGTCGAGTCGTTCGCCCCGCTGGAGCCGCTGGCCGACGGGTTCCGCAACTACCAGCGGGCCGACTTCGGCGTCCCGGCCGAGGTCCTCCTGGTCGACAGGGCGCAGCTCCTGACCCTGACGGCCCCGGAGATGACGGTCCTCGTCGGTGGTCTGCGCGTCCTGGGGAGTAACGTCGGATCGTCGAAGCAGGGCGTCCTCACGAAGAGGCCCGAGGTGCTCAGCAACGACTTCTTCGCGAACCTCCTCGACATGAGCACCGAGTGGAAGGCCGTGTCGGACGCGAAGGACGCGTTCGAAGGGCGCGATCGCAAGACCGGCGAGGCGAAGTGGACCGCCACCCGCGCCGACCTCGTGTTCGGCTCGAACGCACAGCTCCGCGCGATCGCGGAGGTCTACGGCAGCGCCGATGCGCAGGCGAAGTTCGTCCGGGACTTCGTGGCCGCCTGGACCAAGGTGATGGACCTCGATCGCTTCGACCTCCGCTGATCGCGGCGAGGCGGTGGTGACCCGGCGAGGGGCCGTCCAGCGCGGCCCCTCGACCTGGCCCGCATCGAACGAAGCCGGGGCTGGACCTCGGTGGCGGATCCGCGGACCATCTCCCGATGGAGACGACCCAGCCGGGCGGGCGAGTGGATCGAGCGCTGGCGCGGCGCGGGCTCCTGATCCTCCTCGCCGCGCTCGCCGTCGGTCTGGCGGTCTCCCTGATCTCCGCGGGGCTGGTCGAGTGGATGATCCGCGAGATCGAGGCCGGTGAATCGGCGAGCGGGCTGTCCGACCTGTTCCAGATCATCGCCCCGATATGGGCTGCGGCGTCGACCGTCGCCGCGCTCGCGGTCGCGGTCGGCAGCGCGCTGGTCGGTCGCGCCTCCCGGACCCGTGCCTGGTCGTTCGTGGCGATCGCGGCGGCGATCGTCGGCACCGGCCTGTCTCTGATCCACCTGGGGCTGCAGCAGGGCGACGGCGCGACGGGGCCCGGCGCCCTGCGCATGCTCACCGCGATCACCGCCGTATTGTCGCTCGTCGAGTGGGCGGCCATCGGGCTCGCCGTGCGCGAGGCAGTGCGGGCCGCCGGGCTCTCCGTCTCGGCCGGCGCGGCAGCCACATGGCTGGCGGCGACCGGGATCGATCTGGTCCTCGGGTTCGCCCGGATCGGCGCCCTGTCCCGTGTTCTCGGCGGCGATCAG
This sequence comes from Kofleriaceae bacterium, assembly GCA_035489015.1. Classification (GTDB taxonomy): domain Bacteria; phylum Myxococcota_A; class Polyangia; order Haliangiales; family Haliangiaceae; genus DATFRY01. The sequence continues at coordinate 5,300 of DATHKR010000165.1, read as the reverse complement.
TCGAGGCTGCTCGTCTACGGCCTGTCCGCCGCGGCGGTCGTGGCGCGCTTGATCCTCCTCGCGGCCGCGCGCCGCGCGCTGGCCCGCGGGCCCGACGCGGCCGCCGCGTCACCCGGCGACGGGGCGAGCGCGCCGCTCGCCGCCGACGAGCCATGGCGCGCCGGCGCGGCCGACGCCCTCGGCCTCTACCGCGCCGGCCTGGTCACGCACGTCGCGATCGCCGGCCTCGGCGCGATCGCTGCCGTGGTGGCCGGCGCGACCCGGTCGTCAATCGGCGCGTTGCTCGGCATCCTGACGGTGCCCGAGCTGGTCGCCGCCGCGCTCGTCGTGGTCGGCCTGTTCCGCCTCGGGGCGCTCGCTCCCGCCGCGGGCATCGCGCGCCTCGCCGGCCTCTGCGTCCTGGTCGCGGTCGCGTTCCAGGGATACGCCGCGTCGATCGCCTGGCGCCTCACCACGTACGCTGATCGCGCCGCGAGCGGTTCGTGGGAGGGAGTGAGCCTGAGCGACCTCGTCGATCTGTCCCGGAGGCTGCCGGCGCTCGAGCTGGGCGCGACGGTCGCCTCGCTGGTTGGCTTCCTCCTGGTCGCCTCGGCGCTCCGTGCGACCACCCGGTGGCTCGGCCATCCGGCCCTCGGCGCCCGCGCGGTCGCGCTCTCGATCGGCGCGTCGTTCGTCGCGCTGCTGGCCGGCTGCGTGCGGCTCTACCTGGCCATGGCGCGGCATCCCGCGCTCGGCGTCGCGATGCCCGTTGCGATCGCCGCGATGGCGATCGGGCTCGTGCTGTTCGTGAGCTACGTCGGGCTGCTCGGCCAGGTCATCGAGCGCCTGCGCGGCGCGGGCACGGCGCTGCCGGCCGCGCGGATCGTGAACGACGAACGCGCCTGAGGCTCGATCAAGGCCTGGCCAGCGCGTACAGGTAGTCCACGAACGACCTCACCGCGCCGTCGAAGCCCATCACCTTCGGGTTGGTCGAAACGATGACGTAGTATTCGTCCGGCGCGTGCGCTCCGCCGCCGTGGCCGAGCCCGAAGCGGCCGGCCGCGATCCCGAGCGGCGCGCCGGTGAAGACGTAGCCGGGCCAGGAGCCGGCGCTCCGCGGCCAGAGGATCGGATCGATCCCGTCGCGCCGGTAGACGGCCAGCTGGGCCTGGATGAGTGGAGTGTCGAGGCGCGTGGAGTTCGGGTCGTAGCCTCCCGTCATGTTGACCTCGATGTCGTCGAACCCGCGCTTCTGGAGGTGTCGCTTGATCGCCTGGAGCGACCCCGCCGCGGTCATGTTCGGGACCAGACGGAAGTCCATCTTGGCGACCGCGCGATGGGGCAGGACCGTCTTGCCGCCCGGGCCGGTGTAGCCCGCCACCAGCCCCTCGATGTTGACCGTCGGGCTCGCCGTCAGTCGCTCGAGCGCGGCCCGGAACCCGAGCCCACGCACCCAGCGCTTGACCGAGAGTTGCTCCATCTCGGTCTTCTCGTTCATGCGCTTCGCCCCGTCGGTGATCATGCGCCGCTCCGCGCCGGTCAGCGGACGCGCCCCCTTGGTGAACCCGTCGATCTTCGGATCGTTGCCGTCGGCCGACACGAGCGTGTTCAGCGCCTGCACCAGGTGGAACGCCGGGCTATCGAGCCGCGCCCGGTTGCTCGAGTGGACGTCCTTCCCCGGACCACGTCCCCACCGGTCCCCGTCGGCCACCAGCTCGAGCTCGATCACCCCCTTGGCGCCGAGCGTGACGGTGACGGTTCCGTCCGGATCCTGCGACGCCGCCGGCATGAAGATGCCGACCGTGCCCGCCAGCGCCTTTTGCACCTCGGACCGCCGGACGATCTGGGCGAAGTGGGGCGACCCGATCTCCTCCTCGCCCTCGGCGACCAGCACCAGGTTGACCGGCAGCGCCTGGCCGCTCGCCTTGAACGCGTGCAGCGCGGCCAGGAAGGCCGCCTCCGGCCCCTTCTGGTTCACGGCGCCGCGTCCGACCATCACCTTGCCGAACCCGGCCTTGTCGATGATCTTTCCCTCCCAGGGCGGCGACGACCACTCCTTCGGGTCGACCTGCTTCACGTCGTACATGAAGTAGAGCCCGACCGTGCGCGGCGCCCCGGCATCGAGGGTCGCGAAGATGCCCGGCTTGCCGTCGGTCTTGATGCGCTCCACGCGCTGGAAGCCGGCGTCGCGCAACATCTGCATGGCGAGCGCGCAGCCCTCCTCGATTCCCTCGTTGGTCGCGGCGATCGTCTTCTGCCGGATCCACTTCTGGAGCCGCTGGACGTTCTTGTCGTGCTGCCTGGCGATCTGCGCGTGGACGGTCTGCGGATTGTCTGCCCACGCGGAGGAGGTGAGCGCGAGAGCTCCGAGGAGGAACGGAGCGAGGAGCCTGAGGGATGGGGGGAGGGCTCGACCACTGGCCATGCTCCATTCTAGCCAGGTGAGGACGCGACGGCTCGCTGACCGCGGGAGCGCCTGGCCCGCTGACCTGGCGATCCGCCGCAAGAACCTACGGCTTCGACTGGAAGTCGGGCTTCCCCGTGGACATGTCTATCGGCACTGAAATGTGCTCATGGACAATGAACCACTGACCATTCGTCTTCTCGTAGACGTGAGTGATGCGCGCATTGTGGTCCATCACGCCACCATCGGCCCGCTTCCCTGAGACGTGGACGATGCTGTGGCTGAATGCCAGATTGCTTCCGTTGGTCGTCACATCGAGATCGCTGATGGTCACGCTGAGAGGGCCGTCAGTCGTCTTGACGAACCGCTCCCAGTCCTTGGTGTAGGCGTCGTGGCCTGCGTATTGCCTCGGAGTCGAGAGGTCAAAGACCAACAACCTGTCTCCGGTCGAGAAGAACGACATGATCTTGGGTACATCTTTGGCGCTGAACGCCGCGATGAACCCCTGCTCGAGCGACTTGATCGCCGCGTCATCGGCCCTATCGAAGGCCTTGCTGGATTCGGTGGTGCTCATCGAGCTCCCCTGACAAGCGGTGGAGATCAGCAACGCGGTCACGCACGCGAACGCCGCACCGCGCCCTCCGATCGGACCCATCATCGATGTATGGGGGCCCTCCGTCCGGCTGTCAACGTGAGCGCCGCTTGCACCGGCTGGCTGACCAGGAGAGCGATGGACACGCGGCGCGAACAGCGGGGGCGACGCCGCCTTCAGGAGCTCGCTATCGCGAGGAGCCACGCAAGGATCTCGAGAAGAAAGAGGATGAGGGCGATCTGCAATGCTACCCGGAGTCGCTGGATGAGCCGCCAGTTGCTTGCCCGGTCGGCCTCGATGCGAAGCGCGAGCGAGCGATGCATCTGGGGGAGGCTTGCGGGCGTTTCGCCATCGACATACAGACTCAACAGCTCCGCAGGGTCGAAGCGAAATCTGTAGTTGTGGTACGGCCACAGCATGAAGGCGATGAGGGCTCCGAGAATGAACAGCAGGGTCACCGCCAGCCCGTCGAAGAGCCCGAGCCCGTTTGCCAGCGCCCGACTGCCGAACAGCGAGCTCACGAACGCTGCGGCAAAGATCAGGTTGCCAGCCCGGCTGTTCATGCTCTCCACGATGCCTTGCTGCTGCACGAGGCCGCGAAGTGCTTCGCGGTAGATGAGCTCAAGACGGGGATCGTCCTTCTCGTGAGCCTCGGGTGGGTTCTCGTCCTTCGTGGGCGGCTCGACCATCAAGCTGCTCCTCGCACCGGTCACGGTGGCGGCCGGGACGCGTCACCGCGCCGCAGCTGCGACGGGGCTACCGTACACCGCGCTGGCGATGTCGGACGAGAACGCGCCGCTCATCCCCTCGACTCCGGTGTTGGTGATGATGACCACCGAGAGTCGCTGAGCGGGATCGACCCACCAGGTGTGTCCGTAGACGCCGCCCCAGCGCCAGCTGCCGGCCGAGAGCGGCACCTTGGCCGCGACGGGATCTTCCAGCACGGAGAAACCGAGACCGAAGCCCCAGCCGGGGCCGAGGGACGACTTGGCCAGCTTCCCCACCTGGTTGCGCGACATCTCGCGCACGGTCGCCGTCTTCAGAATCGGAGCCCCACCCGCGCGAAGCGCCTCGAGGAAGCGAAGGAAGTCGCCCGCCGTGCCTGCCATGCCCGCTCCTCCCGAAGGGTAGGAGGCCGGGTCGAAGATGCGCGCGGGGGCGTAGCGCAGCGCGCTGGCGCCGAACGCGAGCGAGTAGTCGGCCGACATCCGCGCCGGCCGCGGGCGGGCGTCCGCGTAGGGAGTGGCGAGCCGCTGCCGATCGGTGACCGCGAACGCGGTGTCGCGCAGGCCGAGCGGCTCGGTCACGGTGCGCTTCACGACCTCGGGGAGAGTGCCGCCGCCCGCGCGCGCGACGATCTCACCCAGGACGTCTGTCGCGAGCGAGTAGCTCCAGCCGGTGCCGGGCTCGTACAGAAGAGGCACGGACGCGAGCCGGCGCGCGTTCTCCTGGAACGAGAGGCCGGGCTGATCGAAGCCGTTGGACACTGCCGCCTTGTGATACGGCCCGCCCTCCTTCTCGAAGAAGGGATAGCTGAGCCCGGCGGTATGCGTGAGGAGGTGGCGCACCGTGATGACCGGCTCCCGTCCATCGGGGAGCTTCGGCCTGAAGTCCGGCAGCCAGCGGGTGACCGGATCATCGAGGCCGAGGCGGCCGGCGTCGATGAGGGCGAGCGCCGCGGCCGAGACGATCGGCTTGGTCACGGACGAGAACAGCACGATCGAGTCCTCGCGCATCGGCCGCGCCGATTCGCGGTCGGCGAGCCCTGCGGCACGGTGATAGACCACCTCGCCTCCCCGAGCCACCATCACGACGGCGCCGACCACGCGCTCATCGGCGATCGCGCGGTCGATCACCGCGTCGATGCGCTGCGCCAGCGCATCCGGGGGCGGGGCGGGCTGGGCCCCGCCGCAGGCCGCGGCGACGAACGACATCAGAAACAAGGGCAGCGCGCGCGATCTTGGGTGCATCCGGACCTCTGGAGTGGAGACCACCCTCATGTGAGGTGCTGATCGGCGGCGTCAAGCGACCGGGCCATCCTGGACCGCGCTCATCGCCGGGGCGAGGCCGACGCTCTCCGGGGAGCTACTTCTTCACGGCTTCCATGCCGTCCGCGCCGTAGATGACCTCGAGACGCTCGGGTCCCTTCATCAGATAGACGCGGACGGCGGCGCCCTTCCGTGCCACCTCGTAGTGATGACCGTAGGCGCCCGGCATGGACTTCGCGGGCCGCTTGGTCACGTGAAACCAGTGGACGGCGATCGTCTTGCCCGCCTTGATGCCGGCTCCTCGCTCGACCTTGGTGACCCGGAGCGTCGCCTTGTA
>DATHKR010000164.1:0-7608 GCA_035489015.1 Kofleriaceae bacterium | reverse complement strand
CGCCACCGACGCCCGCGCCACCGACACCGCCCGCGCCACCGACACCGCCCGCGCCGCCGACACCCGCGCCACCGACACCACCGGGAACCGCTCCTGTGCCAGAGGCGCCCCGAGCGACGCCCGCGCCCGCGCCTCCGCCTGGTGCGGCGGCCGCGCTGCCGCCCATGCTGCCGGCAACCCCGGTTCCACTGCCCAGGTCGGACACCGCGCCTGCCCCACCACCCGCGCCGGCACCCGCGCCTGCTCCGGCCGCTCCGCCAGGCACGGCACCAGCTCCGCCACCGATGCTGGCTCCACCCGGAACCGCGCCCGCGCCTCCACCCGGAACCGCGCCCGCGCCAGTCCGACCGCCGGCCACGGCGCCGGCTCCGCCAGCCCCCACATTGCCAGCCGCCGCGCCCGCGCCGACACCGCCAGCCACCGCGCCCCCGCGCCCACCGCCGACCGCGACTCCACCGACTCCACCGACTCCACCCGCGCCGCCCGCGCCCGCGCCGGCAACGCCACCCGCGCCACCCGCGCCGCCCACACCCGCAACGCCACCCGCGCCGCCTCGCCCGCCACCCGCCGCGCCCGCGCCGACTCCTCCGCCCGCGCCGACTCCGCCCGCGCCACCCGCGCCGACCGCGCCGCGCTGCGGGGCCGTCGTCGGGCCCGCGCTGGCCGCGCGGCCTCGGCGGTCGACCGTGGGCGCCGCGGTCACCGGTCCCTGGGCGCCGGCGGCGCCGCGTGCGCCTGGCCCCGGCGCCACCGCGCTGCGCTCGGAGGCGGGCATCGGCGCCGACGGATCGATGAGCTGGTTGGACGGCGACGGCGCGCCGGTCGGCGGCGCGCGCCCCGCGACCGGCATCGGCGCGGTCGTCGTGGTCGCGCCGCCGGCGGTCAGCTTCATCGCCACGCTCGACGTGTCGGGACGGCTGACCAGCTCCTTCGAGCTCCACACGGCGGTCGCCGTGCCGCCCGCCACCACCGCGGCCCCGCTGGCGATGACCTCGCCGGTGTCGGCGTCCATCACCTCGTAGGCGGCGGACGTGGCGCCGTCGACGACCGCGCTGACCTCGACCGGGGCCCCGGGCTGGATCTCGCTCGTGCTGGCCTGCGCGCCGACCACCGCCTGCAGGTCCTCCGGCTCGGTCTCCGGAAGGTGCTCGTCCGACGCCTGCTCGCGCGCGCCCGCGCTGCCGCCCGGCGCGCTCGCTCCGCCAGCCGCGTCGCCGGTCCGCTGCTCGCGGACCTGGTCCTTGGCCGCCGCCGAATCCGCGGTCCCGGCGCTGACCCGCGACGGCGCGAGCGACGCGGCCGAGCCTCCCCCCGGGTTCAGCATCACCATGCCGCCCTTGAGCTCGAGCGGACCGGTGGCGGCCACGTTCACCGCCTTGCCGGCCACGTCGAGGGTGACGCCCTGTCCCCCCATCGATCCGGTCGCGGTCATCTTCACGGTCTTGCCGTGCAGCTTGACCGTGCCGGACGACGCGATCAGCTCGATGTCGCCGCTGCTCTCGATCGTCAGCGAGTCCTTTCCGGAATCGAGGACGATCTTGTTCTTCTTGGTCGAGTCGACGACGATCAGCCGCTCGGAGCCTGCGGTGTCGTCGAGGATCAGGCGGTGGCCGCTGCGCGACTTGATGACGCGGACGTTGTTCTTGCCGTCCTCGTTGCGCTGGGGCGGCTTCTGCTGCGCGCTCCACAGACCGCCCACGATGATCGGCCGCGCGATCTCGCCGTGCTCGAACACGACCAGGACCTGGTCGTCCACCTCGGGCAGGAAGTAGGTGCCGCGCGATGAGCCGGTCATCGGCGCGAGGATCCGGGCCCAGTAGGACTCGTCGCCGTTGGGCAGCCACGGGTAGCGCACCTTGACCCGGTGGCGGCTGTCCTTGCCCTGATCGAGGTTGGCGGTGACGATGGCGAGGTAGACGCCGCGCAGCCGGGCCGCCCGCTGGGTGGTCCCATCCATCCGCTCGAGGCCGACGCGCCCGCTCACCGGCTGGCCTCTCCGGTCCGCGGCGAGCCGCTGGCGCCGGCGGCCTGCCCGGCGCGGCTCGCCCTCGCGACCATCGCCCTCGCCACGCTCATCAGCTGCCGACCTTCAGCGGAATGCCCTGGAACTTGCCGCCGCCGCTCGCGCTGACGGATGCGGACGCGGTCCCCTTCAGCGAGAGCGTGCCGCCCTTGACGTCGGCGCCGTCGGCGGCGGTCACCTCGACCGCGCGCCCCTTCACCGTCAGCTTGCCGTTCGGGCACCAGACGTTGAGCTTGCCGGTCACCGACGTCGCCGCGACGCCCGAGCTGGCGCCCATCGCCGGCACCTCGGTCGCGTTGGGACCGGCGCCGTCCTTGCCGGTCTGGCCGACGCCGATGAGGTGGTGGTCGCCGACGTCGCTGAGGACGACCTTGGACTTGCCGCTGTCGTCGAGGATCAGCCGCTGGCCGGCGCGCGACTTGATGCCGCGGAAGTTGTTCTTGCCGTCCTCGTTCACCTCGGGCGGCGGATCCACCGAGCTCCAGCCGCCGCCGACGACGATCGGGTGGTGGATGTCCCCGGCCAGGAACATGACCATCACCGTGTCCTCGACCTCGGGGAGGGTGTACGTGCCGAACTCGGCGCCGATCATCGGCACCGCGATCGGCGCCCAGAAGGACTGGTCGCGGTCGCCCTCGGGCATCCACGGGTAGCGCACCTTCACCCGGCCGCCGGAGCCCTCCTTGTCGTCGTTCTGGGTGACGATGGCGTAGTAGATGCCGCCCAGATCGTGGCCGCCGGTGCGATCTGCGGGCCCCCCCGGCACTAGTGCACCGCCGCCGATATGACATCAACGATCCGGTCCGCCTCACCGCCGATCGCTGCGTTGCAACTCCTCGAGCTACGGCGAGTAGCCCGTCGTCGTCGCGCCTTGCGCTCGACGGCGATCCACACCGCCTCGTTGACGCCATATCGGCGGCGGTGCACTAGCTACTTCCCTCCGCCGGCCGCGTCGCGGCGCACGCGGATGGCGGTGACGTAGCCGCCCTGCCCCTCGCCGCCGCCGATGCTGCTGTGGCTGTAGCGGTGGGACGCGCCGGTGACGAAGTACTTGCCGTTGAACCGATCCTCCGGCTTCTCCGGGTTGACCGTGATCGTCACCACCGTGCCGGCCTGGATCTCGGGCGAGCCGATGCAGAGGCCGTCACCGACGATGAAGTCCATGAGGATCTCCCTCAGCTTGGCCTCGGCCAGCTTCTTGGCCTCCTCGACCGAGCTGACCGGGCGATCGACGGTGAAGGTGATGCGATCGCCGAACGCGTCCGCCTCGGACGGCGCGATGCGGTTGCCGAGGCTGGAGTTGGCCGCGGTGGCGCGCGCGACGATCTCCTCCTTCTTCTCCGCGTTCCAGCTCCTGACCTCGACCTCCTTGACCAGCCCGGTCGACGACAGGCGCGGGCTGAAGGTCTTCAGCATCACCCCGCCGCTGGCCTCGTTGATGCGGAGCTCCACCCCGGAGTCCTTGTCGGCGCGAGGCTTGCGGAAGTGGAGGGTCTTGTCCTCGCACAGGACCTCGAAGCCGTTGCGGGCGGCGAGCAGGCGCAGGAACTCGAGGTCGGTCTGGTTGTGCTGGTAGACGTGATCGTGCGCGACCGCGGTGTCGTCGGTCTGCGCGGTCAGGTTGTTGGACTTGGCGACCATCTGGGCGATCTCCGAGTCCTTCTTCTTCATGAAGGTGAGCGACTTGCGCCCGCGCAGCAGCCGGTGCATCCGGTTGAAGGCGCGCACCACGCACTTGGACTCGCCGCCGGTCTTGTAGACCGGCTCCACGCCGACCACCTCGCCCTTGAAGATCGTCTTCCCGCCCGAGCCGCCGATCTTGACCTCGACCTCGTCACCGAGGCGGACGTCGTTGGAAAAGGCGTGGCTGGCGTTGTTCAGGGTGAGGACGCACATGTCCGCCTGATCGGTGTCCTGATCGACCACCATGCTGTGGATCGACGAGTCCTCGATCGGCTTGTGGCTACCGCAGCCGATCCAGACATCGGTGACGCCGGACGCTTGCTCCGCCATCGACTACCCCTTGACGGGGACCTGCGTCCCGGGCGGCAGCTGGTTGGTCTGGGTCCCCGACGCGTCGAGCACCGCGCGATGGTCGGTGTCGAACTTGTCGGCGCGCAGGCGATCGGCGTCGGTGGCGATCTTGCCCTGACCGCTGAAGTCGTCGGTCGGCTGGTTCTTGGGCTTCTTCTCGCCTTCCTTGGTGCCGACGGTGAGCTTGTCGGCCTGCTTCATCTTGACCGTGACCGTGGCCCGCACCGGGGTGCCGTTGGTCAGGAACATCGTGTACTTGGTGGACAGCGACTCGATGACGCCCATGAACGAGGGGAACTTGCCCCACAGGAAGATGACCATCGGCGGGCGCTTCTTGGCCTCGATGATCTTGGTGAACTCCTCGAGCGGCGCGATGTACTCGTCGTACACGTTCACCTGACCCTCGTAGCCGTCGAACAGGAGCTCGATGGACAGATCCTTGGGATCCGCGTCGGTGAACTCGAGGACCGGGTTGTTGGCCTTGGTGCTCTTGTGCTTGTTCCAGGGCACCTTCTTGTCGATGCTGAGCTCCTTCGGGTTGAAGTAAGCCTTCAGCTCGACACCGGTGTCGAGGTTCTTGATCATGCACTTGAGCGGCTTGGGGATGCTGTCCATGTTCTCCACCTAGCGGTGCCACGGGTCGCCGCTGCGCTCGCGCGCGACGGCCATCATGCGGCAGATCTGCTCGAAGACGTCCTGGGCGATCTTGTCGATGTCCGGTCGGTTCGGCGCCCCCGCGTCACCCGGCTTGCCGGCGTCGCCGACGTGGGTGGTCGACGCGGCCTGGGTGACCGGGCGATCGGCCCGCTGCGGCGACGCGGCGATCTGAGCGCGCGGGGCGGCGGTGACCAGGGTCATCTCCGCCACCGACAGGCCGCCGGTCGACGGGCCCGCGTCGGCGAAGTACTTCTGCGCCGCCTCGTAGAACCAGGCCATCTCGGCCTCGGGTGAGGCCGGGGCCGCGCTCTTCCGCGCGGGCGCGGGCGCGGGCTGCGGCGCCGGGGCAGGCGACGACGACGGCGAGGGGGGCGACATGGTCTGGATGAAGGGCGTCTGGATGCCGGCCTCGCCCGACCAGCCCCGCGAGGACGAAGCCTCGGCCGCGGCGGTCCGGCCCGCGCTCGACTCGCCCGGGCCGCGGTCGGCGACCAGGAAGGTCGGCGCGACCAGCGCGCCGAGCGCCTCGCCGGCGCGGCCGATCCCGCGGCCACGAGCGACCTCGGCGTGGGCGGCGCCAGCACCCGGCCCGGAGCCGGCCGCCCCCCACCCGGCGAGCCCGGCGCCGGCGAACGCGCCGGCGACCCCGCGAGGCGCACCACCGGGCAGGACCACCGGCAACACCGCCCAGGCAGCCGCCGCCCGCGCGCGGGCCGAGAGGGTCACGCCGGTCGCGCTCGCGGCCGAGCGGCTGGCCCGCGCGAGCGCCCGCGCCGCCCGCGCCGAGGGAGCGAGCGGCCGCGCCTCCGCGCCGTCGCCGAGAGAGAGGTAGACCGCGTCGAACACCGACCACAGCTCGCGAGGCAGCTGGGAGCGCGCGGCGTCGGCCGGTGCGCTCCACGCGTCCCGACTGGCCGAGGTCGCCGCGTCGCCCGCTGGCTGGCCGGCGCGTCCGGCGGACCAGGCCCGCGCCGCCGCGCCGCGACCCGCGGCCGCGTCGGCGACCTCGCTGGCCGCGACCAGGTCGAGCGCCGCGCCGATGTCGGGGCGCAGCGCCTCGGCCGCGCCGGCGCTGACGCCGAGGAACCGGGCCGCCTGCTCCGGAAGGAGGAATGCACCGCGCGGGACCCGGGTCGGCGCCGCCCGCTCGAGCGCCATCGCCGCCCACCAGGCCGCCGGACCGCCGCGAAGAGCGAACCCGACGCGCTCGGCGGCGACGCGCTCGGCGGCGGTGCGCTCGGCGACGCCGCGGTCACGGGCGCGCTCCGCGGACGACGCGCGCTCCGCGGCGGCGGCGCGCTCGATCGCCGCGATCGGCTCGGCTCCGCCAGCAGCGCGACCGCTCGTCTCACCGCGCCAGGCCGGTCCTCCACGAGCGCCCCGCTCCGCGCCGCCCTCGGCCGATCCACCGCCGGGGGAGAGCGCGTCCACGAACACGCGATCGACCGCGGCGGCCAGGGCGGCCAGGTGCGGCCGACCCGACGCCGCCAGGCGCTGAGCGCGACCTGCCTCGATCGGCCCCATGCCGGCCGCGCGAGCGGCGGCGAGCACCTCGGGAGAGAGAAAGTCGAGCGCCAGGTCCGAGGCCGCCAGCGAGCGCGCGTGGGCGAACGACTCGGCCCGCACGGCGACGTCGCCGGGACGCGGCGCGATGCCCGCGCCGACGTCACTGCCGCCACCCCACGGGGTCCAGGCACCAGCCCACGCGCCGCCCGCGCCCCCGCCGGCGCCCCCGCCGGCGCCCCCGCCCGCGGATGGCCGGGTCTGGCTCGATCGGCCACCGGCACCGGCGCGACCGGTCCGGGCCAGCTCGATCGCCGCGGCCTCGGCCCTCGCGAGCGCCGCGGCGCCAGCCGTCGCGGTCGCGCTGCTGCCGGCACCGGCCGCACCGGCCGCACCCGATGGGCCCGCGAAGGCCCCCGGGCCCGGGAAACCGGACCCGCTCGATCCGATCGCGTGGCCGACCGCGTGGCCGGCCGCGCCAGCCGCGGTCGCCCCGCGCGAGGCCGCGGTCCACGGATTGCCGCCGGCACCGCCCGCCGCGCTCGACCCCATGGTCCCGGGCAGCGCCAGCCATACCGATCCGGGCGCGCGCCCGGCCAGACGCTCGAGGAGCGCTGCCTGCGCCGAGCCACTGTCGTCGCCGCCCGCCGCGCTCGACCACGCCCGCCCGGCGGTGGCGCCGCGCGAGAGCAGGTCGCGCACCGCGGCCAGCGACAGCTGCCGCGCGTCGAACACCGGCTGCGGGGCCAGCTCGACCAGACCGGCCAGGATCGCCGCCAGCGGCGACGCGGCCAGCGCCGCGCCCAGGCCAGCCGAGCCGCCCATCGCCACGCGCCCGAGCGCGCGGTCGGCCAGCGGCACGCGGAACGGCCCGCTCGGCACCGTCGGCCCGGTCTGGCGACCGCCCGCGCGACCGCCCGCGCGACCGGCCGCAGCCGCCGCCCCGCGCGTCGTCGCACCCGGGCCGGCCGTCGCCCCGCCGCTCGAACCAGCCGAGGACGAACCCGGACCGCCGGGACCGCCGGCAACGCCGCCGCCAGCGCCGCGCGAACCGGCCGCGCCGCGCGGGCTGCGCCGCTCGGCCGCCGCGGCCGCCGCGATGGCGCCGAACTCGCTGTCGGACACACGCTCGTCCTCATCGACCATGACCGACGACATGACCGGCGCCGCGGCCGCGCCGCCGTCGAGCGCCGATCTCCGCTCGCGCCCCGGCGAGTCACCGCGCGGGGACACCCACGCCGGCGTCCACTCGGCCGCGGCCCGCGACCGCGCGGTGGCGAGCGCCAGCGACGAGGGGTACCCGCGATCCGGGTCGAAGGAGCCCAGCGCCGCGGGCGACGCCCCGGCGAACCGGGCCAGCCAGCGATCCGCCCACAGCACGTGATCGAGCG
>DATHKR010000163.1:0-108958 GCA_035489015.1 Kofleriaceae bacterium | reverse complement strand
TCAACGAGGCGGTGTGGATCGCCGTCGAGCGCAAGGCGCGACGACGACGGGCTACTCGCCGTAGCTCGAGGAGTTGCAACGCAGCGATCGGCGGTGAGGCGCACCGGATCGTTGATGTCATATCGGCGGCGGTGCACTAGCCATGGCTGGAGCGCGGCTGCCTGTCGCGGTCCTCGGCGGTGGCGCCTACGCGGCGCGGCTGGTCGAGGTGATCGCCGGCGCGGCCGGGCTCCCGGCCCTGGACCTGCGGCTCCACGCGCGCGACCGCGACCGGCTGGCGGTGATCGCCGCCCACGCGGCCGCCCGGCTGCGCGCGGCCGGCGCCGACCACGAGCTCCGCGCCTGCGCCGGGCTGGACGAGGCGGTCGACGGCGCCGCCGCGGTCGTGCTGCTGATCCGGATCGGTGGGCTGGCCGCGCGCGCCCACGACGAGGGCTTCCCGGGCCGGTTCAACCAGGTCGGCGACGAGGGGGTCGGGCTGGGCGGGATGGCCAACGCGTGGCGCACGGTCCCGGCGCTGGAGCACATCGCCGCGCGGATCGCCGCGCGCGCGCCGGCCGCGCGGGTCCTCAACCTCATGGCGCCGCTCGGGGTGACCACGCGGCTCCTGGTCGAGCGCGGCCTGTCCGCGGTCGGGCTGTGCGAGCTGCCGGTCGTGACGCTGAGCCGCTGGCGGGCCAACGCGGCCCAGGCCAGCGCCGCGCGCGCCGACGCCGCGCCGCTCGCCTACGCCGGCCTCAATCACCTCGGCTTCTTCTGGTGCCCGGAGATGGGCCCGCTCGATCACCCGGTCCTGCGCTCCGCGATCGAGCTGGGTGAGGTGCCGGTCGGGCTGGCCCACCGGGTCGGCGCCGCGCCGCTGCACTACTTCGTCGATGTGTTCGAGGCGGACGCGGCCCGGCGGATCGGGCGGCGGCGCCAGCCGGGCAGGGCGGCCGAGCTGGCCGCGCTGCGCGATCAGCTGGTGCAGCGCTTCCGCGCCGCGCCGGGCGCCGCGGCCGAGGCGCTGGCCCGCCGGCCCACGCCCTGGTTCGACCTCGCCCTGGTGCCCGCGCTCGCCGCCGCGCTGGGCGGTCCGGTGTACCGCGGCCCGCTCGACGTGCCGGGCGGCGGCGCGCTGGCCGAGGCGCCGGCGCCGGTGGTGATCGAGCTCATGGGCGAGCTGGACGCCGGCGGTGCGCGCCTCGATCCGGTGCCGGAGCGGCCAGCCCCGGTCCGCGAGCTGCTCGGTCGCCTGGCCCGCGCCGACGACCTCCTCTACGCGGCGGCGGTGCGGCGCGATCGGGCGATCCTGGCCGACGCGCTGGCCGAGCTGCCGCTGCCGCTGGACCAGCCGACCCGCGCCGCGGCGCTCGACGCGATCTGCTTCGCGGTGCCGGGCGAGGAGGCGCGGTGAAGCTAGGGGTGTGCGCCCAGGTGCTGTATCACCTGCCGTTCGAGCGCGCGCTGGCCGAGGCAGCGGAGCTCGGGTTCGAGGCGATCGAGCTCGCGGTCGACGCCCGCAGCCCGTTCATCGACCTGGACGAGGCGCTGGCCGGTGGCCACGAGCGGATCGCGCGCGCGGTGCGCGGCGCCGGTCTCGAGATCTCGGCGCTCTCCAACCACCAGGAGGGGCAGCTCCTGCTCGGCCCCCACGGCGCCGACACCGATCCGATCTTCCGCGGCAGCCCGGTCGAGAAGTCGCGGCGCGCGCGCGATCGTCTGCTCGCGACCGCCGAGCTGGCCCGCCGGCTCGGGGTCGGCGTGGTGTGCGGCTTCACCGGCTGCGAGGACTACTCGCGCTGGTTCCCGTGGCCGCTCGAGGACGGCTACGAGCGGATGGGCGCGGGCTTCCGCGACGCGCTGGTGCCGGTGCTCGACGGGTTCGCGGCCCGCGAGGTGCGCTTCGCCCTCGAGTGCCACCCGCGTCAGTTCGCCTACAACCTCGAGACCGCGCGCCTCGCGCTGTCGCTGGTGGGCGATCACGCGGCGCTCGGCTTCAACCTCGATCCGGCCAACCTGCTCCTGGCCGGGATCGACCCGGTCGTGTTCGCCGAGGAGCTGGGCGGGCGGGTGCTGCACGTGCACGCCAAGGACGGCGAGCTGGTGGCGCAGCACGCCGGTCGCTCCGGGCTGCTCGCGCACGGGCCCTGGCACCGGCCGGGTCGCGGTTTTCGCTTCCGCGTGCCCGGCTGGGGCGACATCGAGTGGCGGCGGCTCATCACCGCGCTGCAGGGGGCCGGGTTCCGCGGCGTGCTGGCCGTCGAGCACGAGGACCCGACCATGTCGCCGCGCGAGGGGCTGGTGCAGGCGGTGCGCTTCCTGTCGCCGCTTCTCCTGCGCGAGCCGGCCCCGGAGAAGCGCTGGTGGTGAGCGACGGCGGCCAGGCCGGGCCGCTCGACGTGGTCGCCGAGCTGGCCGCGCACCAGCAGAACCTCGAGCCGCGGCCGGCGCCGGGCCGCGCCGCGCTGGTCGCGCTGCCGCTGCCGCCGCTGTGCGCGGTGCTGGCCGGCTGCCTGGCCGGGCGACGAGCGCGAGAGGTGGCGGCGCTGGCCGAGCTGCTCGGCGGCGGTGACGGTCCGCTGCCGGTGGTGGAGCCGGGCGCGGGCGGCTTCGGCGCCGCCCTGGTCCGGCTGTGGGACGGCGGGGTGCGCGCGCTGTTCGCGCACGGCATGGGCGACCAGCCCGGCCTGGCCCGCGCGCTCCGCTACCGCTGGCCCGGCGCGCTCCACGAGGTCGGAACCGGCGCGCTCGACGCGCTGCACCGGTCAGGCGAGGCCGCGGTGTGGCTCGCCGACGGCGTGGTGCGGGTGGCGCCCGGGGCGCCGATCCCGGGCGGAGCGCGCCGGGTGCTGGCCGCGGTCGACGAGGGCGGCGATCCGCGGGCGGTGCGCGAGCAGGGCGCGCACGTGTGGCCGTTCGCGATCGACCCGGAGCGCCGGCTCGGGGTCTGGTCAGGCGCGCTGCCGCCGCGCGGCGGGCTCGGCACCGCCGAGGGAGCCCGCCTCCGCGACCTGTGGCGCGAGCACTGGGCCGGGCTCGGCCAGCCGGAGCTGGTCCGCCTGGCGGTGCTCGGGCTGGATCCGGGGCTGGAGCATGCTCTGCGCGAGGGGCCGGCGCGGGCGGCCGCGGAGGCGGAGAAGGAGAAGGAGAAGAAGGAGGAGGAGACGGCGCCGGTCGCGCGGCGCGCGCGCATCGTCGCGGTGACCGGCATCGACGGGGCCGGCAAGTCGACCCAGGTCGATCGCCTCGCGCGCCGGCTGCGCGACCGCGGCGCCGAGGTGCGCGTGGTCAAGCTCTACCGCCAGGGTGCCTTTCTGCAGCTGGCCGACGAGCTGGGCGCGCGCACCCGTCGCGGCGCGCCGCTGGCCGCCTTCCGGGTGTCGCGGATCGTGAAGCTGGTCGACTCGCTGCGCGTCCACCGCGATCACATCGCACCGGCGCTGGAGGCGTGCGACGCGCTGATCATGGACCGCTACGTGGAGACTCACCTGGCCGCGGCGGCCAGCCAGCTCGGCTGGGATCTCTCCGCGCACCCGGCGCTGGCTCCGTTTCCGGCCGCCGACCTGCGCTTCTGGCTCGAGCTGGACCCGGCGGTCGCGCTCGCGCGACGGCACGCGCGCGGCGGGTCGCCGAGCGCCGACGAGCACCCGGTCGGCCTGCGCGGCTACGCGCGCGAGCTCGCCCGCCTGGCGTCGTCGTCGGCAGACGTGCGGCTCGACGCCGCGGCGCCCGAGGAGGACAACGCCTGGGCGATCGCCGCGCGCACCCTGCCGCTGGTGCTCCGGCCGATCGATGGCGATGGCGATGGCGATGGCGCCGCCGAGCGCGAGCGCGGAGGCAGGGCGCGGGCCGGCCACGCATGCCTGGTCGCGCCGGGCGCGCCGCCGCCGGCCCCGCCGGCCGGTCGCTGTGCCCTTCACCTCGGGCCAGGCCGCGGCGAGCCGGTCGTCCTGGGCTCCGTCGTCCTGGGCTCCGATGTGGCGTCGCTTCGCGCCGCGCTGCGCGGCTGGTGCGGCGGCGTGGCCGACGGGGTGCCGGAGTCGTTCTGGCTCGAGGCGTACGCGGCCCAGCTCCTGCTCGACCTCCGCATCCTGGCCCCGGCGCGGGCGTCGGCGGCGCTGTGGCCGGGCGCGCTGGCCCGGATGCCAGGCCACCGCGATCTCCCGGTCCTCGACGAGCTGGCCGCCATGCTCGCGGCCGAGGTCGAGGTCACCGCGTACCAGCCGGCCGCCGGGCCGCACGCCGCCGCGTTCGCGGAGCTGGGCGCGAGCCCGGTGGCGTCGGCGCGGCTCGCCCGCGACTACGCGATCGCGCTCGGCGAGCTGGCGCTCGAGTCGGGCTGGTCGGCGGCGGCGAGCCGCTGAGCGGCCAGGTCGGCCGCGCCGCGCGCCGCGCCGTCGTATCCGCCGCGCGCCAGCTCGAAGGAGCAGGCTTCGCCGATCTCGCGGAAGCACTCGCGCCGGGCGCTGGCCGCCACCGCCGCCGCGTAGCTCGGCCCCAGCTCGGCGACCCCGCCACCCAGCACCACCAGCGGAACGTCGAGCAGGTTGAGCGCATCCCCGATCGCCGCGCCCAGCGCGGCGGCGGCGACCTCGAGCGCGCGCTCGAGCTGGTCGCTCCAGGCGGCGCCATCGCGCAGCGCGCCGGGCGACAGGCCGGCCGCCGCCTCGATCGCCGCGCCGGACGCGTGGCGGTTGACGCAGCCGCGCCGGCCGCAGTCGCACGGCGGGCCGTCGCGGCTCACCCTCACGTGACCGATCTCGCCGGCCAGGCCGCCGGCGCCGCGGTGCAGCCGCCCGTCGAGCACCAGCGCGCCGCCGATGCCGGTCCCGACCGCGACGAACAGCATGTCGCGCGCGCCGCGGCAGCGCTGCTCCCACAGCGCGGCCGCGTTGACGTCGTTGTCGACCGCGCAGGGGATCCCGAGCCGCTCCTCCAGCAGCGCGGCGAGCGGCACCTCGGACCAGCCGTCCAGCATCACCGACGAGCGGACCAGCCCGCGCGCGTGGTCGACCAGGCCGGGAAAGCCGACCCCGACCGCCTCGACCGCCAGCTGCTCGCGAGCGCGGTCGACCACCTCCACGATGGCGGCCAGCCCGGCCCCCGGCCCCAGCCCGCGCCCGCTGTCGCGGCGCAGCCGGAAGCGCGCGCCGCGCTCCTCGCCCAGCGCGAGCAGCTTGGTGGCCCCGAGGTCGATGCCGAGCACCGCCATCAGTGCACGATCCATGTGCGACCGGGGTCGCCGGCCAGCCGCTCGAGCGCGCGCTCGAGCTCGGCGTCGGCGACCTCGGGGACGATCCTGACCCCGTGCACGCCGGTCGGGATCACGAAGTGGAGCCGGTTGCCGCGAACCAGCCGGATGTCGTCGAGCCGGCGCAGCGCGCCGGCCAGGCAGCCGCGCGGCACCGGCGGCGGCAGGTCGTAGGCGTCCAGGAGCGCGAGGATGCGGCCGGCGTCGACCCGCGGGCACAGCCCGCGCTCGAGCCCGATCACGGTGGCGACGGCGATCCCGAACGCGACCGCCTCGCCGTGGAGGATCTGGTCGCCGCCCAGCTCCGCCTCGATCGCGTGGCCGAGCGTGTGGCCGAGGTTGAGCACCCGGCGGAGATCGACCTCGTACGGATCCGGCGCCAGCAGCGCCGCCTTGCCCGCGGCGGCCAGCCGCACGATCTGTCCCAGCACCTCGGCGTCGCGGGCGCGCACGTCGGCGACCCGCTCCTCGAGCAGGTGCCAGAGCTCCGGCTCGCCGCACAGGGCGATCTTGATCGCCTCGGCCACGCCGCTCGACAGGTCGCGCGCCGACAGGGTGCGCAGCGCGCCCGGATCGCAGTAGACCGCCCGCGGGTGGTGGAACGCGCCGAGGAAGTTCTTGGTGCCCCAGCCGGCGTTCACCGCCACCTTGCCGCCGATCGCGCTGTCGTGCTGGGCCAGGAGCGTGGTCGGCACGTTGACGTAGTCGATGCCGCGCATGTAGGTCGCCGCCACGAAGCCGCCCACGTCGGTGACCAGCCCGCCGCCCAGGTTGATCAGGAGCGCGCGGCGGTCGAAGTGGGTGGCGTGCAGCTGCCCGACCAGCTCGAGGTAGCGCTCGGGCGTCTTGGAGCGCTCCCCCTCGGGGAGTCGCACCGCGTCGACCACCAGCCCGGCGCCGCGCATGCGCTCGAGCAGATCGCGGCCATGCAGCTCCCACACCCGCGTGTCGGTCAGGATGGCCATCCGCCGCCCGGGGAAGTCGGCGCGCAGGCGCTCCGGCAGGCGCTCGAGCAGGCCGGTGGCCACCTCGACGGTGTACTGGATGCGCTCGGCGGCCGCGACGGTGAGGCGGGGCGACGGCCGGACCGGCCGGGCGCGCGCCCCGACCACCGCGCCGGCGTAGTAGTCGACCACGTCGCGCGCGCTCTGGCGCAGGCCGATCCGCGGCTCGAAGCCGAGGCCGCGCAGCCGCGAGATGTCGCCGACGTGGCGCGGCACCTCGGTGGCGCGGCGCCCGACGCTGCGCACCTCGACCCGCCCGGTCAGCTCGGCGACGTCGATGAGCAGCGCGAGCGCGTCGCCGATCCGGGTCTCGCGCCCGCTGGCCACGTTGTAGGCCTGCCCGGCCGCGCCGCGGCGCGCGAGCAGCCACAGCGCCTCGGCCGCGTCGCGCACGTCGACGAAGTCGCGGGTCGGGTCGAGCGCGCCCAGCTCCAGCTCGGGCGGGCGCAGCCCGGCGCGGATCGCGGCCAGCTGCGACGCGACCCGGCCGAAGAAGTGGCGCTCCTCCTGGCCGGGGCCGACCAGGTTGAACATGCGCGCCCACACCACGTGGAGGCCGTGCTGCCCGGCCAGGATGCGGGTCGCGTCCTCGCCGGCCTGCTTGCTGAGCGAGTAGAAGTCGGCCGGCGCGCCGCGCAGCTCCTCGCGCAGCGGGAGCTCGCTCGCCGCCGCCGCCCCGTACACCCCACCGGTCGAGCCGAGCACCACAGGGCAGGCCTCGAGCCCGGCGCCGACCAGCGCCTCCAGCAGCGAGGCGGCCGCGCCGACGTTGCTGGCCAGGAGCTGGTCGAGCGGCTGATCGCGCAGCGCGGCGGCCAGGTGGATGACGCAGGACGGCGCGAAGTCGCCGAGCAGGCGGGTCATGGCCGGCCGGTCGAGCACGTCGAGCTGGCGGTAGCGGTAGCGATCGCCGGACAGGGTCGCGCGGGCGGCAGGCCACAGCGGCGCGCGCACGGCGGTCTCGCCGCAGTGGACCGAGTGGCCGAAGTGATCGCGGTCGTCGGGCGAGCGGCCGATGCCGAGCACCTGGGCGCCGGGCAGGCGGTCGAGCAGCTGCACCACCAGGTGCCTGCCCGCGAAGCCCTGGGCCCCGGTCACCGCGATTCGGTCCTCCATCGGCTCCTCCTCTGCGCCGCCCGGCGCTGGTCAGTCCCGGTCCGCCGTCGACGCCTGCCAGGTGAGCGCGAGCCCGACCTCGAGCGAGGTGGCCGCGGCGAAGCCGAGCTCCTCGCGCGCGCGGGTCGGATCGCCGACCAGCTCGAGCGTGATCGCGCCGGCCGGGCGATCGCCGCCGCGCTCGGCGATCGACAGGTCGGCGCGCCCGGCCGCCGCGACCAGCGCGCCGGCCAGCTCCGCCACCGACACCCCGCGACCGCTGGCCAGGTTGTACGCGCGCACCGGCGCCCCCTCGCGCGCGGCGCAGGCCGCGATCGCCTCGGCGGCGTCGGCCACGAAGCAGTAGTCGCGCACCGGCCGCAGATCGCCGACCTGGATCGGCTCGCCGCGGACCAGCTGCCCGATGAGCTGGCCGACCAGCGAGCGCGGCGATCCGCCCGGCCCGTAGACCGAGAACGGCCGCACGATGGTGGCCTGGATCCCGGCGCTCGCGGCCCAGGTCTCGAGCAGGAGCTCGGCGGCCAGCTTGGCGACGCCGTACGGCGAGCGAGGGAGGCGCGGGTGATCCTCGCCGACCGGCGCGCGCTTCGATGCCGCGGCCGGCGCGGGCGGCGCGTAGACCTCGGCGGAGGAGACGTGGACCAGGCGGCGCACCCCGGCCTCGGCGCAGCGCTCGAGCAGCGCGGCGGTGCCGGCGGCGTGGATTCGAAAGTAGCGCGCCGGGGCCGCGAACGACTCCGCCACCGACGGCGGGCCGGCCAGGTGAAAGACACAGTCCACTCCTTCGAGCAGCGAAGCGAGCAGCGCGCCGTCGTCGATCTCGCCGTGCGCGACCCGCACGCCCGGTGGTGCCGGCCGGAGCAGCGCCGTCTCGCCGACCGGCCCGGCCAGCCCACGCACCTCCGCGCCGAGCTCGACCAGCCGGCCAGTCACCGCGGAGCCGAGGAAGCCGCCCGACCCGGTCACCAGGACCGGGCGGCCGCGCATCGCGCCGGGATCGATCGCGCCCACGCCGGTCACTCGCGGTCGACCACCGCCGCGTAGTCGCAGCGCGAGCATATGGCGGCGCGCGCGGCGGCGCGGGTGAAGTGCTCGCGGCGGATCGCCGTGTAGGGCGCGCCGTGCCACACGTCGGCGACGCCTGGCCCGTCGGCATCGCCGACCCGGCCGAGCAGCACGGTGCGCCGCCAGTCCACGTTGCAGAGCACACAGTCGCCGGTGGTGAGGATGTAGAGCTTCACGAACGGCCGGTGGCAGAGCGCGCCGCCGGCGTCGCCGCAGCCGCCGCCGACCAGCCCTGGGTCCACGCCGACCGCGGCGCGCTCGTTGGAGAACCCCTTGAGGACGATCCGATCGCGGTAGCGCAGCGGGGCCAGCTCGCGCGTCGCCGCCACCTCCGGCACGTCGCCGGTCACCAGCTGCACGTGCATGGCGCCGAGCTCACCGGCGGCGGCCGCCTCCAGCACCTCGTCGAGGTGGCGCCGGGTGCGCTCGTACGACAGCCCGACCATCACGCGCTCGTAGGTCGCCGGGTCGAACCCGTGCACGCTCACGCACAGCTCGTCGAGCCCCGCCGCGGCCAGCTCGCGCGCGCGCCGCCCGTCGAGCGCCGCGCCGTTGGTGAACAGGCCGAGCGCGGTGCCGGGCAAGGCCGCGCGCGCCCGGGCCAGCCAGCGCGGCAGCCGGCGGTCGAGGAGCGGCTCGTTCATGAGGAACAGCGAGAGCCGCTCGATCTCGCCGCCGCCGAGATCGGCGAGGATACGCAGGTAGCGGTCCTCGTCCATGACCGCGTGGTCGAAGCCCGGCTCGGCGGTCACCACCGGATACGGACACATCGCGCAGGCCGCGTTGCAGCGCGTGGTGGTCTGGATCTGGACCTTGAGCGGCATGACCGGCACCAGCGCGCAGGCCCGCTCGAACAGCGCATCGGCGAGCGCCGGCGAGCGCCGGGCCTCCCGCTCGAGCGCGCCCAGCTCGCGCATCAGCGAGTCCTCGCGCTCGCCGGTGGTGCGCGCGTCGAACGGGCGCACGCGCTACTCCGCCGGCTCGGGTCGAGCAGCGCCGGTCGCGCCGGTCGCCACCGCCCGGCCGCCGTCGCGGCCGCCGGTCGTGCCGCTCACCGCGGCGCGGCCCACGCTGGCGCCGCCCGCCTCGAGGTCCTCCAGGCAGGCCAGCGAGCGGGCCACCACTCGCGCGCACTCGCGGGGCAGGTGCTCGCGGGCGAACCAGCCGAGGGTCTGACCCTCGCGCGCGACGGCGCCGGCGGCGCGCAGGGCGAAGACGTGGTGGCGGACGATCCGGTCCGGCTCGAGCGCGTCGAACCGCGCGATCGCGGCGCCCGGATCCTCGACCCGCAGGCCCAGCTCCTCGCGCAGCTCGCGGGCCAGCGCCTCCGCCGGTGACTCGCCCGGCTCGAGCTTGCCGCCGGGCGTGTCCCACACCCCGCCTTCGATCGCCGGGCGGCGCTCGAGCAGGACGCGCTCGCCGTCGAGCAGGAGCGCGCCGACCACCTCGCGATCGGGGGCCGGGCACCAGCACTCCAGCGGATCCGGGTGAGTCGCGACCAGCGCCGCCGCGCGCGCCGCGTCGGCGGCGTCGTTGACGTCGATCCACGCCGCCTCGTGCTCGAAGGCGCGCACGTCACACCCGCGCTGGAGCAGCCGCCGGGTCAGGTCGGGCAGCCCGGCCGGACCGTCGAGCGCGGCCAGCGCGGCCGGCCCGAGCACGCACACCGCGCTGCACACCCGGGTGACGTGGACCGGCTTCTCGCGGTACTCGACGACGCGATCGGCGTCCACGCACAGCTCGCCGTAGTCGAGCCGCGCGCGGTGGACGTGCGCGGCCAGGGTGAGATCGGCGCCGGTGGCAGCGTGGCGGGCGAGCATCGCGCCCAGGTCCAGCGCGGTGAGGTTGTCGGCGTTGACCGTGAGCAGCGCGTCGACCCGGTCGCGGACCAGGCCAGCGGCCCCGATCGTCCCGAGCGGCACCGGCTCGACGACCAGCTCGACCGAGGCGCGCCCGCCGATCCGCCGCATCAGCCGCGCCACCTCGGCCTGCACCTCGCCCTGGCCGGCGCGGCACGCGACCCAGATCACGCGCAACCCGGCCCCGAGCAGCGCGCACAGGTTGCGCTCGAGCAGCGATGCCCCGCGCACCTCGACCAGCGGCTTGGGTGTCGGCCGCGCACGGCTTCGCCGCATGCGATCGCCGTCGCCGCCCGCCATCACCAGCGCGCCGACCGCAGCGCCGGCGCTCACGGGGCGATCCTCAGCTCGACCACGAACAGACGGAGCGGTGCAGCGCCGGTGTTCTCCAGTCCGTGCTCGCCGCCGGGTGGGTTGCGGACCAGGTCGCCGGCCCGCACCGCGAAGGTCTCGCCTTGGCGCCACATGCGGCCCTCTCCTTCGAGGACCAGGTAGAGCTCCTCCTGGTCGTCGGCGTGGCGGTGCCGTCCGATCGACGCGCCGGGCGGGAGCTCGGCGTAGTCGATGAAGTTACAGCCGCCGGCCAGCGCGGCCGCGTCGGCCAGCCGCGCGAAGCGGATCCGACCCTCGCCACCGTGCGCTCGCACGTCGGTCAGCGGGACCTCGTGGAGGTTGCAGCGATCCAACCTCGACCCCATCCGATCTCCCTGCTCGAGCTCCCCGCCGACGGCCGCGGCGATCGCTCGACCTCGATCTGTCGTAGCCCATCGCCGCATCGGTGGTCAACGAGTTTCCCGAACAGCTCCCGCTCGCGATCGACGCCGCGCTGGTCGGCGAGCCGCGACACGCGATACAAGGGATCGACGTGGAGGCGCGGCGGACATCGCACGACTCGGTCGACGGCGCCACCGTCGAGCGGCCGTGTGGTTGCCGCGGCAACGGGCCGGCCGTCTGGCGCGAGGCCGGTCACATCGGGCGGCGCTGCGGGTGCGGCCTGGTCTACATCGACCCACCGCCGCCGGCGCGCGCTCTCGGACCGGAGCTCCACCACGACGGCTTCTACGCGTTCCCGGCCGAGCACCGGCTCGACTGGGTCGCGCGCTGGTGCAGGTCGGGCCGGTTGCTCGAGGTCGGCCCGGGCCCCGGCCACCTCCTGGCGGCGGCGCTGCGGCGCGGCTACACCGTCGCCGGCGTCGATCCCAACCCGTCCAGCGTCCGGCGGATCCGCGAGCGGCTCGGCGTCGAGGTCGAGCTGGCGACCATCGAGACCAGTCGCCTGCCCGACGCGGCGTTCGACGCGGTGGTCCACATCGATCTCCTCAGCCACTTCGACGATCCGGTGGCCGCGCTGCGCGCGATGGCGCGCCGGCTCGCCCCGGGTGGGCACATCTGCTTCGAGGTGGGCCTGCTCGGCGGGATCTCGCCGGCCTGGTATCGCGCGCTCGGGCGGGTCGGCTTCCCCGAGCACCGCTGGCTGTACTCGCGCGAGGCGCTGGCCCGGGTCATGGCCCGCGCCGGCCTGGCGATGGTCGGGGTGCGGCGCTTCGGCCTGATCCCGGTGATCGGCCTCATCCTCGCGCGCCGCGCCGCCGGCCCCCTGGCCGCGCGCATCGCCGGAAAACGCGCTCTCGACGGCGCCGCGCCCGATCCGGACGGTCTGCCGCCGCCGCAGAACGCGGCCCACCGGCTCTACGAGCGCGCTCTCTGTCTGCTGCGCTACCGCCTCGGCCCCGCGGCGCCGGCGCTCGGACCGCAAGGTGTGCTGGTCGCGGCGCAGGTGGCGGGGCGCGCTCGGTGACCACCGGCGAGCGCGAGGCGCACTTCCTCATCGCCCCGTTCGTCGGCGCCGTGTGCCACTACCACCACGTCATGCGCCACCTCATGGGGCTGGGCTACGACGTCCACCTCTGGACCATGGAGCCGATCGACCAGGCGCTGGTCGACGAGCTGGCCCCGGGGCTCACCTGCCACCGCCTGCCGCTACGGCGCGGTCGCTACGGCGCGGTCGCGCAGCTCCGCACTATCGTGAGCTCGATCCGGCTCGGCCTGCGCCGGCCGGGCGCCATCTTCACCACCTGGAGCATCCAGACCAACCTCCTCTGCGGCCTGCCGCTCCGCCTGCTCGGCCGCCGCTGCGTGTTCCTCATGGCCGGCATGGGCACGGTGTTCACCAGCGACGCGCTGCGCTTTCGCCTGATGCGCCGGCTGGTCGCGCCGACCTACAGCTGGATGTTCCGCGGCGAGAACAGCCGGGTCATCGTGCAGAACAGCGACGACCTCGACTTGGTGACCGGCGAGCTCGGCGTGCCGCGCGACCGCGTCCACCAGATGTGGGGCTGCGGGGCCGACCCGTGGGTCTACCCGTTCGCCGAGCGGCTGTCGGCTCGCCGCCCGCGCGTGGTGCTGGTGCCGGCCCGGCTCATCCGCGAGAAGGGGATCTTCGAGGCGGCCGAGGCGTCGCGCATCCTGTACCAGCGCGGCGTCGAGCACGAGCTGTGGTTCACGTACGACGTGGACCCGGCCAACCCGCACAGCCTGACCCGCGCCGACGCCGACGCCCTCCCGTCGCGCTCGCCGGCGATCCGCGTGCTCGGCTATCAGCCGTCGATCACGCCGCTCCTCGAGGCGGCCTACGCGGTCTGTCTGCCGACCTATCGCGAGGGGCTGCCGACCGCGCTCATCGAGGCGTCCGCCTACGGCCGCCCGATCGTCACGACCGACGTGATCGGCACGCGCGATCTGGTCAGCGACGGGGAGACCGGGCTGGTGGTGCCGCCGCGCGATCCGCGCGCGCTGGCCGACGCGCTCGAGCGCGTGCTGGTCGACGAGGCGCTGGCCGAGCGGCTGCGCCAGGCCGCCCACCAGCGCTTCCTGGCCCGCTGCACCCGGACGGCGACCCTGGCCCAGGCGCTCGGCGCGTATCACAGCCTCGGCGTGCCGGCCCGCCGAGGGTAGTGGCCGATCAGCGGGCCGGGCTCGCGGTCCAGCGGGTGCCCTGGGGCGCCTTGCCGGCCACGTTGGTGTCGCGCAGGGTGAGGACGTAGGCGGCCAGCTGCTTGACGGCGCCGGTGCCGAGCTGGAGCCCCCAGGCCGGCATGCCCTTGCCGTCGCGGCCGAGCAGGATCGTCTGATGGATGTCGACCGGCGCGCCGCCGCCGATCCAGAACCCGTCGGTGAGGTTGGGGCCGATGTTGCCCTCGGCGCGCGCGCCGTGGCACTTGGTGCAGTTGCGCGAGAAGAGGTCGGCGCCGGCCTGGACCGCCAGCTTGTCGCGCGCCAGCCCGACCAGCTCCTGGTCGGTGACCGGCTCGCCGGTGTCGAGCGCGGCGGCGCGATCGGCCAGGTAGCGCTGGAGCGGGGTGGGGCCGATGTGCAGGCCCTGGTTCCACAGCCAGGAGCCGGCCGCGATCGCGACGGTGAGCGCGGTCGCCCACAGCCACCAACCCGGCAGCGCCGGCTCGCCGGTTCGGCGCGGGCCGGTCACGGCGGCTGCCCCATCCGCTGGAGGTAGGCGATGAGCGCGACGATCGCGCTGTCGGAGGCGACCTCGATCTTGCCGGTCTGGCGCAGGTCGAGCGCGATGGCGCGCCCCTCGGCCGCCGCCGCGTCGGCCGCGCGGTCGATCTGCGCGTCGGTGTACGGCACGCCGAGCGCGCGCAGCGCCCGCATCTTGCCGGCGGTGGCGGTGAGGTCGACCCTCTCTCCGGCCAGGTGGCGGTAGGACGGCATGGTCGAGCCGAGCGTGACCGCGCGCGGATCGATCAGATGATCGTGGTGCCAGAGGTTGGGGTAGCGCCCGCCGATCCGGGCCAGGTCGGGCCCGATCCTCCGCGAGCCCCACTGCGCCGGGTGATCGTAGAGCGACTCGCTGGCCGACGACACCTCGCCGTAGCGCGCCACCTCCCACAGGAACGGCCGGATCATCTGCGAGTGGCACGCGCGACAGCCCTCGGCCAGGTAGATGTCGCGGCCCTCGAGCTGGAGCGGCGAGTACGGCTCGCTCTCGCCCGGCACCGGGCTGGGCCCGCGCGCCAGGAGCGGCGCGAGCTCGGCGACGCCGCCCGACAGGAGCGCGGCCGCGATCAGGATCGCCAGCGCGAGGCCGCGCGTCTCGAGCCGCTCGTGCCAGCTCGGCCGGCTGCGATCGCCGAGCGCGGCCGAGGCGGCCAGCCCGCCGAGCGCGACGACGGCGGCGAAGAAGACCAGGCCGAACGAGGCGAGCGGAGCGGCCAGCGCGGCGGCGACAAGGAGGCCGAGCACGCCGGCCGCGAACAGGACCGGCTGGCCGAGCAGGAGATCGCGCAGGCGGGTCGGGTCGTCGGTCGAGTGATCGGGCGAGCGATCGGCCGAGTCAGCCACCGCGCCGGCGCCGCCGGCCGCGCGGATCGTCCGGATCAAATTCCACCCCATCACCAGAAACCCGGCGAAGTACACGACGCCGCCGATCAGGCGCGCGCCGTGGGTCACGTGCAGCGCGCGCAGCGACTCGACGAAGCTGTACACCAGTCCGCCCTCCGGGCGCTCGGCGCGCAGCATCAGCCCCTGGGTCGGACCGGCGATCGCCATCGCGGCCACGTAGAACAGCGCCCCGACCACGGCGAGGTAGAAGTGCACGCTGGCGGCGCGCGGCGAGTGGAGCCGCGTCCCCCACATCCGCGGGACCATCCAGTAGAGCGCCCCGGCGGCGGCGAGACCGGCCCACCCCAGCGCGACCAGGTGGACCTGTCCGATGTGCCAGTCGGTGTAGTGAGCCAGGCTGGCCGCGTCGCGCGAGGCGAGGATCGACCCGTCGATCGCGGCCGCGCCGTAGAACAGGAGCGCGGCCACGAAGAACTTCAGCACCGGATCGCCGCGCACCGACGATGCCGCGGCGCGCGCGGTCATGAGGCCATTCAGCACGCCGGCCCAGCCCGGCGCCCACAGGACGAGGCCAAACGCCGCGCCGGCGGCCTGGGCCCAGTCGGGCACGGCGGTGTCGAGCAGGCGGAGCGACCCGGTCCACCCGATCGCGAACAGGAAGCCCCAGAAGTGGATGAGGACCAGGTTGCGCGAGTGGAGCGGCTGGCCGGCCGCTCGCGGCAGGAGGTCGTAGAGCAGCCCGAACAGCGGGACCACCAGCAGGAACGTGAACAGCCCCTGACCGGCCCACGCCTGGATCAGCGCGTCGCCCATGCCTCCGAACAGCGAGTAGCTGCGGGTCAGCGAGACCGGTAGCGCCAGGCTGGCGACCAGGTGGAAGACCGCCACCCCGATGACGGTGGCGGCGTAGAACCAGATCGAGGGGTGGATCCGGCGCTCGCCGCGCCGCCGCACCATCGACACGAGCTGGGCCGCGAAGACCAGCCACGAGCCGAGCAGCGCGAGGTCGATCGGCCACTCCAGCTCGGCCAGCTCGCCGCCCTGGTTGATGCCGAGCGGCAAGCTGACCACCGCGGCGACGGCGGCCAGCTGCCAGGTCCAGAAGTGAATCGCGGCCAGCCGCCGCGAGATCGGCGCGCGCAGGAGCCGCGGCGCCGAGTAGTAGATGCCGGCGAACACCAGGTTGCCGCCAAAGGCGAACAGCACCGACGCGGTGTGAACCGGCCGCATGCGCCCGAAGCCGAGCTGCGGGGCCGCGTTGGCCTGCCAGACCATCAGCTCGAGCCCGACGAAGACGCCGGCCGCCATGGCCAGGGCGCCCCACGCCAGCGCGGCCAGCGCGAAGCGACGCGCGGCGCGGTCGTCCGGGACGCCAGCGCCGGCCGGCGGTGCGGTGGGGGCAGGGGGGCCGGCCACGGGAAGCGCAGTCTACCAGCGCTCGCCGGCCGCGGGCGCGCACGGGCGACTTCGGTGCGGCGCGCTCGACGCGTCCTGTCTACCCTGCGGGCATGGGCGGACGCGCAGGCATCGAGCGGGGCGAGGGAGTCCGGCCGGCAGGGCAGGCCGGGCGCTGCGCGCTGGTCACCGGCGCCGGGCGCGGGATCGGCCGGGCCATCGCCCGCCGGCTGCTCGAGGGCGGGGCCGCGGTCTGCCTCGCCGACCGCGACCAGGATGCGCTGGCCGACGCCGCCGACGAGTACCGCGCGCTCGGGCGGCTGATCACCGAGGTGATCGACGTGTCGCGCGAGGACTCGGTCGCCGCCTGCGTCGCGCGGGCGGCCCGCGCGCTGGGCGGGCTCCACGTCGCGGTCAACAACGCCGGGCTGGCCCGGGCCGAGAGCGGCCCGGTCGAGCGCCTGGCCGAGGCCGACTGGCGCCGGGTGCTCGACACCAACCTCACCGGGCCGTTCCTGGTGGTCAAGCACGCCGTTCCGCACCTGCGCCTCGCCCCGGGCGGCGGCGTCGTCATCAACATCGCGTCGAGCCGCGCGGTCCAGTCGGAGCCGGACACCGAGGCGTACGTCGCGTCGAAGGGCGGCCTGGTCTCGCTGACCCACGCGCTGGCGATCAGCCTGGGCCCGGCGGTGCGAGTCCACTGCGTCAGCCCGGGCTGGATCGACACCAGCGACTTCGCGCCGCGGGCCGAGCGCCGCCCGGCCAGGTTGCGCCAGAAGGACCACGCCCAGCACCCGGTCGGCCGGGTCGGCCGCCCCGAGGACGTGGCCGGGCTGTGCGCGTGGCTGGCCTCGGACGACGCCGGCTTCGCCACCGGCCAGAACTACGTCATCGACGGCGGCATGACCCGGAAGATGATCTACGAGGAGTGAGCCGGTAGCAGCCGGTGGATGACACCGGCGTGGGCGAGCGCCAGATCGCCGAACCGATCCGGGTGAACGCACGCGGCCAGGATCTCGAGCGACTCGACCAGCCGCGGGCCGGGCCGGTTGAAGAACGCGCTGCCGTCGGTGACGTAGACCCGGGCGCCGCCGACCTGGTCCGCGATGGTCCGCTCGATCGCCGCTCGCTCGGCCAGCGCGCGCGCCAGGGTGAAGCCGCACGGCTTGACCAGGACGACGTCCGGGGCGAGCGCGCCGAGCGCGGCCGGCTCGATGGTCGGGGCCGGCTGGCCGGCCGCCGCGCCGACCGCGATCCCGCCGGCCAGCTCGATCAGCTCCGGCATCCAGGTCCCGCCCAGCATGATCGGCTCGATCCACTCGATCGAGGCGACCCGGGGGCGAGTCGGCGCCGCCGCCGCCCGCGCCGCGATCGCCGCGATGCGTCGCTCGAGCCCGACCCTCACCTCGAGCGCGCGGTCGGCCCGGCCAATCGCAATCCCGACGCGGTCGATGTCGCCCATGACGTCGGCCAGCCGGGTCGGGCTCAGGCTGACGATGTCGACCGAGCGCCGCCCGGCCAGCCTCGCCACCGCCGCGCGAACATCGTCGAGCGACACCGCGCAGACCTCGCACAGGTCCTGGGTGACGATGACGTCCGGCGCCAGCGCGGCCAGCCGATCCTCGTCGACCGAGTAGATGCTGAGCGCGTCGCGCAGCACCGCGCGAACCGCCAGGTCGATCGCGCGGCTGGAGCCGCCCGAGCCGATGCGAGAGCGAGTCAGCACCGGCCGATCGGCGATCGCGGGCGGAAAATCGCACTCGTGCGAGATCCCGACCAGCTCGTCGGAGGCGCCGAGCGCGCAGACGATCTCGGTCGCCGAGGGCAAGAGCGAGACGATCCGGCGCGGCACGGAGGGATTGTGCCCGCGCCCCGCGGCGGCGGCCAGCGCCGGGAGGCGGCGCCTCGGCCATGCCGCTACGCCGGAAGCGATCGCCGCGCGGCCTCCGGCGCCAGCTCGGCCACCCACGCCTCGGTCGCCGCGTCGGCCGGGAAGTACGACTCGATGCGCAGCTCCTGGGCGGTCACATCCAGCGGCGTGCCGAGCGTGGTGAGCGTGGTGAACAGCCGGAGGTCGCGCCCGCCCTTGTGGAAGTGGATGGTCATGACGACCTGCGGCACCGCGCCCAGGCGGGGCCGCGCGAACCGGCGAGGCACGTCCGGATAGGCCAGGATCTCGTCGAGGAGCTCGCGCCCGCTGCCGCTGGCCACCTCGCGGTGGAGCCGCTCGACCATCGCGCCGGCCAGCTCGTCCCAGTTGGCGATGAGCGGCCGCACGCCGCGGGGATGGAACAGGAGCCGCATCGCGTTGCCGGCCACCGCGGGCGGCGGCGGCTCGTCGAGCAGCCACCCCAGCATCCGGGCCCCGCCCTGATTCACCCGCAGCAGGTTCCAGCTGCCGTCGAGCACCGAGGCCCCGTAAGGCTCGTGCCGCTCGAGCAAGAAGCCGAGCGCGCGAGCCACCTGCCTCATCTCGGGAGCCGCGATGTCGCTCTCCCGGTAGACCGCCGCGAACCCGGCCGCGCCGAGCATCGAGTTGCGCTCGCGCAGCGGAAGATCCAGCGCGCTGGTCAGGATGAGCACCATCTCCCGGCTGGGAGCGGCCCGACCGGTCTCGATGAAGCTGATGTGCCGGGTCGACACCTCCGCCGCCTCCGCCAGGCGGAGCTGGCTCATCTGCCTTACCTGTCGCCACTCGCGAAGCAGAGGACCGAACGCGTTCATGCCCACAGCCTATCCCCCCGCGAGCGACCGCGGCATTACCTGCGACGTAATGGCAGCCATGCCAGCCCGGGTCCATACCACTTCATGACCCCAAGGTTCCTCCTCCTCCTCGCCGCCTTCCTCGCCTTCACCATCTACAGCACCGCCGTCGTCGCCAGCCACGGCTACACCGGCTTCCTCGTCCTCGCCTGGCGAGAGCCCTGGGCGATGCAGATGCTGATCGATCTCTGCATCGCCTTCGCCCTCTTCCTGCGCTGGGCGGCGACAGACGCGCGCAAGCAGGGCCTGCCCTTCGCCCCCTTCGCCGTGGCAGTCGTCCTCCTGGGATCGGTGGGAGCGCTCGCCTACCTGACCGTGCGCGAGCTGCGCGCGGGGCGGCCGCGAGCTTGATCCCACCGCCGGTCGCGACTCAAATAGCGCATGACCGCCGCCATCGTCCTGTTCGCGGCGACCTACCTCTGCATGGCCGGGCGGCCGCTTCCGTTTCTTCACATCGATCGGCCGACGGCGGCGCTGGTCGGGGCGGTGGCGATGGTGGTGGCCGGGGTGCTGACGATCGATCAGGCGTTTGCCGCCATCGATCTACAAGTCATCGCGCTGTTGCTCGGGGTCATGTTGCTCGCCTCGTACCTGGCCGAGGCCCGGTTCTTTCGGTTTGCCGCGTGGGTGGTGCTGACCCGCACGCGCTCGGCGCGGTCGCTGCTGTGGGGGATCGTGTTCGTGGTGGGTGGGCTGTCGGCGCTGCTGGTGAACGACACGGTCTGTCTGGTGCTGACGCCGCTGGTGATGGCGGTGGTGATCGAGGCAGAGCTCCCGCCGCTTCCCTACCTGCTCGCGCTGGCCAGCGCCTCCAACCTGGGCGGCGTGGTCACGTTCACCGGCAACCCGCAGAACATGCTCATCGGCCACGCCGCGGCCGGCCATCCCAGCTACGCGGAGTTCTTCTTGCTGGCGCTTCCGGTCGGGGCGCTCTGTCTGACGCTCGACGCGCTGGTGCTGTCGTGGATGTTCCGGCGCGAGCTGCCTCGCGGGCCGCTGCCGGCTCGCCACGCGGCGCGGCCGCTGGTCAGCTGGCGGCTGGCTGCCCGGGCGCTGGCGTCGCTCGCGCTGTTCGTGGTGCTGGCGTTCTCCGGGGTGTCGCTGGCCGGCGCCGCCATGGCGGCCGCGGCGGTCCTCATCCTGGTGGCGCAGGTTCCGCCTCGACCGGTGCTGCAGCGGGTCGACTGGTCGCTGCTCCTGTTCTTCGCCGGGCTGTTCGTGCTGGTGGGCGGGCTGGCCCGGTCCGGGGCGCTCCAGCGCGCGTTCGCCGGCGCCGAGCCGATCATCGCGCGCGGCGGGGTCGCCGGTGATGCGGTGTTCGCCGGGCTCACCGTGCTGGTCTCGAACCTGGTCTCCAATGTGCCGTTCGTGATGGTCGCGGTGCACTGGGTGCCCGCGATGCCGGAGCCGGCGTGGGGCTACGGTCTGCTCGCGATCGCGTCGACCCTGGCCGGCAACCTGACCCTGTTCGGCAGCGTCGCCAACGTCATCGTCTTCGAGGCGGCCGGGCCACACCGCGAGATCGGCTTCTTCCGCTTCGTCCGCCACGGCGCGGTCATCACCGCGGTGACGCTGGTCGGCGCCTTTGCGGTGCTGGCGGTCGAGCGCCTGCTCGGCCTGTGGTGACCTTGCCTGCGCGCCGGCGGTGTCGCACGCTCGCCGGATGAGCGATCCGACGGGCGAGAGCGAAGAGGACGGCTCGGTCGACTACCACCGGGTCTACGACACGCAGGCCGACGACTACCAGCGTCTGGTCGGCGCGGAGGACGCCGACGGGCGCCTGTTGCCGGCGCTGGCCGCGCTGGTCGAGCTCCGCGGCGCCCGCGTGCTCGAGGTCGGCATCGGCACCGGCCGGGTCACCGAGCTCCTGCTCGGGGCCGGCGCCCGGGTCACCGGCAGCGAGCCGGCCGCGGCGATGCTCGAGGTGGCGCGGCGCCGGCTGGCCCGGTTCGGCGACGCGGTCGAGCTCCAGCTCGCGTCGGTCCAGGAGCTGGCGGCGCCGGCGGGCCAGTTCGACCTGGCGCTGGCCGGCTGGGTGCTCGGCCACTTCGTCGAGTGGTTCGGGCCGCGCTGGCGCGACGAGATCCGCGCCGCCCTAGACCGCATGCAGGCCGCGCTGGCCCCCGGCGGCGTGCTCGTCATCATCGAGACACTGGGCACCGGCCAGACCGAGCCGGCGCCTCCCACCCCGGGGCTCGCCGGGTACTACGACTGGCTCGAGGGCGAGCGGGGAATGACGCGAACCAGCGTCCGCACCGACTACGTCTTCGCGGACGTCGACACCGCGGCGTCGGTGACCGGGGCATTCTTCGGCGACGACTTCGCCGCCCGGGTCCGCCGCGAGGGCTGGGCGCGGGTGCCGGAGTGCACCGGCATCTGGTCGGTCCGCCGCTGATCGCCCGCCGCCGCGATCACTCGCCCTTGGGCGGCTCGTCCCAGTCGGCGACGTCCTCGCCGCGCTCGCGCGAGAGGATGTCGAGCGCCGCGGCGGCGCCGTCGCCGGCGCTGATGATCGCCTGGCTGCGGCCAGGTCGGGCCGAGCGACCGACCACGTAGACGCCGTCGAGCCGGCTCTTGCCGTTGCGGTCGGTGGCGATGCCCCTGGCCTCGTCGATCTCGAGGCCGAGCTGCGCGGCCAGGCGCGGCCCCTTGCCCTCGGACAGGATCAGGTAGCGCGCGAGCATGACCTCGCCGCCGTCGGTGGTCACCTCCCAGCCGCCGCCCGCCGCGGCCACCTTCTCGACCCGCGCGTCGCGCACCGCGCCGCCGAAGCCGGTCACCTGCGCGCGCGCCACCGCCTGGAACTGGCTGCCCAGGATCTCGGGGATGCCGAGGTAGTTCTTGAGCAGCGCCCAGTGCATCGCGGTCTTGTCCTGGCCGAACACGACCACATCGAGTCCGTTCTTGGCCAGGAACAGCGCGGCGCTGAGGCCGCCGGGGCCGTCGCCGATCACGATCACGTCGGGCATTGCAACCTCCTCGCGGGGAGCGTGGCATGGGCTGGCGGGCCCGGGCGACCCGACCGTGCTATGAAATCCGGGGCAGGTGATGCTCCTTCCTCTCCTGGCCGCACTCCTCGCCCCGTCGCCGGCGGCGAGCCGCGAGCTCACCCCGGGCGAGCGCGCGCTCCTGGCCCCGCTGTTCCGCGACGCGGTCGACTACGGCGCGATCCGGATCGTGCGCGGGCGCGCCTTCCCGCTGCAGGGCAGCCACACCCTGGTCACCTTGCGCGCGGCGGTGTACGCGCCGGATCCGGTCTACCTCGACGACTACGCGCGCGCCGGCGCCGAAGGGCAGGCGGTGCTGGTCCACGAGGTCGCCCACGTGTGGCAGCACTCGAACGGGATCGACGTCATCGCGGGGGCGATGCGCGCGTTCATCGCCACCGGCGGGCGCTACGGGCGCGCCTACCGCTACGAGCTCCGACCCGGGCGCGACCTCCTCGACTACGGCATCGAGCAGCAGGCCAGCATCCTCGAGCACTACTTCCTCGCCCGCGGCCAGGCCGCCGCTCGCTTCGGCGGGGTCCTGCGCCGCTTCCTCGCCGACCCGCGCTACCCGCGCGCGTGGCGCCCGCCGCGAGCGCGCCGCGCGCCGCGCTCCTGATCGTCCCGCTCATCGTCGCCGCTCATCCGTCGCCCTCGGGCAGGGCCGGCTTCACCTTCATGCCCTTCCAGCGGGCCAGCTCGACCAGCCCGGCCGGCGCCCCGCGCGGCTTCTTCACGTCGGCGGCGCGGCACACGTGGACCTCGACCCGCGGCGCGCCGCGCGCCTTGGAGAACCAGGCCGCCGCCGCCGCCGCCGCCTCGATCACCGGGCGCGGGACCTCGCCGCGGTCGGGGTTGCGCACCACCACGTGGCTGCCCGGCGTTCCGCCGGCCACGTGCAGCCAGAGATCGTGCGGCTCGGCCACGTCGAAGGTGAGCGCGTCGTTCTCCTCCTCGCCGCGACCGACGAGGATCTCGAACCCGTCGACCAGGTAGGTGCGGTACGGCCGGCCCTTGCTGCCCATGGCCGGGCTTGTACACCACCGCGCGGGGTCGATGCGGTCCGTCGACGCCGCGATCAGGCCGACGCCGGCCGCAGCGACGCCGCCGACCGGCGCAGCGCCTCGATCGCCGCGCGGATGCCCGGCCGCCGCGCGGCGTCGGCGCGCCAGATCGCGTAGATGTGCCGGCGCAGGGCCGGCTGGACCGCCACCAGGCGCACACCGCGGGGCACCGGATCGCGGCCCAGGCGGGGGGCGACGCACACGCCGAGGCCGGCGGCGACCAGCGCCAGCTGGGTGTGGTGTTCGGCGGCCTGGTGCGCCATGGTCGGCTCGATCCCCTGGCCGCGCAGCGTGTGGACCAGCCAGTCGTGGCAGATCCACCCGCGCGGCCAGCTGATCCACCGCTCGTGGGCGAGCTCGGCCAGCTCGATCTGCTTGCGCCGCGCCATCGGGTGGCGCGCGGGCAGCGCCACGTCGGCGACGTCGTCCATGAGCGGCGACTTCACCAGGCCGTCCGGCACCGCCAGCGGCGCGTTGAACCAGTCCTGCGCCACCACCAGATCGATGTGGCCGCGCGAGACCAGCGGCACCGCCTCGCCCGGCTCCATCTCGGTCAGCTCGACGTGCAGATCCGGGTGCTGCCGGTCGAGCGCGGCGAGCGCGGCCGGACACAGGCCGCGCGCCGCGGTCGCGAACGCGGTGATGGCCAGCTGGCCGACCACCGCGCCGCGCCGCTCCTCCAGATCCGCCTCCGCCTCCTCGACCACCGACAGGATGCGCCCGGCGTGGCGGACCAGGAGCTCGCCGGCGCCGGTCAGCCGGATCCCGCGCCCGCTCCGCTCGAGCAGGCGCTGGCCGACCTCCTGCTCCAGCTTGGCCATCTGCTGCGAGACCGCCGAGGTGGTGACCTGGAGCGCGTCGGCGGCGGCCTTGACCGATCCGGACGACGCGATGGCGTGGAGGACGCGGATTCGCTCGACGTTCAACACATCAGGAATGCTACGCGAAGAACGGAAGAATCGTTAACTTGTTCTACATGGTGGCGCGCCGCATGGTCAGCCCATGTCGTCATCCGACTGGCGGGTTCGCTTCCTCCTGCTCACCCTCATCTGGGGCGCGAGCTTCCTGTTCATCAAGGTCGGCGTCGAGGCGCTCGCCCCGCTCCAGCTCGCCCTCGCCCGCATGGCGCTGGGCGCCGCCGCGCTCCTCGTCGTCCTCGCGGTCCGGCGCGAGCCGCTGCCGCGCGAGCCGGCGGTCTGGGGCCACCTGATCGCGGCGGCGCTCCTGCTCAACGCCGTGCCCTTCACCCTGTTCGCCGTCGCCGAGCAGCACATCTCGTCGGCGCTGGCCGGCATCTGCAACGCGACCACCCCGCTCTTCACCCTGCTGGTCGGCCTGCTCGCGCTGCCCGACGAGCGGCCCACCCAGCGCCGCTGGCTCGGCCTCGGGCTCGGCTTCGCCGGGGTGGTGGTCGTGCTCGGCCCGTGGCGCGGCGAGCTCGCCGCCGACCGGATCGGCGCGCTCTACGCGCTCGCCGCGGCCGCCTGCTACGGGCTGGGCTGGACCTACGTCCGCCGGGCGCTGTCGGGCCGGCGCCACTCGAGCCTGGCGCTGTCGGCCGGGCAGCTGCTGGCCGGCACCGTGTTCCTCGCCGTGCTCACGCCGTTCGCGACCAGCGCGCCGGATCATCTGCCGGTTCGCGCGGCCCTCGCGGTGCTCGCGCTCGGAGCGCTCGGCACCGGAGTCGCCTACGTGCTCCAGTACGGGCTCATCCGCGACGTCGGGGCCACGGTGGCGTCGACCGTCACCTACTTCATCCCGCTCGTCTCGATCGCGATCGGCGCGGTGGTGCTGGACGAGCAGCTGGCGTGGAACGCCCCGACCGGCGCCGCCATCATCGTGGCTGGCGCCCTGATCGGCCAGTCGCGCGCGCGATCTCGAGAGGTCGCGCGCGCGGGGGGCACGTGCGCCCGGCTCACGCCGGGGTGACGCGCGGTGGGGCGCCCGAGGGCGCCGCCTGGATCACTGACTACAGGACGCGGACGTTCTCGGCGCGCGGCCCCTTCGGCCCGCGGCCCTCGTCGAACGAGACCCGCTGCCCCTCCCGCAGCTGGTCGTACGAGACCCCCTGCAGGGCCGACGAGTGGAAGAAGATATCCCCCTTGCCGGTGTCGATGAATCCGAAGCCCTTGTCGGTGAGGCGCTTGATCGTTCCTTCAGCCATGTCTGTCCGCTCCTGAGTAGGTCGTGGTGTTCGTCACCAACGTCGCTGCGAGCCGACTGCGCCCGCCCGTTGCCGTCTGTGATTGGCGGCGCGCGCCGGTGAGCGAATCGGTTGCGGCCGCGGGGCCGCGATCTCGACGTGGAACGGGTGATCGCGGTGCACCGCGATCGAGCTGCGCACGACCTTCTCGATCGCGCGCAGGAAGCCCCGCTCGTCCGCCGAGCAAAGCGTGAGAGCGTCGCCGTCCGCGCCGGCCCGGCCGGTCCGGCCGATGCGATGCACGTACGTCTCCGGCTCGTTGGGAA
Organism: Kofleriaceae bacterium; assembly: GCA_035489015.1. Classification (GTDB taxonomy): domain Bacteria; phylum Myxococcota_A; class Polyangia; order Haliangiales; family Haliangiaceae; genus DATFRY01. Next base: position 83,644 of record DATHKR010000163.1, on the reverse strand, counting down.
CGTCGAAGTTGACGACGTGGGTGACGTCGTCGATGTCGAGCCCGCGCGCCGCGATGTCCGACGCGACCAGCACGCGCACCGCGCCGCGGCGGAAATCGGCCAGCGCGCGCTGCCGCGCGTTCTGCGACTTGTTGCCGTGGATCGCGGCCGAGGACACGTTCTGGCGCTGCAGCTTGGTGCAGACGCGGTCGGCGCCGTGCTTGGTGCGGGTGAAGACCAGGACCCGGCCGAACGACGGATCGTCCAGCAGGTGGGCCAGGAGGGCCAGCTTGTCCTCCTTCTCGACCTGCAGCACCGACTGGCGAACCTTGGCGACGGTCGAGGCCGGCGGGGTGACCGCCACGTGGACCGGATCGCGCAGCAGCTGGCCCGCCAGCCCGGCGATCTCGGTCGGCATGGTGGCCGAGAACAGGAGCGTCTGCCGGCGCGAGGTCAGCGTCGCGACGATGCGGCGGACGTCGGGCAGAAAGCCCATGTCGAGCATGCGGTCGGCCTCGTCGAGGACGAGGACCGAGACCGCGTCGAGCCGGACCTGGCGCTGCGTGTAGAGGTCGAGCAGGCGGCCGGGCGTGGCGATGAGGATGTCGACCCCGCGGCGCAGGGCGGAGACCTGGGGAACCTGGCTCACGCCGCCGAAGATGACGGTGGAGACCAGCGGGAGGTGGCGGCCGTAGGCGCGAACGTCCTCGGCGATCTGCGCGGCCAGCTCACGGGTGGGAGAGATGATGAGGGCTCGCGGCGCTCGCCAGCGGGACCCTTCGGGGGTGGGCTCGGCCGCCAGGCGGTCGAGCAGCGGCAGGGCAAAAGCAGCGGTCTTGCCTGTCCCGGTCTGCGCACATCCCAGGACATCGCGGCCGGCCAGCACGTGCGGAATGGACTCCATTTGCACCGGAGTGGGAGTCTCATAACCCTGTTCGCGGACGGCGCGAAGCAGGGGCTCGCGGAGGCCGAGCTCGCTGAATGAATTCATCGTGACCTTTCGTTATCGGCGGCGATCCGCGCGAGAAAGGCACGGCAATCGAACGCTCGGACTACGGCAGGTGAGGTAGCACAGCTCAACCGGGGATGCAACCGGGCACGGGGGTGGGGGCCGGGCGTGTACCCGGCTTCACGCTGGTGGAGTACACGGCGCTGGGCGGTGGCCGGCAGCGCACCGGTTGAGCCCCGGGCCGGGCCGCCGCTCGGTGGTAGAGTGGCCCGCCGTGCGCAAGCTCGTGCTCCTCGGCACCGCGCTCCTGGCCGCCGCGATGGCGGGGTTGATCGCGGTGCGGACGCGCGCGGACGCCGATCGCCCGCCGGTCGAGCGGCGCGCGCCCACCCCGGCCCGCGCCGGAGCCGGCGAGCCGACCGCGGCGTCGGAGGCGTTCGTCGGGGTCATCTTCGCCCGCCAGCAGGTCGATCTGGCCTCGTCGGCCGAGGCCCGGGTCGAGACCGTGCCGGTCCAGCTCGGCAGCCGGGTCGCGCGCGGCGACGTCATCGCCACCCTCGACGCCGACTCGGTCAGGCGCGAGCTGGCCGCCGGCACCGCCGCGGCGCGCGCCGCCAGCGCCGACCTGTCGGCCGCGCGAGTCGAGCTCGCCGCCGCGAAGGAAAAAGCGCAGCGCCTGTCGCGCTACCCGGAGGGCGTCCCGGGCGAGGACATCATCGCGGCGAGGACCAGGGAGCGCCTGCTCACCTCGCAGCTGGCCGGCGAGCGCGCGCGGGTGAGCGGCGCCGGCGCGCGGGTCGAGCAGCTGCGCCTCCTGGTCGAGAACGCCTCGATCGTGGCTCCGTTCGACGGCGTGATCGCCGCCCGCTACGTGGATCCGGGCGCGCTGGTCGGCCCCGGCAAGCCGATCGCGCGGCTCATCAGCGCCGACGATCTCTGGGTGCGCTTCGCCATCACCGAGGAGCGGGCCGGCACCGTGCGCGAGCGGAGCTGCGTGCGGGTCGCGCTGCGCTCGCCCGAGCTGGTCGTGCCCGGCACCGTCGAGATGGTGGCGCCGCAGGTCGACACCGCGCTGCGCATGCTGGTCGCCGAGGCGCGCCTGGCGGTTCCCGACGCGTGGCGCGGCAAGCTCCAGGCCGGGCTCGCCGCCGAGGTGAGTTCGGTGCCGTGCGGTCCGTCGTGAGCCACATGGGACAGCGGGCCACGGCGCGGCGGCTACCGCTCGCGCCGGCAGATCGGATAGCCTCTGATCGTGCCCGGCGGGTCGTCTGACAGCCTGTACCGGAAGGAGGCGCTGGAGGCGCACCTGGGCCGCGGCGGCGACGGCCAGGTCCTCCGGCTGATCCCGCGCTGGGCGGTGTGGACCTTCACGCTTCTCTGCTGCGCGTTCGTGTTCGCGCTGTGCTACGCGCTGGTCGGCACCATCGACGAGTACGCCGACGGGGTCGCCATCGTGCGGGTGCAGGGCCGCCGCGAGCTGACCGCGCGCGCCGCCGGCACCGTCGCCACCGTCGAGGCCCAGCCCGGCCAGCGAGTCGGCGCCGGCCAGGTGATCGTCCGCTTCCACGGCGACACCAGCGAGCGCGATCGCCTGGAGAAGGAGCTGCGCCTGCAGCTGGTCAAGGTGCTCGACGATCCGGCCGACCAGGCCGCGCGCCAGCAGCTGGTGGCGGTCCGCGCCGAGCGCGACAAGGCGCGCGACCTGGTCGACGAGCGCCTGATCCGCGCGCCCGAGGCCGGCGTGGTGTCCGACGTGCGCATCCAGCCCGGCCGGCTGGTCCAGCCCGGCGAGACCGTGGCCAGCCTGGTCCCGGACGGCGCTCGCTTCGAGGTGATCGCGGTGGTGCCGGGCAACTACCGCCCGCGGCTCGAGCCCGGCATGCCGCTGCGGGTTGAGATCGCCGGCTACGCCTACGCCCACGCCGAGGTGGCGATCGAGACGATCGGCGATCAGGTGGTCGGCCCGACCGAGATCCGCCGGTTCCTGCCCGCCGACCTGGCCGAGACCCTGGCGATCAGCGGCCCGGTGGTGCTGGTCACCGCCTCCTTGCCGTCGCGCCGCTTCGCCGCCGAGGGCAAGACCTACGACTACTACGACGGCATGCTGGGCCGCGCCGAGGTGCGGGTCGGCTCGCGCAGCGTGCTTTTCAGCCTGATCCCGGGGCTGGAGTCGCTGTTCTGATGGCCGGGCGCGGCGACGAGGAGCTGCAGGAGCGGTTCCCGGCCCTTCGCCAGCTGAGCGGCGGGGCGGGCCGGCGCATCCCGTTCGTCCAGCAGCTGTCGACCATGGAGTGCGGCGCCGCCTGCCTGACCATGGTGCTCGGCTACCAGGGCCGCCACGTCGCGCTCGACGACGTCCGCGAGGTGCTCGGGCCCGGGCGCGACGGCGTCACCGCGGCCGGCGTCGTCCACGCCGCGGAGCACTTCGGGCTGCGCGCGCGCGGGGTGCGGGTCGACCTCGACGAGCTCGAGTTCATCGACCGCGGCTCGATCCTGCACTGGCGCTTCTCGCACTTCGTGGTGTTCGACCGGCTGCGCGGCGACTCGGTCGACATCGTCGACCCCGGCGCCGGCCGCCGGCGGGTGCCGATGGAGGAGTTCTCGCGCTCGTTCACCGGGGTCGCGCTGCTGTTCGAGCCGGGCGACGACTTCCGGCTCGAGGCCCGCCGGGCCAGCGGGGTGTGGGGCTACGCGCGGCGCCTGCTGGGCGAGCACCGCGGCCTGCTCGCCCAGGTCGTGGTCGCGTCGCTGTTCGTCCAGCTGCTCGCCCTGGCGGTGCCGCTCCTGACCAGCCTGATCGTCGACCGGGTGCTGCCGCGCGGCGACGAGCATCTCCTGCTGGTGGTGTCGATCGGGCTCACCGGCGCGGTCGTGTTCCAGCTGGCCGCGCTGTTCCTCCGCTCGCAGCTGCTCCTGGCCATGCGCACCCACCTCGACGCGCGCATGACGCTGTCGTTCCTCGACCACCTGCTCAGCCTGCCGTACCCGTTCTTCCAGATCCGCACCGCCGGCGATCTGATGATGCGGCTCAACTCCAACGCCCAGGTGCGCGAGATGCTGACCTCGGGCGCGCTGTCCGCGCTGCTCGACGGCTCGCTGGTCCTGCTCTACCTGGCGATCCTGTTCCTGGCCAGCCCGCTCATGGGCGCGCTGGCCTGCGCGATCGGCGCGCTCTACCTGGCGGTTTTCTTCCTGGCGCGCGGCAAGAAGCGCGAGCTGGCCGCGCAGATGATCAGCAAGGAGGCGCGCTCGTCGAGCTACCAGATCGAGATGCTGAGCGCGATGGACACGCTGAAGGCGCTCGGCGCCGAGAAGCGCGCCGCCGAGACCTGGTCGCACCTGTTCGTCGACGTCCTCAACGCGTCGCTGGTGCGCGGCCGGTTCGACGCGGTGATCGACGCGGCGCTCGGCACCCTGCGCTTCGCCACCCCGCTCATGATCCTCAGCTTCGGCGGCTGGCAGGTGCTGGAGGGCCACCTCACCCTCGGCAACATGCTGGCCCTGTCGGCGGTGTCGGTCGGCTTCCTCGGGCCGCTGTCGACCCTGGTGCAGACCGCGATCCAGTTCCAGTCGGTGCAGAGCTACGTCGAGCGGATCGAGGACGTCCTGCGCGCCGAGCCGGAGCAGGGCGCCGCCGGCGGGCGGATGGCAGGGCGCATCTCCGGCGCCATCTCGCTCCACAAGGTCAGCTTCCGCTACTCGCCGGTCGCGCCGCTGGTGGTCGCGGACATCTCGGTCGACATCGAGCCGGGCGCACTGGTCGCGCTGGTCGGCAAGACCGGCTCCGGCAAGTCGACCCTGATCTCGCTCCTGTCGGCGCTGTACCAGCCGAGCGGTGGGCGCATCCTGTACGACGGCCACAGCCTGACCGACTTCGATCTGGGCAGCCTGCGCCGTCAGCTCGGCGTGGTGACCCAGGCCCCATCGCTGTTCGGCGGCACCATCCGCTCGAACATCACGCTTTCCGAGCCGCAGGCCAGCTACGAGGAGATGGTGCGCGCGGCCCAGATCGCGTGCGTGCACGAGGACATCCTGTCGATGCCGCTCGGCTACGACACGCCGCTGCTCGACCGCGGCGCGTCGCTGTCGGGTGGGCAGCGCCAGCGGATCGCCCTGGCCCGCGCGCTCATCCGCCGGCCGGCGGTGCTCCTGCTCGACGAGGCGACCAGCGCGCTCGACGGCATCACCGAGCGCAACGTGCAGCGCCAGCTGGCCGCGCTGCGCTGCACCCGCGTGGTCATCGCCCACCGGATCAGCACGGTGCGCGACGCCGACCTGATCCTGGTGATGGAGGGCGGCCGGCTCATCGAGCAGGGCAACCACGAGCACCTGCTCGGGCTGGGCGGCACCTACGCCGGGCTGGTCTTCCCCGATCGCCTGCGGCCCGAGGACGAGGGGCCCACCTCGGTGCGCTCGTGGGAGTGACGAGAAGGAGCATCCGGACCGCATGACGCTCGATCCCGACACCACCATCACGATCCGCCACGGCAAGACCGGCGACGACGAGGCCTCGCGCATGCCGCGCCTCATCGCCGCGTTCGAGTGCCGGCGTCCGCTCTCCCCGGGGCTCCGCGTGTCGCTGCGCGACGTCGACGAGGTGACCATCGGGCGCGGCACCGAGCGGCGCTGGACCCGCGCCGGCCGGATCCTCCGGATCACGCTGCCGGATCAGGAGATGTCGCGCCTGCACGTGCGGCTGGTCCGCCGGCCGGACGGCTGGAACCTGCAGGACGCCGGCTCCAAGAACGGCACCATGGTCGACAACGTCGCGACCTCGTACTGCGCGCTGGCCGACGGCGACCTCATCGAGGTGGGCGGCACCTTCCTGGTCTACCGCGACGATCCGGTCCGCGACGTCGAGCCGAGCGACCGCGACCTGGTCGCGGAGCAGGTGGTGCCGGAGGTGTTCCGCACCCTGTCGCTCGAGCTCGAGCGCGGCGTGGGGGATCTGGCCCGCATCGCGCCGACCCTGGTGCCGGTCCTCATCGTCGGTGAGACCGGGACGGGCAAGGAGCTGGCCGCCGAGGCGGTCCACGCCCTGTCGGGCCGGCGCGGCCCGTTCGTGCCGATCAACTGCGGCGCGCTGCCGCGCACGCTGGTCGAGAGCGAGCTGTTCGGCTACCGGCGCGGCGCGTTCTCCGGCGCGCGCGACGACCGGACGGGACTGGCCCGCAAGGCGGACGGCGGCACGCTGTTCCTCGACGAGGTGGCCGAGCTGCCCGAGGAGTCGCAGGTCGCGCTGCTCCGCCTGCTCCAGAACGGCGAGGTGCGCGCGATCGGCTCGGCCGACCTGGTCAAGGTGGACGTGCGGGTCATCGCTGCGACCCACCAGGACCTGCGCGCGCGGATCGGCGACGGGCGGTTTCGCCGCGACCTGTACGGCCGGCTGTGCGGCTACGAGATGGTGATGCCGGCCCTGCGCGACCGGCCCGAGGACATCGGCTCGCTCATCGCGGCGCTGCTCCGCCGGCTCGGCGTGGACGACCCGGCGTTCTCCATCCACCCGCGCGCGGCCCACGCCTTCTTTACCTATCAGTACCCGATGAACGTGCGCGAGCTGGAGCAGGCGCTGAGGACCGCGGTCGCGCTGGTCACCGGCCACGAGGTCGGCGTGCGCCACCTTCCGGAGGCCATGCGCGCCCCGGCTCCCGCGCCCGGCAAGCAGCTCCGCCCCGAGGACGTGGCGCTGCGCGCCCAGCTGGTCGAGATCCTGCGCGAGAGCGAGGGCAACATCGCCGCCACCGCGCGCGCGCTCGACAAGGCCCCGGTCCAGGTCCGCCGCTGGTGCCGGCGCCTGGGCATCGACCTGGCCGAGTACAGGAAGTACTGACCGGGCGCTTAGCTGGCGCGAGGCGCTTCACGGGGGTCGGGTGGCGTGCGACCTTTCGGGCGAGCCAACGACCTGAGGGAGCGCCATGAGCAGAGCCGTCTCATCGATCAGTGGATTCCCCGAGTGGCTGCCCGAGCAGCAGATCGCCCAGGACCAGTTCATCGCGCACGTCCGGCGCAAGTTCGAGCTGCACGGGTTCGCGCCGATCGAGACGCGCGCGGTCGAGCCGCTGACCACGCTCCAGCAGAAGGGGGCGGACGCGGACAAGCAGATCTACGTGCTGCAGCACTCCGGCGCCGACGGTGACGCCGAGGCCCAGCTCGGCCTCCACTTCGATCTCACGGTCCCGTTCGCCCGCTTCGTGGCCGAGCGCCTCGAAGCGCTGACCTTTCCGCTCAAGCGCTACCAGATCCAGCGCGCGTGGCGCGGCGAGCGGCCGCAGGAGGGGCGCTACCGCGAGTTCGTGCAGGCCGACATCGACGTGGTCAACCGCGGCACCCTGCCGCTCATCCACGACATCGAGCTGCCCGGCATCCTGATCGAGATCCTCGACGAGCTGCCGATCCCGCCGGTGACCGTGCTGGTCAACAACCGGAAGCTCATGCAGGGCTTCTGCGAGGGGCTGGGCATCACCGACCTGGTCGGCACCCTTCGCATCATCGACAAGCTCGACAAGATCGGCCCCGACGGCGTGCGCGCCCAGCTCGCCGCCAGCTGCAGCGAGGAGCAGGTCGGCAAGCTGCTCTCGCTGTGCCGCATCTCGTCGGACGACGCGTCGTTCGTCGACGGCGTGCGCGCGCTGGCCGTCACCTCGCCGCTCCTCGACGAGGGCCTGGCCGAGCTGGTCGCGGTGATGGAGGGCAACCGCCACGTGCGGCGCGGCGCGCTGCGCGCCTCGCTCCACATCGCGCGCGGGCTCGACTACTACACCGGCACCGTCTACGAGGGGACCATGGCCGGGTTCGAGCGGCTCGGCGCGGTCTGCTCCGGTGGCCGCTACGACAGCCTGGTCGGCCAGGCGCACGGGCGCGGCGAGGCGTTCCCCGGGGTCGGCGTGTCGATCGGCATCACCCGCATCCTGGGCGTGCTGATGGGCCGGGGCCTCCTGGTCGCGTCGCGCCAGACGCCGGCCTGCGTCATGGTCGCGCTCAACGACGACGCCCACCGGGACGACGCGATGCAGATCGCGCGCACCCTGCGCGCGCGCGGCATCCCGACCGAGGTCTTCCACGAGCCGATCAAGTTCGGCAAGCAGATCCGTTACGCCCAGCGCAAGGGCATCCCCTACGTCTGGTTCCAGGACCCGGAGGTGGCGACCCGTCACCAGGTCCGCGACATGTCGCAGGGCGCGCAGGTCGACGCCGACCTCGCCACCTGGGCGCCGGAGGCGCAGTGGGAGCGGCCCACCATCACGCGGAAGGAACCGGGATGATCTGATCCAGGGTGGCAGTCGAACCGTGCAGTCACCGACTGGCTGTTTGCGCACCCGCTGGCGATGGCGCGCGCGTGAGGCGGTAGGCGACCCGATCAGCGCCGCTGCGGCGTGCGCGCCCGCGCCGCGTGGGCGTGGTGGCGGCGGAGCAGCTCGACCACGACCAGCTCGTGCGGGCCGTGGGCCGACTCGAACAGGCGATTGCAGTGCAGGCCAACCAGGTCGCGGGCGGCGCCCAGCGCGGCCGGTCGCTCGAGCGGATCGCCGAGCAGGGCGGCGAAGCGGCCGGCGGCGCCGGCCAGGGCCGCGTCGCGCGCCTCCAGCGCGGCCCACCCGGCTGCGAGCTCGTCGCCGTCGTCGACCGAGGCGTCGCCCGACCCGTCCGGCGCGAGCAGCTCGGCGATGCGGGGCTGCTGGTCGCGGTAGCGGGCGCCGATCGCGCGCCAAAGGGCGGTGTCGGCCAGCTGCTCGCCGGCCAGCTGCTCGCGGCTGGCCGAGTAGACCCGCGCGCGTCGCTCCGGGTCGAGCCCGAGCGCGGCGAGCAGGCGGTCGCTGCCGGCCAGCGCCAGGCGCCAGCGCGCGTCGGCGTCGGTCTCCGGGTCCAGCTCGCCCGCGGCGTCGATCACCGCGAGCGCGGCGGCGGAGTCGCGCCAGCCGATCTCCTCCATCAGCCCGGCCGCCTCGTCACCGCCGTATCGGTCCACCTCGCGCTGGTGGGTGTCGAGCTGCACCCGCCACAGCCCGCCGTCGTCGAGGAGTGGCGCGGCCGCGCGGTGGAGCGCGGGCAGGAGATCGCCGAGCAGCCAGGCCGGCGATCCGTGCACCCGCAGCGCGATGTGGCTGTCCGGGTCGGCCTGGCGCTGGAACGACCACCGCGCGCCGCGCGCCTCGATCGCGCCCGCCAGCGGGGCGATCACCAGGCGCAGCACGCGGTCCAGCACCGACGCGCCGGCGAACAGCCGGGCGTACAGCCACTCGGAGCCGGGCGCGAAGCGGCGCGGCGCCCTCGCCTCGGTCGCGTCGTCGATCCGGGCGGCAGGCGGACCGGCCGGCTCGACGGCGGGCGGCTCTCGCACCGCGAGCAGCACCACCTCCGACGCGTGGCCCCCGTCCGGGCCGCGCGCGGCCAGGTCGTCCGCCGCCGGGAACGCCTCCAGAAACCGTCCACCGCCGCGCCCCGCGAGCGTCGCCGCCAGCGCGATCGCGTGCAGCGGGTCCTCGAGGTCGGCGAACAGCTCCTGCCGGAACACCGACAGGACCACGTGGCGGGGCAGGCCGCGCCGCCCGGCCAGCGCGCGCATGGCGTCGAACGCGGCCAGGTCCGAGCCGCGCGCTGCGCGCAGCTCGAGCGCCTCGCGCTCGTCGATCTTCCAGCCGGCCCGGGCCAGCACGACCCGACCGACGCGCAGGCGCGGCAGGAACGGGGCGTCGTTGAAGGCGCCCCACTTCCACATCACCGCCGCGCTGTCCTGGTCCTGGAGGCCGGCCAGGAAGCGATAGGCCGGGAGGCCGAGCCCGCGCGCGTGGTGCGAGCTGGTCAGGCGCGGCATGACCCGGCGGTCGAGCTGGCGAGAGCGCAGCACCACCCGGCCGCGCCGCACCGAGACGAGCAGATCGTCGAGCCCGAGCTGGACCGGCGCGGTGCCGCGCCCGAGGTACACGATCTCGGTGTCGCGCAGGGCGGGGCGGGCCACCACGTCGGCGGCGCGCGCGGCGCCCAGGTAGACCAGCTCGGCGAAGACCGCGTCCGGATCGAGCGCCTCCTCCGCGGCGAGGTGGTCGCGCACCAGCGCCAGCACCTCCGGGTCCACATCGCAGAACCGCCCGAGCAGGCGAGCGCCCGACGGGCCCTCGATCTCCTCGAGCAGGATGGCGCCGCTGGCCGCGATGCGGGCGCGCACCGCGCAGGCGTCGGCCAGCCGGGCCGGGCGCGTGGTCGCCGCGCCGGACGCCTCGGCCGGCTCGATGACCACCTCGCGCTCGCCGGCCGCGATCGCGCGCGCGAAGCGCTCCATCAGCCAGCCCTCGCGCGCCTCCCAGGCCAGGATCGGCGCCTCCTTCGCCGAGCGGAACGGCAGCCCGGCGAGGAGCGGCGAGGCGCCGCCCTGGGGCGCGGTCGGGGTGCCGTAGCCGACCCCGAGGTCCTCGTCGATCGCGATCGGCAGCGGGACCTCCGCCTCACCCCAGCGGGCCTCGAACGCGCGGCGGAGCTCGTCCAGCCGGCGATGGGGTGGGTGCCGGGTCAGCGCGCGCAGCACCTCGACCGCGCGGGCGATCTCGTCGGCGTCCTCGCGTCCGAGCAGCCCGGTCACCCGCGCGCCGACATCGACGTGGAGCCAGTTGCCCGCGCGACCGCTGGCCGCGCCGCCGCCGATCAGCGGGTCGATCCGGGAGCGCGCGGCGGCGTAGCGAGCGGGGGAGGCGCCGAGCCCGGCGGCGTCGATCGCGGCCAGGTCCTCCGCGATCGCCGCGATCGACCCGGCGGCGTCGGCCAGCCCGCCCGCGATCAGCGCGCGCTCCAGCTCGGCGAGACCGCCCGCGCCGGTCAGCGCCAGCGACAGCTCGGAGCGGAGCAGCTGGGCGTCGACCAGGTCACCGACGAACCGGCCGAGCTCCTCCTCGGTCGCGTGGCCGAGCCCGACCAGGTCGCGCGCCAGATGGTCCAGCCGGCGCCCGCCGCGCGCGCGATCGAGCGCCGCCGCCACCAGCGGCGTGTCTTCCACCGAGACCATCTGGTACTGGATGGCGCCGTCCGGCCCCGGGCGCGCCTCGGTGTAGCGCACCGACCCGGCGACGCGGAAGACGCTGCTGTTCGGGTGGTAGCGCAGCCGCGGGCGCGCCGCGGCGCTCTCCTCCAGCCGGCCGACGATCTGCCACAGCATCGCGCCGCCGAGGCGAGTGCGCCGGCGATGCTCCGCCGCCGCCCCGACCGCGATCGAGGTGGAGCCGCCGCCGCGACCGCCGATCCGCCCGACCCCGACCCCGGCGAAGGCGCCGAACGGGGTCGCCCGCGTCGCCATGCGGGTGACGTAGCCGACCAGCGCGCGCTCGATCCGCCGACCGCGCGGCGAGCCCGGTGCTTCGCGCCAGCGCTCGATCTCCGACGCGAGCCCCGCTGAGGCCAGAAAAATGGCCTCACGCACGAGCGGATCGTCGACCAGCGCGCGCAGGCGCGCGCGCGACGCCTCGATGCGGGCCGCCGGCGGCCACGCGCGCTCCTCGTCGGGCGGCGCGATCCGGTCGCGCGAGAGCAGCGCGACGCGCAGGAAGAACCGGTCCTCGAGGCGGTGCGCGGGTCGGTTCGGCATGCGGTCCGTCCACCACCACTCTATCTCGCGCGCCGATCGCGCGATCTCGCCGCGGCGCGGGGACGGGCGGCTACCCGCTGTTTTCGCTGCAACGGAGCCCACAGTTCGGCGCGACGGGCTGTCGACTCCGGGTCCACTCGGTCGACTGTTCCACGGAACACCGCGCGGTCGAGCGCGCGAGCGACTGAAGCCCTCGATCTGCCGCGCACGGGAACACAGGTACCGTACCGGTACATCGCGCTGTGGACGACCCGTCGACAGCGAGGGAGAAATGGCTCACTGCACCGTCGCGTCGGCACTCCACTTGCTGTGCTGATCCGCAGTGCATGAAACTCGCTCTTTCATACAAAGCACTCTAGTCGCCTCGCGCGAGTCGCGTATTCTGGTCGGCGATGGTGCGGCGCGGGGTAGGTCGGTTGGTGGAGGAGGTCAGCGACGGCTCCGTCGTCCTCGACCGCGCCGACCTCTCCGACTTCCCCGACTCCGCCGGCGACAGCTTCGACTCCGCCGGCGACAGCTTCGACGCCGCCGATCCCCTCGACCGCTCCGACGTCGGCACGCTGGTGGCTGATCCGCGGACGCCAGTCGGCCCCGGCAACGACCCGACCTGGACCGCGCCGTCCGACTGGCATGCAGCGCCGCGCTTGCGTCCCGCGGCCGATCCGGCGCCCGACCAGCCGCGGGTGCTCGGCCCGCTCCAGCTCCGCGATCGCCAGCGCTACCAGTTCCTCGGCGAGCACGGCCGCGGCGGCCTGGGCCGGGTGGTGCGCGCGCGCGACTGCGAGCTCGAGCGCGACGTCGCGATCAAGGAGCTGCTCGCGCCCGGCCACACCGCCGAGCTTCGCTTCTTCCGCGAGGCGCTCATCACCGCGCGCCTCGAGCACCCGGGCATCGTCCCGATCCACGAGGCCGGGCGCTGGCCGGACGGCACCCCGTTCTACTCGATGAAGCTGGTCGCCGGTCGATCGCTGGACGAGGCGATCAAGGCGGTGACCTGCCTCGGCGACCGGCTGGCCCTGGTCCCCAACGTCATCGCGGTGGCCGACGCGATCGCCTACGCCCACGAGAACCGGATCGTCCACCGCGACCTCAAGCCGTCGAACGTCCTGGTCGGCGACTTCGGCGAGACCGTGGTGGTGGACTGGGGCCTGGCCAAGTCGCTCGATCGCGACGCCGTCACCGACGAGATCATGCCGGATGGCCCGTTCCGCATCTCGTGCCCGGTCGGCGTCACCTTTCCGGGCGGGCCGCTCGGGACGCCGGCCTTCATGCCGCCGGAGCAGTTCGTCGGGCAGTCCGACGAGCGGTCCGACATCTTCGCGCTGGGCGGCATCCTCTACCACGTCCTGTCGGGCACCCCGCCGCGCGGCACGACCATGGAGGGCCTCGACCCGAACCACGTCCTCCCGCTGCGTGGGGCGCTGCCGCGCGACCTGACCGCGATCGCGATGCGGGCGATGGCCCCGGAGCCGGACGACCGCTACCCGAGCGCGCGCGAGTTCGCCGAGGATCTGCGCCGCTACATCCGTCGCCAGCCGGTCCGCGCGCGCCGCTACTCGGTGTTCGCGCGCGCCGCGCTCGGCTTCGTCCGCCACCGCGCGGTGGTCAGCGCGCTCCTGCTCGCGGTCGTGCTCGTCGTCATCGCGTCGCTGGTCGGGGCGGTGAGGAGCAGCCGCCAGCGCGAGCGAGCCGAGCGCGCGCTCGACGACCTCGCCCTCAAGCACGCCGAGCTGCTGCTCCGATCCGACCCGACCGGATCGGCCGCGCTGCTCGATCGATACAGCGGCCCCAGCGTGTTCACCCGCGACTTCCTGCGCGCCGAGGCGCGCGGGCTGGGCGTGGCCCGCCTGATCGCGGCCCCGCACATCGACACCATCCACTTCCTGGGCGCCAGCGGCGGGGCGATCATCTCGGTGGCGGAGGACCAGCGGGTGGTCAGCACCACCGCCAGCGGCTCGCGCGTCGTGGCCAGCGACTTCAGCCGCGGCGGCTCGGGGTTGATGGCCTACGCACCGGCGGCGCATGTGCTGGCCTATGGCCACCACATGGGCGGCGTCATGATCCGGCACCTCGACACCGGCGCGGCCGAGCGGCGCCGGCCCGAGATGGCGGTGGAGGCGGTCTCGCTGTCGGCGGACGGGGCGCGGGTCGCGCTGCTGGGGCAGTCCGGCGCGCTGGCGGTCGAGACCGTCGGAGCCCGGGACAGCGTCGATCTGGCCCCGGTGCCGGGCGGGCGCCTGCTGCGCTTCGCCGACTCCGACTCGTTCGTGGTGCTGACACCCGACTCGGTCGAGCGGGTCGATCTCTCGGCCCCGGACGCACGCGGCGTCTACCGCCTGGCGACGAGCGACGCGCTCGCGGTCGCCAGCGATCGCGTCGCGGTCGGCTCCGACGACGGCTTCGTCCACGTCCTCATGCTCGACTCGATGACCCCCATCGCGGTGGCGCCGGCGTGCAAGGGGATGGTCAACGCGGTCGAGTTCGTGCCGCGCCGCCCGCTGGTCGCGTTCGCCTGCCAGGACGGCACCGCCGGCGCGATCGACGCGCGCTCCGGGGCGCTGGTGGTCAGCTTCTCGACCCAGCGGGCGGCCTTCACCCTCGCCACCAGCCCCGACGGTCGCTTCGTGTGCGCGGCCGGCGAGTCGGCCACGGTGTACGTCTACGACCTCGACGCCGCGATGATGACCCGCTACGTCGGCCACACCGCGCCGATCAGCATGCTGGCCGCGCCGGGCGACGAGGCGGCGCCGCTCATCAGCGCCGACATGAACGGCGTCATCCGGGTATGGGATCTGCCGGGTACCGGCCGCCGCGTGGTGATGCGCGGCTCCAAGTCGATCTTCCACGCCGCCTTCTCGCCCGACAGCCGCTTCGTGGTGGCCGACGGTGCCGAGGGCATCGTTCGCCTGCTCGACCGCACCCTCGGCCAGGTGACCGAGCTGCGCGGCCACACCGACATCGTCTACGGGATCGCGTTCTCGCCCTCCAGCGACGAGTTCGCCACCTGGGGCTACGACGGCACCGTGCGGGTCTGGGGGCTGCGCGAGCGCGCGGTCCGCCGGGTGATGACCGGCCACCGCGGGCTGGTCAAGGACGGCGACTACATGGACGCGAGCACCCTGTTCACCGCCGGGGTGGACGGTCGGCTCCTGGCCTGGGGAGCGGACGGGCGGCCGCGCGAGCTGTTCCGCATCCGCCAGTCGTTTGTGTCGCTCGAGCTCCTGCGCGCCACCCGCTCGATCGTCGTCACCAGCGCGGCCGGCCAGATCTACCTCGTCTCCGAGCGCGGCGACGCCCGCCAGCTGGCCGCCGACGGCCAGCCGATCACGATGCTGAGGGCGTCGCCGGGCGGGCAGCTCTTCGCGACCGGCTCGGCCGACGGGACCGTGCGCGTCTTCGACGCGAGCGGCGAGCCTCGCACCGTCATGAAGGCGTCCGGCCCGATCCGGCACATCGCGTTCTCGCCGGATGCGTCGCTCCTGGCGGTGGCGTCCGAGGACGGCCGCGTCCACCTCCGCGCGCTCGGCGGGCGAGCGGCCCCGTGGGACGAGGTGTCGCTGCGCGCCCGCTACGTCGCCTTCTCGCCGGTGGGTGGTCTGCTCGCGATCACCTGCAACGACGGGACCGTCTGGTACTCCTCGCTCGAGAGCCGGGCGTGGAGCTTCTCCCAGGCGCACGAGGCCGACACGTTCACCGGTCAGTTCTCGCCGGATGGCCAGTACTTCGCCTCGAGCGACGGGGCCGGGGTGGTCGTCCTGCACAGCATCGCGGCGATCCAGCGCGATCTTCACAACAGCCAAGGAGCAGAGCGATGAAGAGACCACCCCCCGCGAATTCCCCCGGCCATCCGTCCGGCACGGAGCCTCGCCTCCGCCGGAGGACGCTGCGCCAGCTCACCCAGGTGGAGCTGGGCGTGGTCGCCGCTGGCAGGCGCCAGATGACCACCACCGGTGTCGTGAACGAGTGCAACACCGTCCTCACCGTCGATGGCGGCTGAGCGCGGCCGCGCGCCGAGGCTCACCGCGTCCGAGACGATCGAGTCGTTCCCCTCGCAACGGTTCAAGGAGCAGAGATGAAGAAATTGTCCCCCCCAAGCTCGTCCCCCGATCGGCGCACGACCGGCCTCCACCTCCGTCGGACGACGCTGCGCCAGCTCACCCAGGTGGAGCTCGGCAGGGTCGTCGCGGGCCACCGCCGTGAGGACCAGCCGGGCACCACGGGCATCGAGAACGATTGCAACACCAAGAACGACGACTGGTGACCCGTGGCGCCGCGTCGCTCGCGGCGATCCTGTGGGCCGTCGGCGCGGCGATCGGTTGCGCGGCCGACGCGCCAGCGATCGCGCGGCCACCGGCGCCCGCGGTCGCGGCCGAGACCGGGCCGGTCGTGCGCGCCGCGTTCGACGACCTCGCCGAGCTCACCCGATGGAGCGCCGAGCTGCCCGGCGTGGCGGCGACGGTGGTCAGCGCCGTGGTCGAGGGTCGTCCCTGCGCCGAGCTGGCGCCGGCCGGCGCCGGCGTCGCGCGCCTTTACCGCCGGATCGACGCCAGCGCGCTGCGCGGGCAGCGAATCCAGCTGACCGCCCGCCTGCGCGCGGTCGATGCCTTGGCGCGCGCGACCGTGCGAGTGCGGCGGGCCGGCGCCGCCAGCGGCATCGGCGACGTCGCCGAGACCCCGGAGCAGCGCGTCGATCGCTGGTCGGAGGGGCGGGCCGCGCTCGACGTGGCCGCCGACGCCGCCGAGGTCGAGATCGAGGTCAGCGCGCGCGGCCCGGGGCGGGCCTGGATCGACCGCGTCACCGTCGAGCGGCTCGGCCGGCCGGCCCCCGCCGCGATCGCGCCGCGTCCGCTCGCCGCCGCCGAGCGCGAGCAGCTGGCGGCGCTCGCCCGCCTGCTCGGGCTGGTCCGCTA
This sequence comes from Kofleriaceae bacterium, assembly GCA_035489015.1. Lineage (GTDB taxonomy): Bacteria > Myxococcota_A > Polyangia > Haliangiales > Haliangiaceae > DATFRY01. The sequence continues at coordinate 67,236 of DATHKR010000163.1, read as the reverse complement.
CTTCCATCCGTCCGACGAGAGCGCGGCGCTCGACTGGAACGCCTTTGCGCCGCCGGCGGTGGCGCGGGTGCTGGCCGCGGGCGGCGCGCCGCTCGAGGACGTGCTCGGCGAGATCCTCCGGCCGATCGCACCCACCGCCCGGGTCTACCGGGAAGGGCAGGCGGCCCCCGCCGTCGAGGTGCCGACCGGCCCGGTGCTGACCTGGTGGCACCACGCCGGGCTCGGCCCCGACGCCCCCTACCTCGGCTTCCGCGTCGGCGTCGACCAGCCGGACGCGTCCGCGGTCGTCTACGTGCCGGTCCCCCCGCGCGCGCTGGCCGGCTGCCGGCGGGCGACGGCGTCGGCCCGGGCCGACCAGCTGGCCGGGATGAAGGTGGCGCTGCAGCTGCGCTTTCTCCGGCCCGGCACCGGCGAGGACCTCGCCGGGGAGCCGATGCGCGCCGGCGCGATCACCCCGGTCGCGCACGACGTCCCGGCCGACACGGTCCAGGTCCAGGTCGGGCTGGAGGGCTCGGGCGACGGGACCGTCGCGGTCAGCGGGCTCCGCTTCGCGTGCGACGGACGGCCTGCGGTCGCGCTCGATCCGGCGACCGCGCTCGGCGACGGCATCGCCCTGGCCGGGTCGCTCTACGACCGCGGGGTCGAGCCGTGCGCGGCCGGCCGGTGCCTCCGGCTGCGCCGCCGCGCCGCGCCGCCGCCACCCGGCGCCGGTGGCCGCTGGATCGACGTCGCCATCGGCAGCGGGCTGCGCCTGCGCATGCCGCTGGTGCTGGCCCGCGTTGGTGGGCGCACCGTCCCGGCCGGCTCGCCCGCCGCGCCGCTCGCCGCCGCGTCGGTGTGGGACCGCTCCACCCGGCTCGCCGCGGTCGTGATGGCGTGGACCACCCTCGATCACTTCTATCCCTACTTCGCCGAGGCGCGGGTCGACTGGTCGCGCGAGCTCGGCCCCGCCCTCGACGAGGCCAGCCGGGCCGCCTCGCCCGACCAGACCCGCGCGGCGCTCGCCCACCTGGTGGCCCGCCTGGCCGACGATCACGCGCGCGTCGTCCACCCGGGCCGCTCGCTCGCCGGCATGGTGCCGCTCAGCCTGCGCATGCTCGGCGGCGAGCTGGTGGTGACCGGCGGCGCCGATCCGTACCTGCGCGACGCCCCGATCGGCAGCGCGGTGCTCTCGATCGACGGCAGCCCGGCCGGGCGCGAGTACGCGCGCGTCGCCGGCGAGGTGTCGGCCGCCACCGATGGCTGGCGCGACTACGCGGCGCCGCTCTACCTCTCGATGGGCCCGATCGGCGCGATGCGCCGGCTGCAGGTGCGCGGCGCCGACGGGCAGGCGCGCGAGCTGGTGCTGCCGGTCCTGTCGCGCGAGGCGATCGCCGACCAGGTGCGCGAGCCGCGCCCGCGGACCGGCGCCGAGCTGGCGCCCGGGGTGATGTACGTCGACCTCGAGGGGCTCGACGCCGCGACCTGGAAGGGTCTGGTCGAGCGCCTGGCCCGGGCGCGCGGGATCGTGTTCGACATGCGCGGCTATCCGACCGCGGTGGCGTGGGACGTGGTCTCGCACCTGGCCGATCGCGAGGTGAGCTCGCCGCTCCTGGACATCCCGGTGGTGCGCGCGACCGGCACCGCCGGCCACGACCGCACCTGGTGGCACATCCGGCCGCGCGCCCCGCACGTGCGCGCCCCGGTCGTGTTCCTGGTCGACGGGCGCACCGCCAGCGCCGGCGAGACGCTGATGCAGATCATCCGCGACCACCGCCTCGGGGTCCTGGTCGGCGAGCCGACCGGCGGCACCAACGGGAATCCGGTGGTCTTCGCGGTGCCGGGCGGCTTCGGAGTCCGCTTCACCGGGATGCGCGTGCTCGGCCTGCGCGGCGACATCATCCACGCCCGCGGCATCGCGCCGGACGTGGTCGCGCACCCGACGCTGGCCGGCGTGCGCGCGCGCCGCGACGAGTTGCTCGAGGCCGGCGTGCGCGCGGTGCGCGATGGGGTGACATTGCGCGGTCGCGCGCTTCATGTCACACAAGGAGGTACGTCTGGCGGACGGTAAGTGCTCCTCGGCGGCCCGGGTCAAGAGGTCGTGAAGGGAACTGCGATGAGCGCGATATCTCCGTCTGCCGATGTGCCGGTGTTCGCCGGCTACGACCTCTGGGCCTCGAGCTACGACGAGCTCGACAACCCGCTGGTGGCGATGGCCGCCTACGCGCTGACGGGCCGACTCGGCCGCTTCGCCGGTGCGCGCGTGCTGGAGCTCGGCTGCGGCACCGGCCGCAACGCGCCGGTCCTGCTCGCCGCCGGTGCCGCGTCCTACGTCGGCGTCGACGGATCCGCCGGCATGCTGGCCCAGGCGCGCACGCGCACCGCCGACCCGCGCGCCAGCTTCATCGAGGCGGACATGGTCGCGTCGCTGCCGGCCGAGCACGCCGGCTTCGACGCGGTCCTGTTCTGCCTGGTGCTCGAGCACGCGCCCGCGGTCGAGCCGGCGATCGCGGCGGCCACCGCCGCGCTTCGCCCCGGCGGCGAGATGTTGATCTACGAGCTCCACCCCGACCACCACGACGCCGGCCGGCGCGCCCACTTCGTGGTCGGCGATCAGGAGCTGCGCCTGCCCAGCTACCGCCACGACGCCGCCGAGTTTCATCGGGCCGCCACCGCGGCGGGGCTGGAGGTGACCACCGAGGCGAGCTGGTACGCGTCGTCCGAGTCGGCCCGGCTCAGCGCGAAGCTCGACCGCTACCGCGGCGGTCACCCGATCCTGATCGAGCTGCGCGCGCTTCGCCGGCACGGCTGAGCCCCCGCTACCGCCAGGTTCGATCGAACAGCACCAGGCTGGCGGCCGCGATCGAGAGCTGGACGATCGCGAACAGGACCAGCGCGCCGGTCATGCCGATCGCGCCGTAGATCGCGCCGAACACCACGCTGCCGGCGCCGAAGCCGATGAAGATGGCGAACGTGCTGACCGCCATCGCCTGGGCGGTGCGCACCGGATCGAGCGCCGACACCATTCCGGAGAAGAGCGGGTGACTGAGGTCCATCCCGAGCGACAGCGCCGTGATCGCGACGGTCGCGCCGACCACCGGAAGCGGCGCGGCCAGGGTCAGCGCGCAGGCTCCGGCGAGGGTCAGCCCGCCCCGGATCAGCCACCGGCGACCGAAGCGATCGGCCAGCCGGCCAACCACCGGCCCGAGCAGGAACCCGGGGATGCCGTAGCCGAGCAGCGCGTAGCCGAGCTGGCGCGGCTCGAGCTGGTAGCGCTCGTGGAAGTACACGCCGAGCCACGAGAACACCCCGGAGTGAAACGCGCCGTTGAGGAAGATGTAGCCGAACACGATGCGCCCGCGCTGGCTCCCGATCAGCGCGACGTACGAGCGAATCACCGCCCGCGCGCCCAGCGCCGGCGGCGCATCGGCCGGCGGTGGCAGCGCGCGCAGCGTGCGCCACATCGGCACCGCCACGGCCAGGTTCGCGGCGCTCACCAGCACGAAGGTGCCCCGCCAGCCGATCGCCGGCTCGAGCCAGGGCCCCAGGGTCGCGCCGAGGGCCATCCCGCCGGCGATCGCGCCGAACACCCAGCCGACCGGCCGGCCGCGCTCGGCGTACGGGAACAGGCTCGCGATCAGCGCGAGCCCGATCGGTGTGACGCCACCGAGGGTGACGCCGGCGATCACGCGCCAGGCCAGGAGCGAGGGGAGCGAGGCCGCGGTCGCGGTCAGCGCCGGCAGCGCCACCCCGACGGCGACCAGCCAGCCGAGGACGCGCGCGCGCCCGTGGCGATCGGCGACCGGCCCGATCGCGAGACAGACGCACCCGTACGGCAGCGTGTACGCCGGGATCAACAGGCTCATGCGGTCGACCGGCGCCGCGAACAGCGCCGACAGGCGCGGGAGGAGCGGCGCGACCATGAAGGCCTGGAAGAAGATCAGGAAGATCTCGAGCACGATCAGCGCGGTGATCCGCGCGCGCCGATCGTGAGCGCTGGGCGTCAGTTGGTCGTGCAGGGCAGCGCCTCGGAGAAGACACGCACCTCGTCGAGCGATCCGTTGAAGTAGGCCGGGTTGTAGACCACGTTGCGCCCGAGCCGGGGCGGCTCGTCGCTGGTCAGGTCGGCGCCGGCCGGGACCGGGATCCGCACGATCTCCTGGCCGTCGATGCACAGCGTGAAGGTGCTGCTCGTCTTCGATCGGACCGCGCGCCAGAAGTGCCATTCGGCGTCACTGGGGCGCATCGCCTGGACGCAATCGTCGTCGCCGGCCACGGAGCCGTTCTCCATGCGGCAGACGTACACGATCCTGTTGTCGTCGTAGTCGATCGACATCGCGACGCCGCCGCGGACCGCGTCGTTCCAGTCGGCGTAGGCGGTCGCCGTGAAGTTCGGCGGGAACGTCTGGGCCCAGAACTGGATGGTGAAGTCGCCGCTGTAGTCGAGCGGCGAGTTGCCGACCGCGAGGTACTGTCCTTCGCTGAGCACGCGGCCCTGGCCCAGGCGCTCGCTCGGGCCCGGGCCGGGGACGCTGGTCCCGGCCGGTCCGATGTCGTCGTTCAGGTTCTCGACCATCGCCCCGCGGCAGTCATCCTCGAGCGGCGCGCCCTCGTCGAAGCGAACCGCCACCTGGCAGCGGGTCGGGAACGCGTCTTCGCCCTCGTCGATGCGGGTGAAGAAGACGCGCAACCCGATCGGCGGGAGCTCCTCGTCGGAGCCGACGGTCACGAGGATCTCCTCGCCCTGGATGCCGGGAAAGACCGCGTCGAGCGCGACCTCGTCCTCGGAGGTGCGGGGCGTCCGCACCGAGATGGCGTCGTGACGGCCCACGCGGCTGACGATCAGCGTCACCGGCACGTCGACCGCCCCGCCGCTGGCGACCCGCATGGCGCCGCTCAGGCGATAGCCCGCCGTCTCCGGCACGCGGAAGGAGAGGGACGCGCGATCGCCGCCGGGGCCGCCAGGGATCATGAGCACGAAGCCATCCAGCCCGGCGCACGCCGGGTCGTCGGCGTTCTCGCCCCCGCAGGTCGCGATCGCCGGTCCCACCTCGCTGTCCGCCGCCCACGCCTGCAGGCCGCCGAAGTCGCGGTAGGTCATCGGCTCGTACGCGATGCCGTTGGTGGCGCCGACGTCGGCGAGGTAGTTCCAGCGATCGCCCTGGATGGTCGCAAACTCGTCAAAGGCGTCGCCGGAGCAGGGCGCCGGGCAGACCGCGACCGGGGCCGCGTCGGGCTCGGGGACCCCCGCGTCGGCGTCTCCGCCGCTGTCATCGTCGCTGCCGTCGGCATCGCCGTCGTCGCTTCCGGCGCTCGCGTCGCGGTGGTCGTCGTCGCCTGGATTCGAGTCGAACAGCGATTGATTGCACCCGGCTGCGAGGGCGAGCGCGGCGGTGCATACGGCCAAGGACAGCACGCGAGTCTGCATAGACCGGGCAGATTGCCACGAAGCGGTCCGACTGCGGCAGCGTTTCTGGTAAGCTCGCGCGCGGGTGCTGGCGGATGCAAAGGCTGGGGCGCCGTTTCCGCCCAACACGATGCTCGACGAGAAGTACCGCCTCGACGAGCTCATCGAGGTCGGTGGGATGGGGGCCGTCTACGTGGGCACCCACACCAAGCTGCAGAAGCAGGTGGCGATCAAGGTCCTGCGGCGCGAGCTGACCGACATGCCCGACATGATCGAGCGGTTCCAGCGCGAGGCGGTGTCGGCGTCGCGGATCGGCCACGAGAACATCGTCAACGTCAGCGACCTCGGCACCGCGCTGGACGGGTCGCCGTTCCTGGTCATGGAGTATCTGACCGGGCAGACCCTGCGCGACCGCCTGCGCGATCACGGCGCGCTGCCGATCGGGCTGGCCTGCACCATCGCGCGCGAGATCCTGGCCGCCATCGCCGCCGCCCACCAGGCCGGCATCATCCACCGCGACCTCAAGCCGGAGAACGTGTTCCTGGTGCGCGGGACGCGCGGTGAGTCGATCAAGATCCTCGACTTCGGCATCTCGCGCGTGGTCGAGGGGCGCAGCGACGGGCCGGACGGTCGGCTGACCGCGACCGGCCAGGTCATGGGCACGCCCTACTACATGGCGCCGGAGCAGGCGGCCGGGCGCAGCGACGTCGGCGGCGCGGTCGATGTCTACGCCATCGGCGTCATCCTCTACGAGATGCTGGCCGGCGTGGTGCCGTTCTCGGCCGGCAACTACAACACGATCATCTACAAGGTGCTGGCCGGCGAGTACGAGCCGCTGTCGTCGCGGCTGGGCGGGGTGCCGGTCGACCTCGAGCAGATCGTCCACCGCGCCATGGCGCTCGAGCCGGAGGCCCGGTTCGGCTCGGCCGACCGGTTCGCGGCCGCGCTGGAGCCGTACTCGATCGGCGGGAACGGCACGTCGCAGCGGGTGCCGCTGATGACCGACCCGTTCAAGGGCTGGAAAAAGCTCGACTACGCCCCGACGGTGACCCCGGCCGGCGAGTGGCGCCCGTCGCCCAGCGGCGGGGTCGAGATGGCGATGGCGACCACGCCGGATCGCCCGCCGCGGCGCCGGCGCTGGCTCCTCGCCGTGATCGCGATCCCGGTGGTGGCGGCGGGCGCGGCGACTGCGCTCCTGCTCGCGCGCGGCGACGGCGGGGAATCGCAGGGGACCGCGCCTTTGCCGGCCGCGCCGTCGCCGGCCGCGTCTCCCGCGCCGGTGCCTCCCGCGCCGGTGCCTCCCGCGCCGACCGCGGCCTCACCCGCGGTCCAGCCGCCGGCCGCCGCGGTCCCGCAGGCCCCGGCCCCCGCCAGCCCGACGGATGAGCCCGCGCGGGTCGTGCTCCGCTTCGAGGTCGAGCCGACCGACGCGGCCATCACCGTCGACGGCGAGCCGCTCGCGGGGGCCGAGCTGGCCGCGCCGCGCGCCGATCGCGAGGTGGAGGTCGTGGTCAGCCGCGTCGGCTACCAGAGCAAGACCCGCCGGGTCTCGCTGGCCGACAGCCGCACCGTCGAGGTCACCCTCGAGAAGGCCGCGGCGCCGACCAAGCGGCCGCGCGGCCGCCGCGGCGACGGGCGCCGGCGCGGCGACCGCGAGCGCGAGCGCGGCGAGCGGATCATCAAGGACAGCCCCTACGAGCGATGAGCCATCCATGAAGTCAGTGATCCGCATCCTCTGCCTCGCGTCCGCGGTGACGACCGCCGCCACCGCCGCGGTCACCGTCGCCCCGCGCCCGGCGATCGCCGACCGGCCGACCGGCGCCAAGCGCGAGGCCGACCGTCACTTCAAGACCGGCGTCCGCCTGTTCGACGAGGGCAAGTACAGCGAGGCGCTGGCCGAGTTCGAGCAGGCCTACGCGCTCGAGTCGCACCCGCTGGTCCTCTACAACCTGGCCGCCGCCCACCGCGCCCTGTCGCAGTACTCCCAGGCGGTCGAGTTCTACAACCGCTTCCTGACCGAGGGGAAGGGCGTGGTGCGCCCGCGCCAGCTCGCCCGCGGCCGGCGCGAGCTGGACGAGGTCCTCCGCCTGGTCGCCAAGATCGAGGTCACCACCCAGCCGGACGGCGCGGTGGTCGCGGTCGACGGGCGCGAGGTCGGCGCCGCGCCGCTCGATCAGCCGCTCGTGCTCGGCCCCGGCGATCACGTGGTCAGCGCGACGCTGTCCGGCTACTCGCCCGCCGAGCGCGCGGTGCGCGTCGCGGCCGGCGACACCCTGGCCGTCGCCCTGTCGCTGCAAAAGCTCCCGGAGGAGCCGCGGGTCGCCGCCGCGACCCCGACCACCGCGGCCCCGGCCCCGGACCCGGACCCGGCGGTGTCGGCGACGGTCACGCCGGAGCCGGCCCTCCCGCGCCGCTTCGCCATCAGCGCGTCGTTCGCGACCAACGCGCGCGAGGTCGACTCCACCGGCGCGCCCGCCCTGGGGCTGTCCTACACCTTCGCCGACCGGGTCTCGATCGGCGTCGAGGCGATCTTCGTCGCGTTCAGCGCGGTGCCGGAGGTGCGGGTTCGCCTGTTCGGCGACGCGGTCTCGCTCCACGTCGTGGCCGCCGCGCCCATCTCCTTCAAGGACGGCGACGAGACCGAGACCTTCGCCGCGGGCGCCGGCGGCCTCGGCCTGCGCATCCGCGCCCACGAGCGCCTCTCGCTCCGCGCCGAGGCCTGGGTCAGCTACGCCGGCTCCGAGCGCGGCACCACGGTCCCCGCCTTTGCCGGGGCCGAGCTGTGGTTCTGAGCCCGGCCCGGTAGGCCGCGCCTACCAGGTCCGGCGCAGCGGGTGCGCCTCGGTGTTGAAGACGATCGCGCGCAGGTCGAGCGCGTCGTCCGGCGCGAACAGGAGATAGAGGTACTTCAGCGTCTCGGCGGTGAAGAAGCTCGGCATCGAGTCGGCCTGCTTGCGGGTGCGGACGTCGTCGAGCGCCGCGTAGCCGGCGTCGGTGCGGCAGCACGCGACCAGGTCGTGGAGGAACCGCCGCCCCATCTCGAGGTAGCGCTGGTCACCGGTCATGCGGCGCAGGTAGTACGCCGACTCGATGATCTCGGGCCGGAGCGGATAGCTCGCCGCGGTCACCCGGCCCGACCGGTAGTCGAACCCGTCCGGGATGAGGCCGAACCGGGTCCACATCTGGAAGCTCGACTCCTGCAGCCGGCGGGCGTGCTCGAGGTCGCCGGCCAGCGCGAGCACCGCCGGCAGGAACGCCTCCAGCGCGCCCGACTCGGTCGCGGTGCGACGCCCGCTCTCCATGTCGACCGCGCCGTACCACAGCGCCGGGCCGGTCTCGTCGGCGATGTAGTGCTGGAGCACCTGCTCGCTCGCCACCCACATCCGCTGGAAGTCCAGGTCGCCGAAGAGGAGCCACGACTTCACCAGATATTCGTAGTACGAGTCGATGCGCGCGCCCACGTGGCTGCTCTTGCGCAGCCAGCGGCCGGAGTCGACGTCGATCACCTCGCCGACCAGCCCGATCCGCGAGCGGCGCCGGTAGAGCTCGACCACCGCCTTCTTGGCGGTGTCGTAGTAGACCGGCTTGCCGGTCAGCTTCGCCAGGGTGCCGAATTCGAGCATCAGCGTGCCGATCTCGGCCGGGTTGCTCTCCGGGTCGCGGGTGGCGCCGGTGCGCAGGTTGACGAACCGGTACGGCATCCCGGTCGGCGAGCGGAACGCGGGCAGGAGGCGCTGGCCGAGGTCGTCGGCCAGGGCGAGCAGGCGGGGGTCACCGGTCAGCTGGTGGGCGGACAGGAGGCCCCCGACCAGGCGGATGGTCACCTCGAACACCTGGACCGAGACGTCGACGTCGAACGAGAGGTGCTGCGCGACGTACTCGCGCGCCTCGGCCGCCTCGTCGGTGAGCCCCGCGATGATGAGCGTGTCGAGGGTGTCGACCGCGGTCATCAGCAGCGGCTGGCCGTACCAGTCGTGCGCTCCCCGGCTGAGCGGCTTCAGGTCGTCGTGGCCCCAGGCGTGGCGCCGGTATCCGCCCCACGCGTGAGCCAGCTCGGCCCGGACCTGCGCCGCCATCGCGACGCGATCGGTGCGCTGGCGCGCCTCGCGCCCCTCGCGCGCGGAGCGACCCGCCGGCCCCCCGGCCGGGCTGCACGCGATCTGGATCAGGAGCGCGCCGATCCATGGAGCTCGCATCGCCGATCAGTGTGCCCGTGATCGGCTTGACACTCTCCCCCGAAGGACAAAGATCCGCCCATGGACCACATGCCGACCGTCACCGACGAACACAAGAAGCTGCACGCGCTGGCCGGGACCTGGATCGGCGAGGAGACCATGGCGCCGTCCCCGTGGGGCGCTGGCGGGGCCGCGGTCGGCCACTACACCGGCCGGGTCGAGTGCGACGGCTTCTTCGTCAGCCAGGACTACCGCCAGGAGACCGACGGCGCGGTCAGCTTCCGCGGCCACGGCATCTTCGGCTACGACGCCGAGAAGAAGCAGTTCGCCTGGTACTGGGTCGATTCGATGGGCAGCGTCCCGCGCGAGCCGTCGTGGGGCACCTGGTCCGAGAACACCCTCCAGCTCACCTCGCAGTCGCCCCACAACCTCGGCCGGTACACGTACGAGTTCAAGGGACCCGACGCCTACGAGTTCAGGCTGGAGAACTCGTTCGACGGCGGGGCGACCTGGCAGACCTTCATGACCGGTGTCTACAGGCGCGCCTGAACGATGAGCCAGAACGTCGAGCACCACCAGTTCCAGGCCGAGGTCGAGCAGCTGCTCGACCTCATGGTCCACTCGCTCTACTCCAACAAGGACATCTTCCTGCGCGAGGTGGTCTCGAACGCGTCCGACGCGCTCGACAAGCGCCGCTTCGAGCAGCTCACCCGGGCCGACCTGGCCGCGAGCGGCGAGCTCCACATCCGGATCGAGATCGATCGCGAGCGGCGCACCCTGGCGGTCGTCGACAACGGCATCGGGATGACGCGCGACGAGGTCACCAGGAACATCGGGACCATCGCGCGGTCCGGAACCAAGGAGTTCCTGTCCGCGCTCCGCGCCGCCCAGCAGGCCAGCCAGAAGCAGGAGGCGCCGCCCGAGCTGATCGGGCAGTTCGGGGTCGGCTTCTACTCGTCGTTCATGGTGGCGGACCGGGTCGAGCTGGTCACCCGCCGCGCCGGCGAGGCCGCGGCCACCCGCTGGGAGTCGGCCGGCGGCGGCTCGTACTCGATCGGCGAGGCCGAGCGCGACGAGCCCGGCACCACGGTCACGCTCCACTTGAAGCCGGTGGACGCCGAGCAGGGCGTCCGCGACTACACGGACGAGCACGTCATCAAGGAGATCATCAAGCGCTACTCCGACTTCGTGGCGTACCCGATCCGCATGCAGACGTGGCGGAGCGCGGCCGACGCGGCCGGCGCGGTGCTCGAGGACGAGACCCTGAACTCGATGAAGGCGATCTGGGATCGCCCCCGATCGGAGGTCACCGAGGCCGAGTACCGCGAGTTCTACCGCCACATCTCGCACGACTGGACCGACCCGCTCCGCACCATCCCGGTCAGGATGGAGGGGACCATCGAGGCGTACGCGCTGCTCTACATCCCCGCCCGCGCCCCGTTCGACCTGTACAGCGCCGAGATGAAGCGCGGGGTGCAGCTCTACGTGAAGCGGGTCTTCGTCATGGACGAGTGCCGGGACCTCATGCCCACCCACCTCCGCTTCATGAAGGGGGTGGTCGACGCGCACGACCTGTCGCTCAACGTCTCGCGCGAGATCCTCCAGAAGGACCGGCAGATCCAGCTCATCAGGAAGCAGCTGGTCAAGAAGGTGCTCGCCACCCTCGACGAGATGAAGCGAGAGAGCCCCGAGGAGTACCGCGGCTTCTGGGCCGAGCTCGGCCCGGTGCTCAAGGAGGGCCTCCTGGCCAGCGACGGGCAGGACCGCGACAAGCTGCTCGAGCTGGTCCTGGCCGGGTCGACCGCGCACGCCACCGTGCCGACCTCGCTCGACGAGTACGTCGCCCGCATGCCGGAGGGGCAGGAGAGCATCTACTTCCTGACCGGCAGCTCGGCCGAGTCACTGGCCCGCTCGCCGCTCCTCGAGGCGTTCCGCGCCCGGGGCTACGAGGTGCTGCTGTTCTCCGACCCGGTCGACGAGCTCTGGCTCGAGCGCGCGCCGCGGTTCAAGGACCGGCCGCTCCAGTCGATCGCGCGCGGCGAGGTCAAGCTCGGCTCCGACGAGGAGCGAAGGAGCGCCAGCGAGGCGCTCGAGGAGAAGCAGCGCGAGTACGGCGACCTCCTGGCCTGCTTCCGGGTCCATCTACAAGACCAGGTCAAGGAGGTGCGCCTGTCCACCCGGCTCACCTCGTCGCCGGTCTGCCTGGTCACCGACGAGCACGACATGAGCCCGCGCATGCAGCGGATGCTCGGCCAGCTCGGCCACAAGCCGCCCGAGGTGCGCCCGGTCCTCGAGCTCAACCCGGGCCACCCGCTGGTCGCCAGGCTGCAGGCGCTGTTCCGCGAGAACAAGGCCGACCCCAGGCTGTCGTCGTACGCCCGGCTCCTGCTCGGCCAGGCCCACCTGGCCGACTCCGGTCAGCTGCCGGATCCGGCCGCGTTCAGCGAGGTCCTGTCGGACATCATGCTGCGCGCGGTCTGATCGCGACCTGCGCCCGGGTCAGAACCCCGAACCGGAGCTGCGGAGCCCGGGGCTCGCGTCCAGCGACGACAGCGTCGAGTGGAGGACGAAGCTGCCCTCGCTGCCGTCCGGGCTGCGGTTCATCGACACGCCGTCGGCCGCGCCGAGCGCGCTCGTGTAGCGGAACGAATCGACCACCGCCCCGGACCCGTCGCGCAGCGAGACCGACTCGCCGCCGTTGGTCAGGCTGAGCGAGCCGGACGAGGCGGCGACCGCGTCGTCGAGCCCGGCCGGGATCGCGTCCTCGCCGGCGAACACCACGATCGCCTTGCCGGCCGCCAGCGACGTCCCGGCGTCGAAGGTGTGCCGCACGTCGGTGGTGTCGCGGATCTCCCAGCCGGACAGGTCCACCTCGCTGGCGCCGCCGTTGACCACCTCGACGAACTCGCCGCCGGTGTCGGCGCCCGGCTCGTTGGCCAGGATCTCGTTGATGGCGACCGACCCGCCGGTGCTGGCCCCGTCGAGCGCGTAGCGGACCAGGACCGGAAAGTGATCGCTGGTGTTGTCGCAGTAGCCGGCGACCTGGTCCTCCAGCTCGTAGGCCTCCACCGACCCGGTCTCGTCGTCCGCGGCCAGCTCGTTGGTGACCATCTGGTGGTCGATCGTGTTGGTCGAGCTACAGGTGGTCCCGACGCCGTCGTCGGTGAGCCGGCGGGTGGGGAACGTGTAGTGGGCCGGGTCCCCGACGAAGTTGGCGAACGGGCTCGGCCTGGTGCCCGACGCGTCGAGGTCGTCGTTCCAGTCGCCCAGCACGATCACCTTCTCGGACGGATAGGTCTCGTCGAGGAAGCCCTTGAGCGCCACCGCGGCGTCGGCCCGACGCTGGCGGCTCTCCGCGTCGCCGAACGCCTTCATGTGGAGGAGGATGAAGACCCGCTCCTGGGTGACCCCGCCGAGCGACACCGACAGGCGCACCTCGAGGGGCGGGCGGCTGCCGAACTCGAAGGCCTTGTCGGACAGGATGATCCGGGCCGAGATCAGCGAGCCGACGTCGGACTTGAAGACCAGGGCCGGCTTCTGCTCGCTGGCCGAGTAGGACCCGGAGCCGCCCTCGACCATCGGGTCGTTGGCCAGGATCCCCGTGTAGCCGGTCAGCGACTCCATGAGGGTGTCGAACGCATCCCGGCTGACCACCTCCTCCAGGCTCCAGATGTCGAAGTCGGTCCCGCCGATCACGTCCTCGACGTTGACCAGCTGGAGCGCCTCGTCATCGGGACCGAACGCGGTGCTGCCCAGCCACTCGACGTTCCAGTTCGCGATGTCCAGCGTGTCGTCGGCGCCGCGCGCCGACACCTCGGTCGTCCCGGCCAGGCCGTCGGCGTGCTCCCCGTCCACCCCGTCACCGCCCGCCGCGCACCCGCCCAGGAACGACCAGCCAGCCAGAAGACAGGAGCAGGCAGAGAAAGAGCGTCGGGGCATCGGGTACCTCACCGACCGCATCAGCGCGGCAACTCCCGGACTGTAGTCACGTCCGGTGTCGACCTTCCATCGCGAACGTGACCGTGAGGCGAATCGTGGCCCCGGCTGCCAGCCACAGCCCGCACCCTCGCCGAGGCCAGTTTTTCAGCCTTCGGCGCCTGCCCCGGGCCCGGCGGCGACAAGGCCGATCCTGTGGCGGCATGACGGCTGCGCCGTGCCCGCCGAAACCCCCGCTGGTTGATGGCAATCGACCGGCGCGCCGGGCCTATTGTGGAACCCCCCCTCGTGCCGTGGAACCGGATCGCAGTCGCCGCCGCGTCCGCCCTGATCGGGCTGGTCTGCGCGTGCTCCGGGTCGTGCCATTCGCAGAGGACCGGCAAGGATGGGCTCACCGAGCCAGCCCGGCTGTGCCGGTCGGGACCGACCGACGCGTGCCGTTCGGCGGCCGAGGTCGAGAAGTGGCTCGAGCGATCCGACATCGAGATCCTCCGATCGACTCCCACCCCGGCCGGCGTCCAGGGCGCTCGCGTGCTCACCCTGCGCCTCGCCGACGAGCCGCACGCGGTCTTCCGCGCCAAGTGGCGCGCGCACTCGACCACGACCTCGCGCAACAGCCCGCGCCGCGAGCTGGCCGCGTACGCGGTCCAGAAGCTGTTCCTGGAGCCGGACGAGTACGTCGCGCCGCCCACCGCGCCGCACTGCTTTCCGCTGGACGAGTACCGCGCGGCGGTCGACCGCAAGGCGAAGCCGACCTTCCCCGAGACGCGGTGCGTGTACGGCATCCTGTCGTACTGGCTGGAGGACGTGCAGCCGCTGGGCGACGCGGAGAAGGCCGGCTGGTTCGACGGCGAGCACGCTCACGCGCTCGACCGCGCGCTGTTCGAGAAGAACACCGGCTACCGCGACTCGATCGCGACGGTGAACCTGTTCACCTACCTCATCGCCCACGCCGACAGCCACGCGCGCAACTTCCTCATCACGCGCGACCGGGCGGCGCCGTTCGTCTACAGCGTGGACAACAGCCTGTCGCTCGGGCTGGCCCGGAACGCCAACCTGCCGGACCGGAGCGACTGGTCGCGCATCCGCGTGCCGGCCCTGCCGCGGTCGCGGATCGAGCGCCTGCGCCGGATCGGCGACCGGGTCGATCGACTCCGCTCGGTCGCCGAGCTCGAGCGCAAGGACCGCGGCCTGGTCGTGGTCGAGCCGTCGATCGACGCGCCGCCATCGGACGGAATGGACTGGAAAGACAGCCGCCTCCGGGTCGGCCTGACCGCCGACGAGATCGAGGGGGTCCGCGACCGCGTGGCCCGGCTGCTCGAGCGAGTCGACCGCGGCGAGATCCGGGTCTACTGAGGAGCGCAGGGCTGGCGTCCGGCGGCGGTCCTGGCCAGACTCCATGGATGAGCCGCCGCGCGTGGTCGCCGCTCCGGGCGGCCCTGATCCTCCTCTCGATCCTGGGCCCGGCGGTCGCCGCGTGCGGCGACAACCTCGACCCCACCGTCGATCGGGATCGGAGCGACGGCGCCGTGGTCTTCATGACCTACAACGTCCAGCAGCAGGGCGACAGCGCCCGCGGGCACACCATCGCCGAGCACATCACCCGGCGCGCGCCCGACTTCGTCGCCTACCAGGAGCTGAGCCAGCCGGACGCCCTCGGCGCGCTGCTGCCGGATCGCTACCAGCTGACCGAGCCGCCTCACGCCGGCATCGCCGTCCTCTACGACGCCGACGCCTGGCTCCTCGAGGACCACGGCTCCGTCGAGCTCGGGTTCGACGACGACGGCTGGGGCGCCCGCAAGGTCGTGTGGGGTCATTTCACCTCGCGCGATACCGGCGAGCCGCTCAACTTCTACTCCACGCACTGGTGTTACCCGTACCGCAGCGACGAGGACCGCTGTGACGAGGCGCGTCAGCTCGAGTACGCCGTCGCCGCCGCCGCCTACATCCAGTCGACCCGGGGCGACGATCCGGCCGTGCTCGGCGGCGATCTCAACAACTGGGATCACTACGAGGAAGGCCAGCCCTTCCGCACCCTCATCGACTCGGGCCTGGTCGATGTCTATCGCATCCTTCATCCAGAGGGTCGCGCCCTGACCCACCCCGACTCGACCGGCGGCCCCGGCGGCGGACGCGTCGATTACATCCTGTCGACACAGCCAGGTGACGTTCTCGACGCCACCGTCGAGGACCAGATCCCGATCGGCGACGGGTCGGACCACTACGCGGTCCGCGCCGCGCTCCGCTACGGGCCCTTGCCGCCTCCATAGTTACGAGCGTGCCGGCGTCTGCCGCATCGCGGCGAGACGCAGGCCCCAGGTCGCGCGCGGTTCCCCGCATTTCGGGGACGCGCGGCGTTCAGAGGCGAGGGCCTCTGGGCTAGAGTGGCGGCCCCCCCGTCGCCTGGAGGCGTTTCATGATGGACAGACACGCGAGCGTGAAGCGCTCGTTCTCCGTCGGCATCCTGCTGGCAATCGCCGTCGTCGTCGGCGGCTCTCGCGCCGCCCACGCGCAGGTCAACACCGCCGGGTTGCGCGGATCGGTGAGCGGCGAGGACGGCGGCAAGATGGAGCTGGCCGAGGTCAAGCTCGTCCACGAGCCGACCCAGAACACCAAGACCGCCTACACCAACTCCAGCGGCGAGTTCGCCTTCACCGGCCTCCGCGTCGGCGGACCCTACTCCGTCACGATCACCTTCTCCGGCTTTCGCCCGGTCGGGTACACCAACATCTTCCTCGACGCCGGCAAGGTGGAGCGGCTCTCGGCCACGCTCCACGTGGCCGAGGAGGAGGTGATCATCATCAACGCGAACGACACGCCCAGGACGACCTCGCAGAAGGTGGAGTTCAACGCCGCCGACATCGACGCGCTGCCCGGGATCACGCGCGATCCGAAGGACGTCGTCCAGCTCACCCCGGAGGCGTACCTGGAGGGGGAGAGCAAGGCGCTCAGCATCGGCGGGGCCAACAACCGCTTCAACAGCGTCACCATCGACGGAATCCGCCAGGACGATGACTTCGGGCTCAACGCCAGCGGCTACCCGACCCAGCGCAGCCCGATCGCGATGAACGCGATCGAGCAGATCGCGGTCGAGCGCTCGCCGTTCGACGTCCGCTACGGCCAGTTCCTGGGCGGCAACATCAACATCGTCACCAAGTCCGGCACCAACGAGTTCCACGGCGCGCTGCTCGGCACGTTCGCCAACCAGAGCCTGACCGGCAGCACCATCAACCAGGAGGAGCTCGAGGAGACCGACTTCCGCGAGGTGCGCTACGGGCTCAACCTGGGCGGGCCGATCATCGAGGACAAGCTCCACTTCTTCGTCAGCATCGAGGGCCTGGAGGCGACCACGCCCACCAGCGTCGGCGCGACCGGCTCGGGCGCGGCCAACGAGATCGCCGATGTGACCGTGGACGACGTGGACCGGATCCGGCAGATCTCGCGCGACGTCTACGGCTTCGACGCCGGCGAGGCCAGCAAGTCGCTCGACGAGCGCGACTTCAAGCTGATGACCAAGGTGGACTGGCAGATCGACAAGGCGCACCACCTGACCGGGAAGTACCAGCGCACCTCGGGCAACGTCGTCCAGGACACCGCGGCGTTCGGCAACAACCTCCCGCTCACCTCCGACTGGTACGACCAGCGCGATGGGCTGCACGCCTTTTCGCTGCGCCTCAACTCCGACTGGACGTCGAACTTCGCCACCGAGGCGGAGTTCTCCGGAAAGATCGTCGACTCGCGGCCCACCCCGCTGAACGGCAACGGCTTCATGGAGGCCACGGTGACGACGCCGGACGGGGGCACCGTCGTGCTCGGCCCGGATCCGTTCCGCCACGCCAACCGGCTCGACAACGACACCCTCCACGGCAAGGTCCAGGGCGACTACCTGCTCGGCACTCACCTCCTGGTCGGCGGCATCGAGCTCGACCGGGTGAGCGTGTACAACCTGTTCGTCTCGTCCAGCAACGGCGAGGCCAGCTACGACTCGATCGAGGCGTTCGCCGCGCAGATGCCCAGCTCGATCTTCTACGGCAACGCGGTCACCAACGACCCGAACGACGCCGCCGCCTCCTTCGACCTCGGCGTGCTGTCGGCCTACGCCCAGGACCAGTACGCGGTGACCTCCGACCTCACCATCCAGGGGGGAGTTCGCTTCGAGGTCTACCAGGGCGAGGACAACATCCCGCTCAACCCCAACTTCGACGACCGCTACGGCTTCTCCAACGCCGAGACCATCACCGGCAAGTCGGTCGTGCTGCCGCGCGGCGGCGCCAGCTATCGCCCGGTCGACGGCCTGAACCTGCGGGCCGGCACCGGCCTGTACAGCGGCGGCACCCCGAACGTCTGGCTGTCGAACAACTACACCAACAACGGCGTCAACCTCGACTCGGCCTTCAGCGACGATCCCGGCGTCATCGGCGGCTTCAACGGGCGCGACATCCCGACCGCGCTGTCCGACCAGCTCATGGCCGGCGACGGCAACGTCGACGCGCTGGACCCGGACTTCAAGATCCCGACCGAGTGGAAGACGTCGCTCGGCGCCGACTACTCGACGGAGCTCCCCGGCATCGGCGACATCGCCCTCGCGTTCAACTACATCTACGGCAACACCATGAACGGCCTGAAGTGGGTCGACCTCCGCCGCGACCTGGGCTCGATCGACGACAACCGGCCGGTCGGCACGCTGCCCGACGGTCGCCCGTACTACGACTTCGACGACTCCGACGGCGCCGCGTTCAACCCGACGCGCGGCTACGACATGCTGCTGACCAACACGACCCAGGGGCGCAGCCACACCGCCAGCATCTCGGCCGCCAAGCCGCTGCCGTACGGCTTCAGCGTCTACGGCGCCTACGCCTACCAGAACGTCACCGAGCTCAGCCCGGCGACCAGCTCGCGCTCGGTCTCCAACTACGGCCTGGCCGCGGTCGACGATCCGGACTTCCCGACGGTGGCGCGGTCGAACTACGAGCGCCGGCACCGCATCATCGGGTCGCTGCGCTACGAGCGCCCGCTGGTGGCCGACATCTTCGGCGATCGCAGCCTCGAGTACCTCAACACCCACCTGGCCGTGTTCGTCGAGATGCGCAGCGGACAGCCCTACAGCTACACGTTTGGCGACTCGGCCGGCGGCTTCGACCTGGCCTCCCTGTTCGGCGAGGACCGCGAGTTCGCCCGCCGCAACCGCGAGCTGTTCTACGTCCCGCGCGGCGACGGCTCCGACGTCACCCTCGACGGCATCTCCGAGGACGAGCTGGAGGACTTCCTGCAGAAGACGGGGCTGTCCGACTACCGGGGCCAGATCGCCCCGCGCAACGCCTTCACCAGCCCCTGGTACAAGCGCGTCGACCTCCGCCTCGCGCAGGACGTCCCGGGCGTCATGTCCAAGCAGAAGGGCCGCCTGATGCTCGACATCCAGAACCTGGGCAACCTGCTCAACTCGAAGTGGGGCACGCTCGACCAGGTTCCGTTCCCCTCGATCGTCCCGACCGTGGACGTGCGCTACGATCCCTCCACCTCGCGCTACGTTTACAGCAACCTCAGGACCGAGCGGCCGGAGCAGGTCAGCCTGCTCGCCTCGCTGTGGCGGGTCCAGCTCACCCTCATGTACGAGTTCTGAGACGGGCTGCGGTCGCCAGCGGTAGCAGCACGAAGTACCGGCCGGTGCTCTTCATCCGGCCGGCCACGTCCGCCGCCGCCTCGTCGCCACCCCAGTAGACATCGGCGCGCACCGGTCCCAGGATCGCGCCGCCGGTGTCCTGGGCGATGACCAGGCGGCGCAGCGGCTGCTCACCGTCGACGCCGGCGACCGGCGCGACGGTGTCCAGCCACACCGGCGCCGACTGGGGGATGAAGTTGCGGTCGATCGCGATCGACCGCCCGTCGGTGAGGACGACACCCTGGGAGCCGAGCGGGCCGTCGCCCTCGATGATCTCGAAGAAGACGTACGAGGCGTTTTGATTCATGACCTGGTCGGCCCGCTCCGGGTGGGCCTCGAGGTAGGCGCGGATCGACTGCATCGAGACGGTCTCGCGGCTGAGGTGCCCCTCGGCGATGAGGACCCGCCCGATCGCGGTGTAGCGGTGGCCGTTGGTCGCGGCGTAGCCGATCCGGATCCCCTCGCCGGTGTCGAGCCGGACGTGGCCGGAGCCCTGGACCTGGACGAAGAACGCGTCGACCGCATCGTCGAGCCAGATGAGCTCGAGCTTCTTGCCGGCCAGCGAGCCGCCGACGATGTCGGCGCGGGTGTCGTACGGCTCGAGCTTGCGGCCGACCACCCGCCCGGCCAGTCGCCGGCCGCGCGCGTCGTCGAGGAACTTCGACAGCTCGACGGTGACGAGATCCGGCGGTCGGCGATGGAGCGGGATGCGGTACCTGCCGTGGCGGCGGCGCGATCCGCGCAGGCGCGCCTCGTAGTAACCGGTGAACCGGCCGACCGGATCGCCGTTGTTGCTGGCCAGGAACGGCACGAACTCGCTCTCGAAGAACGCGCGGGCGGCGGCGTGATCGGTGGCCGCGATCCGATCCGCGCGCGCGCACGCGCGGCGCCAGTCGCCGGCCACTCCGCCGGTGTCGGTCCGACCGACCCGCTCGCCGTCGCCCAGGCGCCGGAGCTTGCGACACGAGCGCACGAACGCCGGGAGCGCCTTGCCGACCTCGTCCTGATCCCAGCCGGGCAGGGCGGCGAACGCGACCTCGTCGAGGACCAGGTGATTCTCCACCGGCGCGGGGAGGGCCGGCGTGGTGGCGATCGGGCGCACCTCGGGGGCCGTGGGTGCCACGGGTGGGCGCGGGCGCTCGGCGTCGAGATGCTGCGAGCGACACCCTGCAGCGCACACGATCGACAGGGCAAGGAAGCGAGCGGTCGGAGACGACATGGGCTGAACCTCTTTCTCTCCCGATCATATCGCCGGTGTCGCGGAAGACCCGGTGCTCACCCCGTCAGTCACCGGGCGTTGGGATTGCTGTCCAGTTCGTGCACTGATGTCAGCAGAGGGGACGCCAGATGTTCACGGAACGCGGCCACGTGCGCGTCGATGCTTGCGCGCGACGCCGACCGACGCTGGCACGCGCCTTGCTGATGTCCAGGCGATGGATCGCCCCGTCGATGCAGCCCGGTTCACGCGCAAGACGCTCTCGTGGTTCGAGGAAGGCGAGGCCATCGCGGCGAGTGAATGCGCCACCGCCGCCGAGCTGGCCGACCAGCGCAGCCCGGTTCGCTTCGTCGCCGTCGTCACGATCCTCCTCGCCCTCATCGGGGTCGCCGCGGTCCTGGTGACGGGCCAGCTCTGATCCTGATCTAGAGCGGTCAGCGCGCTCGCCGCGATCCTGAGCGAGCGCCGCCCGGGCTCTTCGGCTTGGGCGACCTTGTCGTCTTCGGCTTCGGCCTTGTCGTCTTCGGCTTCGGCCTTGTCGGCTTCGGCTTCGCGGGCGGCGCGCCATCGATCTCCTCGCGCAGCGCCCGGGGCGCCTGGCACCGCCACGCGTCCATCAGCAGCGCCTCCAGCTCGTCGACGCCGATCGCCGCGAGCCGGACCAGCACCGCCGGAAACCCGTTGTAGTGCGGCTCGGTGAAGTACGTGTCGGGAGCGGCCGCGATCAGCATCTCCTTCTGGGTCTGATCGGCCACCCGCACCGCGAGGACCTCGGGCTGGGAAACCCGCGCCTTCTTCGGGTGAACCCGCTCGCGCCACACCCACGCGAAGCCCTTGTCCTTGCCCTTGTCGGGGACCGAGAACGCGAAGTGGCCCTTCCCCTCGCGGGCGCCGGGCAGCGAGAGGGCGATGCGGCGGACGTCGTCCTGGCTGGCCATCGGTGGGCGATTGTATCGCGGTCGCCGGGGCATCTTGACCAGTGCAATCGCACGGCGCCAGAGTTGCAGCAGATGGAAGCCTCGGACCTCGGCCTGCTCGCCACCCTCGACGCGCTGCTGCAGGAGGGCAGCGTCACCGGCGCCGCCCGCCGGGTCGGCCTGTCCACCCCCGCGATGAGCCACGCGCTGGCCCGCATCCGCGAGCGACTCGGCGATCCGATCCTGGTGCGAGCCGGGCGCGGGATGCTGCTGACCCCGCGCGCCGAGGCGCTGAAGCCGCGGGTGCACGCGGTCGTGGCCGAGGCCCGCCGCACCCTCGAGCCGGACCGGCCGTTCGTCGCGCGCGAGCTGTCGCGCACCTTCGTCGTGCACGCGACCGACTACGTGCTGACGGTGCTCGGGCTCGACATCGATCGCCTCCTGCGCGAGGAGGCGCCGGAGGTGTGCGTCCGCTTCGTCCCCAACACCCCGGATGACCCGCGCCTGCTCCGCGACGGAGGATCGGACGTCGCGGTCGGGATCTACGGCGACCTGCCGCCGGAGATGCGCAGCCGCCAGCTGCTCACCGATCGGTTCGTCTGCGCGGTCCGGGTCGATCATCCCGGGGTCGGCAAGCACCTCACGCTCGACCAGTTCATCGCGCTGTCGCACATCCAGGTCGCCCCGCGCGGCCTGCCGGGCGGCTACCTGGACGACGTCCTTCGCGCGCGCGGCCTGGAGCGCCGGATCGCGCGCGCGGTGCCGTACTTCGTGACCGCCCTCCAGCTGGCCGCGGCGACCGACCACGTCGTGACCATCTCCGAGCGGATCGCCCGGCGGCTGGCCGCCAGCCTCGGCCTGCGCATCCTCGAGGCCCCGCTGCCGCTGCGCCCGTACGCGCTCGGCCTGGTCTGGCACCCGCGCCTCGACGGCGACGCCGGGCACCGGTTCCTGCGCGATGTCATGGTCCGCGCCGCGCGCGACGCGGCCGGCGACCGCCACGAGCAGCCGATGACGCGCCTCGACCCGACGCGGCCCGCCTCCCGGACGCGAGCCAGGCGTCCGCGCCGGCGACGCTGACCATTGCAGCTGATGCAATGATGGCTTCCATTGGGTTTCATTGTGCGCAACGAGGGCCGGCCCCACATTTGCTCCGTCACAAGGGCGCCACCCGGCGCCAGAGGAGCGAGACCGTGAGCCTTCGAGACCCGAACGTCGTCGACCCCAGCCGCCCCCGGCGCGTCGCCATCGTCATCGCCAACCCGGCCATCTCCACCACCACCGGGTGGCCGGTCGGCTTCTGGTGGTCCGAGCTGAGCCACCCGTACTACGCCTTCCACGAGGCCGGCTACCAGGTCGAGATCTTCAGCCCGGCCGGCGGCAAGTGCGAGGCCGACGCGATGAGCGACCCGCGCGATCCCGGCGGCTACTCCGCCAGCGACCTGGTCAGCATGGGCTTCCTGGCCACCCCCGACCTGGCCGCGCTCATCGAGAAGACCAGGCCGGTCTCCGAGATCGACACCGCATCCTTCGACGCGATCCTGGTCGCGGGCGGGCAGGCGCCGATGTTCTCGTTCGAGACGGCGACCGACCTGCACCGCGTGTTCGTCGAGTTCTACGAGGCCGGCAAGCTCGCCTGCGCCCTCTGCCACGGCGTCGCCATCCTCCGCCACGCGGTGCTATCGAGCGGCGAGCACCTGGTCGTGGGCAAGACCGTCACCGGCTTCGCCAACGTCGAGGAGGACTTCGCCGACGACGCGGTCTGGAGCATGAACCTCCTCCCGCGCGGCAAGCACCTCATGCCGTGGCGCATCGAGGACGAGCTGCGCGCGCTCGGCGCCAACTTCGTCCAGGCCGGCCTGTGGCGCAGCTTCGCCATCCGCGACAAGAACCTCATCACCGGCCAGCAGAACTTCTCCGGCGCGGAGACGGCCCGGCTCATCATCGAGACCCTCGGCCGCTGAGCCATGAACAGCCCCGAGCCGGTCACCGTCGTCGTCACGCGTCGAGTCCGAGCGGGCAGGGAGGCGGCCTACGAGACCTGGCTCGCGCGCCTCATCGAGGAGGCATCGACGCTGCCGGGCTACCTCGGCACCAGCATCCACCGCCCACGCGCCGGCGGACCGCGCGAGTACACCAGCATCTTCCGCTACGACTCGGTCGACCACCTCCGCGCCTTCGAGGAGAGCGACCTGCGGCGGCGCGCCCTGGCCAGCGTCGCGGACCTGGTCGAGGGCGACGCCATCTGGGAGCGCCTCACCGGCCTCGAGCTGTGGTTCACGCCGCCGCCCGGCACCGTCGTGCCCCAGCCCTCGCGCCTCCGCATGGCCCTGGTGATGATCGCGGTCGTCTACGGGCTCGTCCTGTCGATCGGGAAGCTCGTGGCGCTCGGCCTCGGCCAGGCGCCGCCGCCGCTCCGGCTCCTCATCACCATCACCCTCGAGGTCTTCCTCATGACCTACCTCCTCATGCCGCGGCTCACCCGCTGGCTGGCCCGCTGGATCTACCCCGGAAGACCCCTGTAGAGTTCAAAGATCCCCGCGACCGGCGGAGCAAGGAGGATCGCGATGAAGCAGTTCACGGGAAGCTGCCAGTGCGGAGCCGTCACCTACCGGATGGCCCGACCCGTCGCCGCCTGGGTCTGCCACTGCCTCGACTGCCAGCGAATGACCGCGAGCGCCTACAGCTTCAGCATGGCCACTCCCAGGGCGACGTTCCACTGGACCAAGGGCGAGCCCAGGACCTTCACCAAGACCGGCGACAACGGGCGAGCCAGCGAGCAGCACTTCTGCGCCGACTGCGGCAGCTGGCTGGCGACCACCTCACCAGCAGCGCCCGACGCCATGATCGTCCGCGTCGGCACCCTCGACGACCACGCCTGGATCAAGCCAGTCAGCCAGGCCTGGGCCTCGAGCGCGCTCCCCTGGGCGCTCCTCCCCGGAGTCCCGGCGATCGATCGCGACGCGACGCCCGAGCAGGCCCAGAAGGCCATGGTCGCCTGGCAAGCCGCCCACCCGGCCTGATCCCGGCCGTGCCCGAGATCCGACTCCGCGCCGCGACCGCCGCGGCGCTGGCCGTCGCCGCCTGCGCCACCACCGCAGGCCCACCGGTCCACCAGGTAGGCACCGAGCGACGCCTCGATCTGGGCGGCCTCGAGCTGACCCTCGATCCGACCACCGACCAGCGCTTCATCGAGATCGAGGATCGACCCGACGACCACACCATCACCTTCCACGAGAAGGACGCCGAGGGAACCTGGGCCCGCATCGAGATCCACCGCCGCCCGATCGACGCCGCCACCGCCGCCGCCCTCCGGTCCAACCCCGGCCTCCTCCGGCAGCAACACTACCTGCCCGACCAGCCTCTCCAGCCCGCCACGACCGCCCTCGGCACACCGGCCCACCTCGTCGAGATGGGCCTCCCCGAGGGAACCCACCACGAGCCCAACCCCGACGGAAAAGGCCACTCCACCGTCGAGGATCTCCCCCGCTACCAGTGGATGGCAGCCCTCGTCACGCCCACCGCCGTCTTCGTCCTTCTCTACACCGCCGACCTCCACGGCCCCGACACCGCCGACCTCACCACCGACCAGATCCTCGTCGAAGGCCGATCCCGTCACGGAGCCAGGGCCGCCTCGCTGCTGGCCAGGCTCCGCCGATAGATGGCGCGAGCTACCGCGCATCACACGGCTGGATTATCTTCCGGGCGATGCAGCTCCCGCTCGATCTCGGCGGCGGTTCGCCGCGTCCAGCCTCTGACCCGTCGCCCGGCCCGGCATCGCCCGGCCCGGCTTCGCCCGGCCCGGCATCGCATGCCGCGCTCTCGGCAGCGCTCGAGGCGGCTCTGATCCGCGAGCTCTGCGTGGCCTTCGAGCGGGAGAACTGGGCCCGGTTTGGCGAGCGGCTGAAGGCGCCGGTGATCGCACTGTCGGACTCGCAGGGTCGGCTCGGATGCTGGATCCGGGCGGCGCGGCGGCTGGAGCTGTCGCGCTGGCTGGTCTGCGAGCGGCCCTGGCCGGAGGTCATCGGCGTGCTGCAGCACGAGATGGCCCATCAGTTCGTGGACGAGGTGATGGGGGTCGTCGACCAGACGGCGCACGGTGAGTCGTTCCGGCGGGTCTGCGCCGAGCGCGGGATCGATGGGCGGGCGGCAGGGCCGGCGGTCGCCGCCGACGGGCAGGGCGAGGTCGAGCGCGCGCTCGATCGGATCCGCAAGCTGCTCGCGCTGGCCGGCAGCCCGAACCTGCACGAGGCCGAGATCGCGATGCGGAGAGCGCACGAGCTGATGCTGCGCCACAACGTCGAGGCCGCCGCGCTGCCGGCCGAGCGGAGCTTCGCGGTCCGCCACCTGGGCGATCCGCTGCGGCGGTCGTCGCGGGTCGAGGTCGAGGTGCTCGGGCTCATCTCGCGGTTCTTCTTCGTCAAGGTGATCCGCATCCCGGTGTATCTCGCTCGCGAGGGCAAGCGCGGGCACGTCTACGAGCTGACCGGCACGGTCCCCAACCTCGAGATGGCGATCCACGTCCACGCGTTCCTGCTCGCCACCGCCGACCGGCTGTGGAAGGAGAACCGGCGCGACGCGCGGGTGAAGAGCGGGCGCGATCGGCTGGCGTACCAGTCGGGCGTCGTGCGCGGCTTTCACGACAAGCTGGCCGCCGAGCGCGACGACATGCGCTGCACCGGCCTGGTCTGGGTGGGAGACGCGGCCCTCGACGGGTACTTCCGGGCCCGACACCCGCGGGTCGTCACCCGGCAGCGCTACGTGCGGACCGGCGACCCGCACGCCGCCGGTCGCGAGGCGGGGCGGGCCATCGTGCTGCACAAGCCGATCGAGCAGGGGCCGTCGCCGCGGTCGCCGCGCCTCCTCGGCGGTTGAGCGGCCAATCCAGGCCCGGAGGCAGCCAGTCCGGACAAACGAAGCGCTGGCGGTCGCCTCCTCGCCGGGTCAGGCTGACTTCATGTCGCTACACTTCCCGGGAGAGTCCCCCGAGTATCGAGAGGCGCGAGACCGCCTGCTGCAGAGCGAGATCGAGCTCCGCCGGGTGGCCGAGAAGGTGGCGCAGGAGCGCCGGGCGCTCCCCGACGGAGGCGCGGTTCCCACCGATTACCTGTTCGAGACCGCCCCCCGGGACGGCGATCCGGGTCCGGTCCGGCTGTCCGCCCTGTTCGGCCGCCACGACACGCTGGCGATCTACAGCTACATGTTCGGGCCGGAGCGCAAGGAGCCGTGCCCCATGTGCACCCCGCTGCTCGACGGCCTCGACGGAGCGGCCGAGCACATCCAGCAGCGCGTGAGCCTGGCCGTCGTGTCCGAGTCGCCGGCGACCAGGCTGCAGGCGTTCTCGCATGACAGAGGTTGGCGCCGCCTCCGTCTGATCAGCGCCGCCGGAAACACCTACAACACGGACTATCACGGCAAGGGCGAGAAGGGCGGAGACACCACCATGCTCAACGTCTTCCGCCGGACCGGCACCACCATCCGCCACTTCTGGGCGACCGAGCTGGCCCACGGCCCGTCCGATCCCGGCCAGGACAACCGCGGCGTCGATCCGCTCAACCCGATCTTCGCCATGTTCGACATGACCCCCGAGGGCCGGGGCAGCTGGTACACGAAGCTCCACTACCCGTGATGATCGCGACTCTCGCTAGATCGGGCGTCGGTCCCTGAGGAGCAGCCAGCCGCGGCCGATCCGGTAGATCGCCCAGATCCCGAGCGCGAACAGGCCGACGATCCAGGTGGCGAACCCGATGAGCACGATGACCAGCACGGCGGAGACCGCCGCGATGATCGCGCCGCAGAACAGGGCCGCCCAGAAGGTGCGGATCTGCCAGCGAAAGTGCGACTCGACCCACGTGCCGCGCGCGTCGCCGCGCTTCACGTAGTTGAGGATCACCGCGATGATCGACGGCCAGCCGAACAGAAAGGCACCGACCACGCTCCTGGCGCCAAAGGCGCCCATCGCGAGGCTGGCGGCGTGCAGCGCGTACACGATGTGGGCGGTCGTCACGACCGACCGCGACGGCTCCGGCAGGGCGCGGATTCTGCTATCCATGACCAAAGACTACGGCCCCCCCGCGCCGCCGCAACATCTACCTGTCGCCAGTTCATGACCGTCGAAAGACGACCGCGACTCGTATTTGCCGACTGACCGCGAGCGAAGCCATGGATTCCACCGGACACCGCGAGCCGCTCCTCACCGTCACCGACGCGATCTCCGCCGAGGCCGAGGCGGTGATCGAGGACGGGCTCGCGCGCTTCAACCAGGAACGGAGCGGGATCGCCGACGGCCGGCTGCTGGCCGTGACCGCGGCCGATCCGGCCACCGGTGAGGTGCTGGGCGGGCTGACCGGCCGCACCTCGCTCGGCCTCCTGTTCGTCGATCTCTTCTTCCTGCCCGCGTCCGTCCGGGGTGGAGGCCTGGGCGGCCGGATCCTTCGGCTCGCCGAGGAGGAGGCGATCCGGCGCGGCTGCTGCGCCGCCGTGCTCTACACCATCAGCTTCCAGGCGCCGGGGTTCTACGAGCGCCACGGCTACCGCGTCTTCGGCGAGGTCGAGTGCCACCCGCCAGGCACCAGCCGCGTGTTCATGAGCAAGCGGTTCGACTCGCCCGGCTGAGGAGCCGGCTCCGATCGTCAGATCTCGAGCAGGTCTCTGCCGACGATGACGTGCCCGCGGAAGTGCCGGCGAGCGGCGTCGAGCCACATCCGTCCGGTCACGGCCGGATCGTCGGGGGGCACGAGGTGGGAGAGGACCAGCGTCTTGACCCCGGCCGCCTGAGCCACGCGACCGGCGTCCTCCGCGGAGGTGTGGTGAGACAGGATGCTCTGCTCGAGGCGCCTGGCGTTCGGCACGCGGGCAGCCAGGCGATGGACTCCGGCCGGGTCGAACGCCTCGTGAACGAGGACGTCCGCGCCGCGGGCCAGGCGGATCAGGTTCTCGGAGGGGGCCGTGTCGCCGGAGATGACGATGGACCGGTCGCGCGCATCGAACCGAAAGCCGAACGACGGCACCACCGGTGGGTGGCGCACGAGCGCGGCGGTGACCGTGACATTGGCATCCTTCATCACCCGGCCGCCCCCGGTCAGCTCGTGGACATGCACGAGAGGAGCGAGCGGCACCCGCCCCTCGTCGGCGATCCGCGTCCTGATGTCGGATGCGTTCATCTGGAAGAACAGCTCGGTCATCCTCGCGAGAGGCGGCGGCCCCCACGTGTCGACCCGGGTCCGCAGCCCCGCGGCCCAGGCCAGCCAGATGAGGTTCCCGTAGTCGGCGTCGTGATCGGAGTGATGGTGGGTGACGAACACGTGCCGCAGCCGGTCCAGCGGCACGCCGGCGAACACGAGCTGCCGCGCGACACCATCGCCGCAGTCGATCACGTAGGGCGTGTCGTTGACGACGATCACCTGGGCCGCCGCCGAGCTCACCCGCCGCGGCCGGGGACCGCCGCCGGTGCCGAGCAGGATCAGTCGCGTCCTCTTCGAACCGCCCCCCCGGGCCGGTCCGGGCCACAGCGTGGCAGCGACCAGCCCCGCCACCGCGCCAGCGACGTCACGCCTCCGCATCCCCGCCCCCATCGGCCGATGCTACCACCGCCGATCTGCGACCGGGGTCACGAGGTCGAGCGCCGGTGCGAGCGAGAGCGGCTTGACCGATCGCCGGGCTCGCCGGACGATGCTCGAGACAGGGAGAGAACCCATGAGAACCGGTGTATCGCGATGAGCCTCGAATCTCGCCACCCGCGCTGGGCGCGCGTGCTGCGCTTCCCGCTGACCCGCATCCTGGTGGGCGCGCTCTTCGTCGTGCCGCCGATGATCGCCGTGCGGCTGCTGGGGCAGGCGCTAGACGTCGACGGGCGCATCTCGGAGCTGGCCAGCGCGCTGGTCGCGTGGGTCTGCTACGTCGCCTACGTGCGGGTGATCGAGCGGCGGCCGGTCGTCGAGCTGTCGGCGCCCGGCGCGGTGGCGGAGGCCAGCGTCGGGCTGATCATCGGCGCCGCCCTGTTCGCCGGCACCATGCTGGTCCTGTGGCTGCTCGGGGTCGCCAGCATCGGTCCGGGCCACGGCTGGAGCGCGCTCGTGGTCGGGCTGGCCCCGGCGTTCGGCGCCGCGCTGAGCGAGGAGATCGTCCTCCGCGGGCTGGTGTTTCGCATCCTGGCCGAGCGGCTCGGCGATCCGGTGGCGCTCGGGATCTCCGCGGCCCTGTTCGGCTTCCTGCACGCGTTCAACCCCGGGGCGACCGCGGTCAGCTCGATCGCGATCGCGCTCGAGGCGGGCGTCCTGCTCGCGGCCGCGTTCATGGTCACGCGGCGGCTGTGGATGGCGATCGGCCTGCACATGGCCTGGAACTTCACCGAGGGCAGCGTGTTCGGGGCCAGCGTGTCCGGCCACGAGGCGCGCGGCCTGTTCAGCAGCCGCTTCGACGGCGCGGACCTCCTGAGCGGCGGCGCGTTCGGGCCAGAGGCCTCGGTCGTGGCGGTCATCCTCTGCCTGACCGCGGCGGTCGTCCTGATCGCGATCGCGCGCCGGCGATCGAGCCAGGTCCCGCGGCCGGCCTGAGGCCAGGTTCGCGGCCCGATCAGTCCCTGGCCAGCTCGTACAGGTAGTCGACGAACGACTTCGCCGCGCCGTCGAAGCCCATCACCTTCGGGTTGGCCGACTCGATCACGTAGTACTCGTCGGGCGCGTGGGCGCCGCTGCCGTGGCCGAGGCCGAAGTGGCCGGCCGCCAGCTTGAGCGGCGCGCTGGTGAACACGTAGCCGGGCCATGAGCCGGCGCTGCGCGGCCACACGATCGGCGAGCTGCCTCCGCGCCTGTACACGGCCAGCTGGGCCTGGATGAGCTTGGTGTCGAGCTTCGTCGAGTTCGGATCGTAGCCGCCGGTCATGTTGACCTCGATGTCGCCGAAGCCGCGCTTCTTCAGGTGCTGCTTGATCGCCTGCAGCGAGGCGGCCGCGGTCATGTTCGGGACCAGGCGGAAGTCCATCTTCGCGACCGCGCGGTAGGGCAGGACGGTCTTGCCGCCCGGCCCGGTGTAGCCGGCCACCAGCCCCTCGATGTTCACGGTGGGGCTGGCGGTCAGTCGCTCGAGGGCGGCGCGGAAGCCGATGTTGCGCACCCAGTGGGTCACCGCGAGCTGCTTCTTCTCGGTCTTCTCGTCCTTGCGCCGGGCGCCTTCGTCGATCATGTGCCGCTCGTCGGCGGTGAGCGGGCGCGCGGCGTCGGCGAAGCCTTCGATCGCCGGATCGTTGCCGTCGGCCGACACGAGCGTGTTCAGCGCCTGGACCAGGTGGATCGCCGGGCTGTCGAGGCGGGCTCGGTTGCTCGAGTGGACGTCGTGGCCCGGGCCGCGACCCCACCTGGTGCCGTCCGCGACCAGCTCGGCCTCGATGATGCCCTTGGCGCCTAGCGCGATCGTGACCTCGCCGTCCGGGTCCTGCCCCGCCGACGGCATGAAGATCCCGACCGCCGGGGCCAGCGCCTTCTGGATCTCGGGCCGCCGCACGATCTGGGCGAAGTGGGTCGAGCCGATCTCCTCCTCGCCCTCGGCGACCAGCACCAGGTTGACCGGCAGCTTCTGCCCGCTGGCCTTGAACGCGTGCAGGGCGGCGAGGAACGCCGCCTCCGGTCCCTTCTGGTTGACCGCGCCGCGCCCCATCACCACCTTGCCCAGGCCCGGCTTGACCACCAGCCGGGCCTCCCACGGGGGCGAGGTCCACTCCTTGGGATCCACCTGCTTGACGTCGTACATGAAGTAGACGCCGACGGTGCGGGCGGCTCCGGCGTCGAGGGTGGCGAAGATGCCGGGCTTGCCGTCGGTCGGGATGCGCGCGACCTTCTGGAAGCCGGCCTCGCGCAGCATCTTCATGGTGAGCGCGCAGCCCTCCTCGTTCCCCTCGCTGGTGGCGGCGATCGACTTCTGCCGGATCCATCGCTGCAGCCGGCGCACGTTCTGGGCGTGCTGCCTGGTGATCTGGGTGTAGACCCGCTCGGGATCGTCGGCCACGGCGGGCGACGCGACCGACAGCCAGGCGAGGACGAGCAGGAGCACCGGAGCGACGCGGCGAGTGGCCATGCCGCATTCTAACCAACCCACGGCGCGGGTTGACCCGGGCGGCCCCCCGCCGGGGCTGAACTGACGAGTAGGTCCGTCGGTGTGGGCACCTGGCAGCGCGCGTGGACAATCATATCGTGGCACGATATGTATGCGCCCCGTGCCCGGCGCCCGACTCTCCACCGCCGACTACCGCTCGCTGGCCGATTTTCGCTACCAGCTCCGCCGGTTCCTCGCGTTCTCGGAGGAGCAGGCGCGCGTGGTCGGCCTCAACCCCCAGCAGCACCAGCTGTTGCTCGCGGTGCGCGCCGCGCCCGAGGCTCCGACGATCGGCACCCTGGCCGAGCGCCTCATCCTCCGCCACCACAGCGTGGTGGGGCTGCTCGACCGGCTCGAGCAGCGCGGCCTGGTCCGCCGCGAGCGATCGCCCGACGATCGCCGGCAGGCGCGGGTGCGGATCACGCCGGCCGGTGCGCGCGTCCTGCACCGCCTCGCGCTGGCTCACCGGGCCGAGCTTCGCCGCACCCGACCCCAGCTGGTGGACGCGCTGCAGAAGCTGTCGGGCGCCAGGCCGCGGGCGCCATCCTCGCGACGACCTACCGGAGCCACATGAAAGACGAGACCCGGGTCCCTCCCTCCTGGTTCGAGCGCCTCTTCCCGGATCGGCCTCACTCGACGCTGGGCGACTTCACCGCCACCCGCCGCATGCTGCCGGTGACGGTCATCGCGATCGGGATCGGCATCCTGAGCGGCTACATCGCGCTCGCGCTGCTCAGGCTGATCGGCCTCTTCACCAACCTCTTCTTCTACCAGCGAATGGCGTGGGACCTGCCCGATCCAGCCGGCCACGCGATGGGCTACTGGGTGGTGCTCGCCCCGGTGGCCGGCACGCTCATCATCGGCCTCATGGCCCGCTACGGGTCCGAGCGCATCCGCGGCCACGGGATCCCGGAGGCGCTCGAGTCCATCCTGCTGCGCGGCAGCCGGGTGGAGCCGAGGCTGGCGATCCTGAAGCCGCTCTCGGCGGCGATCTCGATCGGCTCGGGCGGGCCGTTCGGGGCCGAGGGCCCGATCATCATGACCGGCGGCGCGTTCGGCTCGCTCATCGCCCAGGGCTTCCACCTGACCAGCGCGGAGCGTAAGACCCTGCTGGTGTCGGGCGCGGCGGCCGGGATGACCGCCACCTTCGGCTCGCCGCTCGCCGCCATGCTGCTCGCCGTCGAGCTGCTGCTGCTCGAGTGGAAGCCGCGCAGCTTCATCCCGGTCGCGCTCGCCTGCGCCAGCGCCATGGCCACCCGCCAGTTCCTGCTGCCGACCGGCGCGCTGTTCCACGTCCCGGCCCACGCCTCCTTCATCGGCGTCTCCGGCCTGTTCGGCTGCGCGGTGGCCGGCCTCGGCGCGGGGGTGCTGTCCGCGCTCATGACCGCGAGCGTGTACCTGTTCGAGGATCTGTTCCAGAAGCACCTCCGCCGGGTTCACTGGATGTGGTGGCCGGCGATCGGCGGCGTGGTGATCGGCGTCGGCGGCATCATCTGCCCCCAGGCGCTCGGGATCGGATACGGGTCGATCGGCGATCTCCTGTCCGGCCGGATGGTCCTGGGCGCGGCGCTCCTCCTCATTGCGGTGAAGTGGACGATCTGGTCGTTCGCGCTCGGGTCCGGCACCTCCGGCGGCGTCCTCGCCCCGCTGCTCATGATCGGCGCCGCGCTCGGCATGCTCGAGGGTCACTTCCTGCCCGAGGTGGGGCCGGGTTTCTGGCCTCTCGTGAGCATGGGCGCGGTCCTGGGCGGCACGATGAGGTCCCCGCTGACCGGCATCCTCTTCGCCGTCGAGATCACGCACGACTGGGACGCGATGCTGCCGCTGTCGGTCGCGGTCGTGTTCGCCCACC
The DNA here is from genome assembly GCA_035489015.1 of Kofleriaceae bacterium. GTDB lineage: Bacteria > Myxococcota_A > Polyangia > Haliangiales > Haliangiaceae > DATFRY01. Next base: position 34,006 of record DATHKR010000163.1, on the reverse strand, counting down.
TCTTCACCGTGCTCACGCTGCGCCGCTCGATCCTGACCGAGAAGGTCAGTCGGCGCGGCTTCCACATCTCTCGCGAGTACTCCGTCGATCCGCTCGAGGTCCTCTTCGCGCGCGAGGTGATGCGCGTGGAGGTGGGCGGGCCGCCGCCACTGCCTCCCGCGGTCTGTCATCCGGACGAGACCCTGCGCACCATCGTGTACCGCATGGCCCACCTGGGGCTCATCCAGCTGACCGTGGTCGACCGCACGGCGCCCTCGATCTCCGTCGGAGAGGTCACACTCCAGGACCTCCTCATCGCCCGCCGCCGCCACCTGGAGGAGGAGACGCGGCGCGAGCGACCGCTGCCGTTTCCGTTCATGGGGGCGCCGTGGTTCAAGGTCGGGCCCAGGTAGCGCCGTTCCACCGAATGCCATCCATCGCCACCGCTCGGCGATGAAGCGCGGTGATAGCGTGAGGCGATGCGGGCAACGCCGATCGGTCTGGCTGTGGCTCTCCTCCTCCGGGCCGCCAGCGCCGAGGCCCAGCCGGGCGCGACGACCGCGACGATCCCCGCCGCGCCGGCTGCGGCCGCGCCGGCTCCGGGCCAGGAGGCCGGCATTCGCGACGACGCCAACAGCGGGCGCACCTGGCTGAGCCCGACGGCGCTCACCGCCCCGGCGGGGACGTTCAGCATCCAGAGCACCGAGCTGCTCATGATCGGCGCCAGCTACTCGTTCACCGATCGGTTCGTGGTGTCGGCCAGCACGTTCCTCCCGATCACCACCGACATGCCGCTGATCCTGCTCACGACGCTCAAGCTGAAGGTCGCCGACCGCGGCCGCCTCAAGCTCGCCGCCCACGCCAACCTCGGCTACTTCGAAGGCCTCGGCATCGGGGAGGAGGACGACGACGATGACTTCGGCACCGCCGTCGTCGGCGGCGTCGCGACCGTGTGCCTCGATCCAGAGTGCCACTCGCTCTTCAACGCCTACCTCGGCGCCGGCTTCGTGCTCCAGCCCGGCGTCGATCAGAGCTCGGTGCCGTTCCTGGCGTCGGCGGCCTGGGTCCAGCGGCTCGGCGGCCGGGTGAAGCTGGTCCTCGAGGCGAACGGCGGCTTCACCGTCGGGGGCACCAACGACGTCGCCGAGGGCCTGCTGGCCTGGTACGGCCTGCGCTTCACCTCGAGCGCGATCGGCGTCGATCTGGGCCTGGTCAAGCCGCTGTGCAGCGAGTGCGACGACGGGATCGCGCTCGGGCTGCCCTGGGTCAGCTTCTCCTACCGCGCGCTGTGACGCGGTCGATCCCGTCGTCGATGACACACTCGCCTGGCGCACACCCTCGCCGCTCAGCTCAGGGGTAGTCGTCGACCTTGGGTGTGTTGATCGCGATGCCTGGCAACGTGGCGTCGCCCTGGTCGTTGATGACGCGCGAGATGCCGCCGTTCACCGTCAGGTTCACGGTGGTCAGGTGGTGGAACCGGACGTTCGGGCTGGTCGGCACCTCGACGGCCCTCGACAGGAACACGTTGGGGTTGGTGAAGACGCTGTAGATGCCGAGCCCCCATGCCTCGTGGCTGGTCACCGAGCTGGCCACCTTGTAGGAGGCCCAGCCGTTCACGCCGGCGCCGCTCCGCCACGCGTTCTGGTTGGGCGGGTCGTACGGGATCTCCGACTGGTAGAAGAACACCCGCCCGCCGTTGCCGTTCCAGACCACCTGGTACTGCTGGAAGTGCTCGACGAAGAGGCCGTAGATCGTCACGTTGGCGCCGTTCACGACCAGGCCGTTCTGCGCGGTGTTGACGTCCCAGCCCACGCCGCTCCCGTGATCGGCGCGCCACAGCCAGGTGTGGTCGACGAGGACGTTGGAGCTGTTGATCTGCAGGCTGACGGTCGCGCGGCCGGGCCCGGCTCCTCCGACCCGGGCGAAGATGTCGTGCAGCGAGGTCGGGTTGCCGGTGTGGTTGGCGTTGCTCCCCGGAGGGCCGACCTGCAGCAGCACCGGCGAGCTCACCGGGCCGGCGTCGAACAGGAGCCCGGCCAGCTTCACCCCGTCCACGTCGGCGACGGTCATCGCGATGACGCCGTTGTCGGGCCGCAGCGTGGCGAGGCCGATGCCGAGCACCACCGTGTTGGGCCGCGTGACCCGGATGGTGTCGCTGAGGCCGTAGATGCCGGGCGTGAACAGGATGTGCTTGCCCTGATCGAGCGCGGCGTTGATGGTCGCGGCGGTGTCGACGCCGGCGCGCGCCACGTGGAACTGATCGATGGGGATGGTGGTCCCCGGCGTCTGCCCCGCCCCCCAGGTGATCCCGCTGGTGTTGGTCCTGAGGTTGGGGACGTGCACGGCGTAGCTCGCGCCCTGGAGCAGCAGGAACGGCTTCTCGCGCGAGATCGGCGTCGGGCTGATGAAGGTGTTGGGCGTGGTGGGCCAGGTCCCGCCGGGCAGGTTGCTCGGGATGCCGACGAACACCATGTTCCACACGTGGCCGGTCCAGCTGCCCCACTGGCTGTTTCGCGAGATCCACTGCTGCTGTGATCCGCTGTTGACGTCGAAGTCGATCACCGAGTCGGAGATCCAGCCGCCGCTGGTCCACCCGCCGTTCAGGTGCAGGACGAGGTTGTTGTTGCGGACGTGCATGCGGCGGAACGGGATCGCCTGGGAGACGGCCCACTGCATGCCTCCCCCGGGCGGGGTCACCGAGAAGTTCTCCACGCCGCGCCAGAAGTTCTGGGTGGCGTTGTTGTCCGGCAGGACCGGATCCGAGTGGACCTGGTTGGTGATGTTGACGTCGTCCGGGCGCGCGCCCAGGCCGAGGACCTGGGTGTAGAACCCGACCGGGATGTTCACGTCGTAGGTACCTGGCTTGAACAGGATCGCGTTCCGCTGCGAGCCGAACTGGTTGAACTGCTGCGCGGCGTAGATGGCGTTGATCTGGCCCTGGATGGTGGACGTCGACATCGACGGATCGAAGACGACCACGTTGGGCCCGAAGCTCGGCGCCGCGGCGGTTCCTGACACGGTGAACTGCTCCCACCCGCCGACCGCGCCGCGATTGGCGATGAGCGTCCCGGACAGGTTGAGATCGGCAGAGACCCACTGGCTATTGGACAGGGCCCGGAGGGCGACGGTGCCGTTCGGCTGGGCCGCCATCTGGAACTTCTCGTTGGTTCCGATCGCGGTCTGGGTCGCGATGAGCCGGCCGCCACTGGCGAGATCGGTGGTGACGAAGCGCCCGTTGATGGACGCCTGCAGCGACACGGTCCCGTCGGCGTTGCTGGTCACCTGGAACTCCTCCCAGGCGCTGGCGGTGGGGCGATTGGCGACCAGGTAGGTGGCGCCGGCGTTCTCGGCCGAGACGAACATGCCGTTCGCCGAGGCCCTGATGGTGGCCGCGTCGGCGGCGGCGGGCCAGGCCAGGAGCCCGCCGAGCGACGCATACACCAGGATCCGGAACATGACTCTCTTCGACATGGCTTCCCTCCCGATATCGAGTTTCCGCCGAGCATGGAGCGGGTGCGGAGCGGCGTCGCCGCCGCTCGCCGGCGTTCCGCGGTCCGGGATCCGATCGCCGTACGAAACGTCAAGCCGCCGGAGGAACCATCATTCACCGACGGTCGGTGGACGACATACTGCGCGCGAGAGGGAGGGACGACATGAAACTGGTGCAACGAACACAGCTCCTCGCGGCGATCGCGGTCCTGGGTATCGCGCTGCCGGCCAGCGCGCAGACGTGGAACCTGGTCTGGAGCGACGAGTTCAACGGCCCGTCGGGCGCGTTCCCCGACGCCTCCCGGTGGAGCTACGACGTCGGCAACAACGGCGGCTGGGGGAACGGCGAGTCGGAGTTCTACTGCGCGGCCGGATCGAACGCCGCGCCGTGCAGCGCCGCCAGCCCGAACGCGTTCATGAACGGCGGCGGCAGCCTGGTCATCCGCGCCCGCCGCGACGCGGGCGGGACGTGGACCTCGACCCGCATGCACACCAGCGGCAAGTTCTCCGTCCAGTACGGCCGCATCGAGGCCCGCATGCGCCTGGTCGCCGCCACCGGGCTCTGGCCCGCGTTCTGGATGCTGGGCAGCAACATCGGCAGCGTCGGCTGGCCGTCGTGCGGCGAGACCGACATCATGGAGTGGGTCGTCAACTACGGGCCCAGCGTGACGTCGTCGGCCCTGCACGGGCCGGGCTACTCGGGCGGCGGCAACATCGGCGTCTCGGCCGGCTTCCCCAACGGGACCCGCGTCGACGATCCCGGCTACCACGTCTACGGCGTCATCTGGTCGCCCGACCAGATCCAGTTCTACCGGGACAGCACGACCAACGTCATCCGGACCATCACGCCGGCCAATCTGCCCGGCGGCGCCACCTGGGCCTACAACCACCCCTTCTTCCTGATCCTGAATCAGGCAGTCGGCGGGAACTGGTTCCCGGGCCCGGACGGCTCGACGCCGGCTATCAACGACGTGCTGGTCGACTACGTGCGCGTGTACCAGGCCGGCTCGTCTCCTCCGCCGCCGGGGGGCGCGGTCGGCATCCGGGCCTCGGCCAACAACACGTTCGTCTCGGCGGAGAACGCCGGGGCCAGCCCGCTCGTCGCCAACCGGCCCACCATCAGCGCCTGGGAGCAGTTCCGCGTCATCGACAACGGGGACGGCACCATCTCGCTGCAGGCGGTGGTGAACGGGCGCTACGTCGCCGCCGACCTCGAGAACGGCGGGCGCCTCATCGCGAGCCGGACCTCCATCGGCACCTGGGAGAAGTTCCGGCGGATCACCCAGCCGAACGGCACCGTGGCGCTGCAGGCGCTGGCCAACGACCTCTACGTCGCGGCCGACCTGAACGCCGGGAACGTGCTCATCGCGAGCCGGCCGTCGCCCAGCACCTGGGAGCAGTTCGCGTTCAGCCCGCTGTAGGGCGAGATACCGGGGGGCCCAGGCTGGCGTCCGACCGCGGAAAGCGGCCCTCGGCCGCCAGCCTGGCGTACCAGCGGCCCGAGTCCTTCACCGTGCGCCGTTGGGTCTGGTAGTCGACGTGGACCAGGCCGAAGCGCTTCGTGAACCCGAAGCCCCACTCGAAGTTGTCGAGGATCGACCAGACGAAGTAGCCGCGCACGTCGCAGCCGTCGTCGATCGCCTGTCGCACCGCCGCGGCGTGGAGGGCGAGGTAGCGGATGCGGACCGGGTCGTGGACCAGGCCGTCGGGTCCGGGTCGATCGGGCCAGGAGGTGCCGTTCTCGGTCACCATCATGGCCGGCGGGCGATACTGGCGCTGGACCCGGAGGAGAGTCCGGTAGAGGCCCTCCGGCGCGATCTCCCACTCGTCGAAGTCGGCGCGCGGCACGAACGGCCAGTCCACCTGGCGAGTGGCCAGCGCCGCGCGCCCCGGACCGCGCCCGGCCGGATGGTGGGCGATGACCCGCCGCGTGTAGTAGTTCACGCCCAGGAAGTCGAGCGGCGCGGCGATCTCGTCCAGATCGCCCGGCTCGGGCCGCGGCGCGTCGGCGCCGTACCAGGCGACGAGGTCGTCGGGGTAGCCGCGCCCGAACACCGGGTCCAGGAACCAGCGGTTGAAGGCGCCGTCGTGGCGCAGGGCGGCCAGGACGTCGTCGCTGCGGTCCGAGGCCGGCTCGACCCACTCGAGGTTCTGCGCGATCCCGACCCGCGCGCCGCGGCACGCCGACCGGATGGCGCGGACCGCCCGGCCGTGCGAGAGCAGGATGCCGTGCGCCGCGGCCAGCGCGGTGCGGAGATCGCGGAGCCCGGGCGCGTGGACGCCGAACAGGTGCCCGCAGAAGGCCACCACCGACGGCTCGTTGTGGGTCATCCAGTACGCGACCCGGTCGCCCAGCCGGCGCACCGCGATCTCGGCGTAGCGGACAAACGCGTCGACCGTGGTCCGGCTGGTCCAGCCGCCGCGATCTTGTAGCCCGACGGGCAGGTCCCAGTGGTGGAGCGTGGCAAACGGGCGGATGCCGCGCTCGAGCATGGCGTCGACCAGGCGGTCGTAGAAGTCGAGGCCGGCCGCGTTGACCGCGCCGATCCCGTCCGGGACGATGCGAGGCCACGCCAGCGAGAAGCGGTAGTTGCAGAGCCGCAGGGACGCCATGAGGTCGAGGTCGTCGCGGAAGCGATGGTAGTGGTCGCAGGCCACGCTCGCGTCGCTGCGGTCGGCGATGTGGGCCGGGTCGGCGGCGAAGCGGTCCCAGATCGACGGGCCCTTGCCGTCCTCGTCCCGGGCCCCCTCGATCTGATGGGCCGACGTCGCGGTGCCCCACACGAAGTCGGCCGGGAACTCGAGGATCGTGTCGCTCGCCATCCGCGGCTCACTCCCTGACCGCGCCGGCGGTCGCGCCGGCCATGATGTGCCTGCTGAAGAAGAGGTAGAGCGCCAGCGCCGGCACCGCCACGATGACCATGCAGGCGAACTGGACCGCGTAGTCGGAGCTGTACTCGCCTTCGAAGCGGATGATCGAGAAGGGCAGCGTGCGCAGGTCGTCGCTGGCCAGGTACGTGTTGGCCATGATGAACTCGTTCCAGCAGGCCAGGAACGTCATGACCGCGACCGTCACGGTCGCCGGCGTGGCCAGCGGCGCCACCACGCTCCACAGGACCCGTGGCCACGAGGCGCCGTCGACCAGCGCCGCCTCCTCCAGCGCGACCGGCAGGTTGCGGAGGTGGCCGGCGTAGACCAGCGTGTTGAAGGACAGGGTGAAGGCCACGTAGGGAATGACCAGCCCGATCCGGGTGTCGATCAGCCCGAAGTAGCCGAACCAGATGAAGTTGGGCAGGAGCGTGGCGTGGATCGGCACCACCATGCCCATCGTGATCGCGCCCATGGCCAGCCGCCTCAGCCGCCAGCGCATCCGCGCGATGGCGTATCCCATGCAGAAGGACAGGAAGGTCGACGCCGCGGTGGCGGCGCTGACCACGATCAGGCTGTTGAGGCCGTAGCGGACCACCCGGCCGTCGACCCAGGCGCGCGCGTAGTTGCTCCACTGCGGGTCGTCGGGGAGGCGGAGGAGGTCGTTGCCGAACAGGTCTCCGGATCGCTGTAGCGAGTAGACGAACACCCAGAGGAGCGGGAAGAGCTGGAGGAAGGCGAACAGGACCAGACCGACGTGGATCGCGCCCATGCCGGCGACGGTTCGCGCGCGCCGCATCGCCTACTTCTCGTCCGGCAGCGCCCGCAAGACGCGCTGGACCAGGACCGTGAGCGTCACCGAGATGATCACGAACAGCACCGAGATCGCGTTGCCGTATCCGTACTCGCCGGCCACGAACGCCTTTTGATAGAGGTAGACCGCGAGGAACTGGGTCAGCTGGCCGGGCGCGCCGGCGGTGGTCAGGTAGATGAGCTCCATCTGCTTCATCGACGAGATGACGTCGATGACGACGACCGTCGAGATGACCGGGACCAGGTAGGGAATGACCACACGCGTGTAGACCTGGAACCAGCTGGCCCCGTCCACCCGCGCGGCCTCCTCCAGCTCGCGCGGCACGGTCATGAGGCCGGCGTAGTAGAAGAGGAGCGCCCAGCCGAAGCCCTGCCAGGTGATGATCCAGATGACCGCGCCCAGCGCGGTGCGCGGGTCGGACAGCCACGACACCGCCAGCGCGTCCAGGCCGACCGCGCGGAGCCCCTTGTCGAGGGCGCCGAAGGTCGGGTTGAAGATGTCCACCCACATCCGGGCGACGATCACCAGCGACAGCACCGCGGGCACGAAGTAGATGGTGCGCAGGACGCGCGAGACGCGGGCCGACAGCCGGGCCAGGATGGCGGCCAGGAGGAACGCGATCGGGTTCTGGACGAGCACCGTCACCGCGATGAGCAGGAGCACGTTGCGGAGCGAGCGCCAGAAGACCGGATCGTCGGTGAAGATGGACCGGTAGTTGTCGAGCCCGACGTACTGGTAGGCGCCGAAGCCGGCCGAGTCGGTGAGGCTGAAGTGGACGCTGAACCCGAGCGGTACGAGCAGCGCGAAGGCCAGCACCGCCAGCCCGGGCAGCATCAGGCAGGCGATGACGGTCCGGTTCCGGAACGGATCGACCATCGCCGCGGCTACTTCCGGGCCGCCTTCTCCGCCGCCTTGTCCAGCTTCTTCACGTACGCCTCCGGCGTGATGAGGCCCGAGCAGAGCTCGCGGACGGCGTTCTCGGCGTCGTCCTTGAAGCGCGGCGTCGACAGATCGAGGGCCGGCGTCCCCGAGGTGGCCCTGGCCTCGGCGACGATGCGGAGGATCGACCTGGCCAGCGGCGTGTCGCTGGGCCGCGGCTTGACGGTCTGGGCGGGCAGGGCGGCCTGCTTCTCCCAGGCCAGCACCGGGAAGCGCCTGGCGTAGAAGAGGAGGTACTGCCGCCCCAGGGCGACGTTCTTGCTCGACGCGCTGACCACGTAGTTGCCGCCGTACCAGGCGAAGAGGTCGTCGATCGTGCCCTTGCCTCCGGTCACCGTCGGGAACTTGAAGACATCGACGCTGGCGCGGAACTCGGCGGAGAAGGTGTTGCCGGCGGCCAGGCCGAGCTCCCACGAGCCCATGAGGTACATGGCGGCCTTGCCCTGGCCGAACAGGTTCCGGGCGGCGCCGTAGTCCGACACCATGAGGTCCTCCTGGAACAGCCCGGACTTCACCATGCGCTGCAGCTCGCGGGCGGCCTGCACGAACACCGGATCGGTGAACTTCACCTTCCGCTCGAGCGCCTGGCGCGGCAGGGTCCTGTCGCCCGAGATGCGCCAGGCCAGCTGATCGAAGGTGACCGACAGCGGCCAGGCGTCCTTCCCGTCGGTGGTCATCGGGATGATGCCCCTGGCCTTGAACCTGGGCACCAGCGCGATCAGCTCGTCGACGGTGGCCGGGACCCGCTCCACGCCGGCCTCCTTGAAGAGCTTCTTGTTGTAGTAGATGACCCAGAGGTCGGTCGACACCGGGATGCCGTAGAGCTTGCCGCCGTAGGTGTTGGCGTCGAGCGCGCCGGGCAGGTAGCCGAGGCCCTCGAAGTCGGCCCGGACCAGCGGCGCCACGAAGCCGCCGTCGATGAGCGGCTTCAGGAGCGAGGTGAAGCTCCAGAACTTGAAGACGTCCGGCAGCTGCCTGGCGGTGGCGTAGATCTTGACCTTCTGCTGGTACGGCTGGTCCAGGTAGCTCTCGGTGACGATCTCCACGCCCGGGTGGGCCGCCTTGAACTCCTTGTTGATCTGCTCGACGATCGCGCCCCAGGTGTTGGTGCGGTCGGGCAGGTTGTCGCCCATCTTGAGGGTGACCTTGGTCTGCGCCGCGGCCCGGGAGGCGGGCAGGAGCGCGGTGGCGAGGGCCAGGGCGAGGAACGCCGTCCGTTTCATCATGTCCCCGGACAGAACGTGATGGTGAAGCTGGCCCCGGTCGGGCAGGTGTGCAGGGCGCCGCCGGCCACCTCGTCGTACGCGTACGAGTACTGGCGCGGGCAGCTCGAGTGGACGTTGTTGACGTAGGTCTGGGCCGAGCCCGGCCAGTTGCCGACCACGCAGGTGCTGGGCGTGCCGAACGCGCCGCGGCAGCACAGCTGATCGGTGTTGTACCGGGTGCACGGGCTGAGGCAGACGTTGCCGCTCCTCAGGTCGGACGGGCAGCTCGACAGCACCGACGGGCTGCACGCGGCGGGCGAGAAGCAGGTCGGGTTGCTGACCGTGACGCCGATCGGGTTGTCGACCGCGTCGACGTAGCTGACGTCGTACCAGTCGGTGCCGCCGGCGTCGACGTTCCACTCGAACAGCGACGTGTTGGGCTGGCCGGTGGTCCCGGCGCACTGCAGCCCGGTGCCGCCGCACGACCCGGTCGTGCACTGGGCCGGGCTGGTGCCGGTGTTGCACCCGGTGCGGCCCCACAGCCGGCCGATCGAGCCGCTCGGGACGGTGAAGGTCGACGACGCGCCCGGCGCCAGGGTCCAGCCGCCGTTCTGGAACACGGAGGCCGGGAAGACGCCCGGGTAGACGGTGTAGCTGCAGCTGTTGCGCACGGTGAAGGTGTCGGCCCGGGCCGGGCGCGGACTCCACCAGATCGACACGACCGCTGCCAGGAGCCAGGTGCGCCGCCACACGCGCGCGGCGCTCGTTCGCGAGATCGACGAGGAACGGTTCATGGGGCCTCCACGGTTCCGGCGGAACGTCGCCGGCAGGAGGTGTGACTATCGCCGCCGCCGCGCTGCCGGTGAATGATGGCTCTTCCGGCCTCTTGACGTCTCCTACGGCGAATCGCCGTCGGGTGGGCGAAAGCCGGCCCGGAACCGCACCGGGCTCACGCCGGCCACCTTCTTGAACACGCGACTGAAGTGCTCGACGCTGGCGTAGCCGACCTGCTCGCCGACCTCGTAGACCAGGAGCGAGGTGGTGGCCAGCAGGCGGCGGGCCTCGTCCACCCGCACGCGCGCGACGTACTCGGTGAAGGTCTCGCCGGTCTCGCGCGAGAACTCGAAGCTGAGGTGGTTCCTGGACACGCCGGCCCGCTCGCTCGCCTCCTCGAGCGAGAAGTGCGGATCGGTGAATCGCTCGTGGATGGCGCGCTTGGCCAGGACGACGATCCGCGACTCGACCCGGCGAGCGGCCCGCGCCGCGTCCAGCGAGCGGGGCGCGTCCCACACCGAGGCGCAGGCCGGCCCGAGCGAGAAGGTCACCTTCACGCTCAGGTATCGAGACAGGTAGTCGGCGGCGTCCTCGCAGAAGGCGCGCGCCGACCGCTCCAGGGCCGACCCGGCCTCCGCCGCGGGCGAGAACAGGACGACGGCGTGGCCCGGTCCGAGCGGCACCACCTCGCCGCGCCCGGCCGAGGCGAGCGACTGGCGCAACCCGCCGGCCACCATCTCCGAGAACCGCGCCAGCCCGTCGGCGCCCTCGCGCCGCGACACCGCGGCGAGGTCGTCGATCCAGAAGCAGCAGACCGCGAACGGCGGGGTGAGCGCGATGCCGAGCCCCGCGAACGTCTCCTCGAGCTCCGGCGAGGCGACCGCGGCGAGGAGATCGCGCAGCACCTGCGCCTTCAGGAACTCGAGCTGGCGCCGCTGGAGCACGGCGGCGGTGCGCTCGCCCCACGGAGCCAGCCCGGAGGCCGCCTTCTCGAGCGCGGCGCGGAGGACGACCGCGTCGACCTCGCTCTTCAGCAGATAGTCGGTGGCGCCCAGCTGGAAGGCGTCGCGGACCAGGTGGTAGTCGTCGTGGGCCGAGAGCACCACCACCGCGGGCGGGCGCGGCGGCGGCTCGGCGCGCAGGCGGCGCAGCACCGCGATGCCGTCCATGACCGGCATCGACAGATCGAGCAGCACGATGTCGATCTCCGGGTGATCGGCGAGCGCGGCCAGCGCCTCGGCCCCGTTGCCGGCCTCGGCCACGAAGTCGAACCGGTCCGCGCCGGACGGGTGCAGGCTGGCCAGCGACAGCCGCGCGAACGGCTCGTCGTCGACGATGAGGACGCTATACATCGCCCGGCTCCGCCGGCGGGTCGATGCGCGCCAGCGCCGGCAGGATGTACCTGACCCGGGTGAACGAGCCCGGCTCGCTCTCGAGCTCGAGGCGGTAGGGCGGGCCGAAGTTGAGGGCGATCCGCCGCTCCACGTTGGCGACGCCGATGCGGTGGAGGCTCTCGGGGCCGGTGGGCTGGCCGCGCGTGGCCGGGCCCGGCGCCGCGCTCATCCCGGCGCCGTCGTCGCGGACCTCGAGGACCAGCACCTGACCGGGCAGCGGCGCGGACCACGGCTCGGGGCTGACCGGCGGCGGCAGCGAGCGCTCCTCCAGCCTCGCGCTGACCCGGATGGTCCCGCGCGTCCTGCGCGCCATCCGGCCGGCGGCGCCGCCGCCGAAGCCGTGCAGGATCGAGTTCTCGACGATCGGCTGGAGGATCATGCGCAGGACCAGCAGCGACCCGGTGCCGGGCTGGGCGTCGATCTCGAGGTCGAAGCGCTCGCCGAAGCGGATCTTCATGATGCCGACGTAGGCCGAGATGCTGGCCAGCTCGCGGGACAGGTCGGTCAGCGTGCCGGCGCCGGCGTAGCTGTCGGACAGGAGGCGCATGAGATCGCGGGTCATGCCGGCGATGGCGTCGGCGCGGGCCGCGCTGGCCATGAGCCGGATCGAGCTCAGCGTGTTGGTGATGAAGTGGGGGTTGATCTGGTAGCGGAGCGCCTCCAGCTCGGCGGCCAGCCGGTCGTGCTCCAGCTGCTGGCGCTCGGCCTGGAGGCGCTCGGTCTCCTCGACCATGCGGTTGAAGCCGCGCGACAGGTCGGCCAGCTCGCGGATGGCCGGCGAGGCGGCGCGCACCCGGTAGTCGCCTTTGCCCAGCCGCTCCATGTGGCCGATGATGGCGCGGATCGGCGCCGCCACCCGGGCGAAGAACAGCTCGGCGTAGGCGATGAAGAGCGCGGCCATGAGCGCGAGCGCGGGGTAGAGGTACCACTCGTAGCGAGTGACCTGGCGCGACAGGGCCGCCTCGTCGGTGAGGAGCAGGAGGGTCCAGCCGGTCGACTCCATCGGGCGCACCGTGGCCAGCCAGGACCGGCCGCCCGCCTGCATGTCGCGAAACGACGAGCGGTCGCCGCCGGCGGGCGCGCCGCCGGATCCGGCTCGCGCGGCCAGCTCCTGGCCGATCGCCTCGGCCGGCAGGCTCGAGAGGATCGGCCGGCCCGAGCGGCCGAGCATGACCACGTCGGGGCCGGCCTCGCCGCCGGGGCCGGCGGCCAGCGAGTCGAAGTAGGGCACGCGGAACCGGAGCAGGACCGCGTCCACCGCGACCGGATCGCCGGGCAGCGGGCAGACCGCGATCGAGATCATGTGCTTCTCGCCGGCGCTCTCCGCCACGTCGAGGGTGTCGAGCAGGAAGACCTTGCCGCGCTCGACCGCCGGGTCGGCGCACAGCTGGCGGTCGACCACCTCGGCGCCGCGCAGGCGGGCATCGTTCGAGTAGCTGTACGCGCCGCCCGGGCGCAGGTAGAGCACCACCTCGCCGATCCGGTTCGAGTAGATGAAGAAGCTGACCAGCTTCTCGTCCAGCCGGCGCGCCCACACGAAGCGCTCGGTGGCGCCGCGCGCCTGCACGTAGCCGTCGGTCAGCCGGCGCAGCTCTCCGTCGTGGAAGAGCGCGGCGGCCAGGACCGCGGCGTTCTCGGTCTCGGCGCGGAGGTTCTGCGCCACCTGCTCGGCGGTGGCCTGACTCTGCTGCTCCACGGTGGCGTAGAGGGCGGTGAGGTAGAGCCGCGCCAGGAAGACCGAGACGATGAGGCTCGGCAGCGCGACGATCAGGATGAAGGCCGCTGAGAAGCGCCGCGACAGGGTGACCATCGGCAGCTCGCAGAGCCAACCATAGGCCCACCGGCGCCGCGATTCCAGCGGTCGATCGCGCGCCCACTCGCGCGCGCATGTAGGCAATCAGCTGACTGGCACACTCACGCGAGCACGGGAGTATCGCTCACCACGCCCTGCGGCGGTGATGCGGTCGCCGCGCGCTGGCGCCGCCGCCACCTGACCACGAGCGCGACGGTGATCGCGCCGTTCACGACCATGCCGAGCACGCCCTCGCCGTTGATGAGCCAGATCTCGCCGCCGAAGATCGACGCGCCGCCGCCGTACTGGTTGCCCAGGAAGAACGGGTTCCACGCGTTCCAGGTGAAGTGCGCGATCACCGGCGGCCAGATCGATCCGCTCCACAGATAGAGCGCCTGGAATACCCCCGCCGCCGCCGCGATCGAGAGGAGGAACGACAGCGCCGGCACGAACGAGTGCAGCTGCGGCACCAGCGCGATGACCGGCAGGTGAAACGCGGGCCAGACCGTCGCGGTCAAGGCCAGCGCGGTCAGCGGACGATCGCGCCACACGCGCACCATCCATCCGCGCCAGCCGAGCTCCTCGCCGATCGACCCCGGTGGAGCCCACCACGCGCCCGGATAGAACCAGAACACCCCCGCCCACAGCGCGGCGCGAGCGACGTGGCGGCCGCGGCCCAGCTTCTCGGGCAGCTCGAAGCGATACGCCAGCGCGACCACCAGCCAGGGCACCAGGACCAGAACGATGACCGCGGCCATGAGCGGCACCAGCGCCATGCCCTGAGCCTCGATGCCGAGGAACTCGTGCCGCACGGTGTCCGGCTGGAAGTGGATGACGTCGCTGCCGGTGATCGCGCGGATCGCGTAGCCGAGCGCGACACACGCCGCGATGACGGCGAGCGGGAACAGGAGGGCGGCCACCCACGGCGCCGCGCCGGTGAAGCGGAACCCGAGCGCGCGCGGCGGCTCGCGGCGGACCAGCTGGAGCACCAGGGCGGCGATCCCGGGGGTCCACATGAGGTACTGCGACAGCCAGCCCTTGTCCGGGTGCGCGACCCAGAGCGCGCCGATCGCGTAGGAGCCGCCCAGCGCGATGACGACGAAGAGCGCCGTCTGCTTCGCCCGAGTAAATGATGCGCTCACAGTTCCCTCCGGCCCGTGGCAGGTCGATCCGGTCGACCCGGTCGACCTGATACCTGCGCCGGCAGCGGAAGGTTACCGTGCCCGACGAACGGCGCGCCGCATCACTCGTCCCCGCGCACACTGTCGATGAGAAAGCGCGACGTGCCGAACAGGTCTCCCGCGGGCGTGGAGAAGAACACCTTGCCCAGGAACGACAGCTGGCTGGCCTCGTCCTCGACGCCCTGCCGCATGAACTTGGCCTGGAGCTCGGAGAAGGGCGAGACGGGGCCGGGCCCCTCCTTGGGGACCCCGACGGTCTTCTTGAGCAGGATGTAGGCCTCGACCTCCTCGCGGGCGACGCGGGGGCCGTTGCGGCGGACCTCGAGCCGGGCGCGGAGATAGTCGGAGGCGATCGCGAGGTTGCTGTCGAAGAAGTTCTCCGGCTTCTGCCGCTGATCCCGCAGGTCCACGAAGGCCAGCGCGAGGTCGCCGTCGTGGCGGGCCAGCGCGTCCGCGATGAGCTCCTTCACCTTGCCCTCGTCCTCGGGCGTGAACCGGGACGGAGGAGGAGGCGGCGGAGGCTCCGCCGACGGGCCGGGCTGCGGGCTCGGCGTGGGGGACGCGGTCGGGATCGGGGTCGACGAGATGGCCGGCGCGGGCAACGGCGCCGGAGACGGCTGAGGAGTCCGCGGCGCGGTCTCGAACGCGACCGGCTGGATCGCGACGGCGGCCGGAAGCGCGCCCGGACCGGAGCCACCCTCGGAACAGGGGCCCGCGCCAGGCGTGAGGCTCGCGATGGCGTCGCCGGTGCAGTCCATCTTGCCGCCGACCCGGCCGGTCAGAGCGCGGACGCCCGCGACCGACCCGAGCGCCAGCGCAGCGGTCAGGACGATCGCCTGGACGAAGCTGCTCCCCCGCCGATCCGTCCCGAGCGCCGCGATCGCCGTCGTCATGAGACATGGCCAGTGCAAGCGACGGGCCGCGGGCCTGGCCGAGCACTTCTCGAGACGTGCCCGCGGCGGGGGACACGCGTACCGAGGGCCGAGTCTCCAGGTGTGTCCGTACCCGGGCAACCGCCGGCGGGCGGACACTGGTGCTCTCGAGCTCTCCGGCGCAGACTTGCAGTCGTGCTGATCCACGGAAAGTGCCACTGCGGGAACGTCGCCTTCTCGCTGACCTGGGAGCCCGATCCGGTCGAGATCCCGGCGCGCGCCTGTACCTGCTCGTTCTGCCTCAAGCACGGTGGCGTGTGGACCTCCAACCCCGGCGGCGCTCTGGCGGTCGTGGTCGGGGATCCCTCTCTCGTGTCCAGATATGAGTTCGGCACCCGGACCGCTCAGTTTCATGTCTGCACCCGGTGCGGCGTCGTGCCGGTGGTCACCAGCCGGATCGACGACGATCTCTACGCGGTCGTCAGCGTCAATGCGCTCGTGGGGGTGGATCCGTCGCTGCTTCGCCGCGCCTCCGCGAATCTCGAGGGGGAGGAGGTGGAGTCCCGGCTGGCGCGCAGGAAGCGGAACTGGATCCCCCGCGTCGACTACATCGAGCGCCGCACCTGAGCCGGCGCCTGGCCCGGTGGCCGCGGCCCTACGTCGGCTTCGCCGCGCGTCCGGGGTCGCGCAGCCGGTAGCCGACCCCGGGCTCGGTCAGCAGCCAGTGCGGACGGGCCGGGTCGACCTCCAGCTTCCGGCGAAGCGTCGCCATGTGAACTCGAAGGTAGTGGGTGTGCTCGATGGCGCTCGGCCCCCAGACCTCGCGCAGCAGCATGCGATGGGTCAGCACTTGCCCGGCGTGACGGGCGAGGAGGGCGAGCAGCCGGAACTCGATCGGCGTCAGGTGCACCGCCACGCCGTCGACGGTGACCTCGTGGCGCGGGAAGTCGACCCGGATCGGCCCGGCCTCGACGACCGGCTCCTCGGGCCCGCCGAGGGCGGCCGAGTGGCGCAGCGCGACCCGGATCCGCGCGATGAGCTCGGCCACCCCGAACGGCTTGGTCAGGTAGTCGTCGGCGCCGGCGTCGAGCACGCGGACCTTGTCGGCCTCGCGCCCTCGCGCGGAGATCACGATCACCGGGACCCGGCACCATCCGCGCAGCCAGCGGACCAGCTCGAGCCCGTCGCCGTCGGGGAGGCCGAGGTCGAGCAGGACCAGCGCGGGTGTGTCGCGGGCGGCGCGCATGCCGTCGGCCAGCGAGCCCGCCTCGATCACCCGGAACCCCTGACCGTCGAGGGTGGTGCGGAGGACCCGGCGCATCTGCGGCTCGTCCTCGACGACCAGGATGATCTGCTCGCCGGTCATGGCGCGGCCCGCTCGTCGTCTGCCATCGCCTCGGGCGCGGCGGCCGGCTGCGGCGTGGCCGGCAAGGTCAGCCGGAACCGCGCACCGCCGGCGTCGCTCGGCTCGGCGATCACGCGGCCGCCGTGCGCCTCGACCACCCCGCGGACGATCGCCAGCCCCAGACCGACGCCCGGCGCGGACGAGGCGCGCGCGAACATCTTGAACACGGCGTCCTCGGTGCCGGCCGGGAGACCGGCGCCGGAGTCCTCGACGACGATCTCGACCTCGTCGGCGCGCCGGCGCGCGCGGACCGCGATGGGCGGTGCGCCGTGCTTGACGGCGTTCTCGATCAGGTTCACCAGGGCGTGCTCGAACAGCACCGGGTCGACCGACACCGCCAGCTCGCGCTCGAGGTCGACCTCGACCGTGTGGCCGGCCAGGATCCGCTCGAGTCGGGTCAGCGCGCTGCCGACCAGCTCCTCGACCGGCACCCACTCGCGGGCCGGGGTCAGGCCGGTCTCGACCCGCGTCATCGACAGGAGATTGGCGAGGACGCGCTCCAGCCGCTCGGCCTCCTGGACCACCGTGTCGAGCAGCTCCTCGCGACCGCCCGCATCGAGGTTGCTGGCCGGGTCGCGCAGCGAGGTCGCGGCGCCGAGGATCACCGCGAGAGGCGTCCTGAGGTCGTGCGACACGACCGAGAGGATCGAGCTGCGGAGCTCCTCGGAGCGGGCGCGGACGGTGGCCTCTCGCACCTCGGCCTCGCGGCGGCGCAGCCGCTCGGTGAGCGTGCTGATCGCCAGGCCGGTCACGAACATGACGGCGAACGTCACGAGGTGGCGAGCGTCGGCGACCACGAGGGTGAATCGCGGAGGGGTGAAGCAGAAGTTGTAGGCCGCGACGGACAGCGACGCGGCGAGCAGCGCCGGACCGCGGCCGCGAACCGCGGCGACCATGATGGCCACCAGATAGAGCATGGCGAGGTCGACCATCTCGAGGTAGACGTAGACCGCGAGGCCGAGCCCTGTCACGACCGCGACGGCCGCCGCGGCGACCGCGTAAGTGCCCGACCGGCCTCCGCGATTCTCGGTGACTGCCACCTCCGGAGCCTACAGTGGCGGAACATCGAGACGGTCACCTTTACGCTTTCTTGATGCCGCGGGCTCTACGCTTTCGGCCGTATGAGTAGCCCCTCGACCCTGGCGCCGGCCGCCACCGCGCCGACCGCCGAGGTCCTCCACCAGAGCGGCCTCACCGCGATGTCGCTCGGCGCGCTCGGCGTGGTGTACGGCGACATCGGCACCTCGCCGCTCTACGCGATGAAGGAGTGCTTCGCCGGCGAGCACCACGCTCTGGCGGTGACCCACGCGAACGTGCTCGGCGTCCTGTCGCTGGTGGTCTGGTCGCTGGTCCTCGTCATCGTCCTCAAGTACATCTCCTTCATCCTCCGCGCGGACAACCGCGGCGAGGGCGGCGTGCTCGCGCTGGTCGCGCTCCAGTCCAGGGCTCACCGCGGGCCGACCTGGACCAAGGTCTGCGTCATCCTCGGGCTCTTCGGCGCCGGGCTGCTCTACGGCGATGGCGCCATCACCCCCGCGATATCCATCCTCGGCGCGGTCGAGGGGGTGAAGGAGGTCACCCCGTCGCTCGGCGCGGCGGTCGTCCCGATCACCGTCTGCATCCTGATCGGCCTGTTCGCCGTCCAGCGCTTCGGCACCGCGAAGATCGGGACCGTGTTCGGGTGGGTGATGCTCGCCTGGTTCGCCGCGATCGCGGTCGCCGGCCTGGCCGCGGTCACCCGCCATCCGTCGGTGGTCCAGGCGATCAGCCCGCACCACGCGGTGCGGTTCTTCATCGATCACGGGGTGGCCGGCTTCCTGCTCCTCGGCTCGGTCGTCCTGGTGGTGACCGGCGGGGAGGCGCTCTACGCCGACATGGGTCACTTCGGGCGGACGCCGATCCGGCGGGCCTGGTACGCCGTGGTCATGCCGGCGCTCCTCCTCAACTACTTCGGTCAGGGTGCGCTCCTCCTCGAGCGCGGCGGCGGCGTGGCCAACCCGTTCTACGCGCTCGCGCCCGGTCCGTGGCTCTATCCGATGCTGGTCATCGCGACGCTCGCCGCCATCATCGCGTCGCAGGCGCTCATCTCGGGCGCGTTCTCGCTGACCCGCGGCGCCATCCAGCTGGGCTACTTCCCCCGGGTTCGCATCGTCCACACCTCGGGCGAGACCGAGGGGCAGATCTACATCCCGGAGGTGAACTGGTTCCTCATGATCGCCTGCGTCGCGCTGGTGGTCGGGTTCAAGTCATCGGGCAACCTGGCGGCGGCCTACGGGATCGCCGTGACCGGCACGATGGCGATCACCTCGGTGCTCTTCTTCGGCGTCGCCCGGGGAGTCTGGGGCTGGAGCCGGCTGTCGGCCGGCGGGCTGGTGTTCGGCTTCCTGACCGTCGACCTGGCCTTCCTCACCGCGAACGTGCCGAAGATCGGACACGGCGGCTGGTTCCCGCTGGTCGCCGGGACGGTCGTCTTCATCATCATGACCAGCTGGCGGCGCGGCCGGATGGAGCTCGCCGAGCTGTTCGCCACGTCCACCCTGCCGATCGAGATGTTCCTCGCCGATCTGAGCACCAGCGACCTCCATCGGGTCCCCGGCACCGCGGTCTTCATGACGTCGAACGCCGACGGCGTCCCGCCGGTCCTCCTCCACCACGTCAAGCACACCAAGATGCTGCACGAGCAGGTGGTGCTCCTGTCGATCTCCACCGACGAGGTCCCGACCGTGCCGATCACGAAGAACTTCGAGGTCGAGGAGCTCGGCCAGGGGTTCTTCCGGGTCAAGGCCCGCTACGGCTTCATGCAGTCGCCTCAGGTGCCGCGCCTCCTGGCCAGGTGCCTGGCCGCCGGGCTCTTCATCGACCTCGACGACACCTCCTACTATCTGGGCCGCGAGACCCTCTTGACCACCGGACGGTCGAGGATGCCCCGCTGGCGCAAGGGGCTGTTCGCCTTCCTGTCCCGCAACTCGCGCCCGGCGACGCAGTTCTTCGGCCTGCCGCCCAACCGCGTGGTCGAGCTCGGCGCCCAGATCCAGCTCTAGCCGGCTCTGGCCCTGTCACTCGTTCTGGATGGTGACCACGACGCCCGCCGATCCGATGGAGGTCGTGCAGCCCGACGGCCCCGGAGTCTGCTCGAGCGTGTCCGGATCGATGACGACGTGCTCGAACGAGATCTCCACCAGAGAAAAGGCGAGCTGGCCGTCCACGCTGTCGAGCTGCACCGAGCCGCCGGTCGCGTAGTAGCCCTGCTCGAACGTCTCCACGGCGACATTGCCGAAGATCTCGATCGCCACCCCGGCGGTCGCATAGGTCAGCTGCGGCCCCGCGATCGCGATCGGGCCCGGCACCACGAGATCGTCCTGAGTGCCGCTGCCATCCTGCGGGTCGGCCAGGCCGTCGGCGCCGAGGAACGGCTCGAAGCCGGGGGCAAAGGTGACCTTGAACCGGTCCTCACCGCCGAGATCGACGAACACGAACAGCCCGGTGTCGGCCGCGCCTCCCGCCACCGCGTTGGCATCATCCCCGGTCAGCACGTCGTAGCGGGCCGCGACCGCACAGGCCGGCGCGGCATCCGCCGCCGACCCATCCGGTTGACCGCCGGAGCCGGCGTCGGCCTCCCCGCCCGATCCCGCATCGACCTCGCCCACCTCCGTGACACCGCCACAGCCGATCGCAACGGGAGCCGCGACCAGGACGGCCAGCCAGACCGACATGAAGTCATCCATGAGCACGAGGAGCCAGCAACCCGCATGCCGCCGGGCGCCCCGTGCTCTCCGCCCACCTGGCGCCCGGATCGAGCAGATCTGGCGCGCCGGCGCGCAGGTGGGTGCGCAGAATATGCCTGCCCGGCCTCGCCGCTCAGAGCGTCGGCTTGCCGACCACGCGGTCGCAGAAGCCGCTGGTGCCGCAGGTCGTCCCGACGCTGGTGTACCAGGCGCTCTTGCGGGTCCCGAACTGGCGGTTGTCGGAGTGCGAGTGGGCTCCAAAGGCGTGGCCGGTGGCGCCGACCAGGCCGAGAGCGCAGCGGTCGCAGGTGCGGGTGAAGGTGTTGACGCTCGGGTTGAAGTGCAGCTGGCGGAACTCCCAGCCGTTGGCGCCGTTCACCACGTAGTAGTTGCCGGCGCCGCCGTTGCAGTTCGGGTTGGGCGGCGGGTTCGCGCAGTTCGCGGCGCAGCCGCCGAAGAGGTTGTACTTCACGCTGCCCAGGATCATGCCGCGGTGATTCCACTCGCTGCAGGACTGGTTGCTGATGTCGAGGGCGGTGTGGGTGCTGCCGTTGCAGGAGTAGAAGGTCGTCGAGCCGACCCGCGCGGTCGACTCGCAGATCGGGCCGCGCGCGGTCTTGGTCGCCGCCGTGGACGAGGAGGGGAGGGCGAGGGCGACGGCCACCGCGCACAGGAGGGTGATCGCGAACGTTCTCGAGGGAAGCACTCCGGTCGGCGTCTTGGCCATGTGTCCTCCTTGTCGGGTCGGTCGGGTCGGGACGGGGATTCTCAGGGGCGCAGTCGCTGCTTCTCGCGCAGGATGATGGACCACTGCTGCAGGTTCATCGCGAGCACCTGGAGCCAGGCGTCGATCTCCGGGCCGAGCTCTGGATCGACGCCGCGCAGGGATTCCAGGACGGGCCTGGCGCCGCCGAGGCCGAGCTGCACCAGGCCCTCGAGGATGGCGACGCGCACCTCGCGGGCGTCGTCGGCGCCGTAGCGCTCGACCAGCGCGCGCCTGGCCGTCTCGCTGTGGGCGCCGCCCACGCCGCCGAGCGCCCGCGCGGCCGCGGCTCGAAGCGTCGGGTCGGCCGAGCCGAGCTGCTGGACCAGGGTCGCGACCGACTCCGGGCCGGCCGCCTCCATCGAGACCTCGGCCAGGAGCCGGGCCGCGAGCGCCGGATCGGAGCTGGCAGCGGCGGCCTTGACCGCCGCGTCCGAGACCGGGCCCTCGTGGCCGAAGTAGACCTGGGCGTCCTCGTGGACCAGTTTGTCGACCGCCGCGGCCCGGACCGCGGGCGCCGGATCGCGCAGGAAGTCGGCGTAGGTCGCACCACGCGCCTTGTTCATCATCTCCACGGAGCCGACCCCGCGCAGCCCGGACAGCGCCGCGGCGCGCAGCGCCGGGTCGGCGTCGCCGCGGGCGCGGTCGACGATCGACTCGATCACCGCGGGCTCGCCGGTGTTGCTCGCGCGGGTGGCCAGCGCGATGCCGAGCGCCTCCAGCACCTTCGGATCGCGCTCGGCCGCAAAGGCAGCGCGCAGCTCGTCGACCGGCATGCGCAGGGCTGCCTCCTTGAGGAGGGTCAGCATGTAGCGCTGCAGCGACGGCGAGCCATCGGCGAGCGCGCCGCGAAGGTCCTCGACCATGACCCGGAGAGAGCAGGGCGCTGACTCGAGCGGCCTGCCCGCGGCGCCCGGCTGGGCCGGCTGGACCGGCTGGCCCGACCCGCCCGGCCCGGCCGCCAGCAGCAGCGACGACAGCGCCACCAGCAGCGCGGCGCCGCTCCACCTGGACGAGCGTCCGTGGCCGGAACGGTTCATTCCTCGGGTCCCTCGCACTGGTGTCGCTCGGCCTTGCCGACCCAGATGCGGGCGAAGTCGACCGTCCCCGACGCGTACAGCGCGGCGAAGTCGTCGCGGTCCGGCTTGAAGCGAGGATCGACCGCCGCGAATTCGGCCAGGACCGGCAGCGCGCCCGCGCCCGCGACCCTCACCGCGAACCGGAAGATCGCCCACCTGACGCACTCGTCCGCCTCGGCCGGGAACGCCTGCCGGTAGACCGCGATCACCTTGTCCGGCGCGCGGGTGACCGAGAGCCGGTGCGCGGCCATCTCGCGCACGTTGCGGTCCGGGTCGCTGCGCAGCAGCCTGGCGAGATCCTCGATCGACTCGCCGTCGAGAACCGGATCCGCATACGACGGCATCTCGAGGGCGAGCAGCTGCACGGCGGTCTCCTCCGACTCGCGCCCGATCGCCAGCAGCTCCTTCCAGTACGGCGCGTACGTGCCCGTCCGCTCGAAGTCCTCCTGCATCACCCGACCGAGGCTGCGGGTCGCCATCCAGGCCGCCGCGTCCGACGTCTCGTCGAGCGCGATCGCCTTCATCCGGCTCATCGTGCGCGCGTCCAGCGAGCGCTGGGTCTCGAGCGCATCGAGCGCCCGGCTGCGGAGGTCGACCGACGCGGTCCCGTCCTCGCCCATCGCCAGCAGCCCCTCCGCCACCGCGGGGTTCTGCACCGCGGGCGAGGCCTTCAGCGCCCCGAGGAGGATCTCGAGCTGCGGCCCGCCGGCCTCCCGGGCCCACGCCAGCACCGCGCGAGCCCGCTCCACATCGCTGCCGATGAGCTCGGTCAGTCGCTCCTGTAGATAGCCGGCCAGCAGAACATCCTGACCGCCGACCGCGGCGATCGCCGCATGCAGATCGTCGATCGACGCGAGACGGTCGAACTCGCGCAGCGACGGCCAGCAGCCGGGCATCGGGACCTCATCCTTCTCCCACCGACGGGCCGCCGGCGCCGCGGTCGTGCCCGCACCCGGAAGGCTGGCCCGGGATCCATCCGTCGGCCGCCCCGCACGCGGCGCGTCTTCGGGAGAAGCAGGGTCCCGCCCGGTCACGAGCACCACGATCCCGATCAAGAGGAGCGCCGCGCTGCCAGCTGCCAGCCAGCGCCGGTGCCGTGTCGATGGAATCAACAACTCGCCTGCCCGCGACGTCGCAACCAGCGCAGCATAGCGAGGTCCACCGGCGAGCAGAACCCCACGACTCGATCCAGCCGCATTCCGTCCCCGCGTGATCGGTGGAGAGGTGCGCCTCCCTGCCACCCATGCAAACGGCTGACAGCGATCAACCTCCATAATGGACCTATCGATCCGGCGGTGTTTGGCCATTTTCGTCGTCCATGGACGGTGGAAGAGTCGGCGCATGTCAACGCTGCGGATCTCTCATGCCCGGTGCCTGGCGGTCGCGGTCCTGATCGCGCTCGTCACCCTTCCCAGCCCGACCCGTGCGGAGGAGTCACGGGAGGCGACCTGCAAGGTGCGCGATGGACAGCGCGACTTCGATTTCCTGATCGGGCGCTGGAAGGTCCAGGTGCGGCGGCTCAAGAACCCGCTGCACGGCTCGCGCGAGTGGTACGAGATGACCGGCATCTCGGTGGTGCGCCCGATCTGGGGCGGCAAGGGGAACATCGAGGAGTTCGAGGCCGACGGGCCGACCGGGCACATGCAGGCGATCATGGTGCGGCTGTACTCGCCGACCTCGCGGCAGTGGTCGCTCAACTGGGCGAACCAGAAGAACGGACGCTTCGACGTCCCGACCATCGGCGAGTTCAAGAACGGCCGCGGCGAGTTCTACGACCACGAGCCGTTCGAGGGCCGCAGCATCCTCGTGCGCTACGTGTGGTCGAACATCACGCCGACCTCGGGCCACTTCGAGCAGTCGTACTCCGCCGACGGCGGCAAGACCTGGGAAGCGAACTGGGTCGCCGAATCCACTCGCATCAAGCAGGGAGCCCGATGACGAAGCGCATCTCGAATCCGATGTCGAGGCGCTCCGTGCCTCACGCTCTCTGCCTGGCGGTCGCGGCCTCGCTCGCGCTCGTCGTCCTGCCGACCGCGTCGCCCGCCGAGGCGCCGCGGACGGCGTCCCCGCCGCGCGACGGCCAGCATGACTTCGACTTCCTGTTCGGCCGCTGGAAGGCCCGGATCCGGCGGCTCAAGAGCCCGCTCCACGGCTCGAACGTGTGGATCGAGATGTCCGGCACCTCGGAGGTGCGCCCGATCTGGAGCGGCAAGGGCAACATCGACGAGATCCACAACCAGACGCCTGACGGGCCGATGGAGGCGCTGATGGTGCGCCTCTACTCGCCGACCTCGCGGCAGTGGACGCTCAACTGGGCCATCCAGAAGAGCGGCCAGTTCGACGTGCCATGGGTGGGTGAGTTCAAGGGCGGCCGCGGCGAGTTCTACGATCAAGAGATGTTCGAGGGCCGCAGCATTCTCGTCCGCTACGTGTGGTCGGAAATCAAGCCCCGCTCGTTCCGCTTCGAGCAGGCCTTCTCCGCCGATGGCGGCAAGACCTGGGAGGTGAACTGGATCGCCCTGTCGACCCGCCTGTAGCCAGCCGGCGAGCCGCAGAAAACTGAGGACCGCACCGGCCAGCCTGGCGAAACCGGAGCCGACGCGCGGGGCCCGCCGCTTGCTACGAATGGACTCATGCCCGGTCGATGGATCCATCTCTGTCTGCCGGCGGCCGCCCTGTTCGCGATCGGCTGCGGCGGCGGGGATGGCGCCGACCCGCCGCGCGACAGGGCGGACGCCTCCGTGCTCCATTGCCCGGCCGCGCCGCACGCCCTGTTCGAGATCTACGCGCGGCCGGAGATCCCCAGGTTCAACGGGTCCTATGACGACGTGTCGTGGCCGACCACCGTCGAGGAGAAGGTCCGGGAAGGGGAGTGCGCCTTCTTCGGCCCCGAGCCTCCGTTCTGCGATCGCGAGTGCCAGGGCGACACGATCTGCGCGACCGGAGGCGACTGTCGCGGCTTCCCGCACCCGATCGCGATCGGCACCGTTCGCCTCACCGGCACCGACCCCGAGCTGACCCTCGAGCCGGACCAGAACAACACCTACAAGGCCGGCGCCGACCTGCCAGGTCTCTACGGGCCCGGCGACGAGCTCACCCTGACCGCCGACGGGGCCGGCGGCCATGCCGCGCTGTCCCTGACCGTGCGCGGCGTGCCTCCGCTCGCGGTGGAGCCGGACCAGCTGACTGCCCGCGAGCACGACGATCTGGTGGTGACCTGGACCGCCGACCCGAGCTCCCCGGAGGGGACCGAGCTGATCCTCCACGCCGACAGCGACCATCACGGCATCGAGGCCTACGTCGAGTGCCGCGCCGCGGACGACGGCGAGCTGGTCATCCCGGCCGCGGTGCTCGATCCGCTCATCCTGGCCGGCGAGTCCGGCATCGGCAACTACATCGAGAACGCCTGGATGAAGCGGATCAACCAGGCCACCACCGACACCGACCTCGGCTGCGCCGCGTTCCAGACCTCGTCGGAGGTGTCGATCACCATCGACACGGTCCGCGACGACTGAGATCCACCCGGCGCCGCCCCGCGAACACGACGACCGCCGCGCGCCCGCGCTAGACTCCAGGCGGATGCCGCCCCGCGACACCGCCCGAGCCGCCCACGACGCGCAGGTGCAGTGGTACCGGCGCCTCACCCCGGCTGCCCGCGTGGAGCTCGCCGCCTCGATGTCCGACGACGTCCGTGCTCTCGCCCTCGCCGGCATCCGAGCACGCCACGCCGACTACACCCGCGAGCAGGCCGCCCTCGCCCTCGCGCGCCTCCTCCTGGGCGACGAGACCTACCGTCGCGCCTGGCCGGACGCGCCGCTGCTCCCGCCATGAGCGCAGGAGACGTCCTCCGGCGGCTCGTGTCGCACCTCGACAGGGCCGGCATCCGGTCCGCTACTCGACGGACAGCCAGGAGCCAGCCCGGGTGTCGGCCTCGAGCTGGCCGCGCACGCCTTCCCACCATGACTGGTGATGATCGCTCGCCATGTACGCGCGATAGGTGATCTCGGTGCTGGCGTCGAGCGAGTAGTCGGTCCGGCCCTCGGCCAGCATGGCGCAGATCGCCTGCAGCAGCGGCAGTGACTCGACCATCTCCTCGAGGAACAGGAACTGACCCGACTGGTTCACCTCGAGGAAATGCACATCGCCGGCGCGGTCGACCACCAGGTCGAAGCTCCCGGCCGCGAGCCCGAGCTCGCGCATCAGCGACTCGAGCCTGGCCTGGCATCCGGCCGGCAGCGGGCATGCCTCGGCGGCCAGGTCGGGTGCATAGGTGTGCACCCGCCAGTCGACCAGCGCCTCGCCGCCGGTCCCGCGCAGTCGCACGGTGAAGAAGCGATCGCCGATCGCGACCACGCGCAGGTCGAACTGCTTGTCCACGTAGGCCTGGTAGATGCCCGGGCACATCGACAGGCTGTCGTCGCTCTCCAGCATGCCCGGCTCCACCAGGCGGGCGAAGCTGCTGTGCATGCGCCCGCTGCCCGCCTCCTCCCACGTGTGCGGCATGAACGGCTTGTAGATGACGCGCTGGTGGCGCGCGGCGAACCGGCGGATGGCGTCCGGATCGTTCGACACCAGCGTGGCAGGAAGCCGCCAGCCGCAGCGCCGCGCGGCCCGCAGCTGGACCAGCTTGTTCTCGGCCGACGACGCGGCGGCGGGCCGGTTGACCCACAGCCGATCCGACAGCTCGTCGCTCACCGCGTAGACGTTGCGGAGAAAGCGAGCCCACTCGGTGCGCAGGAAGGCGACGTCGGCGGGAAGCGCGCGCGGAAACTCCTCCGGGCTGCGAGCGCGGCGATACCAGACCGCGCCGATCGACGCCTCGTCGAGCCAGCCGCTGGCCTGCCACGCCGTGTCCTCGTCGCAGTGGAGCGAGATCGGCGGCACGTCCTCGCCGGCCAGCGAGGTCGGCCACAGCGGCGAGAGCCCGCTCCTCCGCAGTCCCCAGCACGCCGCCGAGGCGTGGAGGTCGTGGACGAGACCCGACAGGATGAGCGGCCGCCGCTGCATGACACCGACGACAGCACGCCCCGCAGCGCGAGGCGTGCTGTCAGTCGAGGTTCTTTACCCGCTACGCGCGGTCGTCCGGGTCGGACGGATCGTCGCCGTGCGGCCCGGTCGCGTGCGTCGTGTTCTGCACCCCGCCGCGCACCGCGGCGAGATCGTCGGTCGAGAGCTCGCGCGCGGCGACGCGGCCGAGCGGACGGGCCGGCGCGCGCTTCCCGGACGTGTCGTTCTTGCTATCGGGCATGCTCATGGACGTCTCCTCCGTGCTCTGCCGGGAGATGCGGTCGTCCCGGCGGCGACCTGGCGATGGACATCATCGCCTCGGATCGCGAAAGCATAGATCCCATCTCCTCGAGCGCCCGCGCTTCTCGCCGCGGCGACGACGACCATTGGCCTGTCCGCATCGCCGTCGCCGCGGAGCCGGTACGTACGTGAGCAGCTCTCGTGCGTATCATCACCTCATGAACAAGCAGCGCGCGGCGTGGCTCCTCGCAGCGGCGACCGCCCTGGCATGCGGAGAGAAGGCGTCGATCACCAGCAATCAGGATCCGCCCGCTCCCGCCGCCCCGACCGCGCCCCCGAGCACCCCGCCGCCATCACTGACGCGCGCGACCGTGACACCGGCATGGACCACCGGAAGTGCTCCCTCGGGAATCTCGGGCGGCCCGCGCGCCAGCGATCCCGGCCAGCCGCTGCCGACCACCCCCTCGGCCATCGCGGCCGGTCAGGGCCGCGTGCTCGTCGCCACCCAGGACGCCTGCATCGAGCTCCTCGATCTCGCCACCGGCAAGCCGCTGGTCCCCCGACTGTGCGAGAAGGATCGGTTCCCGACCGGCATCGCCATCCTCGGCGACACCGCGGTGGTCGCCCGCCGCGACGACATCCGAGGCTACGACCCGGCCAACCTCACCGAGCGCTGGCGCACCGACGTCGGGATCATCCAGACCCAGTGGCTCCTCCAGCCTCGACCGATCGCCGACCGCTTCTGCGCCGCCGTGTTCAGACCAGGGAAGGGCAACGCCGTCGTCTGCCTCGACCCGGCCACCGGAAAGCCAACCGCGGACATCCCCCTCCGTGAGGGAAGCCGCGTGGCCCTGGGAGATCAGCTCATCGGCATCATCGACGCCGACACCGCCCCGGTCGCACCGACTCCAGCCGGCCAGGAGCGCCCGGTCCGCTTTCTCCACCCCGATGGCAAGCCAGCCGCGCGGAGCCTCCTCCGGGGAGTGAACGGGCCGAGCTTCGAGCAAGCCAGCCCGATCTTCCTCGTCCGAGGAGGAGGCCACGACGCCATGGGAGGCTGGATCACCCGCTACGTGGCACCCACCGGCCAGATCCTCGCCACCATCACCGGCAAGCAGATCCTGAGCGAAGGAGGAGCCACCCGCCGGGGCCAGGCCGTCACCACCGAGTACAGCGCCGTCCGTCGAGGAGCAACCGCCGCCGCCTTCGACGCCGCCGGCACTGCCGTCTGGAGAACCGACCTGACGATCCGTGGCCCGATCCGCCCGTGGATCGTCGAGGTCGCCGGCCACATCCACCTCGGCCACGACCGAGGCATCATCGTCCTCGACCCCATCACCGGAGCCATCACCCGCACCTACCCGGTCGCCGCCACGACCCCGGCCATCGTCGGCGACCGCGTCCTCATGATGGTAGAAGCCCGGGCCACCCGGACCGACTCCGACTACGGCGACGCCGGAGTCCACGCCATCGACGCCGCCACCGGCGACGTCCTCCTCCACGAGGACCTCGGCCGCGACCTCCCCGGAGGCCAGCAGCACCAGCAGCCGGTCGTGTCAGGAGACATGGTGGTCCTGGTCGCGGCCGGGCGAGTACGGGCGTACCGGGTGTCGATGTAGCTGCCTGACCGGCTCAGATGGCCGGCTCAGCTGGCCGCGCTGACCCCGGTCAGCACCGCGGCGAACCTGTCGAACGCGGCCAGGACATCCCCGACCGGCCGGTCGGCGAAATCAAGCACGCCGGGGGCATCCACGATGCGATTCATGGACTCGCCGGGAACCAGCGGGCCTGCCTCCTGCAGCCTTTGCCGCGCGAGCTCGATCAACCTCAGGAGGTTGTCACGGTCCGCGTCGGTCCGCAGATGACCATCCAGGTCGACGTCGATGGTGCCGGGGCCGTAGGTGTCGATGAGAGTCGTCCACGCGGCGAGCAACTGCGCGACGCCGGGCGTCAGGGTGGGGGACTCCTGTCGGGACGCGTCGAGGAGGAGATGCACGACGGTCACGATCTCGATGTCGGGCAGCAGGCGGTGCTGGCCCCTGTATTCTACGTAGGAGTGTCCCATCGCTGATGCTCACTCCAGGAAGACGATCTCCTTGGATGGTCCATTGGGGTTCTTGGCCAGCTCGGATTCGATGGACTGGCGGAGGCGGTCTCGCTGGGCCTGGGTCATGCCCTTGGTGTCGACGACCACTCGCTTGGTGAAGGTGTTGCGCTCCACGTCCTTGATAACCGACTTTGCGAGGCCGTCAACCATCTGGTCGTTGATGTTGAGGGGCTGGCCGGTCCTCTTGTTGACCAGCGGGCCCTTGAGGCTGATCGGGCCCACCTCGGAGTCGATGAAGTCGGCGCCTTCCTCGGTCGATCGCTGGAGCGGTCGTCCGGTCGCCTGCTCGTAGCGCGCGCCGCCCTGTCCCTCGGCGAGGTCGGTGACGCCGCCCTGCTCGTGGTTGACGCCCAGCTCGCGGACGCGTTCGGGGTCGGGCTCTCCCTTGGCGGCCAGGGTCCCCGGCTTGCTTGGCTTGCCGGTGGTGGGCGGCGGCTCGGCGTTGTCAGCCTTGCCCGCTGCCTGCTCCGCTTTCCGGGCCGCCTCTTCTGCCTTGCGCGCCTCCTCGATCCGGCGCGCCTCGTCTGCTGCCTTCTTCGCCTTTCGGGCCGCGATGATGCCGAGGAACTTGTCGACCGCCTTGCGGATCTTGTTGGCGTTCTTGATGAGCTTGAACCCCAGGCCGAAGACCTTGCCCGGCGTGAAGTTCAGGACCGTCATGACGCAGGCGAGGATGTCGCCCTCGGTGACGCACTTCTTGGCGTCGGTGAAACCGATGATGTCGGCCGCGATGGCCAGGAGCTCGTCGAGCGCCTTCGACTCCTCGGGATCGCGGTCGCCATCCCCGGCGCCCGGATCGGCGGCCGGTGACACGGGAGGCTGCTCGGCTCCGGGCCCTCCTTGCCTGTCGTCCTGGCACGGCGCGGTGCCGGATCCCATGGCCACGATCTGGTCGCCGGCGCAGTCCGTGCGCGAGCCGATCGCGCTGCGGAGCAGCTTGACCCCTGCCACGCTGGCCAGCGCGAGGGCGACGACCAGGATGGTCGACTGGACCAGGCCCGATCCGCGCCGGTCGCGGATCAGAGCCGCTGTGCCGGGCGCCACGTCGGACTCCAGCCGTGCACGCATGCTCGTCATCGCAGCAAGGGACATGCCCGTCCGTTGCTGGCCCGTGGCGCGCAGTTCCGAGAATTCCTCCGCCCGCGCCGATTCCGGCGCTGGTCTTCACGTCCAGCGGACCGAGCTTGACGACCAGCCGGCGTCGGCGGTGACGCCAGCGCGCTCGATTGTTGCAATTCGGGTGACCGCGTCCGCGGCGACTCGCTTCGGCGCCGGTGACGAGCGCGAGGGAGCAGGTGTATACGAGGATCTCCCCACCCCGGAGGTGTTCGCCATGAAGAAGGTCCTTCTACTGTCAGCGATGCTCGGTCTCATGGGATTCGGAATGAGCTCGGCGATGAGCCAGGCCCCGCAACCCGATCCGATCGGGGGCTGCCGCTTCTACTGCGGCTCCAACGGCAAGAACTACCGCACCCTCGGCGAGTGCTCCGCCGCCTGCGGTGGAGCGGCCGACTGCGACAAGGTCTGCTGAGCGCGAGCTGATCTCGGTCCGGCGATCCCCGGCGATCCATCGACCCGGCGGATCGCCGGACCCTCCTCAGAACGTCAGTCGCTTGCCGACCGCGAGCGGCGCGAGCGCCTCGTCGCCGAACGCCTGCGCGAACGCATTCACGGCTCGCCACCCGGTGCAGTGCCCCGGCGCGATCACGCCGACCGAGAGCGCGCGCAGCCCCGCGACCGTCTCGGGGATGATCTTCTCGTTCGAGCCAGTCAGGTGAAGACCGCCGACCACGGCGTGAAGAGGAACATCGCCGAAGCAGGCGCGCGCATGAGTCATCACGTTCACCACGCCGGCATGCGAGCAAGCGGTGAGCACGACGATCCCCTTGTCGCGAACGCTCACCGCCACGAAGCGCTCGTCCATGATCAGCTCATCCGGCTCCCAGCCATTGCCGTCGAGAGCTCGACGGTGCTGCCCCTTGAGCCCCCGCTCGAACGAGCTCGTGCGAGGGATCTCCCCGCTGACGTAGGCCATCCCGTCGAGGATCACCTGCGACTCCCGGGTGTTGACCACCCGCGCGCCATGCGAGGTCAACGCATCGATCCCCGGCACATCCTCCATGAGCCGCATCCGGTCCTCCCCGAGCCGGATGGCCCGCGTGCGGAACATGTCGGGGTGAGCATAGTAGGGGACCTCCGCGCCGCCATTGCGATCGCGAATCAACTGCAGCGCGCGAAGCATCGCGCCGCCATGATCCCAGTGACCATGAGAAAGCACGATCGCCTCGACCCCCCCGAGCTCGATCCCGAGCCGCGAGACGTTCTGCTCGAATACGCGGTCCTCCGGTCCACTATCGAACAGCAGCGACCGGGCGCTGCCGCCCCTGCGAACCGTGACCAGAAACGCAAGTCCGTGCGCAGCGCAGCAAAGGCAACCACCGCCGAGCACCCAAGCCGCCCCCCGCCGCCGGTTCAGCCCGCCGAATTCGGTCTCGACGAACGAAGGCACCGTCGACAGGCTATCGGTGACATTGTCGACGAGGACATGCACCTCGACGCCGTCAACGGACTCGAGCGCGGTCATGGAGTGACTCCTGAAATGGCCCGGTAGCGCGACATGTCGAAGCTTGACCAGGACATGGACCAGGAAGCAACCGCGATCCCCGGGCAGCCGGAGCTGATCCGATGACCGAGGACAGAACCTCCGACCCCAGGTGGGCCCCGTCGGAAGCAGTCCTCCAGTACCTCCGCCGCGACCTGGATCTCCTGGACTCGCCCTCCGCGCACCGGCGAGCGCGAGGCATCCAGGCCGCCGCCCAGCAGGGCCGCTACGACGCCGTGGGTCGACTGAAGCAGCTCCTCGACGACGACTCCCCGCTCGTGTGCGACGACCTCATCACCGAGGTCCGCCTCTGCGCCCTCTCGGCCCTGCAGCAGCTCCACCACGCGGCCAAGCTCCCCCTCCTCCTCGACCCGGTAGCCATCCGGCGCCCGTGGCCCGTGGCCGACATGCGAGCCGCCTACCAGCAAGCGATCGCGAGCCTGTCCCGAACCGAGCAACACGATGTCCACGCCCGAGCCGACGAGGTGCTGGCGGAGCGAGTCCAGCCCGAGCTAGATCACGCCGACGACACCCGCGCCTACCGCGTCCTCCAGGAGCTCCATCGAGTCAGCTACGAGCGACAGCGACCCGATCCCCAGACGACCCTGACCCCCCTCCAGGAAACCATCTACGCCGAGCAAGTCGCCGCGCCCCGCCCGCGCCCCTGCCTCCGCGTCGCCTTCCTCGTTCACCCGGACGCGACGCTCGGCTGGATCTACCGCAAGCCCGGAAGTGCCCCGTGGGCCCACGACTTCTCCGATCACCCGGCCGCGCGAGAGGCAAGCGACGCCCTCACGAGGATCCTGACCCCGGGCAAGACCGAGGTCAGCGAGGGCGGTGCGGCCGATACGGTCGAGACCCTGCGAGGCATCGCCGCCCTCATGGACGAGTTCGCGACCGAGCTGCTCCTGCCTGACGGCCTCGCCGTCTGAGCACAGGCCCGAGAAACTCTTCCTCGGCACCCGCTCCTCCGGAGGCAACACCCGCATGCGCGGTCCGACATGGATCGCATGCGGAGCCACGAGGGCGGGAAGCGGGCACGGCCGGCCGTCGAGCCCGAGCCTGACTTCGAGCATGAGCTCGAGGAGTGGCTGCCGGCACCGGGCAAGCGTCAGCTCCGGAATCGGCTGGCGAGGGCGGGAGATGCGGGCCCGAGCGCGAGAGGGCTGGTCGACTCGGCCTGGCTCCACCTGCGCGGCGGAGGGCAGCGCGAGCTCGAGGCGCTGGAGGCGGCGACCGACCGGGGCGACGTGGATGCGATGGAGCGGGCGCGGTGCGCCATCGGCCGCCATCTCCTGGTCGCCGAGCAACACCTGAAGGACGCGGCGGCTCGAGTGGGTCGGGCGGAGGCGGGCTCCATCGCAGGGGAGGTCGCGGCCATCCGCTCGGTCTGCGCGCGCATCTCGGCGCGGTGCGACGAGCTGGCCTCGCGCGGTGCGCGCGCGATCGGCGACTCGCGATCGGAGGGCCCATCCATTCCGGGGCGCGCGTCCGAGGGCGTGGCCGGGCGCGGGGGGCCCATTCCCCATCGCGAGCAGATCCAGGCCGCGTTCGGGCGGCACGACGTCGGTGGGATCGAGGCGCACGTGGGAGGCGCAGCAGCGGCCGCGGCTGCCACCATTGGCGCCGAGGCCTATGCGATCGGCGATCGGGTCGCGTTCGCGAGGTCACCCGATCTCCACACCGCGGCGCACGAGGCTGCCCACGTCATCCAGCAGCGCGGCGGAGTCCAGCTTGCCGATGGAGTCGGGCGTTCCGGCGACATGTACGA
>DATHKR010000162.1:0-40585 GCA_035489015.1 Kofleriaceae bacterium | reverse complement strand
AACGATCCGGTGCGCCTCACCGCCGATCGCTGCGTTGCAACTCCTCGAGCTACGGCGAGTAGCCCGTCGTCGTCGCGCCTTGCGCTCGACGGCGATCCACACCGCCTCGTTGACGCCATATCGGCGGCGGTGCACTAGTCGACGAGGCAGCGCTGGGCGGCGGCCGCGGTCTTCGCCGCGTCGACGCAGGCGACGTCCTCCGGCCTGGCGGCGCGGCGACACTCGCGCACGCAGTTGTCGAAGCCCGGGTCGACCTTGCGCGCCTTCATCTCGGCCCAGGTCTTCTCGCGTTCGGCGCGCAGGCTGGCGCGCGCGTCCGGAGACAGCGTCGCGGCCTCGGCCTCGAACTGCTCCCAGAACCCGAGCTCGTTGTAGCGCCAGCAAATGTGAATGCATTGCTCGTCGGTGGGACGCTGGCAGGCCGACAGCGGCAGGGCAGCGGCGACGGCGAGGGCGGCGGCAAGGAGGAGGCGCGACACGGCCCAGGGGTATACCACCGCGCCCGGGGCCGGGGCGGGGTCAGCGCTCGTAGCGATAGACCGCGCCCAGGTACACGGTCTGGCGCCGGAAGGTCAGCTCCTGGTTGGTGAACTCGTTGGAGTAGATGGCGTAGCGACCCTCGAGCGCCCAGCGGCGGCCGAGCGCGCGGGCCAGGTGCATGCTGAGCGAGTTGCGGTTCTCCTCGTCGATCGAGATGAAGGTCAGGGCCTGCTGATCGCCCGCCACCAGGAGCGGGTCGAGGTAGATGTGGAGCAGGACCGTGGCCTCGGCGGTGAGGTAGAGCTCGCGGCCGAGCTCGGTGGTGAAGCCGAGCCGCAGGCGCTGGCGGATCAGGGATTCGCCGAGGCTGTTGGAGTCGTTGACCTGCAGCTCGTAGCGGGCGCTGTAGATGCGGCGGCCGGTGTAGACCGCCTCGGCGACGAGCGAGTGGTTGAGATCGGCGCGCCCCAGCCCGGTGGGCGCCACGCACTGGTCCACCACGCTGTCGCCGCTGTCGCAGGCGCTGGTCAGCGCGCTGCCGCCGTAGACGCGGCGCTCGACCCGGTATCCGGCGCCGAGGTCGACCGACGCGGCGTCGTCGTCTCGGTCCGGATCGCCGCGCCAGAGCGTCGCCTGGTAGTTGAGGCCGATGTGCTCGCCATGCCAGCCGAAGTCCGCGTCCGGCTTGTAGTCGAACGCGCGGTAACCGGCCACCGCGGTGACGCGATGGCCGCCCTTGCCGATCAGGGTGAGGCTGGACTCGCCGGTGCCGATGCGGAAGTAGCGGCCCTCGAGCGAGTCCGCCTCGGTGTCGCTCTGGTGGTACGGGATCGCGTCGTAGTAGCTGCCGGACAGGCCGATGACCGCGCCGCGCCCGACCAGGCTCCACTCGTAGCCGCCCTCGGCGGCGAGCACCGCGACGTTCTCGCTCTGGGCCGAGTCGGCGGTGAAGACCTTCAGGCCGGCGTGGCTGGACAGGGTGAGCCGCTCGCGCGCGTTGCGGCGCCAGGTCAGGCGGTGGCGCGCGCCCAGCCGGGCGAGCGGCGAACCGTCGATCGCGGCGCCCTCGTCGCCGTCGCTGCGGTCGAGGCGGTGGACGTTACTGTCGTACTCGGAGCCGGCCTCGAGCTGGAGCGTCCAGTCGGCGCTGCCCGGCTCCGCGGCGGGCACGTCGGCGGCGGTGTCAGGCTCGGTCGCGTCCTGCGCCGCGGCGGGGGCTGCCCCCGCCATCGCGGCGGCAGCGGCGGCTGCGACCGCGAGACCGATGCGCCGCTGGATCACTGGCCTTGGCGCAGCTTGCCGAGGTGGCGGAGGATGAGCGCGCGGCTGCGCTCGAGCCGCTGCAGGCGCGCCTCGACCTGCCTTCGCGCACGCGCCGCGGTGTCCGCGCGAGCGCGGGGCGACGACGAGCGGCCGGCGCGGCGGAGCGCGTCGACGGTGCCGGCGTCGACCACGTCGCTGAGGAGGATGGAGCTCTGCTCGAACCCGGAGTCCTCGGAGAAGCCGGCCCCGCCCCCGCTGCCGCTGGTGCTGCCCAGCGACTCGCCGGTGGTATCGCCCTGGCCGCCGCCCGAGCCCGTCGGTGGTGGAGTTGGCGGCACGGCTCCGGCGCCGCCCTGGTCGGCATCGCTGGCCGGCGCGGTCCGCCCGTCGCCGCGGCCGCCAGTGCGGCGCACCTGGTCGTCCTCCAGCTCGCTCATCTGGCTGGCGCGCTCGCGCTGCTCGCGCAGGCGCGCCATGCGGGCGTAGCGGTCCTCGCGCTGTCGCAGCGCCTCGCGCTCGCCGCGCAGCTCGCCCTCGGCCTGCTGGATGAGCGCGATCTGCTCGGCCAGCTGGTCGGGGTCGGCCATCTCGTCGAGGGTATCGTCGGGGACCAGGATCTTGCGCACGCGCGGGGCGAGCGCGGCGCTGACCTGGGCGCGCAGCCGGCCGAGCTGCGCGCGCCGCGGCGTCTGCGGGCCGAGCGCCAGCTCGCGATCGACGGATGCCAGGAGCGCCTGGCGCTGGCGGCGCAGCGAAGCGTCCAGGGCGCGGAGCTCGAGGTCGGCGCGCGACAGGCGCTCGGCGGTGGTCTGCGAGTCGGCCTGGCTGCTGCGGATCTGGCGGTCGCGCCGCCACGACGGCTTGCCTCGCTTGAGCCGGTCGAGCTCGCCCAGCTGGGCCTCGTAGGTGTGCTCGAGCACCCGCTTCTCGGCCAGCTTCTGGGCCCGCTGGCGCTGGATCCGGACCATCTCCGTCGCGGTCGAGTCGGTCCGGGCCGCCTGCGCTGCGGCCGGCGGGGTCGCGGCCGACGGCGGCGCGCCCAGGAGGACCTGGAGCGCGAAGGCGAGCGGGATGAGGAAGGTGGAGAACAAGGCGGGTCGGATCCGCTGGTTGGACGGGGGGTTGCCCGAGATCGATCAAAGCAGACGCTGTGCCACTTACAAGCTCCCGTCACACAACGATTTGCTGGCGGCCCGGATCCCCAAAATGCGACGCGATGGCTCGCCGCCCTCAGTTTTTCGGCGCCCCGCGCCGCTCGGGCCCCTCAGCTGATGCCGTACTTGTCCAGCTTGTAGTAGAGCGCGCTGGTCTTGATGCCGAGCAGGCGGGCGGTCTCGGTCTTGACCCCGTTCGCCTTGCGGAACGCCTTGAGGATGAGCTGGCGCTCGAGGTCCTCGAGGATCTCGGGCAGCGACATCTCGTGCGGCACCTCGAGCCGCTCGTCCCCGTCGCCGCCCTGCAGGAAGCCGGGCAGCGAGCCGACCCCGATGGTCGGCCCGTCGGCGAAGACCAGCGCCTGCTCGATCACGTTCTCCAGCTCGCGCACGTTGCCCGGCCAGGCGTAGGCCATGAGCCGGCCGAGCGCGTCGTCGGCGATGGCGCGCACATTCGGGTTGGTCCGGGGGCCGAGCTTGGCGATGAAGTGGTGGACCAGGATCGGGATGTCGTCGCGCCGCTCGCGCAGGGGCGGCAGCTCGAGCGGGACCACGTGCAGCCGGTAGTAGAAGTCCTGGCGGAAGCGGCCCGCCGCCACCTCGGCCTCGAGGTTCTTGTGGGTCGCCGAGACCACGCGGACGTCGACCTTGACGGTCTGCTCGCCGCCGACCCGCTCGAACTCCTGCTCCTGCAGGACCCGGAGCAGCTTCACCTGCATCGACAGCGGCACGTCGCCGATCTCGTCGAGGAACAGGGTGCCGCCGTCGGCCAGCTCGAACCGGCCGAGCTTGGTCTTGATCGCCCCGGTGAAGGCGCCGCGCTCGTGGCCGAACAGCTCCGACTCGAGCAGCGTCTCGGTCAGCGCGCCGCAGTTGACCTTGATGAACGGACCGGTCGCGCGCTTGCTGAGGTTGTGGACCGCGCGGGCTACCAGCTCCTTGCCGGTGCCGCTCTCTCCGGCGATGAACACCGACGAGTCGGTCGGCGCCACCCGCTCGACCGTGCGGAACACCCGCCGCATCTTCTCGGACCCGCCGATGAGCTCGGCGAACTGGTAGCGCTGCTCCACCTCGCCGCGCAGGTACTCGTTCTGGGCCTCGAGCCGGCGGCGGGCCCGTCGGGCCGCGGCCAGCTCCAGCGCGCGCTCGACCTTGAGCCTGACCACCTCGGGCGCGAACGGCTTGGTCAGGAAGTCGAACGCGCCCAGCTTCATCGCCTCGACCGCGGTCTCGACCGTGCCGAACGCGGTGATGATCATCGTGGGGAGGCTGGGATCGAGCTCGGTCACCCGGCGCAGCACGCCGACCCCGTCGAGCCCCTCCATGCGCAGGTCGGTGATGACGAAGTCCACCTCGCCGGCCGCCTTGAGCTGCGCCACGCCGTCGTCGCCGGTCGCCGCCACCAGCGCGCGGTGCCCCATCTTGCGCACCGTGTGGGCCAGCCCCTCGCGAATGGTCTCGTTGTCGTCGATGATGAGGATGGTCGCCATCTACAGCCTCTCGCCTCCCTTCACCCGGCCGCGCGGCGCAGGCGCAGGTGGAAGCGGGTCCCTTGCTCGCCGGAGTCGACCTCGATGGTACCCCCATGGTCGAGCACAATCTCGCGCGCGAACGCCAGGCCGAGGCCAGTCCCCTTCTCGCGGGTGGTGTAGAACGGCTCGAACATCCGCTGCTTCACCTCGCCCGGGATCGGCGGGCCGCTGTTCTCGACGGTGACCCGCACCCCGCCCTCGTCGTCCGGCTCGGCCGCGATCGCGACGGCGCCGGGCGGGGCGTCGGCGGCGGCCTGGATCGCGTTCCTGAGCAGGTTGTGGAGCGCGCGGCGCAGCTGGACCGGGTCGCCGCGACAGGCCAGCCCCTCGGCCACCTGCCAGGTCAGGTCCACGCCGGCGCGCTCCGCCTCGGCCGCCTCGAGCTCGCACAGCGCCTCGGCCAGGGGGGCCAGCTCGACCGCGGATAGCTCCGGCGCGGGCCGGCGCGCGTAGTCGAGGAACTCGGTCACCACCGCGCTCAGGTAGGCCACCTCGCGCTCGATGCGCTCGACGTGGGCGCGGCGATCGTCGCCGGCCGGCAGCTCCTCGCGCAGGATCCCGCTGAACAGCTCGATGCCGCCGAGCGGGTTACGCACCTCGTGGGCGATGCCGGACAGCATCTGCTGCATCCGCTGATCGCGCTGGCCGAGCTC
The DNA here is from genome assembly GCA_035489015.1 of Kofleriaceae bacterium. Classification (GTDB taxonomy): domain Bacteria; phylum Myxococcota_A; class Polyangia; order Haliangiales; family Haliangiaceae; genus DATFRY01. The sequence continues at coordinate 35,503 of DATHKR010000162.1, read as the reverse complement.
GCGCCGCATCTCGTCCATGGTCCGGGCCAGGAAGCCGATCTCGTCGCGCGAGCGCGGCTCGATCGGCTGGTCGAGGTCGCCGTGGCCGATCCGCTCGGCCGCCTCGGCCAGCTGGCGGACCGGGCGCGTGATGAGGACCGCGACGATGACCGCGAGCAGCACCATCGCGACGGCGGAGCCGACCCCGTAGATGATCAGGTTGCGGCGGAGGTCGGCCAGGCGGTCGAAGAAGGTGGCCGGCGCCTCGACCCCGATGGCCAGCTCGACCGCGCCGGCCTTGTCGGGCGACACGATCGGCGCGTAGCCGGCCTTGTACTGGCGCCCGTCGCGGCCCTCGAACAGGACCGACGAGACCGGCTGGCCGCGGCGGAACACCCGCTCGAGCTCGTGGCGGTCGAGCTCGGCGTGGTAGTAGGTGCTGCCGATCGGCACGTCCGGCGCGGTGTCTACCCGCGAGCGGAAGTCGCGGTCGAAGACGTACATGCGCGCGGCCCCGGTCGCGCGGGCGACCTCGCCCAGCCGTCGGCGCGCGCCGGTGTAGATCAGATGCTCCTCGTCGCCCGGCTCGAGCTCGGCCAGGTTGCGGCCGGAGAACTGCGTCGCGGCGGAAGCGGCCAGCGCGGCCAGCCGGGTGCCCAGCTCGGCCTCGAGGTCGCCGCGCATGACCTCGTGCGCGATGAAGGCGAACAGCCCGAACAGGAGCGCGGTCGGGAGCGTGAAGGCCAGGAGCAGCTTGGCCAGGATGCCGACGCGGAAGCGGGCGCGCACTGCGGCCCAGCGTATCAGCTCCTGGGCACGGTTTCCCGGCGCGGGGCTCGACGGGATCCGCGCGCGCCGCGCCGCGATCCGAGGTACGAGGTGTTCATGGCCTCCGAACAGCCTGTCCCGCGCTTCTTCCTGGTCCTCATGGCCGCCGCCAGCGCGCTGCTCGTCTTCCTGATCTACCCGATGGCGAGCGAGCTGCTCCTGGCCGCGGTGCTGGCCGGGCTCCTGTGGCCGCTGCGCCGGTGGCTGACCCGGCGCCTGCGCGGGCGAGTCGGCCTGGCCTCCGGCATCCTCACCGTCGGGGTCATCGTGCTCGTGCTCGGACCCCTCGCCGCGCTGGTCACCTTCGTCATCCGGGACGGCAGCGACGGCATCCGCTTCGTGTCCAACGCGGTGCACAGCCCGGACGTCGCCGCGCTCGTGGACCACCTGCCCGAGACCGCGCGCGATGCGGTCACCAACGCCATCGCCCACCTGCCGCGCGACCTGGGCGAGATGGTGGAGAAGGCGGACGTCAAGGGCAGCGAGGCGGCCGCCGCGGTCGGCGCCGCCGTGGCCGCGACCGGCTCGGTGGTGTTCAGCGCCGCGCTGATGGTGATCGCGCTCTTCTTCCTGCTCGCCAACGGCCCGGAGCTGGTCCGCTGGCTGGACAGCGTGTCGCCGCTCAGGCGCGGGCAGACGCTCGAGCTGCTCGACACGTTCAAGAAGGTCTCGATCGCGGTGATCGTGTCCACCGCCATCACCGCCGCGGTGCAGGCCGCGGCCGCGCTGGTCGGGTACCTCATCGCGCAGGTGCCCAACCCGATCTTCTTCGCCGCGGTCACGTTCTTCGTCGCGCTCATCCCGGCCATCGGCGCGGCGGCGGTCTGCCTGGTCGCCGGGCTGCTCCTGTTCGTGACCGGCCATCCCTACATGGCCATCTTCCTGGCCGTCTGGGGCGTCGTCGTGGTCGGTCTGGTCGACAACCTGGTCAAGCCGCTGCTCATCCGGCGCGGGATGGAGCTCCACGGCGCGGTGGTGTTCTTCGCGCTCATCGGCGGGCTGGCCGCGTTCGGCGCGATCGGGCTGGTGGTCGGGCCGATCGTGGTCGCGCTGTTCCTGGCCCTCCTGCGCATGTACCACCGCGACTTCACCCCCGGCGAGCACCGGGTGCCGCAGGTGCCCGGCATGCGCGCAGAGATGAGCCCCGGCACGCGCGACGAGGCGACCCCCGCCGCGGCCGGGAAGGACGGCGGCAAGCCGCCCGCCTGAGGTGCCGTCCCCTCGGGCCGCGGCCAGCGCGTCCTGGCGCCGACCTCGCTCTCGATCGAGGCATGGTCGCCTCCCGACGAGTCGTCCCATGTGCGCCGCGGTGGACGCGCGCGCTTCTGTTCGCGATCGCGATCGGCGTGGGCTGCGCGCTGAAGACCGCCTGTGGCGAGGACGACGAGGCCTGCTCCACGGTCCCGCAGCTCTCGTGCGCCGGCGAGGAGGTCGAGTGCCCGGGGCGCGAGTCCCACCTCGATTGCTTCACCGACCGCGGTAGCGGCGCCAGTCGACCCCGAGCTTGCGCATCCGCGCGCGCAGGGTGTGGGGATTGATGCGGAGCAGGCGGGCGGCGCCGAACGGCCCGTCGACCCGGCCGAGCGTCGCGGCCAGCGCTCGCTCGATGTGCGCGCGCACGACGTCGTCGAGCGGCTCGATCTCATCCGGCCGCGGCACCGCCGCCGCGCGCCCTTCGCCGCCGCCCGATCCGCGCTGCGCCGGCAGCGGAGCCGCGGCGTGCTGCGCGACGTGCTCGGCGTGCTGCGATGGAGGCGCCGGCGACGGTCCGCCCAGCGCGCGCGCCACGTCGATCCGCACGCCCTCCCCGATCAGCACGGCGCGGTCGATGACCGCGGCCAGCTCGCGCACGTTGCCGGGCCACGTGTAGCCGGACAGGAGCCGGAGGTCGTGCTCGCTGGGCGAGCGAAACGGCACGCCGAACCGCGCCGCCGCGCGCCGCGCGAAGTGCTCGGCCATCGCCGGGATGTCCTCCGGGTGGTCGCGCAGCGGCGGCAGCGCGATCGGGAACACCGCCAGCCGGTACCACAGGTCCTGCCGGAAGCGCCCGCTCTCGACCATGCTGGCCAGGTCGCGGTGGGTGGCCGCGATCACCCGCACGTCGACCGACAGCGGCCGCTCGCCGCCGACTCGCTGCAGGAGACCGTCCTGCAGGACGCGCAGCAGGCGGACCTGCGCGGCCAGGCTGAGCTCGCCGATCTCGTCGAGCAGGAGCGTGACGCCGTGGGCCTGCTCGAACCAGCCGCGCCGGGTCGCCATCGCGCCGGTGAAGCTGCCGCGCTCGTGACCGAACAGCTCCGAGTCGATGAGCTCGGTCGGCAGCGCCCCGCAGTTGACCCGGATGAACGGACCGAACGCCCGGCTCGACTGCGCGTGGATCGCGCGCGCGATGACCTCCTTGCCGGACCCGGTCTCGCCCAGGATGAGCACCGGTGCGGTCGACCGCGCCACCTGCGCCACTCGCTGGAGGACCGGGCGGAGGCCGCCCTCGGCGCCGATCACTCGATCGTCGAGCCCGTCGCGATCGGCCAGCGTCGCCGGCGCGGCGCCGTCCGCGCGTGCGCCGGATCGGGCTCCTCGCCCGGGGCCGCGTTCTCTCGATTGTCGTCGCGGAGTAGACATTCCCGATGGGAAATGACCAGAACTTGTCCCGCGTGTCACGGAATACTTAGGACATATGATAGAAGCTGGCTAGCCGACTTCGCATTTCATTGATTCCTCAGCAATTTCATGACCGGCCCACGGCTTGCTTTCCCACGGGGGCCATGTCCTACCTGTCTCACCACTCTCGCGCCTCCGGATCACCGGCCGCGCCGCTCCTCCTGGCTCTCGCGCTCGCGGTTCCGCTGGGCGCGTGTAGCAAGAAGGAGGAGCCCGGGGACAGCGCGCCGAAGAGCGCCGCCGCCGACAAGCAGGCCGGCGCCAAGCCCGGCTCCGTCACGCTGCTCAACGTCTCCTACGACCCGACCCGCGAGCTCTACAAGGACTTCAACGAGGTGTTCGCGAAGTCGTGGAAGGCGAAGACGGGCCAGCAGGTGACGATCGAGATGTCGCACGGCGGCTCCGGCAAGCAGGCTCGCGCGGTCATCGACGGCCTCGCCGCCGACGTCGTCACCCTCGCCCTCGCCTACGACATCGACGCGATCGCCCAGAAGAGCAGCCTCCTGGCCGCCGACTGGCAGGGCCGGCTGCCCGACCGCAGCGCGCCGTACACCTCGACGGTGGTGTTCCTGGTCCGCAAGGGGAACCCGAAGGGCATCAAGGACTGGGGCGACCTCGCCCGACCGGACCTCAAGATCATCACGCCCAACCCGAAGACCTCGGGCGGCGCGCGCTGGAACTACCTGGCCGCGTGGGCGTTCGTGCTCAGGCGCGAGCTCGGCGGGGATCTCGCCGCGCTGAAGGATCCGACCAAGCGCGAGGCGGTCGCCGCCGCGCAGGAGAAGGCCAAGGCCTTCGTCGCCGACCTGTTCAAGAAGGTCCCGGTGCTCGACTCCGGCGCGCGCGGCTCGACCAACACCTTCGTGCAGCGCGGCATCGGCGACGTGCTCCTGGCCTGGGAGAACGAGGCGTTCCTCGCGGTCGAGGAGCTCGGCCCCGACAAGATCGAGATCGTCGTCCCGTCGGTGTCCATCCTCGCCGAGCCGCCGGTCGCCGTGGTCGACAAGCGCGCGGCCGAGCACGGCACCACCGAGGTGGCGCGCGCCTACCTCGAGCACCTCTACACGCCCGAGGGTCAGGCGGTCGCCGCTCGCCACTATTACCGGCCGAGCAAGCCAGACACCGTGTCGGCCGATCTCCTGGCTCGCTTTCCCAAGCTGGAGCTGATTCGCATCGACGACGCGTTCGGCAGCTGGAAGGAGGCGCAGAAGACTCACTTCGACGACGGCGGCGTCTTCGACTCGATCTACCAGCCGGGCGGCTGAGCCGCGGCGACCATGGCGCTCATCCGACAACGGACGGTGCTGCCCGGCTTCGGGCTCACATTCGGGATCACGGTCACCTACCTCGGGCTGATCGTGCTGCTGCCGCTCTCCGCGCTTCTGGTCAAGGCGAGCGGCCTGGGCCTCGGCGGCCTGTGGCACACGATCAGCGAGCCGCGCGTGGTGGCCTCGCTCGAGCTCTCCTTCCTGGCCGCGCTGCTCGCCGCGGTCATCAACCTGTTCCTCGGCCTGGCGGTGGCATGGACCCTGGTCCGCTATCGCTTCCCCGGCCGGCGCCTGCTCGACGCCGCCATCGACCTCCCGTTCGCGCTGCCCACGGCGGTGTCGGGGTTGGCCTTGACCGCGCTCCTGGCCGGCAACGGCTGGGTGGGCCGCTACCTGGAGGCGATCGGCCTGCACGCCGCGTTCACCCGCGGCGGCGTGGTGATCGCGCTGGTCTTCATCGGCCTGCCGTTCATGGTCCGCACCGCGCAGCCGGCCATCGCCGATCTCGATCGCGAGACCGAGGAGGCCGCGGCCAGCCTGGGCGCCAGTCGCTGGCAGACGTTCCGCCGCGTGCTCCTGCCCGCCCTGGTCCCTGCCTGTGCCACCGGCTTCGCGCTCGCGTTTGCCCGCGCGCTCGGCGAGTACGGCTCGGTGGTCTTCATCTCCGGCAACATGCCCGGCAAGACCGAGATCGCCGCGGTCCTCATCGTCGGCAAGCTCGAGCAATACGACTACGCCGGCGCGGCGGCGATCGCCATCGTGATGCTGGTGGTGTCGTTCCTCATGCTGGTCACCATCAACCTGCTCCAGCGCTGGGCCGGGCACCGCCGCCAGGAGGCGACGTCATGAGCGGCGACCACACGAGCCATCCCGGCCGTCACCGGCTGGGCGAGCCGCGCTGGGTCCGCTGGAGCCTGATCGGCTTCACGGTGGTGTCCCTGGCCCTGCTCCTGCTCCTGCCGCTGGTGTCGATCTTCAGCGAGGCGCTGGCCCGCGGCTTCGGCGCCTTTGCCGAGAGCTTCTCGGATCCGGCCGCGCGCTCGGCCATGCGACTCACCCTCCTGGTCGCCGCCATCGCGGTGCCGGCCAACGTGGCCTTCGGGATCTGCGCGGCGTGGGCGATCGCCCGGTTCGATTTCCGGGGCAAGACGCTGCTGACCGCGCTCATCGACCTGCCGCTGGCGGTCTCGCCGGTCGTGTCGGGCCTGGTCTACGTGCTCCTGTTCGGCCTGCAGGGCTGGCTGGGGCCCTTCCTGGCCCGCCACGACATCCAGATCATCTTCGCGGTCCCGGGCATCGTGCTTGCCACCATCTTCGTCACCTTCCCGTACGTCGCGCGCGAGCTCATCCCGGTCATGGAGGAGCAGGGCCGCGAGCAGGAGGAGGCGGCCCGCCTGCTCGGCGCCGGCGGCTGGCAGATCCTGTGGCGGGTCACGCTCCCGCGGGTGAAGTGGGCGCTCCTCCACGGCGTGGTGCTCTGCAACGCGCGCGCGATGGGCGAGTTCGGGGCGGTCTCGGTGGTGTCGGGGCACATCCGCGGCAAGACCAACACGCTGCCGCTCCACGTCGAGATCCTCTACAACGAGTACAACACGGTGGCCGCGTTCGCGGTCGCGTCGTCGCTCGCCATCCTCGCGCTGGTCACCCTGGTCCTCAAGACCTGGGTCGAGCGGCGGGCGGAGCGGGCCCAGGAAGAGGCGGCGCGGCTCGAGGATCAAGCCGGCCGGGAGGAGGTCGTCTATGCCCATCACGCTTGAGCGGCTGAGCAAGCGCTTCGGCCGGTTCGCCGCGCTCGACGACGTGAGCTTGACCATCGAGGACGGCGAGCTGCTCGCCCTGCTCGGCCCGTCGGGGTCGGGCAAGACGACGCTCCTGCGCATCCTGGCCGGGCTCGACGTGCCGGACGCCGGATCCGGTCCGGTCGACTTCGGCGACGGCGGCGACCGCGCCGACGAGCGCCGGGTCGGCTTCGTGTTCCAGCACTACGCGCTGTTCCAGCACATGACCGTGTTCGACAACGTCGCGTTCGGGCTGACCGTGCGGCCGCGCCGGGTGCGGCCGGAGCGGGAGGAGATCCACGATCGGGTCCACAAGCTCCTTCGCCTGGTCCAGCTCGACGCGCTGGCCCACCGCTATCCCAACCAGCTGTCCGGCGGACAGCGCCAGCGGGTCGCCCTGGCCCGTGCGCTCGCGGTCGAGCCGCGCGTGCTCCTGCTCGACGAGCCGTTCGGCGCGCTCGACGCGCGCGTGCGCAAGGAGCTGCGCGCCTGGCTGCGCCGGCTGCACGCCGAGATCGGCGTGACCAGCGTGCTGGTCACCCACGATCAGGAGGAGGCGCTCGAGGTCGCCGATCGCGTGGTCGTGATGAACCAGGGCCGCATCGAGCAGGTCGGCACGCCCGACGAGGTCTTTCACCACCCGGCCAGCGAGTTCGTGATGAGCTTCCTCGGCGACGTCAACCGCTTCCACGGCCGCATCAGCAACGGGAAGGTGCAGGTCGAGGAGCTGGGCGCCGCGGTGCCGCTCGAGGCGACCAGCGCCAGCGCCGACGGGGTGAACGCGCGCGTGTTCATGCGCCCGCACGACCTGACCGTGGCGCGCGACGACGACGGCGCCGGCCAGCCCAGCTTCTCCGCCACGATCGTGCGGGTCAACGCGGCCGGGCCGAGCGTGCGGATCGAGCTGGAGAACGCGGCCGGTGGGGCGCTCCACGCCACGCTGTCGGCCGACGAGCTGGCCCGCGATCAACTCGCGGTCGGCGACCGGGTGCAGGTCACGCCCCGGCGCATGCGGGTGTTCACGGATCCGACGCCGGTCGGCACCGACGGAAAAGGAGGCGCGTGATGAGCTCCACTGCGACCCGGACCAGCGCGCTCGGCGAGGTGCTGCGGCTGGTCGGCGAGGCCCTCAACGACCTGCGCTACGGCGAGGTCGTCATCCAGGTACACAACGGCCAGGTCGTGCAGATCGACCGGACCGACAAGCTGCGCCCCAACCCGCCCCCGCTGCTCCTGCCCAGGGGCTGATGCCCCGGGGCTGATCGCCAGGGGCTGAATCGATCGACCTGGCCTGCTCGGCAACGAGCGGCTTCTCCCCACAAGCCTTTCAGCTGTCCTGCGACCGGACACACCGGAGCGAGCGCAGTCTCTCTGGAGTGAACCATGTCGCGCAGCAGTGTCTGCTTCGCCGCGCTCGCCATCGCGAGCGCGGTCCTTGCCGGTCAGGGCGTCGCCGGGGCCCAGCCGGCCGATCCGGCGCCACCCGCGCCCGCCGCCGAGCCCGCACCCGAGCCCGCCCCGGTCACCGAGGCCGAGCGCGAAGCCGAGCCACCCGCGGCCAAGCACCAGCTCGGCGGCTACATCCAGGCCGACGGCCGCTTCTTCCCCGACGACGAGGACGACCGGCAGAACGACCGCTTCGAGCTCAAGCGCATCCGGCCCCGCTTCCAGGGCACCCTGTGGGACCACTTCGACTACAAGTTCCTGATCGACCTGGCCGGCGGCAGGGTGCAGGTGCTGGACGTGTACGCCGACGTTCGCTACGTGCCATGGGCGGTCCTCCGCCTCGGCAAGGCCAAGGCGCCGTTCGGGCTCGAGCGGCTGCAGAGCGCGACCGACATCAAGTTCATCGAGCGCGGCCTGCCCACCCAGCTGGTCCCCAACCGCGACATCGGCGTGCAGCTCTACGGGGACGTGGGCGGCGGCCTGTTCAGCTACCAGGTCGGCGTCATGGACGGCGTGCCCGACGGTCTGTCGGTGGACACGAACGACGACGAGCACTTCGACCTGGTCGGGCGCGTCTTCACCCAGCCGTTCAAGCGCTCCGGCATCCCCGGCCTGCGCGGCGTCGGCGTCGGCGCGGCCGCCACCCGCGGTGAGCGCCTCGGCACCGCCGAGGTCCCGCAGATCGCGCCGTACAAGACCGCCGGCGGCAGCAACATCTTCGCCTACGCGCCGCCGGATCCGGAGGCGGCGCCGGTCATCGCCGACGGGGAGCACGTGCGGCTGACCGGTCAGGGCTACCTGTTCGACGGTCCGTTCGGGTTCCTCGGCGAGTACGTGTGGTCGCGCCAGGAGGTCAGCGCCGGCGCCGCCTCGGGCGAGTTCGCGCACAGCGCGTGGGCCGCCGCCGCCACCTTCCTGGTCACCGGCGACGCGGCCAGCTACAAGTCCGTCGAGCCGCTCCACCCGTTCGACCCGCAGGCCGGCCAGTGGGGCGCCGTCGAGGTCGGCGCCCGCTACTCCCAGCTCGACGTCGACGGCGACGTCTTCGACGAGGGGCTGGCCAGCGAGGACTCTTCGGCGCGGCGCGCGCGGGCGATCACCGTCGGGCTGAGCTGGTACCTGAACGTGGTCTTCAAGGTGCAGCTCAACTACGAGCGCACCGCCTTCGACGGCGGCGCGGCCGGCGGCGCCGATCGCCCGGCCGAGAACGCGCTGCTGGTGCGAAGCCAGATCGCGTTCTAGGCGGTCGGGCGGCGGGTCAGCGCCGGCGCAGGAGCAGGTGGGCGAGCAGGTTGCGGCTCTTGGCGTCCTTGATCCGCTGGATCCCCTCGACCGCGTATCCCTGCGCCTCCCACCACGAGCACAGCAGCTCGAGGTTGTAGCGGCGGCTGTACAGCATCGTGCAGACCCGCCGCTCGTCCTTGATGATGAGGTCGTGGCAGAAGTTGCACGAGCCGGGCACGCGGGTGCTGTCGTCGTCCTCGCGCACCCACACGCGCGAGTCGAGGTTCGGCGAGGCCCGGCCGGTCGCCGCCGCCCACCGCCGGTACGGCCCCTCGATCAGGAGCCGCCGGTTGGCCTCGGCCGCGGTCTCCTCGTGGTCGGCGCGGGTCATCGCGTAGAGCGGATCGCTCTCGATGTTGTCGGGGCGGATCGCGATCTCGATCCACAGGAAGTCGCCCGGGCGGATGAGGCGGGCCAGCTTCTGGCGGACGAACTGCTCCTCGTCGCGCAGGTTGGCGAACACGTTGCCGAGGATCGCGACCAGGCGCAGCCCGTCGGTGGCACCCGGCAGCGCGGTGCGCAGGCGGCGCGAGAACCCGAGCGGCCCCTCCTCGAAGTCGGCGCAGAAGGGCAGCACCGAGCGCGACACCGCCTCGTCGGCGCCGGTCTCGCCGAGCAGCGCGCGGCGGGCCGATTTTCCGGCCGCGAGCAGGAGCGCGATCGAGACATCGACCGGCGCGTAGGTGATCCAGGCGGCGCGCTGGCGCGCCTCCTTCTCGGCGGCGAGCAGCCGCTGGAGGATGCGGACCTCCTTGCTGCCGTCGCCGGGCCCGAGGCTGACGATGTCGATCCCGCGCGGCCGGTCGCGCCGGCCGAGCCCGATCGCGCGGGCGATCGGACCGTGCACCTGCCCGTTCGGCTCGCGCGCCAGGCTGAGCCACGCGTCGGCGCACTCCTCGACGCCGAGCAGCCAGCGGTCCTGGCCGTAGCCGGCGTTGATGAGGTTCTCCCAGGCCAGGGCCCCCTGCGGGTCGAAGTAGAGGAAGCGGTGGCCGAGGTAGTCGTAGCCGACCCGGTCGCGGAACTGTCGCTGCAGATCGACCGGGCTCGACCCCTCCTCGATCTCGAGCGGATGCAGGCAGCCGCCGTCGGCGGTGGGGTCGAGCTGGCCGGCCTGGATGCGGAGGGCGCGCAGGTGCGAGGAGAGATTGTCGACCGCGGCGCGGAACTTCTGATTCTTGAACTCGCGTACAGCGCCGCTCCGCCAGTTGGCCACGTTCTCCGGCCCGACGTCGGCCAGCGCACCGACGTCCCGGTCCGACACGAAGCCGAGCTCGCCGGCGACCGCCAGGAACAGCTCCATCAGCTGCGTCGGTGCGGGGGACTTCTTCGACATGCGCTTTTTTCCGCCGCGCCGACTTTTTTGGCGCCTCCGGGGACCATAGCTGGTGCAGCCTTGAGGGTGCAAACTCGCTTTCCCCGTCACGGAGGAGTTCATGACATCGACGACGGCCTGGCTGACGGCCAGCGCACTGCTCCTCTCCGGTTGCGTCATCCGCGAGGTGCACGAGGTGCATCACGTGCGCGACGACCAGCCGCGCGCGTCGAGCGCGTCCGGAATCTGCGATCGCTGTGACGCCAGCAACGCTCCCGGCGCGGTGATGGCCGAAAGCCAGCCACCCGCTCCGCTGCAGGAAGAGGCCCTCGATCAGCCCGGCCCCGGCTACGTGTGGACCGACGGCTACTGGGACTGGAATGGAAACGACTGGCAGTGGGTCGGCGGCGACTGGGTCGCCCCGGTGGACGACCAGGTCTTCCTCCCGCCCGCCTACTACGCCTACGGAGGCAGCTGCCTGTACGTACCCGGCCGCTGGGTGAGGGGTGACCACAGGCCGGTTCGCGATCATCGCACCGTCCGCAACGGCGACGTGCGCGATCACCGCACCGGCCGAGGGGGCGACGTGCGCGACCACCGCGGCGAGAAGCCCGACCAGAAGCCGCCGCGCGATCACCGGGGCGACGACCGCGGCGTCGTCGACCGCGGTGGCGGGGACTACGTCATCTCGGTCCCGCCGCGGCGCCCGAGGCACGCCGCGGATCGAGCGGCGCCGGCCAGGTCGGCCGACGCGCCCGACGCGGTCGGGACGGTCTCTGCCAGCGACGCGGCCTCCGATGTGGTCGACGGACGGGGCGACCAGCGCGACAGCGGTCGAGCTCCCGACCGGGCCAGCGACGGCGGCGGCCCGCGCGGCGTGGTGATCATCCCTCCGCCGCGAGCGCGGCCGGATCGCCCCGGCATGCCGTCCCGCGCCGCTCCCGAGCGCGGCCCGGAAGCCGCGCCGAGCGGTCCGGGCACGATGGTCGCCCCGCCGGCTCCGCCCAGCTCCGGTGGATGGTCGCGCCCCGGCGCGCCGACCGGCTGGTCGCGTCCCGGCTCGTCGGGCGGGTGGTCGCGGCCGGGCGCGCCGACCGGCTGGTCGCGCCCCGGCGCGCCGCCGTCGCGAAGCGCGCCGAGCTCGCCGGGCGGGATCGCGCAGCCGTCGGGCCCCCCGCCGCGGCCCAGCGGACCGCCGGTGCGCGTGGCCCCGAACAGCCGTCCCGCGCCGCCGGCCAGCGCGCCAGCGTCGAGCGGAGACCGCGCCCGGCCGGCGCCACCCACGCGCTCGTCGGCCCCGGCTCGCGTCCACCACCGCTGAGCCCGACGGCGCACCGCGCCACCCGAGCGCTGTCATCTCGGGGCGCGGCGCCGGGCCGACTCACGGCCTGACTCCCGGAGCGCGCGTCGGTCGCTGCCGCGGCTCAGGGCGCCGGGGCGCCCGCGGCGCAATCGACCGCGAGGACGCACTCGACCAGATCGCCGCACGAGCCGGCCGCGCACGCGGCGAGGTCGTCGACCTCGCCGCCCGAGCACACGCCGAGGTCCTCGATGCAGTCGGCATCGCACAGCGGATCCGGAACCTGCCCGTCGCACTCGGCGAACGCGGTGCACAGCTCGGCGCAGGTGCGGCTCACCGCATCGCCTCCGCCGTCGACCTCGTCGCCCGCGTCGAGCCCGCCGGCATCCACCGCGCCAGCGTCCGGCGCGGCGCCCGCATCCGGCAGGCCGGCGTCCGCGCCGTCGCCCGCCGCGGCGTCGATGACCGCGCCCTGATCGCCGCCGTCACCGACATCATCATCGTCGTCGTCATCGCCGCATCCCGCGCCGAACGCCGCGATCAGCGCGACCGCGGACAGCGCCAGCCATCGCGCTCTCATGCTCGCTCCCCTTCCGGCGCCGCGCACATCGCGGGCCTCGCGCTCCTCCACGCCTGGCGCTGCCATGGCGATCGATCGCGCATCACGGAAACGCGGCCACCCCGCGCAGCCCGTCGGTCTCCTCGAAGCCGCACGCCAGGTTCAGGCACTGGATCGCCTGCCCTGCCGCGCCCTTGCCCAGGTTGTCGATCGCGGCCATCGCGAGCACGCGGCCGGCCCGCCGGTCCAGGTGCACGCCGACATGCGCTCGGTTGGTCCCGCGCACGTGGCTGGTGTCGGGCAGCCCGCCCTCCACCACCGTCACGAACGGCTCGTCGCGGTAGAAGTCGACCATCGCCCCGCGCAGCTCGGCCTCGCCGATCGACGGATCGCGCGGCTCGCCGTACACGCACGCCAGGATCCCGCGCGACATCGGCACCAGCTGCGGGGTGAAGGTCACCACCTGCGGCCGCCCCGCCGCCGCGCTCATCTCCTGCTCCATCTCCGGGGTGTGCCGGTGCTGGCCGGACACCTTGTACGCCCGCACCCCCTCCCCCACCTCCGGGAAGTGGGTCGCCAGCCCGGGCGATCGCCCTGCCCCCGACACGCCGCTCTTGGCGTCCACCACCAGCGACCGATCCGCCAGCAGGCCGCGGCGAAGCAGCGGCGCGACCGCCAGGATCGCCGCGGTCGGGTAGCACCCCGGCGCGGCCACGATTCGCGCCCCGCCCTTCACCGCGCGCAGCTCGTCGCGATGGAGCTCGGGCAGCCCGTACACCGCGCCTTCGAGCAAGTCCGGGCGCGGGTGCGGGTGTGGCCCGTACCACTCGGCGTAGGCGCCCGGGTCGCGCAGCCGGAAGTCGGCCGACAGATCGATGACCAGCCGGCCGCGCCCGACCATCTCGGCCGCCGCCGCCGCGCTCTGCCCGTGCGGCAGCGCGCAGAACACGACCTCGGCCCGGCTCGCCACCCGCGCCGCGTCGAACGGCTCGAGCTCCATCGACACCCGCCCGGCCAGGTGCGGGAAGACGTGCTCGATGCGCGAGCCGGCGCTCCGCTCGCCACACACCACGGCGAGCTCGAGGCGCGGGTGACCGGCGCAGAGCCGGACCAGCTCGGCGCCGGTGTAGCCGGAGGCCCCGACCACCGCGATGGGTACGCGGGCGGTCAAGGCGCTCCGTGCGATGCCGCGAAGCTCCTCACGGCGAGATCCACACCTGATCCACGAGACGAGTCGGGCCCCGACGGGCCCGGCCCACCCCCACTAGCGCTTGCTGAACTGGAACCGAGCGCGAGCGGCACGCTGGCCGTACTTCTTGCGCTCTTTCTTGCGCGGGTCGCGAGTCACGTACCCGGCCGTCTTCAGCTTGCCGCGCAGCGCGGGGTCGATCTTGATGAGCGCGCGAGTGATGCCGTGGCGGATGGCGCCGGCCTGGGCCGAGCTGCCGCCGCCGCGCACCGTCGCGAGCACATCGAAGCGCCCGAGCAGCTCGGTCTCCTCGAGCGGCTGGCGGATGACCATGCGACCGGTGGCGCGCTCGAAGTAGTTCTCGTCGTCGCGCTCGTTGATCGTGAACTTGCCGCCGCCCGGCTGGAGCCAGACGCGGGCGACTGCCGTCTTGCGTCGGCCGGTCGCGTAGGTGCGCTCTTCTGCCTTTGCCATGATCGAACCAGCCTCCTGCTACAGCGCGAGCGGGCGCGGGGTCTGCGCCTCGTGTCCGTGGTCGCTGCCGGCGTAGATCTTCAGCTTCTTGATGAGGCGCCGGCCCAGCGGACCCTTCGGCAGCATCCCCCACACGGCGCGCCGGATGGCGCGATCGGGATGCGAGGCCAGGAGCTTGCCGGCCGGAATCTCGACCAGGCCGCCCGGGAACTCGGTGTGATGGCGGTAGAGCTTGTCGGTCATCTTGCGACCGGTCAGCTTCACCTCGCCGGCGTTGATCACGATGACGAAGTCGCCGCAATCGACGTTTGGCGTGTAGGTCGGCTTGTGCTTGCCCCGCAGCACCATCGCGATGCGCGTGGCGGCGCGACCCAGAGTTTGGTCCTTGAGATCGGCCACGAACCACTCGCGCTGTTCGTGGGCCTCCTGGACGGTGAGCAGGGTGGATTTCTGAAGCTTGGCCATGCGATCGATTCCGACTTTCGAGACGATGAAAGAGGTGGATCGTCTACAGGAGCGGTGGCTTGAAGTCAAGCAAGGACAGGGATTCCCGCGGTTTGGAACCAGTGGGCGACCTCTCGGGCGCGCCAAAGGCGCCGCACTATACTGCTCGCGGTCCTGACAAGCACCCGCTCGGCCTGGATTTTCGTCGCCCTCGGGGCCGCGGCCCTCGCCGGGTAGGCTCCCGGCCCACGCGCGGCGGGTCGGCGATTCTCGGAGCTCCACGGCTCGCGTGCGCAACCTCGCGGTCGAGGTGACGGACGCCGACCACGCGGCCGCTCCGGGCCCCCCGCCTGACCCGACCGGCGTCCGGCCGTGCTCTAGTCAGACTCGCCTGCTACGCCGTATGGTGGCCTCGTGAACCGGGTCGGTTTCATCCTCAAGCCGCAGAGCACCGAAGCGCCGGCGCTCCTGGCGGACCTCGTGCCGCGCCTCCACGGGCGCGGTTTGCGGACCGTGGTGCTGGCCCAGGAGGGCCTCGAGGTCCCCGGCGGGGCCGAGGTCGTGACCGACGAGGCGATGTCGGACGCGATCGACATCGCGGTGGTGCTGGGCGGAGACGGCACCATGCTGCGCGCCGCCTCGGTGGTCGCCGACCACGGCATCCCGATCCTGGGCATCAACCTGGGCCGGCTCGGCTTCCTGACCCCGTTCGACCCGTCCGAGGCCAAGGACGCCATGACCGCGGCGCTCGAGGGGCGGCTGGCGATCGAGGAGCGCGCCCGGCTGCGCGTCACCCATCGCGCGCTCGGCGGCCCGGCCGAGGAGCGCATCGCGCTCAACGACACCGTCATCCACCAGGGCGGGCTCGCCCGCCTCATCGATCTCGAGGCCCGCCTCGACGGCAGGCTGATCGCCTCGTACCGGGCCGATGGCCTGATCGTGTGCACGCCGACCGGATCGACCGCGTACAACCTGGCCGCGGGCGGGCCGATCCTGACCCCCGACCAGGCGGCCATGGTCATGACCCCGATCTGCGCCCACTCGCTCACCGCCCGCCCCCTGGTCGTGCCCCAGAGCGGGACCGTGACCGTTGCGCTCTCGGGGGGCGACGACAGCCGCACCGCCGTGGTCACGGTCGACGGGCAATGGGCGCGCAGCTTCGCGTCCGGCGACCGCATCGACATCACCGCGACGGCGGCGCCGCTGCGCGTGTTCCGCTCCGACAAGGGCTACTTCGACATCCTGCGCGAGAAGCTCCACTGGGGCGCGCGCACCGAGCGCTGAGCGTCTCGAGGAGGAACCCGCGTGCTCAGGCATCTGCGCGTCACCAACTTCGCCATCCTGTCGGACGTGGCGCTCGACTTCGGGCCCGGCCTCAACGTGCTGAGCGGCGAGACCGGCGCCGGCAAGTCTCTGGTGGTGGAGGCGGTCAACCTCCTGCGCGGCGGGCGGGCCAGCGCCGACATCCCGCGCGCCGGCACCGACGAGGCCGTGGTCGAGGCGATCTTCGAGGTGCCCGAGGACCTGCGCGAGCGGGTGCACGCGCGCCTGGTCGAGGCCGGGCTGGCCGGGGCCGACGACGACGGCGAGGGGACCGGCGGCGAGCTCCTGGTCCGCCGGCTCATCCACCGCGGCGGGCGGAGCCGCACCTATATCAATGGTGCGCTGACCACGGCGACCCGCCTGGGCGAGCTGGGCGAGCTCATGGTCGACCTGTCGGGCCAGCACCAGCACCAGGGGCTGGTCGACCCGCGCCGCCACGCCGGCATCCTCGACGAGCTGTCCGGCCGGCCCGAGCTGGGCGCCGCGATGGAGACGGCCTGGCGCGAGCTGCGCGCGGTCGAGGACGCCATCGCACGGCTGACCGCGAGCGCCGGCGCCGGCGGGCGAGCCGAGCGGACCGAGTTCCTGCGCTTCCAGCTCGAGGAGCTGGCCGGCGCCGCACTGCGCGAGGGCGAGGACGAGGAGCTCGGCCGCGAGCGCAGCAAGCTCGCGTCGGTGGAGCGGCTGGGCGGCGGTGCCCGCGCGGCCGAGCAGCTGCTCTACGGCGGCGATGGAGCGGCGGTCGAGCGGCTCGACGCGGCGCTGCGCGAGCTCGAGCGGCTGCGCGCGATCGACGTGGCCCTCGACGAGCCGACCCGCTCGGTGGCCGAGGCCCGCATCCTGGTCGAGGACGCGGCCGCCCGGCTCGGCGCCTACGCCGATCACGTCGAGGGCGACCCGGAGCGGCTGGCCGAGATCGAGGAGCGGCTCGCCCTGCTCGCCCGGCTCAAGCGCAAGTACGGCGGGCAGCTCGGCGACGTGCTGGCCCGGATGGCCGCGCTCGAGGCCGAGCTGGCCGAGCTGGACGGCGCGGCCGGGCGGCTCGAAGAGCTCGACGCCGAGCGAGGCGCGGCCGAGCGCGCCGCGACCGCGCGCGCCGCGGCGCTGACCGCTGCCCGGCGAACGGCGGCCGACCGCCTGGTGCGCGAGGTCGGCGGCTCGCTGGGCGAGCTCGGCATGGGCGCGGCGAGCCTGACCGCGGCGATCGAGCCGGCCGCGCTCGGGCCGGAAGGAGCCGATCGGGTCGAGCTGATGCTGCGCGCCAACCGGGGCGAGGAGGCCAAGCCGCTGGCCCGGATCGCGTCGGGCGGCGAGCTGTCCCGCATCATGCTCGCGCTCAAGCTGGCGCTGCGCCGCGCGGATCCAGTCGCGACCTACGTGTTCGACGAGGTCGACGCCGGCATCGGCGGCCAGGCGGCCGAGGTCGTCGGTCAGAAGATGCGGCAGGTGGCGGCCCACCGTCAGGTCCTGTGCGTGACCCACCTGCCGACCATCGCGGCGCTGGCCCATCATCACTTCATGGTGAGCAAGGCCGAGGCGGGCGGGCGCACCGAGACCAGCGTGCGCCGGCTCGAGGCCACCGACCGGCGCGACGAGATCGCGCGAATGATGAGCGGCGCGGCGGTCACCGTCGAGGCGCGCGCCCACGCCGAGGCGATGCTGGCCGCGGCGGCGGTCCCCGCGCCGGTGGCGAAGGGCAAGGCGGCCGAGCGCCCCGCCCGCCCGACCGCGCCGGTCCGTCCAGCCAGCCGCGCCCGCGGCCGCTGAAGCCGCGAGGTGGGCGCCGAAGAATGATCAGCCAACCTGCGGCCCCGGCCCGTTCTCGATGGCGGACCCCGACACGGTCAGCGCGCAGCTCCTCGCCGCCGGATTCACCCGCCCCAGCTTCGAGCGCCACGACCACGACATCCGCATCGGCCGCGACGTGGACGAGGCCGTCGCTGTGGCCATGGAGATCGGTCCCGCCGGCGAGCTCCTCCGCCTGGCCGGCCCCGACGGCGAGCGCCACCGCCCGGCCGTCCTCGCCGCCCTCCACGAGCTGACGTCCCGCCGCGCCGGCCCCGAGGGTGTCGTCACGCCGTCGAGCACGTGGCTGATCTCGGCGCTGGCCCCCTGAACGCCCTGCCGCGAGCCGAAACGGCGAAAGGCGACGCCGCGGCGCCGCCTCCCACGATTCAGCCGCCGTCGCAGCTCAGCTCTGCGGCCGCTTCTTCCAGCGACGCGACGGACGCTTGCCCCCGCCGTCGTGCGGCTTGCTGCGGTCGGTCCAGCGGAAGCTGGGCTCGCCCGGCGCGCGCCAGTCCACGTGCACGAAGCCGGCGCGCGGGTAGATGCCGACGCCCATGCCGCCGGTGTCGAGCGAGTCGGCGAAGTCGCGCAGCTGGCGGATGCTGACCCCCGGCACCCGGATGTCCATCGCCGAGGCGTGGTAGTGGCGGCTGCCCTCCTCGCGCTGGAAGCGGAACCCGCTCACCAGCTCGACCCGCTTGCCGCCGAACTTGTCGTAGATGGTCGAGAGCGTCTGGTAGAGCCGCGGATCCACCGCGCGGGTCTCACCGGTGCGCTTGCAGCGGAAGATGTGGTCGAGCGACGCCAGCGCCTGCTCGTCGAACTGGGGGGTCGCCTCGCCCGGACCGGCCCCGTCCTCGTCCTTCATCACGACCGTGCCGGCCGTGTCGCGCCGGTAGATGTTGACCCGGACATCCTCGCGCAGGTTGACGGCGTACACCCACACATCGCCCGAGGGGAGCGGCACCGCTTCCTTGCGAAGCTCCACTCCATCGACCCCGTGCCCGGTGAAAGCCCCCCGCCGTTTCTTGCCCATCCCCTTGCGCTTCGCGTCGGCCTGGGCCGAGGTGAGAAGAACAGCGCAAACCAGCACGCCAGCGGTGGTCAGGGGGCCTAGCCTCATGGAGATATTTTTCCTGCGTGACCGGTGGGGGGAGGGCACCTACCCGGGGGTCCTGGGTGGGTGCATGTCGCGAAACCCGCGTCGCGACTGAAGAATACGGCGACCGTTTCGATGACGCTACAGGTTTCCCAAGGCCGCTTCAAGCGCGGACGTCACGGGGATGTGGATGAGCTCGATGCCGGCCTGACCTGCAACCTCGAAGATGCGCTCGTCCCGGTAGAACTCGCCGTAGCAGATGCGCACGATTCCGGAGTTCGCTGACGCCTTGAGGCAGTTCCAGCACGGGCTGGCGGTCACGTAGAGGGTCGAGCCGTCGATCATCACCCCGTTGCGCGCGGCCTGCAGGATGGCGTTCACCTCGGCGTGGATGGTCGCCACGCAGTGGCCGTTCTCCATCATGTGGCCGGCCTCGCTGCAGTGAGGCAGACCGCGGATCGATCCGTTGTAGCCGGTCGACAGGAGCGTCCGGTTGCGGACGATCACCGCGCCGACGAACTTGCGATCGCAGGTCGAGCGCGACGACACCACCCGCGCGATCGCCATGAAGTAATCGTCCCACGACGCCCTCGGCGGGCGCGGCTCGGTGGAGGCGGTCATTGCGCCGGCAGCCTACCAGCCGCCCGCGCCCATGTCGCGAGACCGCTGCTATAGTCCCGCCTCGCCATGTCCGGGCCCGGCGCGTACAGAGACACGCTCAACCTGCCGGTGACCGACTTCCCGATGCGAGCCGATCTGCCCCGCCGCGAGCCGGAGCTGCTCGCCGAGTGGAAGCGGATCGACCTCTACCGTCAGGTGCAGGATCTGCGCGCCGACGCGCCGCGCTACGTCCTCCACGACGGGCCGCCCTACTCCAACGGGCACCTCCACCACGGCCACGTCCTCAACAAGGTCCTCAAGGACATGGTGGTCAAGTACCGCACCATGGCCGGCTTCCGCTCGCCCTACATCCCGGGCTGGGACACCCACGGCCTGCCGATCGAGCTGGCCGTCGAGCGCGAGCTGGCCGCGCGCGGCGCGACCTGGACCGCGGCCGAGCTGCGCGCCGCCTGCCGCGAGTACGCGCTCCGCTTCGTCGCGATCCAGCGCGACGAGTTCGAGCGACTCGGCGTGTTCGGCGACTGGCAGCACCCCTACCTCACCCTCGACCGCGACTACGAGGCGGCGGTGGTGCGCGCGCTGGCCGCGTTCGCCCGCGGCGGCTACCTCTATCGCGGCAAGAAGCCGGTGTACTGGTGCCCGAACGACCGCACCGCGCTGGCCGAGGCGGAGATCGAGTACGCCGAGCACGCCTCGCCGTCGGTCTACGTCCGCTTCCCCCTCGAGGACTTCGACGCGGCGCGCCTGCACCCGTCGCTGGCCGGCGCGCGCCTGGCGCTGCCGATCTGGACCACCACGCCTTGGACGCTGCCGGCCAACCTGGCCATCGTCCTCCACCCGGACTTCGCGTACGTGGCGGCGCCGTCGCCGCGCGACCCGGGCGAATATCTGCTGGTCGCGCGTGACCTGGCCGGGCCGTTCTTCCGCGCGATGGGAGCGGAGCTCGATCCGGCGTCGCTGGTCGCCATCCCGGGCCCGGCGGTGCACCTGCTCGAGGGGGCCCGCTATCGCCACCCGCTCGTCGCACGGCCGGCGGCCGACAGTCACTTCCGGGTCTGGTTCGCCGACCACGTCACACTCGATCAGGGGACCGGACTGGTCCACACCGCGCCCGGCCACGGCGGCGACGACTACCGGATCGGCGTGGCCCACGGGCTCGACGCCTACGCACCGATCGACGGTGAGGGGCGCTTCACCGACGAGGTGCCGGAGTGGCGCGGCCAGCGCATCTGGGACGCGAACCCGCGCATCGTGGCCCGCCTGGTCGAGCTCGGCGCGCTGCTCAACCGCGCCGGCGACGAGGGCGCGACGGTGCGGCACAGCTACCCGCACTGCTGGCGGTGCAAGGGGCCGGTGGTGCTGCGCGCCACCTCGCAGTGGTTCGCATCGATCGATCACGCCGCCCTGCGCGAGCGAGCGCTCGGCGAGATCGAGAACACCGAGTGGATCCCGCCGTGGGGCAAGGGCCGGATCGCCGGGATGATCGAGAACCGTCCCGACTGGACCCTGTCGCGCCAGCGGGTGTGGGGTGTCCCGATCCCGGCCTTTCACTGCAAGGCGTGCGGCGCGGCCCGCGCCGACGCGGCGGTGATGGATCACGTCGCCGACCTGTTCGCCGAGCGCGGGGCCGACGCGTGGTACACCGCGCCGGTGGAGGAGCTCCTGCCCCCCGGGACCACCTGCGGCGAGTGCGGCGCGCCGGCGAGCCAGCTCGAGCGCGAGGCCGACATCGTCGACGTGTGGTTCGAGTCGGGCGCGTCCTGGTTCGCGCTGGCGTCGCGCGATCCGGCGCTGGGCGCCATCGATCTCTACCTCGAGGGATCGGATCAGCACCGCGGCTGGTTCCACTCGTCGCTGCTGGTCGGCATCGTGGTCGGCGGCGTGGCGCCCTATCGCCAGGTGCTGACCCACGGCTTCGTCCTCGACGAGGCCGGGCGGCCCTACTCCAAGAGCGAGCTCGAGAAGGCGCGGCGCGAGGGCAAGAAGGTCGAGTACGTGGCGCCGGACGCGGTCATCAAGAAGAGCGGAGCCGAGCTCTTGCGCCTGTGGACCGCGTCGACCGACTTCCGCACCGACATCCAGTTCTCGTCGCAGATCCTGGCCGGCCTGAGCGAGTGGTACCGCAAGCTCCGCAACACCTGCCGCTTCCTGCTCGGCAACCTGGCCGACTTCGCGCCCGACGATCACCCGCTCGAGGCGCTCGAGCTGTCGGAGCTGGACCGCTACGCGCTGGCCTGCCTGGGCGACCTCATCGCGCGGGTGCGGGCCCACTACGACGCGTTCGAGTTCCACGCGGTCTACCGGGCGCTGGTCGACTACGTCGCGGCCGACCTGAGCGCGCTCTACCTCGACGTCGCCAAGGACCGCCTGTACTCCGAGCCGCCCGGCTCGCCGGCCCGGCGCGCGGCGCAGGGCGTGCTCTACTCGGTGGCCTCGGCGCTGGCCCGGCTGGTCGCGCCGATCCTGTGCTTCACCGCCGAGGACGTGTGGCGCCACCTGCCGGCGCGCGCGCACGGGGCGGTGTCGGTCCACCTGGCGGATCTGCCGCTCGGCCGCGAGCTGGCCGCCGACGACCCGCTCGCGGTCACCTTCGCGCGCCTCCTGGGCTATCGCGAGCGCGTGACCCGCCAGCTCGAGCCGTTTCGCGCCGGCGGGCAGCGGTCGACCGACGCGCAGGTGGTGATCGCGCCGCCGGCCGGAGACCGCGCGCTGCTCGAGCCCCGGCTCGAGCTCCTGGCCGAGCTGTTCATCGTCTCGCGGGTGGCGCTCGCCGCGGATGATGCGCCGGGCGACGAGCCGGTGATCGAGGTCGGCCCGGCGCCCGGCTCGCGCTGCGAGCGGTGCTGGCGGTGGTACGAGGAGATGGCGGCAGCGGCGCCGGCGCTTTGCCGTCGCTGCGCCGAGGCGGTGGACCAGTTCCGCGCCGGCGCCGACGCGCGCGCGGAGAACCCGAGAAAGTAGAGGATGGCCTTGCTCGAGTCCGTTCCCCGGCGGTGGAAGTGGTTCACCGCGTTCGGCGTGATCACCCTGGTGGCCGATCAGCTCACCAAGTTCTGGGCGCGCGGCGCCCTACCGTCCGATTCGCGCGGCTACGGCATCCCGGTCCCGATCGTCGACAACTTCTGGGACTGGCGCCTCTCGTACAACACCGGCTCCGCGTTCGGGCTGTTCTCGAGCGTGAACGGCGCGCGGATCTTCCTGACCGTGGTCGGGGTGGTGGCGCTGGGCGCGATCCTGTGGATGGTGCACAAGGCGACCGACGGACAGCGCCGTCTGGTCGCGGCGCTCGGCCTGGTCGGCGGCGGCGCGATCGGCAACGTGGTCGATCGGGTGGCCTACGGCAGGGTGACCGACTTTGTAGTGTGGAAGTGGTACGAGCACGAGTGGCCCACCTTCAACGTCGCCGACGCGGCGCTGTGCGTCGGGGTTGGCCTCTTGTTCCTCGATCTCGGCCGCCAGCAGCGCGACGACAAGCGGGCCCGCGAGACCGCCCCCGAGAAGGGATGAGCCGCGGCAGCCGGCGGATCGCGGCGCCGCCCGGCCGGCGCCCCGGTGAGCCGGTCGGGTGAGGCCGATCCTGTTCCAGCTCGACCTGCCGCTGGTCGGGCACGTCGTGTTCCCGTCGTACCTGACCATGGTCATGGTCGGGTTCGTGGTCGCGGCGGTGGGGGCGCGCGCGGCGGCGCGGCGGGCCGGGCTCGACGGCGAGCGGGTGGTCGACATGGCGATCCTCTGCCTCGCGCTCGGCCTCCTCGGCGCCCGCCTGCTCGCAGTCCTGACCGACGGCAAGCTCCTGGACTTCGTCCACCTGTGCACCGATCCGACCCGGGTCAGCGGCGAAGACGCGCGGGTCTCGCTGTGCGCGACGGATCAGCAGTGCGGGTTCGACTACCTCTGCAACCTCGCCGCGCGCGACGACGTCGTGGCCGGGGCGCGGCGCTCGATGTGCTACCCGCCGCGCGACTGCCTGGCCGCGGTGAAGTTCTGGCAGGGCGGACTCACGCTGTACGGCGCGCTCCTCCTGGCGGTGCCCGGCGCGATCCTCTACTGCCGGCGCAAGCGGCTCGACTTCCTGCGAGTGGCTGACCTGTGCGCACCCTGGTTGCTGGTCGGCCAGGCGATCGGTCGGATCGGCTGCTTCCTCGAGGGCTGCTGCTACGGAGCGGTCACCCGTGGTCCGCTGGGGGTGACACTGCCGGGCCACGCGACGCCGGTGCACCCGACTCAGCTGTACGAGGCAGCCGCCGACATCGCCCTTGCCGCGCTGCTGGGGCTGGCAGTCCGGCCGCGCGGCCGCGGCGGCACGTTCGGCTGGATGCTGATCGGCTACGGGGCGGTGCGGTTCGCGCTCGAGCTCCTGCGCGA
Source organism: Kofleriaceae bacterium (assembly GCA_035489015.1). Taxonomy (GTDB): domain Bacteria; phylum Myxococcota_A; class Polyangia; order Haliangiales; family Haliangiaceae; genus DATFRY01. The sequence continues at coordinate 11,782 of DATHKR010000162.1, read as the reverse complement.
CGATCCGCGAGGTGGGCTGGGGCCGCTGTCGACCTCGCAACTCATCGCGATCCCCGCGGTCGGCGCCGGTGCGTGGCTGGTCGCCCGGGCACGGCGCGGTGGTCAGGGTGGTGCCCAGCCGGTACAGTGACGGGATGAAGTGCTCGAGGGTGGGGATGGGGCTCGCGCTGGCGCTCGCCTGCGCGTCGGCGGCATGCGGCGACAAGGATCACTACCCACCCGGCGGAGGCGGCGGGGTCGGCGCCGGCGGCGGCAGCGATCGGATCGATGCGGGTGCCCCCGACGCGGCGGTGGACGCGGCCCAGCCGGTCGACGCGGCCATCGGCATCCTGGCCGGCCAGCTGTGCAACGCGACCGACCTGCGTCAGCCGCTGGCCTGCGCGGCGGCCGACATGAGCGGGATCGACGTGGTCGACGTGAGCTCGGAGACCAGCGACCTGACCGACGCGAGCGGCACCTTCGACCTCGAGGTCGCCTTGCGCGGCAACCTCACCCTGCGGACCGGGGCGAGTGACGGCGCCGTTCGCGACGCGCTGATCCCGGTCGCCATGTGGGACGGCGCCGGCGTCCGCGCGCCGTCCATCGCGCAGCAGGCGTGGGACGATCTGCGCGACGCGATCAGCGGAACCGAGGCGGAGGGCACCGCGTCGATCGTGCTCTACGTGCGCGACGGCGACGGCGACCCGGTCGCCGGGGCCGACGTGATCCAGCCCGAGGGCGCCAACCCACCCTACTTCGACGGCGCCGCGGCGGACGAGTGGAACCTGGGCACCGACACCGGCGCGGCCGGCGCGGCGATCGTACTCTCGGTCCCGGCCGACACCGGCACCGCCCAGCTCAGCGTGGTCACCGGAGCAGGCGCGCCGGTCGACGTCATCGTCCCGGTCGAGCCCGGGTTTCTCACCTGGGCGACCGTCACGGTCCCGTGAGCACCAGGGGCCCGCTCCTTCGCCGGGGCAATCGCTCGACCTGCTGATGAGCGGGATCTAAGCGTTGGTCTCGTGGCGGCCGCGGCGGCGATCGAGCCGCGCGCGGCGCCGCTCGCGCCGGGCGGCCAGCTTCTCGCGCCGCCGCTCGCCTCGCTCCACCCGCCGGCGCCGCCTGGTCCGGCGAACCCGCTCGCGCCGCTCGCGCGCCAGCTCGCGCAGCCCCTCGCGCGTGATGCCCTGGGCGGCGAGCTGGCCGGCCTGCTTCTGCGCCGCCTGCACGAAGAAGCGGAAGTAGTCGAACGCCGACATCACCGACAGGATGAGCGAGACGTACAGCAGGATCATGCCGACCTGCTGGAAGTCGAGCGAGTACCCGAAGAACAGCAGGTCGTAGCGGAAGTGGACCAGGAGGAAGCCGATCCCGACCATCTGCAGGGCCGCCTTGGCCTTGCCGCCGGACCCGGCCGAGATGACGAAGCCCTCCTGCGAGGCGATCGCGCGCAGGCCGGTGACCGCCAGCTCGCGCGCGGTCAGCACGATCACCAGCCAGGCCGGCGCGCGCCCCTTGGCCACCAGCATGACCAGCGTGGACAGGACGATCAGCTTGTCGGCCAGCGGGTCGAGGAACTTGCCGACCACGGTGATGAGCCCCATGCGGCGGGCCAGGTAGCCGTCGAGCGCGTCGCTGGCCGCCGCGACCGTGAACAGCGTGGCCGCCAGGGTCGACAGCTTCGGGCTGTAGTTGTCGACGCAGATCAGGATCAGCGGGATGAACGCGATCCGGATCAGCGTGATGACGTTGGGGAGGTCGGTGATCTCGTCCCGCAGCGGGCGAAGCACCGGCGGTTCGTCCCCCTCGTCCGACCTCTCGCTCAAGCGCCGCCCTGATCCTCGAGGAGCACCACGCCCTCGCCGGAGCACTCCACGAAGGCGGATCGCGGCGCGGCGCCCACCGCCGCACCAGTCAGGCGCGGCACCACGCGGCCGATCCACCCGGCCAGCACGCGCGCCTCGATCCGCACCGTGCGATCGCTGGCCAGCTTGAGCGACAGGAGCGGGCGCTTCGAGCGCAGCGCGACGCAGCCGTGCCCGCGGAACTGCACCACGCGCAGGGCGATGCGCAGCTCGGCGCTGGCGCCCGGCACGTGGCCGTTCTCCCAGCGGAGCTGATCCTCGAACGCGTACACCAGGCTCTCGCGCAGGTAGAGGATGTCGTCGTCGAGCGCGACGGCGGAGAAGCACTGCCCGGCCGGGGCGGCGACCAGGTAGCCGAGGCCGGTGACGGTGCAGATGGGATGCTCGGCGTCGCCGAACACCTCGCCGGTGTCGGCGCCGCGCACGTGCCGGGTGGCCGGCGCAAAGGCGAGGTCACCGTCGAGGACGATGACGTCTTCGAGCCGCGAGAGGATGCGGTCGACGACCCGCACGACCAGGACACCGCCGGCGCCGATCTCGAACGGGTAGTCGCCGTCCTCGGGCCGGATGAGGCGGCTGGTGGCCAGCTCGGTCAGCGGTCGGGGAGCCTCCTGGCCGACCCCGACGCGAGTGCCGGTGCCGGTCGCCGCCGCGGCCGGGACCGCCATCGCCACCGCGCGGGTGATGACGCCCTCCTCCTCGAACTCGGAGATGACCTCGTCGACGTCGTCGTCGAGCTGCTGGTCGCTGGCGGGACGGGGATCCCCGCCGGCGTCGTCCTCGTCGAAGTCGTCGACATCGGCGTCCGCGCCGGCGTCCGCGCCGTCGGGCACGATCTCGGCGGCGCGCCGCTCCACCGTCTCGTACACGCTGGAGTCGAGACCGATCTCCACGCGCCGGTCCTGCTGGGTCGCCCGCGCGTCGCCGCCCGCCATTCGCGCGCGGATGATCGCCCGCTCCTCGCGCGACAGGTACTGCTCCATCTCCAGCGCGAGCTGCTCCTGGCCGGCGCGCAGGAACGCCTCGAACGCGGCGCCGTAGTCGCCGCACCGGGCGTGGGCCAGGCCGAGATAGCTGACCGTGCGCTGCTGGCTCGGGTCGAGCTCGCGGCTGCGGCCGAGCTCGTGGAGCGCGCGCTCGGCCTGCCCGACCTTGAGATAGACCAGGCCCAGGTTGAGCCGGTGAGACGCGTCGTCGGGGCGAAGCTCGACCAGCTTCTGGTAGACCGGCAGCGCGTCGTCGAACGCGTTCTGGCGGAAGCAGGCCAGCCCGAACAGCCCCAGCGCCTTGAGATCGTCGGGGCGAATCGCCAGCGCGGCAGTCAGCTGCGCGCGCGCCGCCGTCACCTCGTCCCGTCGGAGCAGCTCGCCCCCGGTGACCAGGAGCTGCTCGAACTCCTCGGGGCTCGCCGAACTCGCGCGCGTCTCCAGCACCGCGAAGGCATTAGAAGCGCTGGCCTCGCTCCCGTCAAGGCGCCGCCGAATCAGCCTCGTAGACGGACGGCCGCCGCATCCACTAAGATGCGCGTTCGTTTCGCACGGCCAATCAGGTTGGGTTCGATGCAAGTCGACCGGAGGGGAGCGGGGTTCACTGCCGTGTCGGGCCGGGCGTTGCCCCACCCCGCTGCCGCCGGCGCGCCCACCGCCCCGTGGATCGCGGCGCCATGATCGACCGCCCGGTGCGGATCCTGTTCGCGGGCGCGAGACCCGGCAGCGAGGAGCAGCTGGACCGGGCGCTCGGCGACGAGGCCGCGCTTCCGCGCGCGGTCACGCGGGCCGGCTCGCTGGCCGAGGCGCTGGAACTGGCCAGCGCTCGCCGCTTCGACGCGCTGCTGGTCGACCTCGCCCTGTCCGACGGAGCCGGCGTGGACGTGGTGCGCCGCTGCCACCAGGCCGCGCCCGACCTCGCCCTCATCGCCCTGCTCCAGCGCGACGATGACGCCATCGCGCTCGAGGCGATCCGCCTGGGCGCCCAGGACGCTTGGGTCTGGGGCGGGCTCGAGCCGCCCGCCGCCGCCCGCGCGCTCCGCCTCGCGGTCGAGCGCAAGCGGACCGAGCGGCGGTCGCGCGCGCTCCTGCAGGCCCAGGAGTGGCGCAACAAGGCCGAGGAGGCCGAGCGGCGGGCCACGTTTCTGGCCCAGGTCAGCCAGGCGCTGGGCGCGTCGCTCGATCACTGCGCCATCCTCGAGGCGGTCGCCGCGCTGGTCGTGCGCGAGCTGGGTGACGTGTGCTGGATCGACGTGGTCGACCGCGAGCGGGGGCTGGAGCGAGCCGCGCTGGCCCACACCGATCTCATGGCCGAGGTGGGCCGCTCGCTCCAGATCGGCGCGGATCGCGATCGACCGTGCGATCCGCTGAGCGCGGCGCTGGCCCACGGCAGCGTGTGGGAGGTGACGCTCACCGACGAGATGATCGCGTCGTTCGCCGGCGACCAGGCCAGCCGGTCGGCGTGGAGCCGCCTGGCCGGCGCGCGCCTCATCGCGGTGCCGTTCCGCAACGACTCCAGCCCCGGGCTCATCGCGGTGATCCGCCGCGACGGCCGCGGTCACGACGGCGACTACCGCAGCCTGCTGTTCGACCTGGCCGCCCGGGTCGGCATCGCGGTCGAGAACTGCCGCCTCTACCGCGAGGCGCGCGAGGCGATCGCGGCGCGCGAGGAGGTGCTGGGCGTGGTCTCGCACGACCTGCGCAGCCCGCTCCACGCCCTGCGGGTGGCGGTCGCCTCGCTGCGGATGAAGCGCGAGCGCAGCACGATGATGCAGCTGCCCGACGTCATGGACCGCGCGATCGCCAGCATGGAGAAGCTCATCGCCGACCTGCTCGACCTGTCGCGCCTGCGCGCTGGCCGCCTGACCCTGCAGCCCGGCCCGTGCGCGGCCGGCGAGCTGCTCGACGAGGTGATCGATCTCCTCCGCCCGCTCGCCGCCGAGCGCGCGATCCGGATCCAGGTGCCTGGCCCGGCGGGCGGCGCGGTGATGGCGGACCGCCCGCGGGTGGCGCAGGTCCTCAGCAACCTCCTGACCAACGCGATCAAGTTCAGCCCGGCCGGGGGCTGCATCGTGGTCGACCTCCAGCGCCGCGAGGGCGACTGCTGCATCGCGATCTCGGACCAGGGGCCGGGCGTGCCGGAGTCCGACCAGCGGCACATCTTCGACCGGTACTGGCGGACCGAGGGCGTGCGAGGCGGCGAGGGGCTCGGCCTGGCCATCGCCAAGTCGCTGGTCGAGGCGCACGGCGGCCGCATCGGGGTGGACTCGACGCCGGGCGGCGGCAGCCGGTTCTGGTTCACCCTGCCGCTGGTCGATCCGGTCCGGGCCTGACCCGAGGCCAGAAATCTGGCCGCGATCAGTTCGAGGCGCGCAGCCGGCGCTCCTCGGCCAGGTACTGGTAGTAGCGGTCGACCACCATGCGCAGGTACTTCCGGGTGTTCGGGTACGGCGGCACCGTGTCGCCGTAGCGGGCCAGCGATCCGGTGCCGGCGTGATAGGCGGCGATGGTGCGGACCAGGTCGCCCTGGTAGCGGTTGGCCAGCACTCGCAGGAGCCGCGTGCCGCCCAGGATGTTCTCGCGCGGGTCGTGCGCGTTGGCGACCCCCATGTCGCGCAGCACCGCCGGCATGAGCTGCATGAGGCCGCGCGCGCCCATCGACGACACCACCCGCGGGTCGTAGTCCGACTCGACCCGGATGACCGCGCGGATGAGCGGCACCGGGATGGCGTACAGCATCGACGCCTCGTGGATGAAGCCGTCGAAGCGCGAGAATCGATCGGCCGAGTGGTCGCGCGACGGCACCATGTCGCAGCGATCGCAGCTGCCGCGCCGGGCCGCCGCCTTGCCGACCGCGCCGTCGTCCAGCACCTTCTTCCACCGGCCGGCGCCCTTGCCGCGCGGCCTGATGTTGGTGAAGTGAACGACCCCGGCGGCGTCGGTGTACGAATAGATGTCCGCCGCCGCGGTCCGCGAGCCCACCCCGATCACCAGCAGGGCCACCACTGTCAGGGCGGCCACTCCCCCTCGCGCCATAGAACCCCATCCTACCAGCCGCGCGCCGGGCGACAAAAGCGGTAGATTTCGCCTCATGGGCGAAGAGCTGACGGCAGACTACCTGGTCATCGGGTCGGGAATCGCTGGACTTTACTTCGCCCTGCGCGCCGCCGAGCACGGCCGGGTCCTCATCGTGACCAAGAAGGGCCCCGACGACTCGGCCACCAACTGGGCCCAGGGCGGGATCGCCGCCGTCCTGGGCGACGGCGACACGCTGCAGGGCCACATCGAGGACACCCTGCGGGTCGGCGAGGGGCTGTGCCATCCAGACATCGTGGAGATGTGCGTGCGCGAGGGGCCGGAGCACGTGCGCCAGCTGGCCACGCTGGGCGTCGACTTCGCCCGCGATCCGGAGGGCGGGTTCGAGCTCGGTCGCGAGGGAGGCCACAGCGCGCGCCGCGTGGCCCACTACAAGGACACCACCGGCGCCGCCATCCAGCTCGCCCTGCGCTCCGCCGCCGAGCGCCACAGCCAGATCCGCATCCTGCCCGACCACATCGCGATCGATCTCCTGTCGATGGCCAAGTACGGGGGCGAGCCGGCCTGCCTGGGCGCCTACGTCCTCGACCGCGCCACCGGCGAGATCATCACGGTCCTGGCCCGCGCCACCGTGCTGGCCAGCGGCGGGACCGGCAAGGTCTACCTCTACACCTCCAACCCGGACGTGGCGACCGGCGACGGCGTCGCCATGGCCTACCGGATCGGCGCCCCGGTCGCGAACCTCGAGTTCGTCCAGTTCCACCCCACGGTCCTCTACCACCCCCACGCCAAGTCGTTCCTCATCTCGGAGACCCTGCGCGGCGAGGGCGGCGAGCTGCGCCTGGCCGACGGCACCGCCTTCATGGAGAAGTACCACCCGCTGAAGTCGCTGGCTCCGCGCGACGTGGTGGCCCGCGCGATCGACAACGAGCTCAAGCGGTCCGGCGACGACTCGGTCTTCCTCGACATGACCCGGCTCGACGCCAGCTTCGTGCGCGACCGCTTCCCGACCATCTTCGAGCGCTGCCTGGCGCTCGGCATCGACATCACCCGCCAGCCGATCCCGGTCGTGCCGGCGGCGCACTACCAGTGCGGCGGCGTGGTCACCGACGAGAACGGCCGCACCTCGATCCGCAACCTCTACGCGATCGGCGAGACGGCCCACACCGGCCTGCACGGCGCCTGCCGGCTGGCGTCCAACTCGCTCCTGGAGGGGGTGGTGTTCGGCGCCCGGGCGGCCGAGGCGGTCCGCCAGGCCGAGCTGGTCCGGCCGGCCAAGGTGATGCCGTGGACCGCGGGCGACGCCACCGACTCCAACGACGCGATCGTGGTCGCGCTCAACTGGGACGAGGTGCGGCGGTTCATGTGGTCCTACCTGGGCATCGTCCGCTCCACCAAGCGCATCGAGCGGGCCCGCCACCGGATCGAGCTCCTGCGCCAGGAGATCGACGAGTACTACTGGGACTTCCGGGTCACCTCGGACATCGTCGAGCTGCGCAACCTGGCCCTGGTCGCCCACCTCGTCATCGAGAGCGCGCGCCGGCGCAAGGAGTCGCGCGGGCTGCACTACACGGTCGACTACCCGGACAAGGACACGCGCTGGCAGCGCGACACGGTCCTGCACCAGACCGACGGCCCTCCGCTCTAGGCTGCCGAACCGGCGGTCACACCACGGTCCGTGAACCGCGGGTCACAAGCGGCGCGCAAGACCGCGGAAAGGCCTGCCGCGGCGACTGGCACCGGTCTCGCTAAGACCGAGAGAGAGCTCCGCGACGCACACAAACGACGGACGGCCACGCTTCGCGGAGGACCGCCGGGTCATGGTGACCCGGCGGTTTCGCTTTTCGGCGGCGGTGGCGCGGCGGCGGGCGCGGGTCAGGGCGAGCGCATCATGTGGCGCAGCGCCTCGTCGATCTGGGCCAGCACGATGACCAGCACGGCGAGCCGCTCCGACCGGCGCGGCCGGGCCGCGGCCTCCTCCAGCGCGAACAGGAGCATCCGGCTCACCCCCGGGCAGCTGTCCAGCTCGAGCACGAGGTCCATGATCGCGCGCTCGGTGGCGTCGGCGCTGCGGCGCACCCGGCGGACCCGGGCGGTGCCGAGGCCGCGGTAGACCGCGACCAGCTCGGCGGCGCCGCAGCCGGCGAACAGGCGGGCGGCGAACCGGCTGGGCAGCGCCGAGATCGGCAGGCGCGCACGGGAGCGCAGGAGCGGAACCAGGTGACGGGCCGGGGTCGCGAAGTTGAGGTTCTGCCCGATCCGGTCGGTCGACGTCGTCACCCCGACGACCTGGCCGCGGTCGTTCAGGATCGGTCCGCCCGACGAGCCGGGCGAGATCGGCGCCGAGATCTGCAGCCCCTCGCCGCCGGTGGCGTCGACCCGCAGCGCGCTGACCAGCCCGTCGGACACGGTGTTGGCCAGGCCGTGCGGGTGGCCGATGGCGACCACGCGCTCGCCGGCCTCGACCGGGTGGCGGGCGAGCGCCAGCGCGGGCAGCCCATCCGCGTCGATCGCGAGCACCACGACGTCCTGCGCCTGGTCAAAGGCGACCACCCGGACGCGCTCGAAGGTCCGGCCGTCGGCCAGGACCACGGCGATCTGATCGGCGTCTTCGACCACGTGCAGGCTCGTCGCGATCAGCCCGTCCGCCCCGACCACGAAGCCGGAGCCCACCCGCCCGGGCGCGCGGATCTGCACCACCGCCGGCGTGGCGCGGCGCGCGATCTGGGCCGGGGTCAGCGCGGCGTCGGGCGCCGGCCGAGGCGACGGGGCGGCCGTCCGCGGCGGTCGCGCGGCGGCGCTCTCGGTCTGCGGCCCGGCGCATCCGGCCGGCGCGATCGCGGCGAGCATGCCGAGGAGCGCGACGAGCCCGAGGAGCGCGACCGCCGCCGCCGGATCCGCACGCCGCGGCCGCTCCGCCACCTCAGCGGCCCTCGTGCGGGCAGGTCAGCGGGTCGAGCTCGCATGCGCGGGCGCGCAGCTGCTCGGCGCGGCGGAGGTCGGCGGTCATCCCCTCGCCGCGGGCGAACATGGCGGCCAGGGCGAGGCAGCCGAACGCGTGGTTCATGTCGCATGCCTGGCGATACAGCCCGGCGGCCCGCTCCGGGTTGCGCCGCACCCCGCGCCCGCGCCGGACCATGTGCCCGAGCACCACGCAGGCGGCCTCGCTGCCGGCCGAGCACTCGCGCTCGGCTCGCGCGACCAGCTGGCGCGATCGCGGCACCGCGCGGGCCGAGACCGAGCGCCGGCGCCGCGCCGAGGCCCGCGCGAGCGCGCGACACGCGCTTCGCTCGCCCGCCAGGCACCCCTTCAGCTCCAGATACAGCGACGCCTCGCGGCTGCGGTCGACCCCCTCGCCGCGGCGGAACAGCTCGGCCAGCGCCGCGCAGCCGGAGCCGTGTCCCATCTCGCACGCCTTGAGGAAGAAGCGGGCCGCGCGCGGGCTGTTCTTCTTGACCCCCTTGCCCAGCCGGTAGGCGACGCCGAGGTTCTTGCACGCGACCGGCTCACCGCCGTCGCAGGCGATCACGTAGAGCGCGGCGGCGCGCCGGTGATCGCGCGGCAGGGCGCCGCCGCCCGCCTCGAACAGCGTGCCCAGCACCGTGCACGCCTCGGCCAGACCCCGCTGGCAGGCCAGGTCGTACAGCTCCGCCGCCGTCCGCACGTCGCGATCGACCCCGCGCCCGCGCTCGTAGTGCTCGCCGAGGAGCGCGCACGAGCGAGCGTCGCCGCCGTCGCACGCGCGCGCGAACCCGTCGACCGATCGCTCGCCGCGCGCCGAGGCTCCGCCGTCGTGTCGGTCGGCGACCCGGCGCGACCAGGGCTGCGCGCTGTCTCCGGCGCGCGATCGCTCGCCCGTGCCTGGCTTCCCGACGACCGGCTCCGCCCCTGCCATCTCCGCTCCACCCGGACCTGGTTCGGCGTGCCCGGCCGTGCCGTCCCCGCCCGCGCCCGCGCTGTCCCCGGCCGCGGCGGAACCGCCCGCACCGCCGCATCCGATGGCGAGGCCGGCCACCGCGGCGACGATCCCGGGCCGCCATGGATGCCGCTCCCACTCCACCATCGTCTCTTACATGCAAGAGGCGGATGCCAACCCACGCCGACCCAACACTCCGAAAACGCTGCGCCGACAGCAGTCTCCAGCCATCACCTGCGGAGCCTCGGCGTGCCACCTGGCGTGCTACGACTCGCCCGTGCCAGCCGCCCGCATCCACCACCTGAACTGCGCCACCATGTGCCCGCCGCTGGGCCGGCTGGTCAGCGGCGGCGGCCCCTGGCTCGGCCGCGGCCTGCTCATCGCCCATGTCCTCCTGGTCGAGACCGACCGCGGCCTGGTGCTGGTCGACGCCGGGTACGGCACCGCCGACGTCGAGCCGCCCGGCCGCCTGCCGCCCTTCATCCGCGCGGTCACCGCGCCGCGCCTCGATCCGGGCGAGACCGCCCTCGCGCGAGTGCGCGAGCTCGGCTTCGACCCGCGCGACGTCCGCCACCTGGTCGTCACCCACCTCGACCCGGACCACGCCGGCGGGATCTCCGACTTCCCGTGGGCGACGGTGCACCTCCACGCGCGCGAGCTCGAGGCCGCGCGCCGCCCGACCCGCCGCACGCGCATGCGCTACCTCGCCGCCCAGCTGGACGGCCACGAGCGGTGGCAGACCTACAGCGGCGAGGGCGAGCCGTGGATGGGGCTCTCGGCGGTGCGGCCGCTCGATGGCCTCGACGGCGACCTCGCCCTGGTGCCGCTGTTCGGCCACACCCACGGGCACTCGGGCGTCGCGGTGCGCGGCGCGCGCGGCTGGCTGCTCCACGCCGGCGACGCCTACTACCACCGCGACGAGCTCGACTCGACCCAGCCGCCGCTCCTGCGCCTGTTCCAGCGCGCGACCGACCACGACCCGGCCACGCGCCGGCGCAGCCAGGCCGGCCTGCGCCAGCTCGCGCGCGAGCACGCCGGCGAGGTCGAGGTCTTCTGCGCGCACGACCCGGTCGAGCTCGAGCGGCTGCGCGGATTGGCGCATGCCGCGGTTCCGCGATAGGTTTTCGCCATGTCTCGACCGGCCGCGATCGGCCTGGCGCTCGCCATCGCGACCTCGGCGGCGACCGCGTGCGGCGGCGCCGCTCGCGCGCGCGAGCCGGCCGCCAACGGCGTGTCGGCCTACCTCGACGCCCTGCGCTCCGACGACCCGCGCCGCGCCTACTCGCTCCTGACCGACGAGGTGCGGCGCGAGATCTCGTACGACGCCTTTGCCGCGCAGTGGAAGCAGCAGGCGGCCGAGCGCAAGCAGCAGGCCCGCGCCCTCGAGCAGGACCTGCGCGGCGGCGCCGACCTGGGCGAGCGGGCCAAGATCTCCTTCTCCGACGGCAAGGCGCTCAGCCTGCACCGACAGAGCGGCTCGTGGCGGCTGGACGGGCCGCTGGTCTCGCGAGTGCACGCGGCCACCCCGCACGTCGCGGTCGAGGTCTTCGCCGAGGCGCTGACCTCCCGCGACTACGACGCGGTCATGCAGATCTTGACCGCGCGCCGGCGCGAGGGGATCGGCCGCCAGGTCGACGACTTCGTGGCCAGCCTGGTCCGCCACCTGGCCGACGCGCGCCACAAGGTCTCCCCGGTCGGCGCCGACCGCGCCGAGCTGCAGTGGGACGACGGCGAGATGCAGTACAAGATCATCCTCCGCCTCGAGGGTGAGGAGTGGCGCATCGACGACGTGCACGCCCGCCCGGCCCCGCGCGACGGCGAGGAAGAGGGCGCCGGCGCGGCCGACAAGAAGCCCGGCAGCTAGTGCACCGCGGCCGAAATGACATCAACGATCCGGTGCGCCTCACCGCCGATCGCTGCGTTGCAACTCCTCGAGCTACAGCGAGTAGCCCGTCGTCGTCGCGCCTTGCGCTCGACGGCGATCCACACCGCCTCGTTGA
>DATHKR010000161.1:0-2911 GCA_035489015.1 Kofleriaceae bacterium | reverse complement strand
CCGGCCGCGTCGCAGTCGATCCCGCCGCGCATCCGGCGAGAGGTCTGGCGGCGCGACCATGGCCGTTGCCAGGTTCCCGGCTGCCGGGCCGCCAGGTTTCTCGAGGTCCATCACATCGTGCCGCGTGCGCTCGGCGGGCCGCATGAGCCCGGCAACCTTCTGGTCATGTGCTCCGCCCACCACGCCCGGGTCCACGACGGCGCGCTTCGCCTGTCCGGGACCGCGCCCGATCGGCTCGTGTTCCAGCGCGCCGACGGAGCTCCCTACGGGCTCGAGGTCAGTGTGCTCCCGCCGCCGCGAACTGGCGTGTCGCGATCTGTCACGGCAGATAGGGGCGCTCTCGAGGCCGACGCCATCGACGCCCTGCGCCGGCTTGGCATCGCCGCGGGCGACGCTCGCGCGGCGGTGGCCGCGGCGGCCCGAACCGGCCCGACGGACATCGAGGCGCTGCTGCGCGGCGCGCTCGGGGTCCTGCACCGCGGGGTGTACGCTGCGCACGTCTCGGTGATTGGGGCCTGACGACGCTCGGCTTCGACGCGGCGGTGGCCCGCCGGCCGGTCTCGCGGTGGTCGAGAATTGGCGCGCCCGTCGTCCGGCATCCGGGTCCTGCACCGCGGGGCGTACGCCGCGCACGTCTCGGTGATCGGGGCGTGACGATGTCGCTTTGGCGCGGCGGTGGCCCGCCGGCCGGTCTCGCGGTGGTCGAGAATTGACGCGCCCGTCGTCCGGCATCCGGGTCCTGCACCGCGGGGTGTACGCTGCGCACGTCTCGGTGATCGGGGCCTGACGACGCTCGGCTTCGACGCGGCGCGGCCGGCCGGCCCGGCCGGTCTCGCGGCGGCCGAGAATGGCCGCGCGCCGTCCCCACGGTGATGACTCGACGCGACCCGAGCGGTCCCGCGCCCATCCGCCGGGCAGCGCATCGGGGCTTCGCTCCGCCCGCTCGATATATCTGCCGGTGCCTCGAGGGATGTTCCCGACGGCGTGGGCGACGGCGCCTGGAAATGGTGGTCGGGGTCGGCTTATCGTCTGTCAATGAGCGCGCCACGGACGCCGTCCTCGCAGCCTGGTGCCGCCGAGTTGCGCTTGCAGTGGGGGCTCGATCAGGACGTCACGTTCCTCAATCACGGGTCGTTCGGGGCTTGCCCGACGGCGGTGCTCGCCCTCCAGGACGAGCTTCGGGCCCGGATGGAGCGGGAGCCGGTGCACTTCTTCGTTCACCAGCTCGAGCCGCTGCTCGATGCGGCTCGGGCCGAGGTGGCCGCGTTCGTCGGCGCCGATCCGGACGAGCTCGCCTTTGTGCGCAACGCGACGGTCGGGGTGAATTCGGTGCTGCGCTCGCTCGAGCTGACTGCCGACGACGAGCTGCTCACCACCGATCAGTCTTACAACGCCTGCCGCAACGTGCTCGATCACGTCGCCGGCCGCTGCGGCGCTCGCGTGGTCACGGTCGAGCTGCCGTTCCCGGTGTCGGGCCCCGACCCGATCGTGGACCGGATCCTGGCCGCGGTGACGCCGCGAACCCGGCTGGCCCTGCTCGACCACGTCACCAGCCCGACCGGGCTGATCCTGCCCATCGCCGAGCTGGTCTCGCGGCTGGCGGAGCGCGGGGTCGACACGCTGGTCGACGGTGCGCACGGGCCCGGCATGATGCCGCTCGATGTCTCGGCCATCGGCGCCGCTTACTACACCGGCAACTTCCACAAGTGGGTGTGTGCGCCGAAGGGGGCGGGCATGCTGCACGTCCGCCGCGACCGCCAGGCCGGCCTGCGACCGGCGGTGATCAGCCACGGCTACAACTCGCCGCGGCTGCGCTCGCGCTTCCACCAGGAGTTCGACTGGGTCGGCACCGACGATCCGACCCCGTGGCTGTGCGTGCCCGGGGCGCTCCGCACCGTGGGCGGCCTGGTCCCGGGCGGCTGGCCCGAGGTCCGGGCCCGCAACCACGCCCTGGTCATGGCCGGCCGCCACATCCTGTGCGAGGCGCTCGGCGTCGATGCGCCGGCGCCGGAGGAGATGATCGGCAGCCTGGCCGCGGTCCCTCTGCCCGACGGAAGCGCCGAGCCGCCGACCACGGCGCTCTACGCCGACCCGCTCCAGTCGGCCCTGTTCGATCGCCACCGGATCGAGGTCCCGATCCCGCCGTGGCCGTCCCCGCCGCGCCGCCTGATCCGCCTGTCCGCGCAGCTCTACAACGACATCGGCCAGTACGAGCGCCTGGCGGTGGCGCTGCGCGAGGAGCTGGGTCCTCGGTGAGGACTGCCGGCTGCCGCTACCTGGCCGGCGCGCGGGTGTAGTGCAGCAAGACGACGCCCGTCGGGCACGGCTTCGCCTTGGCCAGCGCGAACGCGCGGTCGATGCCGGTCGCCGGGAACAGGCTCTTGCCGCCACCGAACGCCAGCGGAAAGACGTGCAGGTAGAGCTCTTCCACCAGGTCGTTCTGGAGCGAATGGGTCCAGCCGCCGTGGGCGAAGCGAGTCTCGAGCTGAAACATTTTTCAGCTCCACGGAGCTTTCGGTGGCGCGGCGGGCCGGCGTGGACCTAGCCTTCGCCCATGACGCGCAGACACCCCCATGTCGTCAACGTCGACGAGGTCGAGGTCCACGACGATCCGCATGGCAAGTTCGCGCCTCGCGAGCGCTACCTCGCGGAGGCCACCGGCGGCAGGCAGCTGGGCTGCTCCTTCGTCGAGCTGCTGCCGGGCGCGGTGGCGTGGCCGTACCACTATCACTGCGCCAACGAGGAGGCGATCTACGTCCTCGAGGGGACTGGCACCGCGCGCATCGGCGACGCCTCGGTCGAGATCCGCGCCGGTGACTACCTGGCGTTCCCGGCCGGCAACGCGGCCGCCCACCAGACGACCAACACGGGGACCGGACCGCTCCGCTACCTCTGCTTCTCGACGCTCATC
>DATHKR010000160.1:0-46111 GCA_035489015.1 Kofleriaceae bacterium | reverse complement strand
CTCGCGCGGCAGCGGTCCCTCGCGCGACACGACCCGCGACAGGGCGTGGCCGGCCACGTAGTCGGTGACCACGAACGGCAGGCCCTCGCGGCTGGTGCCCAGGGCGGAGACCGGCACGACGTTCGGGTGATCGAGCCGGCGGGCCAGCTCGGCCTGACGGTGGAACCGCGCCCGCGCGACTGGATCGGCGGCGCGCTCGCCGGCCAGCACGCGCAGCGCCAGCCAGCGGTGGTCGCGCAGGTCGCGAGCCCGATAGATGCGGCCGAGCGGCCCGTCGCCGACCAGCTCCTCGATCAGATAGCGGCCGGCGAACCAGGTGTCGAGCAGCGGATCGCGCGCGCCCCGGTGGAGTCGCGCGCCGTCGAGCGGGCAGCGCTCGGCCGATGCCCGGAACACGCCGCGGCACCGGAGGCAGGCGAGCTTCTCACCGGGGGCAGGAGTCTGCCGAGAGCGCTTGCTCGCCCGCACAGGCGCACCATTGTAGCCGTTTTCCCAACGAGTACCCCGCCACAGGCGAGATGATTGGGTTCCGATCGCCGAGGCGCCCCGATGGCAAGGCGCGAGGAGCGGAGTTGGGTGGCCCCCCAATGACCGACGAGCAACGCAGCCAGCGGGGATGGATCGGCGAGCCGAACCAGTCATCTCGCCTGTGGCGGGGTACTACGGCCGCAGCGTTTGTTATGCTCGACACCATGGCGGAGGGGAATCCATTCGACGGACCGTACGGGACGGGCAAGACCGAGTACGAGCGTTACCTGCGCACCACGGAGCTGCTCCAGCTAACGAAGGAGCCGGCCAACCGGACCGACCCGGACGAGCTCATGTTCCAGAGCATCCACCAGATCGAGGAGATCTGGATGAAGCTCATGATTCACGAGCTGGGTGAGGCGATCGTGGCGCTCGACGCCGATCGAAGCGCGGTCGCCTGCCACTCGATCGATCGCGCGTGCCGGATCGAGGTCCTGCTCGAGCAGCAGCTCAAGCTGTTCGAGACGATGCTGCCCACCGCCTATCTGGTGATCCGCGCCGGGCTCGGGGCCGGCAGCGGGCTCGACTCGCCCGGGTTCAACCGGCTGAACGAGATCGCGCCCATCATCTGGGCGGCGTTCGCGCGCGGCCTGGACCGGCAGGGGACCGATCTGCTGACGCTCTACCAGGAGCCGGCCAGCCGGCCGGACATCCTCCTGGTGGCCGAGGCGCTGGTCACCCTCGACGCCCAGATGCAGCGCTTCAAGCGCGAGCACGTCATGACCGTGCGCCGCATCATCGGCATCGGCACCGCCTCGCTGCGCGGGAACCCGATGGAGATGCTCGAGCGCAGCGCCAAGATGACGTACTTCCCGATGCTGTGGGCGGTGCGCGACCGCCTGTTCATCGACTTCAAGGCCGGGCCGCTCACGTACTGATCGCCGGCGCGCGGCGTGGGCGGCGAGCGCGGCCCGCTGCACCGCCAGGTCGTCGCGCAGGCCGCTGCGGTAGATGACCCGGGCGTGGGCGAGCAGCTCCTGGGGCGTCACCACCGCGCCGGCAGGGAAGCGGGCCCGGCTGGCCCACATCACCAGCTCCGAGCAGTAGAAGCGGTCGGCGGAGCCGAGCCCGACGATGCCGAGCCCGTCGAACGCGGCGCCGACCACCGAGCGAGCCCGCGCCACCGACGCGCGGCGCGCCGCCGCGGTCGAGCCGAGCGGCCGCACCACCAGGACGACGTGGTTGCGGCGGATCAGGCTCTCGAGCGGGACCTCGCGCACGACCGGATCGATCGCCTCGATGATCGTGCCGCGCTCGGCGTCGTAGATCGACGCGTGGCTGAGGCTCTCGCCGCCGGCCAGGAGCGCGATGAGATCGCCGGTCATCGAGTACGACCGGGTCAGCAGCCAGTCGCCGGACCGGGCGACGCGGCGCACGTCGCGCACCCAGGTCTCGGTCAGCGCGTCGTCGACGTCGCGGCGCTCGGGCCGGCGCACGACCAGCGACGGGGCCGAGCAGGCCGAAGCGACCAGGGCGAGGAGCGCGGCGGCCAGGGACGACCTTGCCAGGTGGAGCGCGGGCATTGCGCGAGGGCGACACTGCGGGCGATGTGCCAGCCGGCAAGCGCGCGGAACCGCGAGCGCCGCTGGTGGGGCCCGGACGCCGGCGGTCGGTCGACGTTCACGTTCGGACGGGTCGGTCCACCGGTCAGTGATCGACGGCGCGGTCCGGCTGCTCGGCGCGCCAGATGCCGGCCAGATCCTGCCGGCCAGATCCTGCCGATCGATGCCCGGATGGCCCGGACGCGGCAGGGTCCGGGTTAGCATGGGAGCGCGCGCCGACTCGCGCCGACCCGCGCCGACTCGCGCCGACCCGCGCTGACCACGATGCCCCTCTCGCCGAACGTCCGCCGCGCGCTCGGGCGGCTCCTCCTCGCCGCCGGCCTTCTGGCCGCCGCCTGGGGGCTGTTCGAGGGCCGCAAGCGGCTCGTCCAGACCTTCTTCCGGCGCGGTCCGGGTGGCGCGGCGCCGCCGGCGCTATCCGGGCTGCCGCGCGCCGATCCGGATCTCGCGGCCGCCGGTGGACGGGTCCCGCCGGCGACCGGGCACGGCCTGGCGCCGGCCGCGTTCGTGCGGGTGGCGCTGCTCGACGGGGTCGACGCCGCGACCTCGCGCCACCTGCCCCACTACGACTCGGTCTGCCGGCGCGGCCTGGAGCTGGTGGTCGACGTCGGCTTCCCGACCGTGTCGCTGCCGGTCCAGTCGGTCCTGTGGACCGGCCTGACCCAGCAGCAGTCGGGCATCCAGTTCGTGCAGGCGCGGATCGATCCACCGCCCGACGGCGCCCTGCCCGCGCGCGTGCCGTCCAGCGCGGCGGTGGCCGAGTCGCACCCGTTCATCTCGCAGTCGTTCGGCTTCGCCCGCGCCTGGCCCGCGCTCGACATCGATCGACCGGCGCTGGCCGAGTGGGAGGCGGGCACCTTCCAGTTCATGGCGCTCGCCCTGGCCGGCTCCGACACCCGGCTGGTGTTCGTCCACCTGCTCGGCGCCGACGACGCCGGCCACCGCCATGGCCGCGCGTCGCCCGAGTTCGCCGCGGCGGCGGCCCGCGCGGACCGCGTGCTCGGCGATCTGCTCACCATCGACGCCGCCGCCCACGGCGCGAACAGCCTGTGGCTGGTGCTGGCCGATCACGGCCACCGCGACGCCGGCGGCCACGGCGGCGAGGAGTCGGAGATCCGCCTGGTCCGCGCCTGCCTGGTCGGCGGCGGGCTGATCTCGGCGCCGCAGGGCCGCCTGGTCCACCTGGTCGATCTCTCTCGCGCCCTCGCCGATGCGCTGGGCCAGGCCCCGCATCCGGCCTCGGCCGGCCGCCCGCTGTTCGAGGCGCTCGCCGTCCCGGACCAGCCCGGCCTCACCCTGCCCCGCCCCGGTCCGGTCCGCACCGCGCTGGCCGCCCTCCTGGTCGCGGTCGCCGTCACCATCACCTGGCTGGCCGCGCGGCGCTCGTGGAACCTGCCGTGGTGGTGGGTGCTGGCCTATCTCTCGGTGGTCGGGATCGAGGGGGCCCCGTCGCTGTCGACGCCGATGATCTACCGGCCGCTCGGCCAGGCGATCTACCTGGCCGCGCTCCCCGGCCTGTGCTTGCTCGCGATCACCGCCGGCCTGGCGGTCCGCCGGGTCGGGCCGCTGCGCATGATCGCGACCCAGCTCCAGGTCCCGGCCGCGCTGACCGCGGCGTGCGCGATCCTGTGCTGGGGCGAGCCGCCGCTCATGCCGTTCTGGACCGCGAACCTGAGCGTGTGCCTGGTGCTGCTGTTCAGCGGCGCCGCGGTGGCAGCGCTAGCCTGTCTCGCTTCTCTCGTCCCTTCCGGGTCCGATCGAGCGCCACCGGCGGAAACGCCTGGTACTCCGCCTTGAGCTTGCGGACCAGCTCCGGCTCGCGCGCGGCGCGGTCGTCGCGCTCGCCCGGGTCACGGGCCAGGTCGTAGAGCTCGATCAGGTTGTCGAGCGGGCGGACCAGCAGCTTGTCCGGCCACAGGATGACGCCCCACTGATCGGTCTCGTTGAGCGGCAGCGCGCGGCGCTCGGCGATCAGCTCGGCCGGCGCGCCCGCGACCAGGTGCGGCAGGAGCGAGCGTCCGCCCAGCTCGGGCAGCAGCTCGATGCCGAACAGCTCGAGCACGGTCGGCGTGATGTCGAGCAGGGTCACCGGCGCGTCGGTCGCCCCGGTCACCCCGCCGGGGACGTGCACGGCGAGGACGACGTGGACCAGCGGGTGATAGAGGTAGAGGCCGTGGTTGTCGGGCAGGCGCTTGTCCTCGCCCAGGCTCTCGCCGTGATCGCTGAAGAAGACCACCGCGGTGCGATCGAGCAGGCCGCGGCGCTCGACCTCTGCCATGAAGAGGCCGATCTGGCGATCCACCACCGCGACCAGCGCGCGGTACTTCCCGGCGCGGGTGGCGAGATCGAAGCCGCCGGCGGTCGCCGCCGCGACCAGGTCCGGATCGGTCGACTCGATCTGGAGGTGCTCGTGGACGTCGAAGTAGTGCAGCCAGAGCAGGAACGGCGGCGCGCCGGGCGCGGCCAGGCGGCCGAGCGCGGCCAGCCCGCGCCTGGTGGTCGCGGTCGACGAGCTGTGGGTCGACACGTCGCGCTGGACGTCGTCGTTGACGATGACGTCGTCGTGGTCCAGCCCGCGGACCAGGAGGTTGCGGCCGGCGTAGCGCAGCACCTCGCGCGGCAGGACCGCGTGAGTCGCGCGCCCGCCCCGCTTCACCGCCTCGAACAGCGTGGTGTCGATCGGGCGGAACGGGTTGATGACGCCGGTGATCACGCTCGAGACCGACAGGTCGGTGCCGGACGACGGCGAGAAGGCGCGGTCGAACCGGCGCGAGCGGTCGAACAGGGCGAACAGGTGCGGGTATGCCTTGCGGTTGGCCGCGGTGTCGGCGACCACGTCGGCGCGCAGGGCGTCGATCGAGAGGATGAGCAGGTTCCACCCGCGCGCCCGGGCGATGAGGTCGGCGCGCTCCTTCGACCCGCGGAACCTGGCCAGCGCGCTGGTCCGCCGCGCCTCCTCGGCCGGGTGGCGGACCGGCCGCGCGGCGTCCTCGCCGTCGCAGTCCTCGTCGACCCCGTTGCCGGCCCGCTCGGCGGCGCCCGGGTTCACCGCCGGGTCGCCGTCGTCGCAGTCACCGCCGCCGAGCGCGCGCGAGAAGCCGTCGTCGTCGGAGTCGAAGCGGTCGCGGACCAGGCGGACCAGGTGGCGGCCGTGGTTGCCGTGAGTGGCGAGCAACCAGCGGCTCTCGGCCGAGCCGAGCCCGCCGGCCAGGGTCAGGCAGGCCGCGATCAGGACCAGCCCGGCGATGATGGCCGCGACCAGGGCGGGCGCGGGCTGGCTGCGCTCGAGGGCGGCGCCGCGCGGCGCCAGCCAGGCGCGGATCGCGGCGGTCATCAGCACGCACGAGACCGGGATGAGGAACGCGTGCAGGTCCGGGTACTCGGCCGGGTAGAGCCGACGGTTGCCGAGCTCGACCGCGATCGCGGCGACCAGACAGGCGCCGGCGACCAGCGCGCGGCGGGCCGGGCCCGGGCGCGACAGGACCGCGCTGCCGATCGCGATCGCCGCGGCGACCAGGATCGTGCCGAGCACCGGCACCCAGATCGGCGCGGACGACGCGCCCGGCATGGTGGCCGCGGCCGCGCCGCTGAACAGCGTGCGCCCGACCCAGGCCAGCGCCGGCAGCGCGGGCAGCGCGCGCACCAGCGACCCGGCGAGCCGGCCGAGCCGGCGGCGCTCCGCCACCCACTCGGTCAGCCACAGGAGCGCGCCGATGGTGAGGCCGAGCGCGGCGTGCAGGGTGAGGATGGTGGCGCCGGGGTCGAGCGCCGCGGCGCCGGCGCCGAGCGCGACGAGCTCGATCGCGGCGACCACCAGCGCGCCGGTGATGGCCCCGCCGAGCGGGCTGACGACGATCGAGCGGAGCACGGCCGACGAGAGTACTCGACCCGGCCGGCGACGTCGCGGCGAACCCGCCCGCTACTTGAGCGGCTCTTGCAGCATCGCCTGGGCGATGCGCTCGTACACCGTGCGGCGCGGATCGTCGCCGCGGAACACCAGTCGGAAGTAGTCGGACAGGAGCTGCACCGACGGCAGGATGCGGATCAGCCGCTCGGCTTGAAGGTCCGGCGCCACGAAGTACTCGGGCAGGACCGCCACGCCCTCGCCGCGCAGGACCAGCTGACGGATGGCGGCGATGGTGCCGATGCGCAGCACCTTGCCGAACTGCAGCTCGCGCGCGCCCGGCCCGTTGCGGAAGTAGCGGTAGAGGGCGAGGTCCGGCGTGATGTCGATGAGCGTGTGCCGGCCGGCGTCGGCCGGGGTCTGCAGCGGCACCTGGCGGACCAGGCGCGGCGCGCCGACGAACACGTAGCGCTCCTCGTGCAGGCGAACGGCGTCGAGCTTCGGATCGGTCAGCACCGACGAGGTGACCGCGCAGTCGATCTGCAGGGTGCGGACCCGGTGGATGAGATCCGGCCCCGACCCGAAGTACATGTGCACGGTCAGGCCGGGCTGCGCCTTGCGCAGGCGCGGCAGGAGCGGCATCACCCACGACAGGCCCAGCTCGTGGCGCGTGCCCAGGGTCAGCTCCATCGGCGGCGGCCCGACCTCGCCGCGACCGGCCCGCACGCACTCGGACGCGGCGTCGAGCGTGCGGTGCGCGTACGGCAGGAGGGTCAGGCCCTCCTCGGTCAGCGTGACGGTGCGAGTGGTGCGATGGAAGAGCTTCGCCTCCAGCATCTCCTCGAGCTGGCGGATGCGCTGGCCGAGCGCCGCCGGGGTGAGGCCGACCGCGCGCGCCGCCGCGCGGAAGTTGAGGAGGCGCGCCGCCTCCGCGAAGCAGCGCAGCGCCTCGAGCGACGGAAGTTGCTCGCTCACCGCGTCCGATATTAGTGGATTCGAATCGGCCGATGGATGCGGTGGGCCGCGATTCACGCGCTACTCTGCTGGCGGAGGAGACGACGATGCCGACAATGGCGGGACTCACCCTGACCCTGGCGCTGGGCCTGACGACGGCCGCGGCGGCGCTCTCGTGCGGCGGTTCGTCCCACAAGCCGGCCGCCCAGCCGAGCGCGGCCGCCGCCGGTGACGCCGGCGCCGCTGGCGACGAGGTCCCCGACCCCGAGTGCTGCTGCCAGCGCTACGACGAGGACGGCAGCCCGACCGGCGCCGGCGTCTCCGACACCACCGCGTGCAAGTCGACCGGCGGGACCTGCACCGACGACCAGACCCAGTGCTCGGAGGATTGATTAGGGCCCGCGCATGACCAAGTCGGTCGATTCTCGCGGTCGAGCCGCCCGGATGGCAAGGAGCGGCGAGAACCGGCGCGGAACGTACTCGACGTACTTGAGCACCGGAAGCGCAGCCGCGACGCCGCCAGCCGGGATGGATCGGCCGCGAGAACGAGCGACTTGTTCATGCGCGGGCCCTTACTTGGTGGGCGGATACTTCTGCAGCTTCCGCTGCAGGGAGCGCCGGTGGATGCCGAGCCGGCGCGCCGCCTCGGAGATGTTGCCGCCCGAGTCGGACAGCACCCGGTTGATGTGCTCCCACTCGGCCCGGGCCAGGGACGGCGCGGTGTAGCCGGCCTCGGGCGGCTCGAGCGGGGGCGCCTCGCCGCGGGCAAAGGCGGCCACGATGTCGTCGGCGTGGGCCGGCTTGGGCAGGTAGTAGGTCGCCCCCAGCCGGACCGCGTCGATCGCCGTGGCGATGCTGCCATAGCCGGTCAGGACCACGATCTTGGTCGCCGGGTCGATCACCTGCAGCGCCTGGACCAGCTCGAGCCCGGAGCGGCCCGGCATGCGCAGGTCGACCACCGCGAACTCGGGCGAGTCGCCGCGCGCCTGGGCCACCGCCTCGTCGTAGTTGCCGGCGGTCAGCGCGTCGTAGCCGCGGTCCTCGAACGCGCGCGCGAGGCGCCGGCGGAACGCCTCGTCGTCATCGACGATCAGGATCGATGGGCGATTGGCTGGCATCGGACGCGCGATCGGGGTCGATCTGCGCCGGCACTATAACCCGCGCCCTGGTCCCCAGCGCCGGCTGCGAGTCGATCGCCAGCTCACCGCCCAGCCCTTCCACCACCGCGCGGGTCAGATACAGCCCGAGCCCCATGCCGTGCCCTGGCGGCTTGGTGGTGAAGAACGGCTCTCCGATCCGTCGGAGCACGTCGCCGGTCATGCCCGGGCCTCGATCGCGCACCTCGACCGCGAGCGAGCGGTCCTCGATCACGGCGGTGACCACGACCGGCTGGCGCGGCGGTGACGCGTCCTGCGCGTTCGTCACCAGGCTGCGCAACGCTTGCGCCATCGCGCGGGGCGGCAGGCGCAGGCGCGCCCCGGCCACCGCCGGATCGATCTCGAGGTGCACCGGCGGGGCGTCGCGCACTCCGGTCAGCACCTCGTCGAACAGCGCCGACAGGGTGACCGACTCGAGGCTCTGCTCCTCGCTCTTGCCCAGGCCGACGCCCATCTGATCGAGGATCAGCCGGCAGCGCGCCACCTGCTCGCGGATCAGGCGCGCGTCCTCGATCGCCTGCAGATCGCCCAGCGCGCCCAGCTCGCGCTCGAGCTCCTTGGCGGCCAGCGCGATCGTGCCGAGCGGGGTGGCCAGCTCGTGCGCGGCTCCGGCCGCCACCGTCGCCAGCGACGCCAGCCGCTCCTTCTGGGCCGCCCGAACCCGGGTCTGGTGCAGCTCGCGCTCGCGCTGGGCCAGCGCGCCGGTCACCCGCCACAGGAAGTGGACGATGAAGGTGGCCGCCACCCCGAACGCGACCCAGGTGCCCTGGCGGTGCAGGTTCACGGTCTGCTCGGGCGTGAGGTGGCCGAGCGGCAGCGGCCAGAAGTCGGTCAGCGGCAGGAGGCCGAACGACAGCAGCGCCAGCGCCACCAGCATCCAGGTCCACTGGGCGTGGAGCGCCACCGCGGCCAGCGCGATGTTGACCAGGTAGAGGAAGCTGAACGGGTTGAACGGGCCGCCGGTGAAGTAGAGCAATCCGGTCAAGAGGCCGATGTCGAGCGCGAGCACCGCGGCCAGCTGCCACTCGTGCACGCGCGGGCGGCGCTGGAACCAGACCGCACAGAGGATGTTGGACAGGAGCTCGACGCCGACCACCGCGAACAGCGGCACCAGCGGCACCTCGATGTCGAGCAGGAAGTGGACCGCCAGGATCGTGGCGGTCTGCCCGGCGATCGAGCTCCAGCGCAGCTTCAACAGCCACGAGAAGTTGAGGCCGTTGCGGTCGAGGATCGGCTCGGCCTCGCTCACGCCGGAGCGCACCGGCCTCTCCCGCGGGCGGCCCCCCACACCATCGTCGCCTTCTATCGGGTCGGGGGTCAGCGGGCTTGCTCCGGGCGGTGAGTGCCGGTGGTCAGGAGTACCATCCGTCGAGCTTTCTCGCCTGACTGTCTCGGTCATCCCGGCCGCCGGAAGATGACGCGTCGATCCCTCCGGGCTAGGATGACCAAGGAGAAGCAATGGGACTCTTTGACAAGAAGAAGAAGGGACGCGACGACTTCGGCTCCCCGGTCGAACAGATCGACCTCAGCTCGGCCAGCGCGGCCGGGCTCGCCGATCCGGACGGCGACGGCGACGAGGCCGACAGCGTCGACCGGCCGGTGGCGCCCGCCGCCCTCCGCGTCCCCACACCGGCTCCGTCGCCCGCCAGGGCCACCAGCGAGCCGCACCGCCGGTCCGCCCGGGCCTCGGCGCCGGCCGATCCACCGGCCCCGTCCACCCGCTACGGCATCGAGGACGCGGTCGCGCTCATGCGCTCGCTGCCGAGCGAGAACATCGAGCTGGTGGTCCAGGTGGTCAAGCACACCCTCGAGTCGGCGCACATCGACATCGGCACGATCATCCAGGACGCCGCCGCCAAGCAGGAGCGCACCGAGTCGCGGGTCGCGGTCCTGCGCGACGCGATCGAGGAGCTCGAGCGCGAGATCGACACCCGCCGGACCGAGATCGCCCAGCTCGAGGCCGAGAACCGAGAGACCACGCGGGTGAAGGAGCGGCTGATCCTGGCCGAGAAGCTGAGCCAGGGCGCCCGGCCCGACACCGTGGTCGACGCACCGACCTCGCCGGTGCGGAGCTGGCCGTCGCCGGACTCCAGCTGGTCGTCGCCGGACGCCGGCCCGCCGCCGACCCCGGCCGCGGCCGCCCCGGCTCGCAGCAAGCCGCCCACCGTCCCGCCGCCGACCCCGGGCTCGACCAACCCGACCCCGGCCGGCGGCTCGGCGGCGATCGGCAACCCGAGTCATTCGAGTAGCGGCAACCACATCGTGTCGAGCCCGGTCGGGCCCGGTGGCCCGGTGGGGAGCTCCAGCGCGGTGGGGCCGGGAGGACCAGCTGGCTCGTACAGCAAGTCCGGACCGACCCACACCGTCATCTCCAAGAAGTAGAGAACCCGCCCAGCGCGGCGGTTCCCCTCTCTGGCTGTCGGATCGACGAGGTCGGCGATGCTTCGCTATCACATGTGCGTGATCACGCGCGATGGAGCGCTCCGGCGCTCGATCAAACGCCTGACCACGGCGACCGGTGCCACCGCCGACTTCGTCGGCGACGGCGGCCAGATCAACCCCACCCGCCCGATCAACCTGGCGATCTACGACGCGCGCCACGAGCTGCCCGATCGCAGCTTCTTCACCCAGGTCCCGCGCACCGCGCGCATCCTCTACATCGTCGACGGCGAGGACCTGGTCAGCCGCGTGCCGCTGTTCGAGGACCAGCGGGTCACCAGCCTGTTCTGCCTGGACGAGCGGTTCGACGACGACGAGTTCATCTCGAGCGCGACCAAGGCGCTGCGCGGCGAGATCTTCGGCCTGCAGAAGTACTTCCCGTGGGGCGTGACCACCTTCACCATGCTGGTCAAGAACTACGAGGAGAAGACCCGCGCCATCGACATCATGATGCGCTACGCCCAGCTGGGCGGCGTGCGCGGCCCGGTGCGCGACCGCATCCAGCTGGTCGCCGACGAGCTCATGATGAACGGGCTCTATCACGCGCCGGTCGACGAGACCGGCCAGGAGAAATACCGCGGGCTGACCGTGAAGCAGATCGCCCAGCTGCCCGAGGTCAGCCCGATCCAGGTGCAATACGGCTGCAGCGGGCGCTATTTCGGCGTCGCGGTGCGCGACGGCGGCGGCTCGCTCCGGCGCGATCGCGCCCTCGAGTACCTGGCCCGCGCCCGGGCCGGCGCGCAGATGGAGCAGAAGAAGAGCGGCGCCGGCCTCGGCCTCATCAGCACGCTCCGCTCGGTCTCCAAGCTGGTGTTCAACATGGCGCCGACCTCCTCGACCGAGGTCATCGGCCTGTTCGACATGGAGCTGCCCACCCACGGCATGGTCGGGGCTCGCTCGCTGCATCTTTTCACCGCCACCTCCTCGGCCGAGGCGGTCGAGGAGGAAGGATCGGCCGAAGGAGCGGCGGGCCGGATCCGTCCGCGCGCCCGGGCGCTCGGCTGGGCGGCGGCCGCGCTGGTCGGCGCCGCGGTGGCCGGCCTCGGCACCGCCTACGTCCTCGAGCGCGGACGCCGGCCGGTCGCGAGCGCCGGCGCCAGCCGCGCGCCAGCCGCCGCCTCACCGACGGTGACGGTATTTCCGGATCCTGCCACCGCGGAGGTCGCGATCGACGGGGTGCCGGTCAGTCCCGGTGTGCCTGTTCCCATCTTGCGCAGCGAGCCGGCCGCCGAGATCGAGATCCGGGTGACGGAGGCGGGCTACCGGACCTGGTCGCGCACCATCCTGGCCAGCGAGCTGGCCGGCGGCGAGCGGATCTACGTGCGCCTGGACCGCGAGCGATGAGCTTCCTGTCGCGGACGTCTGTCCGGTGGTAGCCTTGATCTCGGTGTCCTTCGCGACGTATTTCTCCGTCGATCTTCCAAAACTGGCGCGCGGGTCGGGGCGTATCTAGGAGAGGGCCTCTCGCCCATGCCCCGGTCAACCCGCCCGCACCCCGCCCTCCTAGTCTAAGACCGCACGATCCATGCCTCTTGCCCGATCCGAGACACAGCCGGATCTGCGCCTCTTCGATGAGGCGGAGTCGGAGCTGGTGGCGCGCGCCCTCATCGCGCTGTCGCAGATCTCGCCCAGCGACGCCGCCGTGCTCAGCCGGCTGATGTCGCAGCTCGCCGATCTCAACCACCTCATCTCGGTGACGCCGTCGCTCCGCCAGTCGGAGGTGCTCGGCGGCGAGGAGCGCGACGAGGAGACCCTCCTCGCTCACCTGACCGGGATCGACGGGCTGGCCGGCGACCTCGACCTGCCGTTCAAGGGGACGCTGCAGCGCACCTTCCTCACCTCCAAGATCCAGTTCCTGCGCGCGTTCGTGAAGTCGACCTGCGCGCTGGTGCCGACCGCGCCGCAGCTCCGCCCGCTCAGCCTCCAGCTGCGCGACGAGCTGGCCCAGTCGATCTACACGCAGATGTGCGAGGAGCTGCTGCTCGCGCTCCTGCGCAAGCCGGACGTGGCCGACGAGACCAAGCGGCGCGCGGCCAGCCAGCTGGTCGCGATCTGGGACAACGCGACGCTGGAGATCGATCAGTTCTGCCCGCTCCTCGAGTCGGCCTGGCGGGCGCGCAACCGCATCACCGTCGGGCTGGGCAGCCTGCTCGGGGCCAGCGAGTACTTCCGGCTGGTCGCGCAGGACTGCGCGCCGCAGTTCCTCGACTTCTTCGCGCGCGACGAGGTGTCGCCGGCCGAGAACCAGGCCTTCACCGAGTTCCTGTTCGGGCTGACCTACGAGGAGCTGGGTCTCCTGCGCGCGGCGATGAAGGCGCAGGGGGTGGAGAACGTCAGCGAGACGTGGGCCAGCGGCGTCCTCGGCCGCACCATCGAGCACGACTGCGACTCGGCCGACGTCGACGAGATCGATCCGGTCTCGCTGTACCGCTCGTACTCGCGCCGCCAGCTCGCGGCCGACTTCCGCATCCTGGCCGGCTCCGAGGGGCCGAGCCGCACCGCCGAGGCGTACCTGCTCATCTACCTGCTCGACCAGGAGCCGCTGCCCGGCGGCAACGGCTCCGGCGGCAACGGCTCCGGCGGCGACGGCGGCAACGGCCACGCCTGACCGGCGCGTCTGGCCGCGCCGCCCGCCGACCGCTCAGCCCTGACGCAGGTTGGTGACCGGATCGATCCGCGCCGCGCGCGTGGCGGGGACCAGCGACGCGAGCACTGCCGCGCTCAGCAGCACCGCCGCCACCGCCGCGCTGGTCGCCGGGTCGAACGACGCCGCGCCGCGAAGGAAGCGGCGCAGGACCGGACCGAGCGGCCAGGCCGCGGCCAGGCCGACCACGACCCCGACCACCGCGACGACCACGGCCTCGCCGAGGATCCCGCGCAGGACCCGCCCCGGCGACGCGCCCAGCGCCATGCGGATGGCGATCTCGCGCGAGCGCTGGCTGACCGAGTACGCGGTGAGGCCGTAGATCCCGGTGATGGCGATGCAGAGCGCGGCCAGCGCGAACGCGGCCAGCAGCCAGGCCAGGAAGCGCTCGCCGGCCATGTGGGCGCCGAGCACGTCCTCCAGGCTGGTGACCTCGGAGAACGGCACGCCGGGCTGGAGCGAGCGGAACACGCCGCCCAGCCGGTTGGCCGCGATCGCCGGCGATAGATCGGTGTCGATGAGCCAGCACATGTCGAAGAAGCGGTGCGCCACGGCGAACAGACCGGGCGGCACCTGCGCCACGGCCACGTAGATGGATGGCTCGGGATCGCCGGTCAGGCCGACGTCGCGGGTGTCGCCGACCACGCCGACGATGGTGCGCGGCGGATCGGCGTCTTCGGGCGCGAACCGGGCGATGCGAACCTGCCGCCCGATCGGCTCCCCGTCGGGGAAGTAGAGCCGCGCGAACGCGCGGTTCACCACCGTGACCGGCTGGGCCCCGGCGCTGTCGCGGTCGCCGAGGAAGCGCCCGCTCTCGAGCTCGATGCCCAGCATCTCGAAGTAGCCGGGGCTCACGTAGCGCCAGTTGATCGCGCGGAGCGGCGCGTCGGTTCCAGGCACCTCGAGCGGCAGGTTGAGGACGCGCCGGCCGGGCACCCCGCTGGTCAGCGCGATCCGGCGCACGCCCGGCACCTGGCCGGCCTCGGCCAGCGCGCGGGCGTAGAAGATCTGGAGCGACGAGTCGCTCTGGTCCGGCGACATCGTCATCGCGACGATCGAGCCGGCATGGAACCCGGGATCGACCCGGCGCAGCTCGACCAGCGTGCGGGTGAGCAGCCCGGCGCCGAGCAGGAGCAGCGTGCAGAGGGCGACCTGGCCGACCAGGAGGCCGCGCCGCCAGCGGCTGCGCGGCGCCGACGCCGCGACCCCGGACGCGCCGCCGGTCACCGCCTGGCGCAGGTCGACCCGGCTGGCCCGCACCGCCGGCGCCAGCGCGCACGCGACGCCGGTCAGGATGGTGAGCCCGAGGCTGAACAGGAGCACGCGCCCGTCGATGCCGAGGCCCCAGTCGGTCAGGTCGGACGGGGCCAGCCGGAGCAGCCCGACCAGCGCGACGTGGGCCAGCCCGATGCCGACCAGGCCGCCGGCCAGCGCGTAGACCATGCCCTCGGTCAGGAGCTGGCGGACCAGCCGGCCGGGCCCGGCCCCCAGCGCCGAGCGCACCGCCAGCTCGGCCGCGCGCCGCTGCGCCTTGATGAGGAGCAACCCGGCGACGTTGGCGCATGCGATGAGCAGGACCAGCCCGACCGCGCCGAACAGGAGCAGCAGGGTCGGCCGGCGCAGCTCGGAGAGATCGTCGCGCAGGCTGGTCCAGCGCAGGCCGATCTCGCGGTCGACGCTGCCGGCCTGGTGCAGCGCGGCGGTGGCGGCGGCCAGGCGCTGGGTGGCCGTCCCGTCGCCGCCGCGCAGGCGCCCGATCACCGTGTAGTTGGTGCCGTTCGCTTCCAGGCCCAGGTGGAGCGGGATCAAGAGGTCCGCCGGCGGGAACATGCGGAACCCGCGCGGCAGGACGCCGGCCACCGTGTGCGACACCCCGCTCAGGACCAGGCGCTGGCCGACCAGATCGCCGCCGATCCGGCGGGCCAGATCGTGGCCGAGGATCACGACCGGCGCCGCGCCGGCTCGCTCGTCGGTCTGCTCGAAGCCGCGTCCGCGCTCCGGCCCCACGCCCATCACCTCGAGGTAGCGGCGCGAGACCGGCTGGGCGCGCACGTGCAGCGCGAGCGAGTCGCGCACCAGGTTGACCCCGGCGGTCGGCCCGATCGCCGCGACCGTCTGGGTCTGGTCGTTCCATCGCTCGAGGTCGAGCACGGTGCGGCCGTCGTGGGTCATGTTGGTCTCGCCGGCGCGAAACTGCTGGAGCAGCGCGAGCTGGTCGGGGCGCGGGTACGGCAGCGGACGCAGGAGCACGCCGTCGACCACGGTGAAGACCGCCGCGTTGGCCCCGATCCCGAGCGCGACGAGCAGGATCACCGCCACCGAGAAGCCGGGCGCCCGCCGGAGGGTGCGCAGGGCCAGCCCGGCGTCCGCCGCCACGTCGTCGAGCCAGGGCAGCCCGCGGGCGCGGTGGGCATCGTCGACCGCGTGGCCGCGCCGGCCGAAAGATCGCTCGGCGGCGCGTCGGGCGCGCTCGGGTGGCAGCCCGCGGCGGATGTTCTCCTCGGTCTCCATGGCCAGGTGGAAGCCGATCTCCTCCTCCAGCTCCACCTCGGCCCGGCGCCGGCGCAGCGAGCCGAGCAGGCGCCGGGCGACTCCGCCGGCGGTCACCGCGACACGCCCAGCGCGGCGGCGATGACGCCGGTCACCCGCACCCACTCCTCGATCTCGACCCGCATGTGGCGGGCGCCGCGCGGGGTCAGCGCGTAGAAGCGGGCCCGCCGGCCGTTGTCCGAGGTGCCCCACTTGCTCTTGATGAGCCCGTCCTGCTCGAGCCGGACCAGCGCCGGGTAGAGCGTGCCCTGGCCGAGCTGCAGCATGCTGTCGCACACCTGCTCGATCCGGCGGGCGATGCCCCAGCCGTGCAGCGAGCCCAGCCCCTCCAGCGTCTTCAGGATCAGCAGGTCCAGCGACCCGTACGGCACCTCGGTCTGCTTCTCGCCCATGACGGCCACGCTCCTGTCGATACCCAACAGGAAGCTAGCCGCACTCCTGTCGAAAGTCTACAGGGAAGCGGGTCGGCGCCGCGAGCTGCGCAGGAAGTACAGGCAGGAGACGGTGAAGCAGACCGTGGTCACCGCGCAGGTCGCGTACGAGAACCCGCGGAAGAACTGGAGGTACGGCAGCTTCGCGTAGCCCAGCATCTTGTAGAGGACCACGCCGACCGAGCCGCCGTAGGCGACCGCGTCGGACACGTAGATGAGGAACACCGCGGTCGCCACCGTGCCGAGCATGGCGATGGTCCGGTCGAACAGCACGCAGCCGTACGGCACGTAGCCGAGGAACAGGCCGAGCCCGACCAGGGTCAGCCAGGCCTGCCCCTCGATGACGCCGGCGTCGTAGAGGAGAGTGGCCGCGCCGACCAGGATCGCGCCGCCGATCATGACGAGGTAGGTGGCGATGACGCCGCGCCGGTTGTCCTTGACCAGGTAGAGGAGCGACAGCACGACCATCAGCACCAGGGCGATCGGAATCTCGGTCTGGGTCAACACCGCCGGCTCGTCACCCCGGCCCATGTCGCGCAGGATGTCGGCGGCGAAGTTGTCGCGGAAGTCGCGATACGCGGTCAGGAACAGGTAGACCACGACCAGGACGGCCAGCCCCGGCCAGTAGGTGCGGGTGAATCGGCGGCGCGCCTCGCGGTCCATCGGCTCGCGCTCGGTGCGCGCGGCCATGTCGGCCAGGCTGGCCGGCGGCACCAGGCTGAGCCCCCACGCGAACAGGAAGAACGGGCCCAGGAAGATGAGCCCGGTCACCGCCGGCATCCAGCTCTCGGCGACCCCGGCGCCGAGCAGCCCGCTGCCGACCGTCTTCACGACGCCGGACGCGACCACGTAGCTGCAGCTGAGCCCGCCGCCCAGGATCTCCGAGCTGGTCCGGCCCTCGAGGAAGCTGAACACCACCCCCCACACCGTCCCGAGCGGCAGCCCGTTCAGGAACAGCGCCACCACCTTGAGCGGCGGAGGGACCACGGCGAACAGGACCAGGGCGGCCTGGGCCCACAGGATGAGCAGGAACAGGGCCCGGCGGCGGCGGGCCAGCGGCAGCTCCGAGTTGAACTTGACCCCGATGAGCTTGGACGTGGCGTAGCCGACCAGCTGGCCGATGATGAGCGCGCCCTTGAGCGAGAGCGGGCCCAGGTTCTGTCCGTCCCACGCCGCCGCCGCGAACGGCTTGCGGAAGGCGTACATGCAGAAGTAGGTCGAGAACGCCATCGTCACCGCGTAGCCGGCGAACACCAGCACCGGGGCGCGCTCGAGCGCGCGAGTGACGCGCGCGCCGATCACGAGCGCGCTGCCGCGCGCGACGACGCCGCCGAGTAGCGCCACAGCGGGGAGATGACGAGCGCCGCGACCAGCGCGCAGCCGGCCCAGAAGTGGATCGCCGCCTGCCAGCCGTGACGGTCGGCCAGGTAGCCGGTCACCTGGTCGCCGGCGAACGCGCCGAGGTAGCCGAACAGGTTCACGAAGCCGACCGCCGCGGCGGTGCGTCCGGCGCGGGCCAGGTCGATCGCGGCGGAGCCGACCAGGAGCACCTGCGGGCCGAAGATGCAGAAGCCGATGAAGGCGAGCATCACGACCGACAGCGCCGGGTGGCTGGACACGGTCGCGCCGTAGGCCCACGCCAGCCCGGCGAGCAGCACGCACAGCGCGACCAGGACCGGCACTCGCCGCCCGCCCAGGCGGTCGCTCACCCAGCCGGCCAGGAACGCGCCGGGGATGCCGCCGAGCGGCAGGATGGCGTACTTGAGCGCGTTCTTGCCCAGCCCGCCGCCCTGCATCTCCATGATGTGGGACAGGCCCCAGTCGGTGAAGCCGTAGCGGCACGCGTCGACCGCCGCGAGCGCGAGCGCGACCAGCCACAGGCGCGGGTTGGCCAGGGTGACCGCGAGCGTGTGGCGCCAGCCGGGCGCGGCGCCGTCCGCGCGCTCGCGATCGGCGGCGGTCGGATCGAGCTGGTCGCGCGGCGCCTCCTCGAGGAGGAACAGGGTGACCAGGCCCATTGCGGCCAGGAGCGCGGCCGGCACGTACATGGCGCCGCGCCAGCCGAGGTACTCGGCCGACCAGCCGGCGACCACGAACGTGATCGCGCCGGCCAGCTGGTAGCCGGTGCCGATGAAGCCGATCGCGCGGCCGCGCCGGGCCGGGTCGAACCAGCGCGATGCCACCTTCATGGTCGGGGTCCAGCCGAGCGCCTGGAAGTAGCCGTTCGCCGCCCACACGAACAAGAAGAAGTAGAGCGCGGTGGAAAGCCCGAAGACGACGTTGAGCGCGGCCGAGGTGAACATGCCGACCGCGAGGAGGACGCGGGCCGGAAACCGCTCGGCCAGCTGTCCGTTGAGGAACTGGCCCAGGCCGTAGAACAGCTTCAGCGAGCCGAGGATGGTGCCGATCTCGGTCTTGCTGAAGTGGAACTCGGCCTGCAGCCCGGGCAGCGCGGCCGAGATGTTGGTGCGGCAGAAGTAGAACGCGCCGTAGGTGGCCCACAGGATCCAGAGGACCCGTGCTGCGGCGCGCGTGGCGCCCTGCCCGCGCGTCGTATCCATACTGGCGTTTTCCTACGAGAGCCGCGCCAGATCAACTGGCCCGGGAGAAAGCCGCGCGTGTCGCACAGTTCTCACCTGGCTGTCACCCGGCGCGGCCTGGGTCTCGTCCGCCGGGCTCGGTGCGCTCCGACGCCGTGGTGCTAGACTGCACCGGTGCGCGCGCGCTGGATCGCCGCCTGCTTCGGCCTGGTTGGAACCGCCACGGCCGCGGCGCTGACCGCGCTGGCCCAGCCGCCATCGACGACCGCCCCTGCCCCGGCCCCGGTCCTGCACGAGGATCTGCGCTCGCCGGCCGCCGCCGCCACCCCGCGCCAGCGCCGCGGCGCGGGCGATCCCCGCGCCGTCCTGGGCCAGGACCCGGCCGCCGGCCACAACCCGACCGCGATCCGCGACGACGAGAAGATCTTGCCCGAGCCGCAGGCGACCACGCAGCCGGCCAGCGAGGAGCCGATCCACGGGCGGAGCGACTTCGGCGCCGATCGGCGAACCGAGAGCAACCCGGACTACCAGACCGGCGGCGACGACGCCCTGCGCTACGTCGAGGTGTTCAACCCGTCGGTGGTGCCGTTCAAGCGGATGAGCGCGCTCGACGGCGTGCGCGAGGACTACACCCTGGCGATCGCGTCCGCGTCACAGACCGAGCTGCGCGTCACCGGCGTGCCCACCCCCGGCTACGACCGCTTCTGGGCCTCGATGCTGATCGACATCCGCCCGGGTGAGGACGTGCCGATCCCGTCGGTGGCGCCGGAGATGCGCATCGTGTCGTACGAGGTGGAGCCGCGCGCGCAGCTCAGCTTCTCGGTCGACGGCGCCGACAACTTCTACGTGCGGGCCGACGAGCAGGACGCGGCCGGCGTGCATCGCCTGGTGTTCCTGGCCGAGGCCAGCCCGCGCTACTTCGCCCCGTCGGTGCCGCGCGGGGTCCGGGTATCGGATCTGCCCGCCGGCCGGGTGCGACCGCTGCCCGACCGGGTGCAGCGGATCGCCGAGCAGGCCCACCGCCGGCTCGGCCTGCGCCGCGAGATGTCGGTCGACGACGCCCTCGCCCGCCTGGTGTCGTACTTCCGCGCGTTCGAGGCCAAGCCGATCCGCAGCCCGACCGGCGACGTCTACTGGGACCTCTTCACCCAGCAGGCCGGCGTGTGCCGCCACCGCTCGTTCGCCTTCATGATCACCGCCAACGCGCTCGGCATCCCGACCCGGTTCGTGTCGAACGAGGCCCACGCGTGGGTCGAGGTGTGGATCCCCCGCGCGCGCGGGTCGCGCGAGGGCGGCTGGATCCGGATCGACCTGGGCGGCGCGGCGCTCTCGCTCGAGGTCAAGAACGCGGGCGGCAAGACGATGTACCGGCCGCGCGGCGAGGACCCGTTCCCCAGGCCGCCCGAGTACAGCGAGAACTACACCCGGCTCGAGGGTGACGTGAGCGGGCTGTCGCAGGACCAGATCGCCGAGGCGCAGACGCCGCGGCCCAGCCCGTCGACCGCGCAGGGCGGCGACGGCGCGAGCGGTGGGGCCAGCGGCGACGCCACCGGCGACGCCACCGGCGACGAAGGCGGCGACGAGGGCGGCGGGCGCGGCGCGGACGGCGCGGCGCGCCCGCGATCCGGCGCCGGCGCGGACGGCCAGGACGGCCCCGACGGCCAGGACGGCGCCGAACCGGACGACGGCGATCTGGCCGGCGACGGCGGCGAGGGCGACCCGGCGGTGCCCGGTCCCGGCGCCGGTCTACCGGCGCCCGCCGAGTCGGCCGCGCGCGGCAAGCGCCCGACCGAGATCCGCGTCACCGGCGCCAGCCCGACCGGGTTCCGCGGCGAGACGGTTGCGATCGAGGGCGTGGTCGCCGGCGCGGGCGACGCCGGCCTGCCCGCGCAGCACGTGGTCCTCTACCTGGCTCCGGCCGGCCGCGGCGGCGCCGGCGCCCACGTGGTCGGCCACGCGGTCACCGGGCCGGACGGCCGCTTCCGGGCCGACGTCCTGATCCCGTTCGAGCTCGAGCTGACCGAGCACGAGGTCTTCGCCTCGACGCCGGGCGACGACAAGCAGCAGGCGGCCGTCTCGCGCTGAGCCGACGACCGGGCGCGCCAGGCGACGCCTACGCGGGGTCGCAGGCGTCGCCGATCCCGTCCCCGTCGGTGTCGGTCTGGTCCACGTTGTCGACGGTGGGGCAGTTGTCGCACACGTCGCCCTGGAAGTCGGTGTCGCTGTTCTCCTGCCCCGGGTTGGCCATGCCGATGCAGTTGTCGCAGCGGTTGCCGACCAGGTCGCCGTCGGCGTCGCTGTTGCTCTCGTCGTAGACGGCCGGGCAGGTGTCGCAGGCGTCGCCGAGCTGGTCGCCGTCGACGTCCTCCTGCCCCGCGTTCTCGATGGCGTCGCAGTTGTCGCACGCGTCGCCGATCCCGTCGCGGTCGGCGTCGGCGGTATCGGGCGACCACAGGGCCGGACACAGATCGCACGCGTCACCCGGCCCGTCCGGCTCGCCCACCTCGGTCGAGAACTGCACCGCGTCGGCCGCGAGCGAGAAGTCGGCCTGGGATCGGCCGCGCACGGTGGCCGCGAACAGGCCGAGCTGATCCTCGATCCCCTGGCTGTGGAGGATCGCGCCGGACGGACAGTCCTGGCAGTGGACCTCGACGAGCGAGCCGTTCTCGCGCAGCACGATCTGCATCGTCACCGGCGACGCCGAGGTCGCGAAGTGCGGGACGGCGCTCCACTGCGCGACCAACTCGCGGTCCGGCTCGACCCCCTGCACCTCGGCGAAGAGGGTGCCGCCGGCGTCCAGGTTCAGGTCGGCCCAGTACCCGGCGACCAGCGCGTTCGGCCAGCCCGGGGCCGGGATCGGCGCGACGACGTGGTAGGGGACCGGGTTGAGCGGGTTGGGCCCGAGCATCACGATCCCGTTCGAGTTGACCAGCGCCTGGGTGTAGTCCCGCCCGAAGAAGCGGAAGGTGAAGCCGAGCTCGATCGGCGGCGAGGTGACGTCGTCGCCAAAGATCTGGAGCGCCGCCGGGGCCGGGCGGAAGGCGAACGGGATCGGGGTGGCCGTGCCGATCGGCTGTCCGTCGCGGTTGGCCTGCCCGGTGTTGCGGATCTCGGGGCAGTTGTCCTCGCCGTCGAGAACGCCGTCGTTGTCCAGGTCGGCCAGATCGACCCCGGCGTCGATCTGGGTGCCATCGCCGCCGCCGTCCTCGTCGCCGGGTGGCAGCCCACCGTCGGCCAGCGGCACGACGTCGCCGCAGGCGAGGGCTGCACCGCACAGAGCCGCGACCATGCCGATTCGCATCCTCGGTCCTCCTCCGTCGCCGGGAAACCACCCGCGTCCCGGCCCGCGGCCGCTACAGTAGCCGCTTTGCTCGCCGCGCTGCAGTCGATTGGATCACGCGGATCGCCTCGCCGCCGTGGCAGCATCGGTCGCCGCTCGTATCATTGAGCCGGCATGCCCCCGACGCGCCGCGCCGCTCCCACCATCGGCCCGGTCGCCGCGCTCCTGCTCATGCCGGTCAGCTTCGCGCTGCTCGCGCTCGCCGGCGCGATGGCGCTGGGATGGGGGCTGGCCGGGCTGATCGCCACCCAGTTGCTCGGGTTCGCCCTGCCCGCCTGGTTCGCCGCTCGCCGCTGCGGTCGCGCGCCCGCGGTGCTCGGGCTGATCCGGCCGCCGCGCCGCGCGCTGGTCGGTGGTCTGCTCGTGGCCGCCTCGTTCTGGTACCTGAGCGCGTCGCTGCTGGTCCCGCTGGTCGAGGACTGGGTGACCGATCGCGAGGCCGAGCTCCTGGCCGAGCACGTCGCCGGACCGGAGTCGATCGTGTTCAAGCTCTTCGCCCTCGCGCTGGTGCCGGCGGTGTGCGAGGAGCTCCTGTTCCGCGGCGCGATCGCGCGCGGCCTGCGCGGCCGCATCGGGCTGGTCGGCGCCGCGCTGCTGTCCGCCGCGTACTTCGCCCTGCTCCACGGATCGCTGGTCCGCCTGCCGATCACGTTCGCGCTCGGGATCGTCCTGGCGGTGGCCACCCTGCGCTGCGGCTCGCTCGTCCCGGCAATCTGCATCCACGCCTGCAACAACGCGGCGGCGGTGCTGCTCACCTGGCCGCCGGTGGGAGTCCGGGCCGGCTTCCTCGACGAGGGCGCGCCGGTCATCCTCCCGCTCGCGGCGCTGGCCAGCGCGGTGGGTCTGGTGCTGCTGTGGCGCGCCGGCAACGAGCAGATCCCCTACGTAAGCGATGCAACATCCTTGTAGCTATTTGCGAGCGCAGCTACATTAACGACCCAGTGCAGGACGCCAAGCGAACCCTCTGGTACCTCAAGAAGATCCCCATCCTTGCGGAGCTCGGGCCGGAAGTCCTGGCGCGTCTGTCCGAGCGAATCCAGCTGCGCGAGGTCCGCCGGCGAGAGGTGGTCTACCTCCCCGGCGATCCGGGCAACTCGATGTTCATCGTGAATGGGGGACGCATCAAGATCTCCAAGGTCACGCGCGACGGAAAGGCGCTGACGCTGAACTACGTCGGCCCGTCCGAGATCTTCGGCGAGACCTGCCTCATCGAGGGTGGGCCGCGCGAGGAGATGGCCGAGGCGATGGAGAACTCGATGATCACCGAGCTCGAGCGCACCGACGTGGAGAGGCTGCTGCAGAGCCACGCCCAGCTCGGCTTCCAGATGACGCGCATCCTGGCCCAGCGCCGCCGCGAGCTGGAGAACAAGCTCGAGACCCTGGTCTTCCGCGACGTGACCTCGAAGCTGGCCGAGCTCCTGCTCGCGCTCGCCGAGGAGTACGGCGTCGAGGACTCACGCGGCACCATGGTCGCGCTCAAGATCACTCACCAGGAGCTGGCCAACCTGATCGGCTCCACCCGCGAGACCGTGTCGCTGACCCTGTCGCAGTTCAAGCGCAAGCACCTCATCTGCACCGAGGGGCGCAAGGTCATCATCTCCGACGCGGAATCGCTGCGCGCGCTGTTTTAACTACCGCGCCGCGCTCAGCGTGGCCGGCGCGCGGTATTCGACCAGCTCCGCCTTGACCTCGCCGAACTCGGTCTTGCCCATGACCAGGAGCGGCAGTCGCGCCTCGTCGTCGGAGATCCACATCGTGTAGGTCCGCTGCGGCTTGCGGCGATCCTCGCGCAGCTCGCGGGTCAGCCGCTGCGCCACGCCGTCGATGCGGAGCGCGTCGAACTGGCCGAGCCGGGTGCGAACCCGCTCGTGCCCGGTCAGGCGGACCGTGTTCTGCCACAGGTGGCGGCCGACCAGCACGAAGAAGTAGGCGTGCTGTCCATCCTCCGGCTTCCACCCGCGCAGCGCGCCGATCACCGCGTGCGGGTCAAAGGCGGCCTGGTCCTCCGGCATCGCCTGGTGCACGGTGCGCCGCACCTCCTCGCCGGTCTTGTCCTTGCTGCGGACCTCGACGTCGAAGGCGCCATTCTCCCCGCCCGCGAACTTGGTCTCGATGGTCGACTCCTTGTCGCCGAAGATCACGTGGGCCGAGTGGCTGAGTGGAAGGCCGGTGTCGAGGTGGATGAAGGTCGTCACCTCGTCGCGGACCTGGCGGAACATCGCGACCACGCCGGCGCTCTCCACGCGCGAGCTCACGATCACCACGCGCTTGCCGTCGACCTTGCCCGGCTGGCCGACCGCGACGGCGGCCTCGCCGCCGAGGATGCCGCGCAGCGACAGCTCGAAGCGCATCTCCTCGCCGGGCAGGAACACGCCGCCGGACACCGGAAGCGCGGTCGGCGGCCCCAGCGGCGGGGGCGTCTCCGCGATGGTCCGACCACCAGATCCGCTCGCGCCGCAGCCGACGGTGCCGGACACCGCGCAAACGACGGATACAATCGCCCCGAACCCCGGAAAAGAGCGCATAAACTCCTATTACAACCCTGACGGAGTGCGGCCTTCGACGCAAGAGCGTTTCGTTGGGCCGCCGGATTGTGCGCATGACTCACACGAATCGGATCGGCATCACGCTCGGCGATCCCTCCGGGATCGGGCCGGAGATCGTCGCTCAGGCGCTCGCCGGCGCGCGTCCTGCGCTGCGTCAACGACTGGTCGTTTTTTGTGACCGCGCGTTGCTCGAGCGCGGCGCCGCCGTCGCGGGCGCCCCCGTGCCGGGCGATGTCACCATCGTCGATCGCGGCGAGCTCTCGCCCGAGCTCGCGCCGGCCGGCGCACCGACGGCGATGGGCGGCCTGGCGCAGGTCGCCTACCTCGAGGCCGCCACCGCCGCCGCCACCGCCGGCGAGATCGCCGGCGTGGTCACCGCGCCGATCTGCAAGACCACCGCGCGCGCGGCGCACTTCGAGTTCGTCGGCCACACCGACTTCCTGGCCGCGCGCATGGGCGCATCGCGGGTGGCGATGATGTTCGTCGGTCCGCGCCTCAAGGTCGTGCTGGTCACCGCGCACATCCCGATCTCCGAGGTGTCGTCGTCGCTCACGATCGACGGCGTGGCCAGCGCCGCGCTGATGGCGGTCGACGCGCTGCGCCGCGACTTCGGCGTGCCGCGCCCGCGAGTCGGCGTGCTCGGCCTCAACCCGCACGCCGGCGAGGGCGGGCTCTTCGGGTCGGAGGACTCGGACGTGATCGCGCCGGCCATCGAGCAGTGCCGCCGTCAGCTGGGCGGCGACGTCGAGCTGGTCGGTCCGCTGGTCCCCGACGTCGCCTTCCGCCAGAGCTACGACCTGTTCGTGGCCATGTATCACGATCAGGGGCTCATCCCGATCAAGATGCTCGACTTCGACTCGACGGTGCACCTCACCCTCGGCCTGCCGATCGTCCGGACCTCGCCCGACCACGGCGTCGCCTACGACATCGCCGGCAAGGGGGTGGCCAGCCCGGCCAGCTTCATCGCCGCGCTGGCGGTCTGCGAGCAGCTGGTCGACCGCCGCCTCGCCGAATCGCGCGCGTAGCGCTACCGGCGCATGAGCCTACCGGCGCATGAGCCTGGCCAGCGCCGCGTACAGCGAGACGCCGAGGTCCGGCTCCTCCTCGGTCAGCTCGACGAACTCGGAGCGGCGGATGGTGAGCACGCGAGCCGGACCCGACGCCGCGGCCGCCTCGCGTGCGCGCCCGCCGCCGTCGAGCAGCGCGTCCGGGTGGACCACCGACCCGGGACCGAGCCGCGCGCCGCCGGGCAGCTCGATCTCTCCCTCCACCACCACGTGAGCGGCTCGATCGCCGCGCCGGTTCCAGATCAGCCGGTCCCCCTGGGCCAGCGCGCGGCGGGTGGCGATGCGCTGGACGCGCAGCCGGTCGGCCGGGCTCATGCCGTCGAACAGGACGCAGCCGGCCAGCACCTGGTCCTCCCGCTCGCGCTCGGCCGCGTCGCCGCCGCCGGCCACATCCACCACCAGCGCGGTGGCGTCGTCGGTGCCGCCGCGCAGGGCCGCGGTCTCGATCAGGTCCGCGGCGGCGGCCGCCGCGCTGCCGGCTGACGCCACCCCGGCCAGCTCCTCGTCGCCGAGCGGCTCGTACACGCCGTCGGTGACCAGGACCAGGCGGTCGCCCGCGGCCAGCGGCAGCCCGAAGCGGCCCACCTTGTTGGCGTCGCCGACCCCGAGCGCGCTGGTCAGCAGGCCGCGCCGCTCGATGACGACCGAGCCCTCCACCCGGATCGGCACGCTGTGGTCCTCGCTCAGCTGGACCGCGCCGCCGCGCACCAGGTAGGCGCGCGAGTCGCCGGCGTGGGCGAACAGCGCCTCGCCTGCCACCACCAGGAAGCCGGTCAGGGTGGTGCCCATCCCCAGCTTGGCCGGATCGCGGCGCGCCTCGTCGGCGATCGCCCGGTGCGCGGCCAGCAGCCCGTCGCGCAGGAGCGCGAACATCGCGCGCCGCTCGTCGGCGTGAGGCCGGGCGACGTACGCCTCGATCCGCCGCCGCGCGCCGGCCGAGATCCACGCCTCGTGCACTCGCGCCACCGCCAGCGCGCTGGCCACCTCGCCGGCGGCGTGCCCGCCCATCCCGTCCGCCACCGCGAACACCG
Source organism: Kofleriaceae bacterium (assembly GCA_035489015.1). Lineage (GTDB taxonomy): Bacteria > Myxococcota_A > Polyangia > Haliangiales > Haliangiaceae > DATFRY01. The sequence continues at coordinate 19,478 of DATHKR010000160.1, read as the reverse complement.
CCGCGTCGGCGTCGATCACGTGGCTGTCCTCGTTGTGATCGCGGGCGCGGCCGGCGCGGGTGCTGGCGGCCGCCGTCAAGGCGACCGCCCCCGGCCGGCTCACAGCCATCGCTTCCACCAGAACCAGACGATGAGGACGATCGGGACCGTGGCGCACAGCCCGAGCGAGAGGACCGCCATGATGGTGCTCGAGTGGAACGGCAGCGCGTCGAAGTTCTGGCCCCAGAACCCGACGATGAAGCCGAGCGGCAGGAACACCGCGCTGAAGATGGTGAGCTTGGCCATGATCTCGTTCTGGCGGTTGGCCAGGGCCGAGCGGTGGGCGTCGATCGTGTTGGTGATGAGGTGGTCGGCCTCCTCGATCGTCTCCAGGCAGCGCAGGACGTGGTCCTGCACGTCGCGGAAGTGGAGCGCGGTGCGCTCGCTGAGCGGCGCCTCGGTCCGGCGGCTGAGGATCGCCACCACGTCGCGGGCCGGCCGCATGATGCGCCTCATGCTGACCAGCGTGCTGCGGACCGAGAACACCTCGCCCAGCCCGCGCCGCCAGCCCCCGCTCAGCACCTGCTCCTCGACCGACTCCACCTTCTCCATGAGCGACTCGAGCACCGGGAAGGTGGCGTCGATCATCGCGTCCACCGTGCAGTAGAGCGCCCAGCTCGGGCCGCGGCCGAGCACCCTCGGGTCGGAGGCCGCCCGCCGCCAGATCTCCTCGGTGGCCGGCACCGGGTTGTCGTGGACCGTGACCAGGTAGCTCTCGCCCAGGAAGGCGTGCACCTCGTGCACCTGGATGTAGGTGGGGTCCTCGGGCGCACGCGTGAACGTGTGAAACACGATGAACAGGTGATCGCCGTACTCGTCGACCTTCGATCGCATCTCGAAGGTCGCGCAGTCCTCGAGCGCGAGCGGGTGGAACTGGAACCGGCTGCGCAAGAGGTCGAGCGAGGCGGCGTCGCCGCGGACGAGATCGATCCATCGGACCGTCCCGGCCGGAGGCGGCGCGACGCGGCTCGCGTCTTCGCTCTCTTCAGGCTTGCCTTCGGGTCCCAGGTCGATGACCTTGAACACCTCCGGAGAATAGCAATGGAGACCACCACACGTCTCATCCTGCCCGAGGTGATCGAGGCGCTGCAGACCAGCCCGGAGGATCTGGTCGGCCTCACCGAGGAGCTGCACCCGGCCGACCTGGCCGATCTCGCCGCCGCCCTCTCGCCCGAGCTGGCCCAGAAGCTCCTGACCGTGCTGCCGGTCGACGTCGGCGCGCGCCTGCTCGAGAACCTGGACGAGGAGCACCGCTCCAAGCTGTTCGCCAACCTCGCGACCAAGGAGCTCGACAAGGCCGCCGCGCTCACCGACGAGATGGCGCACGACGACCGCGCCGATCTTTACGCCACCCTGGGCGAGGACCTCCGCGCCGAGCTGCTGGAGGCGCTGGGCGAGGAAGAGTCGCGCGACATCCGCCAGCTCCTGTCCTACCCGGAGGACTCGGCCGGCGCGATCATGACCACGGACTTCGTGGCGCTGCCGGCCCACGTGACCACCCAGGAGGCGATCAACCTCATCCGGCAGAACGCGTCGGACAAGGAGACCATCTACCAGGCCTACGCGGTCGATCAGAACGGCACGCTGCTCGGGGTGGTCTCGCTGCGCGACCTGGTGGTGTCGCCGGCCGACCGCACCATCGCGCAGATCATGAACCCGAACATCGTCAGCGCGCCGGTCGACGTCGATCAGGAGGAGGTGGCCCGCCTCATCGCCAAGTACGACCTCCTCGCCCTGCCGGTGGTCGACCGCCACCACCGCATCGCCGGCATCATCACCATCGACGACGCCATCGACGTGGTCCAGGAGGAGGCGACCGAGGACGTCCAGCGCATGGGCGGCGTCGAGCCGCTCGAGACGCCGTACCTGTCGACGCCGTTCTGGCACCTCATCCGCAAACGCGCCCCCTGGCTGGTCGTCCTGTTCGTGGCCGGCCTCGCCACCCGCAACGTGCTCGAGCACTTCTCGCAGAGCCAGATCCCTGGCATCACCAAGCTGCTCTGGTTCGTGCCGCTCATCGTCGCGTCGGGGGGCAACTCCGGCTCGCAGTCGGCCACCCTGGTCATCCGGGCGCTGTCGCTCGGCCGGCTCGAGTCGACCGACGTCCGCAAGGTGCTCCTGCGCGAGCTCACCGTCGGCCTGTCGCTCGGCTTCATCCTCGGGGTGGTCGGCCTGGGCAGCGCGGCGGTGTGGGAGACGACCCGGTTTCTGCCCATGGTGCTGAGCGTCGGCTGCGCGGTGGTCTGCGTGGTCACCTGGGGCGCGCTGGTCGGCGCCGGGGTCCCGCTCTTCATGGTCCGCCTCGGGATCGACCCGGCGGTGGCGTCGAACCCGTTCATCTCGTCGCTGTGCGACATCACCGGGCTCATCCTCTACATGGAGGTCGCCCAGCTCTTCCTCGGCTGAGGTCGCCGGCGCGGCTACTTCGCCGCGCGCATCTTGTAGCCGACGTGGCGCACGGTGGCGATGAGCGGGCCGACCGCCGGGCCGAGCTTGGCGCGCAGGCGGCGGACGTGAATGTCGACGGTGCGAGTCCCGCCGGTGTACTGGTAGCCCCAGACCTTCTGGAGCAGCTGGTCGCGGGTGAACACCCGTCCGCGGTTCTGGGCCAGGAAGCGGAGCAGCTCGAACTCCTGGTGGGTGAAGTCGAGCCGCCGCCCGCCGAGGAAGACCTCGTAACCGGACACGTCGATGACCAGGTCGGCGATCTTGATCACCTCCTCGGACCCGAACGCGGAGCTGTGCCAGTCGAGCTGGCGGAGGCGCGCGTAGAGCTCGGCCGGGACCAGCGGGCGCAACACGAAGTCGTCGAACCCGGCCGAGAAGTCGAGCGCCGAGAGGCGCGGCACCGCGACGATGAGCAGGGTCGGCGTCTCCGACAGCGCCGGGATCTGATCGAGCTTGCGCCGGCAGTGGGCGGCGCGGGCCAGCTCGTCGCCGGCGTCCATCACGGCGAGGGTGGGAGGCTGCCGCGCGATCTCTTCCTCGTCGAGATCGCCGAGATCGAACCGGCAAAGCGTGACACGGCATCCGAGGTCGATCAGCAGCGCCGCAGCCGACTCGGCGTCACCCTGCGCCGAGTCCGGTTCTCGACACGCGACGAGCACTCGCACCGGCTGAGTGGGTCGAAATTGACCCGTTGCGTCAAGCCCTAATGGATACTCCCGCGGCTCGCGACCGGCGTCCTTTCATCACCTCCGCAAGGTGCGCCGGCCGGGCTGTTGCGCCGGCTCCCCCCTGTGTAAGAATGAGTCTGTCGGATGGAAGAATTCCACTGCTCCTTCTGCGGCAAACAGCGGCGCGAAGTTCGCAAGTTGATTAGCGGACCGCGGGTCTTCATCTGCGACGAGTGCGTCAAGCTCTGCAATGACATCCTCGCCAAGGAGGAGGCTGCCGAGCGCCCGAAGTACCCGCCGCCCAAAGAGATCGTCAAGGAGCTCGATCGCTACGTGGTCGGCCAGGGGAGCGCCAAGCGCGCCCTCGCCGTGGCGGTCTACAACCACTACAAGCGCATCGGTACGCGCGGCAAGCAATCGGACGTCGAGCTGCAGAAGGGCAACATCCTGCTCATCGGCCCGACCGGCTGCGGCAAGACGCTCCTGGCCCAGACGCTCGCCCGCAAGCTCGACGTTCCGTTCGCCATCGCCGACGCGACCACGCTGACCGAGGCCGGCTACGTCGGCGAGGACGTGGAGAGCGTCATCAAGGCGCTGTTCCGCAGCGCCGGCGGCGACGTGGAGAAGACCGCGCGCGGCATCCTCTGCATCGACGAGATCGACAAGATCGCGCGCAAGGGCGGGGTCCCCTCCCCGACCCGCGACGTGTCGGGCGAGGGCGTGCAGCAGGCGCTGCTCAAGATCCTGGAGGGCAAGACCGCGACCATCACGCCCGACGGGGCGCGCAACCGGCCGCAGCAGGAGCTCATCCAGATCGACACCACGGACATCCTCTTCATCTGCACCGGGGCGTTCAACGGGGTGGAGGAGATCGTCCGGCGGCGGACCGGCCAGCGCGGGCTCGGCTTCGGCGCCTCGATCGGCACGGCCGAGGACGACAAGGACGCGCTCCGCTCGATGGTCCGCCACGAGGACCTGATCAAGTTCGGCATGATCCCGGAGTTCATGGGCCGCCTGCCGATCATCGTCTCGTGCGACCAGCTCGACGAGGACGCGCTGACCGAGGTGCTGTGGAAGCCGAAGAACGCGCTGGCTCGCCAGTACCAGCGCCTGTTCGACATGGAGAGCGTGAAGCTCCGCTTCACCCAGGACGCGCTGCGCGCGATCGCCGAGGAGGCCTACCGGCGCAAGTCGGGCGCGCGCGGCCTGCGGGCGATCCTCGAGGAGCTGATGCTCGACGTGATGTACGAGATCCCGTCGCTCGACGGGGTCAAGGAGTGCGTGGTCGACCGCTCGGTGGTCGAGTCGCGCAAGCGGCCCGAGCTCGTCTTCGAGAACAAGGCCGCGAGCTGAGGTGATCGGGCCGGCGGCGAGCCGGCCCGGCGGCGCAGCCTATCGCTCCGCGCCGATCAGCCCTTCGATCTGACCCTGCACCTCGCTGCCGACGCGGGTGCCGCGCGAGCGGAGCTGGTAGGCGGCCTGCATCTTCACCTGCTGGCTCTCGCTGGCGAGCGCGCCGATCAGCGCCTGATCGACGTCGCGGCCGCCGCTGTAGGACGCGTTGATCGCGCTGCCCGCCACCTCCGGATCGCTCGAGCCGATCAGCTGGGCGATGGTGCCGGAGGCCCGGCTGTCGTCGCTGTAGGCGAGCGCCTGGATCGCCGCCTGCCGGTCCTGGGTCTCGCCGGCCCGGGCCACCTCGATGAGCGTGCCGACCGCCTCGGTCGATCCGACCTGCCCGAGCCCCGACAGCGCGGCGGTGCGCACCTGCGGATCGCGGTCGCGGCTGAGCTGGAGCAGCATCTGGCTGGACCCGGCGTCGGTCGACTGGGCCAGCGACGAGGCCGCCATCGCCCGCACCTGTGAGTCCTCGGCGCCGGCCGCCTCTCGCACCAGCTTCTGCGCGTCGGGGCCGGGCGCGTAGGCCAGCGCCTGGATCGCCTGGCTGGCCTGCTCGGACTTGCCGCTGCGCAGCATCTGTTCGGCCACCTCGACCCCCTCGGGCAGGCGGTTCTGCAGGAGCTGGGCGAGCGCGGCCTGCTTGACCTGCGGATCGGTCGCGGAGCGCGCCGCCTGGGCCACCGCGCCGGCCAGCTCGACGTCGCCCAGCATCTGGCCGACCGCGCCGAGCGCGGTGCTGGCCATCTGGCGGTCGCCGGTCGACAGCGCGGCCAGGAGCGCGTCGCGCCCCTCGGGCGAGCCGCCGCGAGCCAGCGAGTACGCGGCCGAGCCAGCCTCCTCGCGCCGGCCGTTCTGCAGCATGTCGACCAGCATCGACGTCACCTTGGGATCGCTCGGCGCGGCCTGGGCCAGCATGTCGAGCGCCTGCACCTTGCCCGACCCGCTGCTGCTCTTCGCCATCGACCACAGCGCGTCGCGGGCGACGTCGTCGTCGAGCTGGCTCATCATGTAGAGGAAGCTCTGCCGCTGCTGGCGCGAGCCGGTCGTGGCCAGCTCCACCACCATCTTTGCCGCGTCCGGGTGGCCGATCTGGACCAGGTGCTGGAGCGCGGACTGGCGGTCGCGCAGCTCGCCGGTCTTCGCCACCTCGACGAACAGCGCCTCGACCTCGTCGCCGCCCACCTGGGTCAGCGCCTGGAGCGCGGCGCTGCGATCGCCGGTCGGGCTCTTTGCCGCGGCCATCAGCATCGCGCGCGACGCCGGGGTGTCGGCCTGGGCCAGGGCGAAGGTGGCCTGCTGGGCCAGCTGAGCCGGACCGCGGGCGGCCAGGTCGCCGAGCGCGCGCACCGCCGTCTCGCTGCCGATCTCGCCGAGCGCGGCCAGCGCGGCGTAGCTCGCCTGGGAGTTTCCGGACCGAGCCACGTCGAGGAGGAGCGGCACCGACTGCTCGGCTCCGGATCGACCGAGCACCTGGGCGGCGGCCGCGGCGCTGCCCGGATCGCCCGAGGCGAGCACCTCCATCAGCATCGACTGGCGCTCCTCGTCCTTGCTGGCCGGCAGCGCGGCCAGCGCGGCGGCGCGGACCTCGGCGTGGACACCGTCGGAGCGGGCGAGGTCGAGCAGGAACGCCTCGGACTCCTCGCTGCCCATCGTGGCCGCCGCCTGCACCATCGCCTGCATGACCGGCCGGCTGCGGTCCGGCATGGCGCGGAACATCTCGATGACGTCGTCGCCGCCCATCTCGCCGAGCGCGTAGATGGCGGCGGTGCGCTGGGCGTCACCGCGGCGGGAGGCGAGCTGGATCAGGCGCTCCCTGGCCCGCGCCTGACCGGTCTGCCCCAGGGCGGCGACCGCCGCGCCGCGCACGCGCACGCTGGTCCCGTCGAGCAGCGCGATCAGGGCGGAGGTGGCCTCGTCGGTACCGATGTGTCCGATGGCGCCGATCGCCGCCTCGGCCACCCCGGATCGCCGGTCGTGGGCGAGCTTGCCGAGCAGGTCGAGGGATCGGTCCGTCCCGACGAAGCCGAGCCGCTCACACAGCACCTGGATCTGCTGCAGGCTGCGGGCGTGCTCGAGCTCGCGGAGGATCTGATCCTCGTCAAAACCGACAAGGTGGCCGGGGATCCGCAGCTGACGCATCGTCGCGGCGCGGCTGGCCGAGGCGGCCGCGACGTGGGACGGTCCGTCGCCGGAGGGCCCCGGGAAGGGGGACGCGCCCCGCTGCGAGGACCAGCTGCGCAGGGCGAAAAAGGCCGTGGTTACTGCCAGGACCGCCGTGGCGATGCGCCAGCGGGCCAGGGGTTGGAGGCGGGTTTCGCGCACCAGGCGCGCACTGCGAGGCGGGGTCACGGGCACTCTCCGGGGTGTGGGCACGGCACGCTGTAGACGAACGGCCAGGTCAGCGGATCTAGTCCCGTTCCGTCCCTGCAGTTAGCGCTCCGGAAGCCGGGCCCGCGATTGACGACCGGGATCCGTGGTCCTTATGCTTCCCCCGCCAATGCTGACCGAAGCCCAGACTGATGCGCTCATGCGCCTGCTTCTGTCGGAACGGGAGCGACTCCTCCGCAACGCCCAGCGCGCCATCGACTTCTCGATGGACCGCGACCGCGATCGGATCGGTCGCGACTCGATGGACGAATCGGTGGAGGAGTGGCTCTACGGGACCGAGCTCCGCCTCCACGACCGCGAGACGTTCCTCCTGACCAAGATCGACGAGGCGCTCGATCGGCTGCGGGCTGGCCGCATCGACCAGTGCGAGGACTGCGACGAGCCGATCGGGTTCGCCCGCCTCCAGGCCCGTCCGGTCACGACCCTCTGCATCGGGTGCAAGGAAGAGCGCGAGGACGCCGAGCCGCAGGAGTGACGCGGGCCGGCGCGAGTCGAGTGACACCGGTTTTTGCTAACTAGCGATTCTGTCTGGTATCATTGGCGGCCGGAAAGCCGCCGGTGGCCTCCACCGGCGACTCGACGTATGGGCGATCGCTACACGATTACGGAACGAGTCGACTCCGGCGGCATGGCCGAGGTCTTCCGCGGCATCGCGGAGTCGCTCCAGGGCTTCAAGAAGAGTGTCGCGATCAAGCGCATCCTTCCGAGCCTGGCCAAGAACAAGAAGTTCGTGGCCATGTTCCTCGACGAGGCGAAGCTGTCGCTGTTCCTGCAGCACGCCAACGTCGTGCAGGTCTTCGACATCGGGCAGAGCCAGAACTCCTACTTCCTGGTCATGGAGTTCGTCGACGGCTGCAACCTCAAGGCGCTGAGCGATCGGCTGAAGCAGCGCGGCCGCCGCATCGAGGTGCCGCACGGGATCTACCTCATGGTCGAGGCGTGCAAGGCGCTGTCGTACGCGCACCACGCCGAGAACCCCGAGAACGGCGAGTCGCTCCGCATCGTCCACCGCGACATCTCGCCGCCCAACATCCTCCTGTCGAAGGTCGGCGAGGTGAAGCTGGTCGACTTCGGGCTGGCCAAGGCCAACAGCCAGATCGAGTCGACCGACCCGGGCGTGGTGAAGGGGAAGTTCTCGTACCTCTCGCCCGAGGCGGCGAGCGGGCGCGAGGTCGATCACCGGGCCGACATCTTCGCGGTCGGCATCCTGCTGTGGGAGATGTTCACCGGGCGCCGGCTGTTCTACGGCGACACCGACTACCAGACCGTCGAGCTGGTCCGGCAGGCGCGCATCCCGTCGGTGGCGGCGCTCAACCCCGACGTCGAGCCGGAGCTCGAGGCTGTGGTGCGCAAGTCGCTGGCCCGCGAGCCGGACGATCGCTACCAGGAGGCGGCCGACCTGGGCGACGCGCTCTCGCAGTACCTGTTCAGCCGGCGCATGAAGGTGACCGCGCGCGACATCGCGACGCTCGTGCGCGACGTGCAGGTCGAGCAGGCCCGCCGGCGCAGCCTGGCCCCGCAGGAGTCGATCATCGACGTCCTCATCCAGGACGAGATGGCCAAGGTGACCTCGCTGGTCGGCGGCGACTCGCCGGCCGGGGCCGAGGGCGGCGCGACCAGCCTCGACCCGAGCTCGTTCATCGACACGTCCGGCTGGGCCGCCGACTTCGGGTTCGCGCCGGAGGCGGCGGCGCCGCCGCCCGCGCCGCCCCCGCCGGTGCCGGCGGTTCGATCGAGCCTGCGCCCGGTACCGCGCGCGAACCCGACCTCGCACGGCGGCGACGAGGAGATCGAGTCGCTGCAGCAGATGCTGGAGCCGGATCGCACCGGCGTTCACGACACCCGCGACACCCGCCTGGTCATCGCGGTGCTGATCCTGGTGTTCCTGGTCGCCGTGCTCGGCACCGGGCTCATCCTGTACAAGGATCAGATCTTCGGCTGAGCGGCGCGGAGCCCGGCCCCGGCCGCTGGCTCACCCTGCCGCCGGTCTACTTGATTCCGGCCAGGAGCTCGCGCGCGTCGGCAGAGAAGTCGCCCGCGGGCCAGCGGTCGAGATAGGTCTGCAGCGCGACGCGGGCCCGCTCGGGTCGATCGCTCGACGCGTAGTGCTCGCCGAGGAAGAACCAGGCCGAGGGATTTCCGGCCGGGTCGAGCGCGACCGCCTTCTCGAAGCTCTTCACCATGCGGTCGGCGCTCCGCGACTCGAACGCGATCTGGCCCAGCCAGTAGTGCGCGTCGGCCAGGCCCGGGTCGGCCTCGAGCGCGCGGTTGAGCCACTCGGTCGCGCGGCTGGCCTTGCCGTCGAGGTAGTAGGCGCGCCCGGTCCAGTAGGCGGCCCGGCCGATCACCCGCGGCGGCTCGCCGGCCTCGATCGCGCTCGCGTGGGCGCGGGCCAGCTCGTCGGCGGCGTCGGCCCAGCGCTCGCGGGTCAGCGCCTCGAAGCCGCGCGCCACGGTCAGCACCGACGTGCCGCGGAAGCTCTTGGTCAGCTCGACCAGCTCGCGCGCAGCCGAGCGGCGGTTCTTGCTGGCCAGGTACGCCTCCATCAGGAGGAGCCGGGTCTCGCCGTCGTCCTGCTGCAGGCCCTTGGCCTTCTCCAGCTCGGCGACGGCCGGCTCCGCGCTGCGCTGGCGGAGGAGCAAGCGGCCGCGCTCGCGGGCGAGCTTGCCGGGCGGTGACGGGACCTTCGCGGCGCGGTCGAGCAGCTCGCCGGCGCCCTTGTGGTCGCCGCTCAGCGTGCGCGCGCGGGCGGCCGCGACCAGGACCGGGCCCGACTGGCTGGCCTGTTCGACCAGCGCGTCGAGCTTGGCGCGCGCGCCGGCCAGGTCCCCGGTGTCGAGCGCGAGGGATGCCGCCTCGACCCGCGGCTCGATCTCGAGCGGCGCGGCCGCGATCGCCTTGTCGTAGAGCGCCGCGGCCGGCTTGAACGCGCCCTCGGCGCGGGACAGGCGGGCCTGCTCGAGCAGCACGCGCCAGTCGCCGGCCTCGGCCGCGCGGCCCTCGATCAGCGCGGCCAGCGCCTTGCGCGCCCCGGCCCGGTCCCCGCTCTGCCGCAGCGACGCGGCGTAGGCGGCGACCACCTCGACCGGCGCGGCGCTGCCGTCGCCGTAGAGCGGCGCGAGCCGGTTGCGCGCCATGCGCGCCTCGCCGCGGGCCAGGTCGGCGTCGGCGCGGGCGAGGATCGCCTCGGAGTCGCTGCCGCGCAGGGCCAGGGCGGCGTCGAGATCGACCGCGGCCTGATCGGCCGCGCCGCTGGCCAGGCGGGCTCGACCGCGCAGCGCCAGCGCCGCCGCGTGACCGGCGAGATCGCCGGCCTTGTCGAGCGCGGCGAGGGCGGCGCCCGGGTCGCCGCCGGCCATCGCCACCTGGGCCTCGAGCACGCGGGTGGCCACGGTGCGCGGCCACTGCTTCACCACCAGGTCGATCTGCGCGCGGGCCGCGGCCAGCTCGCCGAGCTCGACCAGCATCTCGGTGAGGCCGGCGCGGAAGGCGAAGCCGCCCGGCGCGGCCGAAGCCTGCGCGGTGCCGAGCGAGGCCAGCGCGCCGGGGCGATCGCCGCGGGCGAGGCGCACCTCGGCCAGGGCCAGCGCCGCCCACGCGGCCTGCGAGGGCGAGACGCCGATGGTCTGCTGCGCGGGCGGCCGGCCGCCCTCCTGGATGAGCCCCTGCAGGCCGAGCTCCGGCTCGCCGCCGGGATCGGGCAGCGTCTTGCTCCACACCGCGACGCGCGCGCCCCAGATGGTCGCGGCGGCATGCTGCGGGCGGAGCTGGAGCGCGCGGTCGAGGGCGGAGCGAGCCTCGCCGAAGTGCCCCTGCTCGCCCTCGGCCTGGGCCAGCGCCACCGCGACGGCCGGGTGCGGCGTCTTCTCGAGCGCGGTGCGCAGGCTGGTGGCGGCGTCGCCGGCCCGCTCGGCCAGGAGCGCGGCGCGGCCGGACAGGTAGAGCGAGTCGCGGTGATCCGGCGCGAGCTTGTGGAGCGCGGCGGCGGCGGCGGTGGCGCGGTCGACGTCGCCGTCGGCCACCGCGAGGTAGCCGCGCGCGGCCTGCGCGTCGGCGAGGTCGGCGTCCGCGCCCAGCGCGCCGACCAGGCGGCGCGCCTCGTCGATGCCGTCGCCGACCTCGGCCGCCATGCGCGCGGCCAGCGCGGCGTGGGCGGCCAGATTCTCCTCGTCGTCGTCGGCCGCCGCGATGCGGCCGTAGGCATCCATCGCGACCAGGAAGCCGGTGTACGTGTCGCTGGCCGCGGCCTGATCGGCGGCCTCGCGCGCGCTCTCGATCTGGCCGGACAGGCGCACGTCGCGCACCTTGAAGCCGGCCAGCACCGCCCCGCCGACCACCACCAGCGCGATCACCGCGTAGAGGTAGAGCGGGACGCCGCGGCGGGGCGAGGTGGTGAGGATCGGACCGGCTGGCGCGAGCGCCGGGCGCCCGGCCGGCTCCTGCGGGCGGCGGCGGGCGCGACTGTGGCCGCGCGGGATCTCGTTGCGATCGCGCGGCTGCTGCTGGCGCGGATCCGGTGCGGGCTGGCGCGCGGGCCCGCCCACCGCCGGGAACACGCCGGGCGGCGAGCCGCCTGCCCACGCACCCGGCTGCTGCTGCTGCTGTTGCTGTTGTTGCTGCTGGCGGGCCAGCTGGGCCGCGGCGGCCGAGCCGTCGGGCGGGAGCCCCAGCCCCTGCCGGATCGTCCGCATGTCGTCGGTGCGCGAGCGAAAGTCCGCGCGCAGGTCGGCCAGGGCGCCGGGACCGGGGCCGAGCCCGGCCGGATCGAGATCGCCGGGCCCGCCGGGACCCCCGGGACCCCCGGGACGATGATCGGCCGGCCCGGGACCGCGACCGCCGACGTCGTAGCCGGCCGGTCCGGGGCCGCCGGGCGGATAGCCGCCCGGGCCATTGCCACCGGGGCCGGGGCCGCCCTGCGGATAACCGCCGGGTCCCGGACCGCCCTGCGGATAACCGCCGGGACCGGGTCCCGGACCGCCCTGCGGATAACCACCGGGACCGGGGCCGCCCGGACCATTTCCGCCCGGACCGTGGCCCTGCCAGCCGGGCGGTGGGCGCTCCATCCGGTCCATCCCGCGCGCCGCCGGATCCAGCTGTCGGGTCGCCGCCCCGCTGTCGTCGGGAAGGTAGCCCTCGCCCATCCCCGCCATCGGCGCGCCGTGCGCGCCTGCCTGGCGCGCGGGCGAGAACGATGCCCCCTGCGGCTGCCGGTTCAGCCGGGCCAGCTCGCCGCTCAGCTGCCGGTCGACCGGCGCCTCGAGCGGTGGGATGCGCGCCGATGGGCGCGGCGCGAACGGCCCGTCGATGATCTCGTTGCCGGTCGACATGCCGCGGTTCTCGTAGCCGGCCGGAGCGCCGCCGGGCAGCAGATCGCTGGTCGACAGCTCGATCGACGGCTCGGATTGATCGCGGTCGCGCGGCGGCGTGCCGGCCGACGAGCCGACCACCTCGACGCCGTCCATGTCGGGATCGATCTCGATGGTGCCGGATTGATCGCCGACCGCGAGCACGTCGGATCGCGGCCCGTGCGAGTCGCGGACCGGCGGCATCGACGGCTGCCCGCTCCACCTGCCCTGCCCTCGTCCGCCCCCCTGCATGGCGCTCTCGCGCTGGTTGCGAGCCTCGCCGTAGAGCTGGCGGATGGTCGGGTCCGATGGCGAGGCGGTCACCGCGCGGGCCAGCACGTCGCAGGCCTGCAGCACGTCGCCCTTGCGCAGGAGCGAGGCGCCCTTCAGGCCGAGCGCGCGCGGGTTGTCGCTGTCGAGCTCGAGCGCCACCCGCATCTCGGCCAGCACCTCGTCGTGCCGGCTGAGCGCGAGCAGCGCCTCGCCGAGGACCAGCCGGCCCTCCACCTCCGTCGGGTGGGCCAGGAGCCCGAGCCGACAGACCTTCACCGCCTCCTGATACTGCGCTCGGGCGCAGAGCTGGCGGCCGCGCTCAACGAAGTCCGCAGGTGCCAAGGCCGCCCTATTCTAGCCCGGATGACTCAGCATCGTCGCCGGGAGGGGCGGGGACATCGGCCGTTCGCCGGACCCTGATTCACAGTGTTGCCGGCGCCTTGTCGGTCGGCTCGGTCCCCGCGTTGTCCTTGTCGCCGTCGGGCGTGGTCTGGCCCTTCCGCCCGGGCTTCACCCGGGTCGGCTCGCTCACCCCGGGCATCGGATCGCCGCGCAGCCGCTCCTCGTGATCGAGCAGCCAGGTGTTCCCGTGGCGGGCCCAGAACTGGCGCGCGACCGTGGTGTGCACGATGCCGCGCGAGTCGAGCAGCCACCGGTACTCGACCTGCACCACCGCGCGGAAGCGACTCTCGTCGTACTCGAAGCGGGTCATCTCCCAGTCGGCGATGCGCAGGTCCTCGTCGAGCCTGTCGCGCCGGTCGAGGAAGTCGGAGCGCGCCGCCGGGGCCACCCGCATCGCGGAGGCCGAGAAGTCGCGCCAGCGCAGCCCGTTGTTGTAGCCGCGCACCTCCTTGACCAGATCGGACGAGCTCGAGGCCGCACCCCCGCCGCACGCCGCCAGCGCGGCCGCCCCGGCCAGCGCGGCCATCACCGCCAGCCCCGCCCCCCCGCGGATCAGCGCGCGCCCCCGCCGCGCCTCCGGACCACGCCGGTCAGCGCCGCCAGGTCCGCCCGCCCGAGCTCCCGGGTGATGACGAGCCCAAAGAGGAAGACCAGCCCGACCACGACCGCCTCGATCAGGGTGCCGATCGGGCTGACGAACGGGATGATCCGGCCGACCGCGGCGGCGGCCGCGGCCGACAGCGCCACTCGCACCAGGCTGGCCAGGGGCAGGAACGCGCCCAGCCGGCGGCGGAGCACCAGCCCGCCGACCGTCGCGCCCAGCACCATCGCCCCGCCGGTGGCGACGCTGCAGGCGAACAGGAGCGAGCGACCGGGCGTGAACATCGGGATCACGATCAGGTTGGCGGTCACCGCGGCGACCAGGGTCAGCGCGGCGACCGCGATCGCGTGTCGGGTGAGCCCGGCCCCGTTCAGGATCGTGCCGGCGATGGCGAACAGCGAGAAGGCGACGTTGCCGAGCGACAGCGCCACCAGCGCGGGCCAGCCGAACGCGGCGTAGTCGGCCTGGAACGGGAGGTCGAGCATCGGGGCCGGGTTGGCCGCCATCACGATGGCGATGGCGGTGGCGAAGATGAGCGAGTAGCGGACCGTGGTGCGGATGTAGCGGGCCGTCGCAGCCCGGTCCTGCTCGAACGTGCTGCGCGAGACCAGCGGGAACACCACGAAGGTGGCCGCGATGATCGCCTGGTACGACAGCCGGGCCAGGGTCTGCACCGCGCGGTAGTAGCCGACCTGGCCGTCGGCGGCGTGGGCCGGGTCGATCGCGCCGAGCCGGGCGATCAGCCAGTCGGGCGCGTGCGGGCGGAGCGCGGCGACCGCGTCGGCCCCGTGGGCCGCGAACCACTCGGCCGACAGCCGCTTCAGCAGCAGCTGGTCCGACACCATGATGAAGTTGAGCAGGATGAGATAGACCGACACCCCGATGAAGAAGCCGATCATCGGGCGCAGCTCCTGCGGCTGGCCGGTGGCGCGACCGGGCAGCCCGATCACCACCGTCGATACCAGCAGGATGATGATCGCGGCCGCGGCCCAGCCGCCGATCGCGCCGTACAGGCCGAAGCCGGCCCCGGCCAGGCCGAGGATGCCGAACACGCGCAGGGTGGCCGAGCCGATGTCGAGCCCGGCCTGCTTGTGGAACTCTCGCCGCCCGTTGGCGGTGCCGATGAAGACCGAGTAGAACGAGTAGGCGGCTACGATCACCGCGGCCAGCATGATCGGGCCGGTCTTGGCGGTGTCGTGGAACAGCCCGGCGATGACCGGCGACAGCGCGGCGAACGCGATCGCCAGGACCAGGCCGGTGTAGAGCTGCATGCGCAGCCCGGTCCGCTGCACCTCGCCGACCGAGTCGGGCCGCTGCGACGCGAACCGCGACACCGCCTGGATGGTGCCGGTGACCAGCACGTTGTTGAACGGCGAGACCAGCGAGTTGACGACGCCGTAGGCGCCGTAGGTGGTCGTGCCCAGCACGGTCGGCAGGCGCAGCTCGAGCACCGCGCCGGCGACCATGAAGTAGAACTTGGCAAAGGCGATGTAGAGGACGCCGCGCCCGGCCTTGACCGCCTCGGTCACGGGCGCGCCGGAGCCCGCCCCACCTCCGCCCTGCGTTGTCGGCGCGTCAGCCAAGAATCCGTGCCTACCACCGCGGCTTCGCCGCGCGCAACCTCTGGAGCGCGCGAGCTGCCGGGCTCGCTGCCGGAGCGGATGTCGGCGCTCGCCTCACAGCTCGATCTGCGCGCCGAGCTCGACCACCCGGTTGGGCGGCAGGTGGAAGAACTGCGTCGCCGGGCGCGCGTTGCGCGACAGGAACGAGAAGAGCACCTTGCGCCAGCGCGCCATCGGCGCCCCGCCGCCGGTGAGGAGCGTCTCGCGGCCCAGGTAGTAGCTGACGTCGGAGAGGTCGATGTTCGCCCCCTCCTTGCGCGCCTGCCGCATGATCGCCGGCACGTCCGGGTCCTGCATGAAACCCATCCGGGCGGTCACCTTCCAGAAGCCGTGGCCGAGCTCGGCCGCGTCGACCATCCTCTGCGGCTTCACCTTCGGCACCCGCTCCGCCACCACCGTGCACAGCACCACCTGCTCGTGCAGCACCTTGCTGTGCTTGAAGTAGTGGAGCAGCACCGACGGGGTGCCCGACGCGGACGAGGTCATGAACACCGCGGTGCCGCGCACCCGGTACGGCTTGTTGGCCTCGACCTCGGCAAGGAACATCTCGAGCGGCAGCGAGTCGGTGGTGACCTTGTAGGCCAGGTAGTCCCGCCCACGCCGCCAGGTGGTCATGATCGAGAACACCACGCTGCCCATGACCAGCGGGAACCAGCCGCCCGAGGCGATCTTGACCGCGTTGGCCGCGAAGAACGAGATCTCCACGGTCAGGAACATCCCGACCAGCAGCGTCGCCGCGGGGGTGCTCCAGCCCATCAGCCGCCGCGACACCACCCAGAACATGCACGAGGTGATGATCATGGTGCCGGTGACCGCGATGCCGTAGGCCGACACGATCGCCGTCGAGCTGCCGAACCCGATCGTGAGCGCGATGCACGCGGTCATGAGGAAGTAGTTCATCTCGGGGATGTAGATCTGCCCCTCCTCGTCGGCCGAGGTGTGCATGATGCGGAGCCGCGGCCAGTAGCCCAGCTGCATCGCCTGGCGGGTGATCGAGAACAGCCCGGAGATGAGGGCCTGCGACGCCACGATCGCGGCGCAGGTGGCCAGGGCCAGCATCGGGTACAGCGTCCAGCCCGGGGCCAGGGCGTAGAACGGGTTCTCCGCCGCGGCCGGGTGGGCGACCAGGTTGGCGCCCTGCCCGTAGTAGTTGAGGAGCAGGGCCGGCATCACCACCGTGAACCACCCGATCCGGATCGCCTGGCGGCCGAAGTGCCCCATGTCGGCGTAGAGCGCCTCGCTGCCGGTGACGACCAGGAAGACCGCGCCGAGCAGGAAGAACGCATGCCAGCCGTGGTGCAGGAAGAAGCGCACCCCCCAGATCGGGTTGATGGCCTGCACCACCTCGGGGTGGACCATGATCGCGCGGACGCCGGTCACCGCCAGGGTCGAGAACCAGACCAGCATCACCACGCCAAAGGCGCTCCCGATGCGGCCGGTCCCGTGGCGCTGGACCATGAAGAGGAGGACCAGGATACCGACGGTGATCGGGACGATGGCGGGCTGGAACGCCGGCACTCGCACGCCGAGCCCCTCCATCGCGCCGAGGATCGAGATGACCGGGGTGATGACGCCGTCGCCGTACAGGAGGCCGGCGCCGAACAGCCCGAGCATGAGCAGCGCGGCCAGCCCACGCCCGGCCTTGGCCTGCGACGGGGTGAGCATGGCGAACAGCGCCAGCACGCCGCCCTCGCCGTGGTTGTCGGCGCGCAGGACGAAGACCAGATACTTCAGCGCCACCACCAGGATCAGCGACCACGACACCAGCGACAGGATCCCGTACACGTTCTCGGCGGTGGGCGGGACCGCGTGCGCGCCATAGACGCACTCGCGGATGGCGTAGAGCGGCGAGGTGCCGATGTCGCCAAAGGCGACGCCGAGCGCGCCGAGCGAGAGTGCGGCCAGCTCGCGCGGGGAGCGCACGCGAGCGTGAGGAGCCGGGACGCTGACAGCGGAGCGCGACGCGGTATCGCTTCGATTCATGATGGGCTGCTGTGCGCAGGCTCGCGCCGCGCCCCTACGCTAGCGGGAACCCGGCTCTGGCGAAACCGGGCCGGGCCCGAACCTGTCACCACCCGTAGTGAATGAAATCAAGCATTCACGTGGAGTCGAGCGGCGGTGACGCGCGGATGCCCGGCGAGATCGGCCCGGGTCTGGGCCGGCTCGAACGGCCCCGGCGCGCGCTCCAGGAGCTCGCGCACCGGCGCCCCCTGATCGAAGCCGTGCTCGAGCGCGACCAGCCCGCCCGGGGCGATGTGGCGGGCGCAGCCGGCCACCAGGCGCCGGATCAGGTCGAGGCCGTCGACGCCACCGTCGAGCGCCGCGCGCGGCTCGTGCCGGACCTCGGGCGACAGCCGATCGATGTCGCCGCTCGGCACGTACGGCAGGTTGGCGACCAGGACATCGAACGACTCGTCGCCGAGCGGCGAGAGCAGATCGCCCTCGCGCAGCTCGAGCCGCTCCTCGACGGCGAGCCGGGCGGCGTTGGCCGCGGCCAGCGCCAGCGCGCCCGCGTGAAGATCGGTGGCAACCGCGCGCGCGGCGGGCAGCTCGCGGAGGAGCGCGAGGACCAGCGCGCCCGAGCCGGTGCCGACGTCGGCGAGGCGCAGCGCGGCCGATCGATCCGGGATCTCGGCCAGCACCAGCTCCACCAGCGTCTCGCTGTCGCGGCGCGGGATGAGGACGCGCGGGTCGACGGTCAGCTCGATGGACCAGAACTCCTGGGACCCGACCAGGTACGCGACCGGCTCGCCGGCCAGCCGGCGCCTGACCAGCTCCCGGTAGCGGGCCAGCTCCTCGGGGCCGAGCGGCTTGTCGAACTGGACGTAGAGCCCGATCCGATCGCACCCGAGCGCGTGGGCCAGCAGCACCTGGGCGGCCAGCCGGGGGCTGTCCACGCCGGCCGTCTCGAAGCGGCGCGTGGTCCAGTCCAGGACCCGGAGTGGCGTCCAGGTGTCTTGCACCCCGCCTCTCTACCACGGCGCGACCGCCGGGGGGCGGGGCGTGGCGCAGGCGACTCAGTGAGGCAAGTTGCCGCGGTTCTGCTCCGGCGTGCGAGCGGTTTCGCCCGCCTTGCGCGGCACGGTTCGTGAACCCCAATGGGCCGTCAAAGGAGGAGCCATCCCGATGAAGGAACCGTTCCGAGCCGACATGGAGGCGATCCGCCGCCGCGCTCGCGAGAAGATGGACGACGGCGCGGTCACCTCCGCTTACAAGGCCGACCGCGGCCAGGTGATCGATGTCCTGAACCAGGTGCTGGCGACCGAGATCGTCTGCGTCCTGCGCTACAAGAACCACTACTTCATGGCGCCCGGCGTCCATGGAGACTCGGTGGCGAGCGAGTTCCTCCAGCACGCCAACGAGGAGCAGGCCCACGCCGATCTGGTGGCCCGTCGCATCGCGCAGCTGGGCGGGAATCCGGATCTGGATCCGAAGGGGCTGCACACCCGCAGCCACGCCGAGTACCGCGAGTGCGTGGAGCTCGACGACATGATCCGCGAGGACCTGGCCGCCGAGCGGGTGGCGATCGCGACCTACTCCGAGATCATCCGCTGGCTGGGCGACGACGACCCGACCACCCGCCGCATGATGGAGGAGCTGCTGGCCAAGGAGGAGGAGCACGCCGACGAGCTGTCGATGCTGCTCGAGCCCTCGCGCCGGCACGGCGCCGGGGCCCAGCGGCTGCCGATCCCGATCGCGGCAGAGCCGCCGACCTCGGTGCCGGCGGCGACAATCACTCGAGGACGCGGCTCCAGCTGAACTCGGTCAGCGCCGGCAGCGCGAGTCCGAGCCTCTCCTCCAGCTCGCGGCGAGAGTCGTCGCAGAGCAGGCCGGACTCGCGGTCCACGGTCTTGACCGTGCCGCCGGCGTCTTCCATCAGACACCCCGCGCGCGCGTGGTGATCGAGGCCGAGCGCGTGGCCGAGCTCGTGGTTCACGACCTTGACCGCGCGCATGGCCGCGACCTCGCGCGAGACGCGGCGGCCCATGCGAAAGGTCGACCCCACCCCGGACGGGCCGCCGATCCAGGCCAGCCCGAGGATCCCCCAGTCGACGTGCTCGGCCTTGGTGGTCGAGATGTCGACCCGGGTCCAGCCCATCACCAGGTCGCAGCCGGACCCGGGCAGCACGCTCCGGTCGAGGTGAGCGAGGAGCTTCTCGGCCCGGTAGCGCCGCCGCGGCGGGTAGTAGGCGGCGCGCGGTAGCGGGCGCGGCGCGCGCACCTCGACCTCGAGGGCGTAGAGCTGCTCGATGCCGCGCGCGACCACCGGCAGGAGCCGGCGATCGTGCGG
>DATHKR010000159.1:0-6559 GCA_035489015.1 Kofleriaceae bacterium | reverse complement strand
GGTATCAAACGCGTTCCGGCGCCGCACACTCGGCGCCGGCTGTAGGCTGAGCAGGCCCGACCAGCCCTATCGACAGCCCCATGCTTCAAGACGCGCAGACGCGCGAAGATTGGGGTCATGAAATCGCTCGAGGTCGGAGCGATCGACTGCGACAGGGCCGGAGGCCCCTTGTCCCCCTGTGACACCGTCGTCGCCGCGTC
Source organism: Kofleriaceae bacterium (assembly GCA_035489015.1). GTDB lineage: Bacteria > Myxococcota_A > Polyangia > Haliangiales > Haliangiaceae > DATFRY01. The sequence goes on along the minus strand of DATHKR010000159.1, from coordinate 6,359 downwards.
GACCCTCCGCCCGGGGGCCCCGAGATCACGATCTCCTTGTCTATGGACTCGCGGCAGATGAGGGAGATGGAAGAGCCTGCTGGGTGCGGGCTTTCAACATCGACCGTCGGATCATCAAGAAGCTCGCGATCCCCGGGATGGTCGATTCTGGCGACCCCACCGCCCCGGGATGGGACAGTCGGCAATGCGGTCGAAGATCTCTCTGACGAACCGGTGTTGAGTGGTCGCGGGGCCCGCGGAGAGTGACCCGTGCCGGCCGAGCAAGAGTGACGGAGACCGGCCAGGGATGGCATAAGGTGTACCGTGACCCGCGAGCTTCTCGAGCTGCACGCGCAGACGCTGTTCACGCACGATCCGGTGGGGAACATCGTCGCGGTGAACGAGCCCGGCGGCGGGCGGGCGCCGCGCGTGTTCCTCGCGTGGACCGAGGACGAGGTCGTCTGCCGCGTGCGCGTCGATCTCGCGCCCGAGCTGACCGCGCGGGTGCATGCGCTGCTCGCGGCTCCCGGGGCGCGATGCCTGGCCGCGATCTGCGACGCGCTCTCGGCGCCGGTCGTCGAGGCCGGCCCGGTGTATCGATTCCCCGAGGGAATCGCCGAGCGCCCCGGCGCCGTCCTGGCGACCGAGGAGCGCTGGCTGCACCGGTGGTTGCCGGACTGGCTGCCGGACGTCGCGACCCGCCAACCGATGATGGTCGTTCTCGTCGACGATGCCGCCGTCGCCGTGTGCGCCTGCGCGCGGCGCCACGGGGCTGCCTCGGAGGCCGGCGTCGAGACCCACCCCGATTTTCGCGGTCGCGGTCATGCGGTCACCGTCACCGCCGCGTGGGCCCGCGCTCTCCGCGAGCGCGGGGTCATCCCGCTGTACAGTACGTCGTCGGCGAACGTCGCGTCGCAGAGGGTCGCCGCGAAGCTCGGGCTCATCCGGGTCGGCAAGTCGGCGAGCATCCCGTAGCGACCGCCAGGGGCCAGGCCGGGGCGCCATGGCGTCCGTCAAGGGTACTGATTCAGGGCGAACAGAGCGCCGCTGCCCCGGACGCGCGAACCATCTTGTAGTGCAGCCGGAGCACGGGCAGCCCGAGGAAACGCACCGTGTGATCGCAGCGGAGCGCGCCGCGCTCATCGACGAACACGTGGAACCGCTCGCGCAGGGTCTTGATGTGCCACACCCGGACGCGGTCTGCGTCGAGGGCCTGGACCCGGTAGAAGCCCTGGTCGCCGAAACGCCTCCCGCTGGAGTCGAGGATCAGCGAGCCGTCGGGCTCGATCCCGGGGCGGAGCACCACCGTGGCGTTGCCGCGCGGCATCGGGAACACGACCTTGACGCACGGCGCGTCGTCGTTCGGGGCGCGCTCGACCATGTAGAAGCCGGTGTAGAGCACATGCTGCTGGTGCGCCAGCGTGCGGAACCAGCCCGTGTAGCGCACGCTGCCGTCGGGCCGCCGCAGCGAGATGATCTCGCTCACGACTCCGCGCGCGGTATCGAGCGGCGAGAGCGGGAAGTTGAGCTGATTGACCTGGCGGCTGATCGTCTTGACCAGGAGAAACAGCGCGACGCTCGCCGGAAAGTACGCTTTGCTCCACACGTCCATCGCGAAGCCGGTCGTGTGCTCGTAGAACTCGCGCACCAGCGGCTGCACCTCCCGCGGATCGAAGCCGGCGCGGCGCAGCAGCTCGAAGCTCGGCACCAGCCCCCCGGCGCGCGCCTCGCGCTCGATGGTCAGGCCCTCGGCCGCCGCGACGTCGCGGTACGGCGCGTCGCCGATCATCTTCCCGCCGAGCGGCCCCATCAGCCAGGCGATGTCGGCGCGCCGGTGGGTTCGCCCGAACAACCAGATCAGGCGATAGATGAGCCACGCGCCGATCGCACCCGCGATCCGCGCGATCCATCCGACCCGGCGCCGCTCCTCGGACAACCCGCCGATGCTATCACCTCGGCCGCGACCGCCTACTGCCTCGGGCCAGGCCAGGCCGGGCGCCATGGCATCCCTGGCCCGGTCCGACGAAGCTCAGAGCTACGAGGAGTTGCCATGGTCCTCAATCCGCGACGCTGATGGAGGGCGCGAGCCTTCCCCAGCACGCTCATCGTCGTCGGCAACGCCTTTCGCCTGCTCGCCCATCGCGGCTGATCGCGCGCTCGACGGGCGAGGCGGCTCCGGGTCGCCGCGGCCGGCATCCAGTCGTATCCCTGCGGGCACCGAGCTCGCGGCGCTGATCGAGCGCCTGTTCGCCGACGCCGACACCGCGTACCTGCACGTCCACAACGCGCGCCCCGGCTGCTACGCGGCGCGCGTCGACCGGGCGTAGCTCAGGGCGTCTTCGGCTCCCACGACCGCACGTCGTCGGGCGTGTCGGGCTTCTTGTCGGGTCCCGAGGACCACGCGGCGAGCCCGCGCGCGCCCGGCGGCAGCGACTTTCCGCACGCCCAGGAGAGCGGCTGCCCCCACGGATCCACGAACGGCTTGCCCGCGTTCGACGTGTACTCCGCGAGCTCGTCGAGCGCGGCCGGGCACTCCTTGTCCGGGTGGCTCATCGCCCACCGCGGGTACGCCTCGTTGGCGAGCTGCTTCACCTGCAGCCGCGCGATATCGACCTTCTCCTTCTGGAGCTTCGATTCCTCCGCCGCCCCTTTGCACCCCACCGAGGTCCCGAGCAGTGCCACGAGCAACACGAGTCTCATCGGCCGAACATAACCGAGGTAGCCTCGACGCTGCGTGGTGTTTGGCAGCCTCGGCTGACGAACCGGGCCGACACGGACGCGATCGCCCACGTCGGCCCCCCCCGCGCCACCGCCTTCAGCCAGCCGGGCAGCTCTCCTGCATGTCCGCGCAGCAGTCGCCCTTCTCCGCGCAGCCCGGGTCGCAGTAGCAGCCGAACGGCGCCAGATCGCAGTCGCTCGCGGCGCATCCGCAGTCGGCCGCGCAGGTCGCGTCGGTCTCGTTGCCGGCGCACACGCCGTCGCCGCAGACGGCACCCAAGCAGTCTGGATCGTCGGCGAAGCAGGTATCGCAGATCCCGTCGTCCCGGAACACGTCGACGCGGCAGGGCGAGCCGCCCGGCACGCCCCCGCCCCGGTGGGTCTGGAAGAAGCGCTCGAAGGCGGCCAGGCACACGCCGCAGAAGCCGCGATCGATCGAGCGCATGCGGCATCCGAGCTGCGAGCGGAAGCGCCCGCGGTCGCAGGTCTGGGCTCCCTCGAAGGCGCCGACCGTGCGCCGCGAGGAATTCGCCCCCCGCGTCGGCAGGGCCACGCCGGGCGTCAGCCGGTCGCGCCACGGGATCTGGTCGCGCTTGGCCGAGGACGAGACGTTGGCCGACTTCTCGGTGCGGCACGGGCCCTCGCCGCCGTACTCGTCGGCCAGCTTGAGGAGCGCGTGGCCGATCTCGTGGACCAGCTCGGCCGGCTGGTTCACGCCGATGGGTGACAAGATGATGCTGTTGGCGTAGGTGCCGCCCGCGCCCTCCGGGATGTTGACGATGACGATCACGACCTCGGCGCGGACCGTGCGCTTGAGTCCGTTGACCTTCGCCCACCCGGCGCCGGTCAGATTGAGCCCCTTGTCCTTGTGACGGATCCCGCCGAACGCGGTGTCGACTCGGCGCCCCGACTTCTCGTCGTCGATGCCGGTGCCCTTGGACGCGACGTCCTGGATCCAGATGTTGAACTTGGGGCGGAAGTTGCGCTGAGTCGAGAGCTGCTGGAGCATCTCGCGCGCGATCCGGGTCGCGCGCCCGCGGAAGGCGGCGAGCTTGCTCTTCTGGAAGCCCTCGGGCACGAACAGGATGTCGGCGGCCTCGGCCCGCGAGAGTCTGCCGAAGATGCGCTCCGGCTGCCCGATGTCGACGGGTGGCTCCGGCCGGGTGTGACCGGGTCCGGCGAGCGGCGCGCCGCCGGCGCCGATCTCGGCGCTGGCACGACGGGGCCCGTCAGTGGTGAGGGCGATGCGCGCATCGGCCGTCTGGTCCTCCAGGTCCTCGATGCCCTGCCACGCCACCTGCGCGGGATCGAAGTCGGCGTGCCCGAGCTCGTGCGTGCCCTCGAGGATCACGAGGAGGCCCGGCTCGGCCGGCAGGCGCAGCGATCCGACGCCCGCGGAGGCCGGCTCGGTCTGGCCGCCCCCCCACGGCTGGACCCGCGGATCGGGGATGGAGCCGCTCACGATGGCCTCGCCGCCCGAGCGGCGGAGCTCGTAGCGCAGCGTCCGCTCCCCGGGCGTAGCGCCGTCCATCCACTCCTCCAGCGGGTAGACAGCCAGGATGGAGAGCTCGCCCTGGTCGATGAGGAAGTCGACCGCCACCTCGTCGGTGACCTGCGTGGGCGCCGAGGACGGCGCCTCGTCGCACCCCGCGAGCGCCGCCAGCGCGACCACCGTCAGGGATGCCGCGTTCAGCCGGTTCAGCATGAGCTCTCGTCCTCCTCGCCATCGCAGTCGGGGTAGCCGTCGCACCGCTGGTCGGCCGGCACGCACGTTCCATCGCCGCACGTCACGTCGTCGGGACCGCACGCGACGCAGCTGCCCGGGTCCTCGTCCTCGCCGGCGGGGCAGTCGGGCTTGCCGTCGCAGCGGCGCGCGCGGTCGAGGCAGGTGCCGTCCCCGCACTCGAGCTTGTCGGCGCCGCACAGCGTCTCGCAGCCGAGCTCGTCACCCTGGTCGGCCGGGCAGTCGACCTTGCCGTCGCAGGCCGCGGCGACCGGGACGCAGCTGCCGTCGAGGCACTCGTCCTGGTCGGCGCCGCACAGCGTCTGGCAGCCGCGCTCATCGACCGGCGCGCCCGAGCAGTCCACCACGCCGTCGCAGGCCTTGGTCCAGGGCACGCAGGCGCCATCGCCGCAGCGGACGCCCAGCTTCGAGCAGCCGCCGTCGTCGCACTCCGTCTCGTCGGCCCCGTCGAGGCAGTCGGCGGTGCCGTCGCAGATCGACGCCGCGCTGATGCATTCGCCGTCGCGGCAGGCGACCTCACCTGCCGGGCAGGTCGGCGGCTCGGCGCGCTGCTCGACGCAGGCGTCCTCGTCAGAGTTGTTGCCGCAGTCGTCCTTGCCGTCGCAAACGGCGGCCATCGGCACGCAGCCCGGGTCGCAGTCGTAGGCCTGTCCGCACGGGCTGGTCAGCCCAGGTCCATCGGAGCCGCCCCCGCCCGGGCTTCGGTCTCCGCCGCCGCAGGCGGCCAGCGCCGCGAGGAACAGCCAGGGGGGGATGGCCCTTCGATTCCGCGAAAGTGTGTGTGGCACTCGCCGACGTAATGCACAGGAAACGCCATGTGGAGGAGATCAAGCGAACGGGCGAATCACCAGCAATCACTGAGCATGACCTCATCAATCGCGCTCGATCTGGGTGTCATGTAGCGAGTGCCGTATCTGTGACAGTGACAGGATGAGGGTCCATTCATGGCCTCGCCCTTGGCTCAGGGGTCCTGCTGGTTGTCCTCGACGAAGATCCAGCCCGGGTCGTGCAGGACACCGGTCACCTCCCAGTGGTCGGCGACGCGGGTCCCGCGGATGAACGCGCTGTCGGTCTGGTCCGGCTCCTCGCTGCCGATGCCGATGAGGGCCAGCCCGGACCCGGCGGTCGTGATGGCGCTGGTCGGGGCGAGCGTGGTGCGGTCGGCGGCCAGGAAGCGGACCTCCTGGTCGGGATCCAGGGCGTCCTCCTCGAAGAAGCCTTCCCACAGGACGACGTTCTCGGCCGGGCTGCCGTCGAGGTTGGTGAACGCGAAGAGCACGAGCCCGCGGGTCCCGGCGCCCTCCATGCCGCCGCGCTCGAGCTCCTGGCGCCACTCGGTCGCCAGCGCCCCGGAGGGAGCCGCCACGACGTGGTCTTCGATCGGCGCGCACTCGAGGTCGACGCAGTCCATGGTCTGGTCCGACGCGGTGGGCGCCAGCCCCTCGCCGGTCACCATGAAGATGACGTAGGGAGGGGCGAACAGCGGCGAGGTCACGTCCACCGTCGCCGGCCCGAACCGCCCGTCCTCGGAGGTGGTCAGCGTGGCGAGCGGCGGACACTCCTGCGGAAGACCTCCGCCCAGGTGCCAGGCCGAGCCGACCGCGACCTCCGCCCCGGCGATCGGCTCTCCCGTCGCGTGGTCGACCACCGTCCCGGCCACACGCACCGGATACGTCTCCTCGGCGTCGTCGGGCGCGCAATCGAACCGATCGGGCCCCGGTCCGGCGTCGGGTCGTGGCTCGATCGGTCCGGCGTCCGGCGGCGACCCGTCGTCGCCGTCACCGTCACTACCTCGATCGTCGAGAACCACACACCCGGCCAGGGCCAGGCACGAGAGGACCGGCAGGAGTCGTCGCATGCCCCCGGCTGGAGCAAACGCGGTGCCGGTCCGTCCGGCCGTGCCAAGGGGCCCAATGGA
>DATHKR010000158.1:0-66853 GCA_035489015.1 Kofleriaceae bacterium | reverse complement strand
TTCTTCGCCGGCCTCCTGCACCAGGACACAGCCGCCCTCGACCGCGCGATGAAGCTGTGCGAGGACACCCTGGCCCGCGACCCGAACCACGCCGAGGCGATGGTCTGGCACGGCGGCGGGCTCATCATGCGCGCGGGCGTGGCCTTCCGCGCCGGCGACCGGCAGCGCGGCGGCGAGCTGTGGGTGAAGGGGCTGGCCGAGATGGATCGCGCCATCCAGATCCAGCCAGACAAGGTCGGGACCCGCATCCCGCGCGGCGCCACGCTGCTCGCGGTCGCGCAGTTCGTCCCCGAGCCGGAGCGCGGCCGCCTGCTCGAGAAGGCGGTCGGCGACTACGAGCGCGCCCTCGCCCTCCAGAAGGATCACTTCGATCGCCTGTCGAGTCACGCGCGCAGCCAGCTCCTCTACGGCCTGGCCGACGGCTGGCATCGGCGCGGCGACGAGAGCAAGGCGCGCGCCTACTACCAGCAGCTCCAGCGAGTGGCCGGCACCTCGCCCTACGGCAAGCGCGCCCGCGCGTACCTGGCCGGCGACACCGCCTCGCGCGCCATGGCGTGCGGCGGCTGCCACGCGAACGACTAGGATATGGCCATGCGATCCCGCTGGCGCGCGCTCGCCGTCGCGGCCGGGCTCTGCCTGGCCGTGGGCGCCGCCACCGGGCTCCTGCTCGCCCTCTCGCAGGGGGAGACCAGCACCGCCGTGGTCGGGCGCAGCATCGCGATCGCCTTGCTGTACACCGCGCTCATCGGCGTGCCGGTGGGGGCGCTCATGGACCCGCTGTTCCATGGCCTGCGCCGGCGCGCCCCGCTGCTCCGCTGGTCGGTGGTCGCCGCGGTCCTCATCGCCGTGACGGCCATCGCGTGCGCGCTGGTCGGGCTGCTCCTGGTCGCGCTCGGCGCCCCGCCGGCGACCTACTGGCCGCGCTTCGTCTACTCGGCGCGTGTCGCGCTCGTCATCGGCGTCATCATCACGATCAGCGCCACGTTCTGGGAGCGGCTGCGCCGGCGGGTGGACGAGTCGCAGCTGGCCGAGGCGCGCGCCAGCGAGCTGGCCGCCGAGGCCCGCCTCAACGCGCTCGAGGCCCGGGTCCACCCGCACTTCCTGTTCAACACCCTCAACTCGGTGCTCTCGCTCATCCCCGACGATCCGGCGCGCGCCGAGCAGCTGCTCGAGAAGCTGGCCGGCCTGCTGCGCTTCTCGCTCGACGCCGGCCGGCGCGGCCTCATCCCGCTCGGCGACGAGCTCCGCATCGTCGGCGACTACCTCGACATCGAATCCGCCCGCCTGGGCGAGCGCCTGCGGGCCGACGTCGAGGTCGAGCCGGGGCTGGAGAGCTGGCTGGTGCCGCCGTTCGCGGTCCAGACCCTGGTCGAGAACAGCGTCCGCCACGCCATCGCGCCGCGCCGAGCCGGCGGAGCGGTGCGGGTGCGCGCGCGCCGGGCCGGCGACCGCCTCGAGCTGTCGGTGTGGGACGATGGCGACGGCTTCTCGCGCGCCGAGCTCCGCCCCGGCCACGGGCTCGAGAACCTCGAGTCGCGGCTCGGCGTCCTGTTCGCCGGACACGGCGGCCTCACCCTCGAGCGCGCCGACCGCGGCGGGATGGCGGTGACCGTGGCGGTGCCGCCGTGACCGCGCCCCGACCGCCGCTGACCGGCTTCGTGGTCGACGACGAGCCGCTCGCGGTCCGCCGCCTGGTCGCGCTCCTTCGCCAGAGCGGGCGCATCCAGGTGGTCGGCACCGCCACCGATCCGGCCGAGGCGGTGACCGCGCTCGCCGCCCAGCCGGTCGACGTGGTCTTCCTCGACATCCACATGCCGGAGATCGACGGCTTCGCCCTGCTCGAGCGGCTCGAGCGACCGCCGCTGGTCGTCTTCACCACCGCCCACGACGAGCACGCGCTGCGCGCCTTCGAGGTGCTCGCCATCGACTATCTGTTGAAGCCGGTCGGGCGAGTCGATCTCGATCGCGCGCTCGACAAGCTGGAGCGCCTCACCGCCGCGGGCGCAGGCGCCGAGCGGGCCGCGACCGAGCCCGCTCCGGCCGACGCCGTGTCCGCGCTGCTCGCCGCCATGCAGTCCGCGCGCGCCCCGTCGCGCATCGCCTCGCGCCTCGGCGATCGCGTCACGCTCCTCGAGCTGGATCAGATCAGCCACTTCCACGCCGCCGACAAGCTCACCTTCGCGGTCTCGGCCGGCCGCGAGCACGTGATCGACGAGACCCTGAGCGCGCTCGAGCGACGCCTCGATCCGGGCCGCTTCGTGCGGGTCCACCGGGCCGCCCTGGTCAACGTCGCCTTCGTCGCCGAGCTCCTCGGCGATGGCGGCGGGCTGGTGATCCGGCTTCGCGATCAGGCCGGCACCCAGCTGCCGGTGGCTCGCGACCGGGTGCGCCCGCTCAAGGACAAGCTCGGGATATGATTCGGATCCAGCTTCAACCAGGAGCCGATCCAGCCGCAGCGAAGCCGGCCATACCCCCTTGACGCCGTCTGCCGTCCGACTAAACTCCGCAATCCTTTCGAGAAGCTGGAGCGACTCACCATGTATGCCGTGATCGAGACGGGTGGCAAACAGTACCGCGTGCAGCCGGGCGAGACCGTGGTCGTCGAGACCCTGCCCGGTAGTTCCGGAGACGCGATCGAGTTCAGCCGCGTGCTGCTCATCTCCGACGATGAGACCGTGGCCGTCGGGCGCCCGGCCATCGAGGGCGCGCGCGTGACCGGCCAGATCGTCGAGCAGGGGCTCGGCGAGAAGCTGATCGTCTACAAGTTCAAGCGCCGCAAGAACCAGCGCAAGCGCAACGGTCACCGCCAGCCGTACACGGCGGTGAAGATCCAGTCGGTCCAGGGCCCGCAGTAGGCGCCTCCGGTCACGATCAAGGAGACACGGTCATGGCACACAAAAAAGGTCAGGGCTCCTCTCGCAACGGGCGCGACTCGAAGTCCAAGCGGCGCGGAGTGAAGAAGTACGACGGTCAGCACGTGCTGGCCGGCAACATCCTGGTCCGCCAGCTCGGCACCCTGGTCCACCCGGGCCAGAACGTCGGCACCGGCGTGGACTGGACGCTCTTCGCCAAGATCGACGGCATCGTCAAGTACGAGCGCCAGGGCAAGACCGGCCGCAAGGTGTCGGTCTACCCGCTCGAGATGCAGACGCAGGCCGCTTCCTAGTTTCCCCCGATCGCCGCGGCTCCACCCGTCGCGGCGATCCGGCTCATCGCGGCGGTCACGGCCGCTCCGGTTCGACCCGCCGCCGCGGATCCACTCGCGGCTGCGACTGGATCCGCTCTGGCGCCTCCGCTCTGCGAACCGATCGCGGGCGCGGACGGACGGCCAGCCCCGGCGCCGTGACCCGACCCGGGCGATCCCCTGAATGCGCGCTTGAACCGGGCCGCGCGGCCCACTACACCTGCCGGGCGGGACATGCAGTTCATCGACGAGGCGACGATCCAGGTGAAGGCCGGCGACGGCGGCAACGGCTGCGTCGCGTTCCGGCGCGAGGCCCACGTCCCGCGCGGCGGCCCGTCCGGCGGCGACGGCGGCGACGGCGGCAGCGTCGTCCTGGTCGCGAATCCGCAGCTGCTCACGCTGCTCGACTTCAAGTACCGCCGCCACTACAGCGCGCCGCGCGGCGGCGACGGCCGCACCAAGGACATGTACGGCAAGGGAGGCGACGAGCTCCTGCTCCAGGTGCCGGTCGGCACGGTGGCCTACGACGTCGAGTCGGGCCAGCTGCTCGCCGATCTGGCCGAGCCGGGCGCGCGCTTCGTCGCGGCGCGCGGCGGCACCGGCGGTCAGGGCAACATCAAGTTCGCCACCCCGTGGAACCGCGCCCCGCGCACCGCCACCGAGGGGACCCCCGGCGAGGCGCGCAGCCTCCGACTCGAGCTGAAGCTGCTCGCCGACGTCGGCCTGCTCGGCTTTCCCAACGTCGGAAAGTCCACCCTCATCGCAAGCGTCTCGCGCGCCCGACCGAAGATTGCCGACTACCCGTTCACCACCCTGGTTCCCAACCTGGGGGTGGCCGACCTCGGCGACGAACGCCAGCTCATCATCGCCGACATTCCCGGGCTCATCGAAGGAGCGGCCGACGGGGCCGGCCTGGGCCACCGGTTCCTGCGCCACGTCGAGCGCACCCGGGTGCTCATCCACCTCCTGGACGCGTCCATGCTGGCCGGCCCGGATCGCGATCCTCTGATTGACTTCGATACGTTGAACCGGGAGCTGGCCCGCTACGCGCCGGACCTGGCCAAGCGCCCCCAGGTCGTCGCGCTGAACAAGGTCGACATCACCGAGGTGCGCGAGCGGTGGGAGGAGATCCGCCAGGCGTTCGCCGACCGCGGCGTGGAGGTCCGCGCCATCTCGGCGGCGACCGGCCAGGGCGTCAAGGAGCTGCTGAACGAAGTGTGGCGGGTTTCACGAAACGCGGCCTGATCGAGCAGCTTCCCTTGCCGCCTCAAATTGGCGATGTTACAACATAATCCACTAAATCGGTGGGAGGCTTCTGTCCGTCACGGCCCTCACCTGGCAGGAGACCCCTCATGCGTTCGCCCATGTCAGCCGCTCGCTGCGGCTCCGCCCTCCGTCTCGTCGGCCTCACGGCCGCGCTCGCCGCGGTCGTGGTCATCGCGACGACAGCGGAGGTGATCGCGCAGCCGGCTCCGGCGGGCGCCGCGAAGCCGGGCGACAAGCAGCCAGCAGCCCGGCCGGCCGACAAGCCGGCCGCCGCGAAGCCGGGCGCAGCCAAGCCGGTCGCAGGCAAGGCGGGCGCCCCCGCGGCGGGTGCTCCGGCGGTAGGTGCAGCGCCGACCGGTGCGCCGTCGAGCGAGGTGCCGGTCAACATCCGGCTGCGCCAGCTCGAGCAGCGAGTGCAGGCGCTGAAGGAGCGGGCCTGGCGGGCCAAGGCCCGCGTCGAGATGCTGAAGGAAGCGGTGCTCGGCGGCGGCATCGGCGCCCGCGCCGGCATCATCCACATCAACAAGATGGGCAGCTCGTACCGGCTGGTGCAGCTCATCTACGCGCTGGATGGCACGACCATCTTCACCCGCAAGGACGACTCCGGCGCGATGCACGAGACCAAGAACTTCGACATCCTGTCCGGGCCGATCACGCCGGGCAGCCACACGCTCAGCGTCATGGCGATCTACCGCGGCCATGGCTACGGCGTGTTCCGGTATCTGAAGAAGTACAAGTTCACGGTCAAGTCGAGCCACACCTTCACCGTGGATGAGGGCAAGGGGCTGACCATCCGCGTGATCGGCTACGAGCGCGGCGGCACCACGACGCCCCTGGAAGACAGGCCCGCGCTCGACTTCCAGGTCAGCGTGGCCAAGGAGTGAGCCAGATGTCAGTCAGGCTCCGCCTCTCGGCGGCATGCGCGTGCGCCGTCGCGCTGGTCGGCGCGCGCAGCGCCGCCGCCGACCGAACCGGCCAGATCGGCACCAAGCTGGGCGGCTACCAGACCGAGGTGAACGTCATCGCCAAGGGCATCCACAGGCCCAGCGAGATCGGCGCGACCCCGGGGCGAGGGCGCGACGTGCCGACCCGCCGCACGATCGACGCCCAGGTCAACTTCGGCATCGGCAACTACGACGAGGCCGCGATCGTCCTCTACGACGTGGTCGAGCGCTACCCCAACCACAAGGTCTACGACGAGGCGCTCTACTACCTGTCCGAGTCCCTGTTCATGAAGGGGGACTACGTCGCCTCGCGCAGCTACTTCACCAAGCTGGTGGTCGAGCGCGGCACCCGCAGCAGGTTCTACCAGCAGTCGCTCGAGCGGCTCATCGAGCTCACGCTCAAGCTCAACGACTCGGAGAACGTGGAGAAGTGGCTGGCCCTGCTCGACGCGGTCCCCGCCGCCGAGCGGCGCTCGTCGGTGCCGTACGTCCGCGGCAAGTACTACTTCTACAGCGGCAACTACGACCAGGCGCTGGCCCAGTTCAACCAGGTCGGCCCCAAGTCCAAGTACTACTTCCAGGCCCGCTACTTCGTCGGCGCCAGCCACGTGGCCAAGAAGGATCTGGCCCGCGCGGTCACCGAGTACCAGAAGGTCGTCCGGCTGGTGCCGAAGTCCAAGGAGCAGCGCCAGGTGGTCGAGCTGTCGCAGATGGCGCTCGGCCGCATCCACTACGAGCGCAACCAGCCGTCCAAGGCGATCGACCGCTACCTGGAGATCTCGCGCCGGTCGCCGCTGTTCGACGAGACCATGTTCGAGGTCGCCTGGGTCTATGTGAAGAACCGCGAGTTCGACAAGGCGTTGCGCGCGCTCGAGCTGCTCGCGCTCAGCGACCCGATGTCGACCCGGCTGCCCAACGTGAAGATCCTCGAGGGCAACCTGCGCATCCGCAAGGCGCAGCGCCTCAACGACACCAGCAACACGCGCGCCGCCGGCGACGAGTACGACCGCGCGGTGTTCGTGTTCGAGCAGCTGCGCGGCGTGTTCGAGAAGCCGCGCGCCGAGCTCGATCGCGCCATCGCCGAGAAGCGGTCCCCATCGGACTACCTGGCCCAGATCACCGGTCGCCACGCCGAGACCTTCGACATCAAGGCGACCCTGCCCGAGGTGGCGGCGTCGTGGCTGCGCGACGAGCCGGAGGTCGGGCGCGTGGTCGCGGTCGAGGGCGACCTCGGCCAGGTCGAGGGGGACGTCGAGATCGCCGAGAAGACCATCCGGCGGCTCGAGTACGCCCTGTCGACCCCGTCGCGGGTGAACATCTTCCCCGGGCTGGCCGCCAAGCGAGTCCGCGCGACCGAGATCATGGACGACGTCTACGCGATGCGCCTCGAGCTGGCCGCGCAGGAGCAGAAGCTGATCGGCCGCCACGCCGATGGCGGCGACCGGGACGAGCTGGCCCGGCTGTCGCGCGAGCGGACCGAGGCGGCCCGCCAGCTGCGCGCGCTGCCCGACGCCGCGGTGGCCGAGAGCGCCCGCATCGCCCGCGCGCGCGGCCGCACCGTCGAGGTCGACAAGCGGTCGGCCGAGGCGTTCACGATCATCGGCAACGCCGAGGCCCAGCTGGTCGCGATGGAGAAGTTCCTCGCCGACCAGGGCTACAAGGAAGTGAAGGCGGGCGACATGGCCGAGCTCAAGGCCGAGATCAAGCTCAACCGGACCGAGATCGAGGCGCTGAAGAAGGAGCTCGACGCGATCCGCGACGACACGCTCCTGGCCATGGACCGGGCCGGCACCGGAGACGACCTGGCGGTCAGGCGCACCCAGCTGCGCGCGCGGCTGCGCGCCTCGCTCGAGGCGGAGCAGAAGCTGATCGAGACGCTGTCGGGGCGCGCCGGCGGCGACGAGCGGCGCGAGCTCGCACGCATCGCCGGGCTGACTCGCCAGGCCGACGGCATCGCCGATCGGCTGGACCAGGCCAACGCCAAGATCGACGCCATCGTCGAGGAGGCGCTGGTCGAGGTGCGGGCCACGCTCGAGGACGAGCAGGCCAAGCTGGGCGCGTACAAGCAGGAGTACGTCAACTACGACGGCGAGTCGCACGCGCTCGGTGGCGAGGTGCTGGGCATGGCGTTCACCGTGGTCGCCAAGAAGCTCTACGAGGTCATGATGCGCTCCGACGTGGGTGTGGTGGACGTCGCCTGGTCGATCAAGGAGGGCTCCGACCGCACGCTGCGGCGGCTCACCCTGGATCAGGCGCGCGAGGCGCGCACGCTCGACGCCGAGTTCGCCGACGTGGTGCAGGAGGTGCGCGAGAAGACCGCACCCGCGCCGCAGGCGCCGCCGCCGAAGACCGCGCCGACCGGCACCAGTCCCGATACCAGCACGGGCGGTGACGCACCGAAGGTCCGCAACCCGGGGGGGACGCCGTGACGCCGCGCCTCCGCCGGATGGTCCTCCACATCGCGGGGCTGGCCACGCTGGCCGCGCCGCTCTCCGGCCGCGTCGCGATCGCGCAGGGAGGCGGCCAGCCGGGCAAGAAGCCGGCCGCGCAGCCGAGCGCTCCGGCCGGCCAGCCCGACGCCGACAAGCCCGACGCCGACAAGCCCGACGCCGACCGACCGGCCGCGCCGGCCGCGCCGAAAGGCAGCGCGGGCGGAAAGGCCGGGGTCAGCGTCGGTGGAAGCGCGAGCGGCAGCGTCGGTGGCAAGCCGGCCGCAGGTGCCAAGGCCGGGGCCAGCGTCGGCGGCAGCGTCGGCGCGGGCGCCGCGCCCTCCGGCGGCGGGCCGGGCGGCCCGGCGGTCGGCGGTCCGAAGCAGGTGCTGCCGCCCAAGCCCGAGGTCCCGACCGGACCGGCCGGGCGGCCCTACAGCAAGGCCGAGCGCGATGTCCTCAAGGAGATCGAGAGCGACGTCAAGCGCTACCAGCGCGCGGCCGACGCGCACTACGACCGGGTCAAGGACTACCTGTTCGGCCAGTACCAGGACAGGCGCACGCGGCTCGAGAAGCGCTACGCCGATCAGATCGCGCGGACCGAGGCGCAGCAGCGCAAGCGCCACCTCGACGCGATCGCGCTCTTGGTCAAGTTCATCAAGGACTACCCGAACCACCCGCAGTTCACGCCGGACGCGATGTTCCGGCTGGCCGACCTCTACCTGGACGAGTCCAACTGGGAGTTCGAGAAGAAGTTCGACGCAGCGATCGAGGCCCAGGAGGCGGCGCCGGACGCCGCCAGCGCCGCCGCCGCGGACTCCCTGGCCGACGACTCGACCCAGCGCGCCGACTACTCGCGATCGATCGGGCTGTGGACGCAGATCATCCAGCGCTTCCCCGACTACCGCCAGCGAGCCGGCGCCATGTACCTGCTCGCCTACTACCTGAAGGAGACCGGCGAGGACCGGCGCTCGCTCGCGGTCTATCGCGGCCTGGTGTGCGGCAACAAGTACAACCCGATGGCCGAGCCGCCCCCGGCGCCCAACCGCGACAAGGTCCGCCTGGCCACCGCGTCGGCGGCCAAGGCGTCGTTCCGCAACCCGTACGCCGACTGCGTCGCGTCGACCAAGGACCGCGACCTGGTCGAGGACGCCTGGGTGCGCGGGGTCGGCGACATCCACTTCCTCACCCCCGGTGAGCTCAACGAGGCCATCGCCGCGTACGAGAAGGTCGCGCGGCAGAAGAAGTCCAAGTACTACGACGAGGCGCTCTACAAGCTGGCCTGGTCGTACTACCGCAACGACGACTTCCTGAAGGCGATCGCCGCGTTCGACGAATCGGTGGCCTACTCCGACGCGCTGGTGGCGCAGGGCAAGGAGCCGCTGCCGCTCCGGCCCGAGGCGCTGCAGTACATCGCGATCGCGTTCACCGATCCGTGGTCGCTCGACGAGCAGCCGGACCCGGCCCGCGCCCTCGAGCGGGCGATGAAGTTCTACCAGGGCCGGTTCGACGAGCCGCACGTGCGCGACGTCTTCGAGACCCTGGGCGACACGTTCAAGGTGCTCGAGGCCAACGAGCAGGCGATCGCGTCCTGGCGGGTGGCGATCGAGAAGTACCCGCTCTATCCGCTGAATCCGCTGGTCCACCAGAAGATCGTCCTGGCCTACGAGGCCAAGGGAGACAGCTCGGCCGCCGACGCCGAGGCTGGCAAGCTGGCCGCGGCGTACTCGCCGGGCACCGCCTGGTACACGGCCAACGAGACCAACCGCGAGGCGATGGAGGCGCAGCAGCGCATCCGCGAGCGGATGCTGCGCGCCGCGGCCGAGAACATCCACAAGGAGGCGCAGCAGGCCCGCGCCGCCTACAGCGCGCAGCCGACCCCGCAGGCCCACGACAAGTACGTCGCGCTGTACCGGCGCGCGGCGGAGATGTACCAGCGCTTCATCGACGAGTACCCGACCTCGAACGACGTCTACGAGTTCACGTACCGGCTGGGCGAGACCAACTTCTTCGCCGAGCAGTACATGGCCGCGATCCCGCACTACAAGTGGGTGCGCGACCACCGCGACCTCAGCGAGGCTCGCTTCGAGAAGTCGGCGCGATCGATCATCCAGGCCTACCAGGCCGAGATCGACCGCCAGGTGAAGGCCGGGCAGCTGGGCGAGCCGCCCGAGCCGACCATCGAGTCGCTGAAGGCGATGCCCAAGCCGATCCGCCCGCTCGACATCCCGCCGCTCTACCTCGAGCTGCAGACCGCGCTCGACGAGTACCAGCAGATCATCAACGACCCGTCGTCGGCGCCCAACATGGGCCTCCTGGCCGGGATCGTCTCGTACCGCTTCCTCCACCTCGACGACGCGGCGGCCCGCTTCGAGCTCACCTTCGACAAGTTCTGCGGCACGCCGGAGGCGGTGAAGTCCAAGGACGGGCTCCTCGCCATCTACGAGATCCAGGGCAAGGACGAGAAGTTCCGCGAGACCAACGAGAAGTTCATCTCGAAGCGGTGCGGCACCGATCAGGACATCCAGCTGGCCCGGGCCCAGAACCGGTCCAAGGAGTTCCGCGAGGCGGAGGACCTGTTCAAGGAGAAGAAGTACGACGTCGCGGCGGTCGCGTTCTACCGCTACGTCAAGAACGCGACCCCCGGCGATCCGAACATCCCGGTCGCGCTCTACAACTCGGCGGTCGCGTACGACAAGTCGGGCAAGCCGAAGACCGCGGTGTACCTGTACAAGGAGTTCACCGACAACCCGGCGCCGGAGTTCCGCCAGAGCGAGTACTACCTGGCCGCGCTCTACAACAACGCCGCGTCGAACTACAAGGCGTTCGACTACAAGACCGCGGTCGACGGCTACCTCAACGTGGTGCGGGTGGCGACCGAGAAGGGGCGCAAGGTGCCGCCCACCTTCGAGCTGTCGCTCGAGCAGCTGCAGCTGACCGCGCTGTTCAACGCCGCGGTCATCCGCGAGCTCGACCGGGTGTACCTGGATCCGGCGGGGGCGCCCGGCACCGGGGCGGTCTCGCTCTACAAGAGGTACGCGTCGAGCGAGAAGGACCGCCGCAAGGCCGACCGCGCCACCTGGGCGATCGCGCGCATCTGGTCCACCGCGGGCGATGCCAAGAAGCTGTCCGCCGCCTACGCCGACTGGCGCAAGAAATACGGGCTCGACCAGGGCAACGCGGACGACTACGTCTTCTCGTACTACAACATGGCGAAGGTCTACGAGAAGCGGAGCAAGAAGGGTGAGGTGGAGGCAGCCAAGAAGGCCACCATCAAGGCGTGGTCGACGGTCGGCCGCCCGACTCACACCGCGGCGGCCGACATGGCCGCCGAGTACGACTTCGAGACGGTCGAGGCCTTCTACAACCAGAAGTTCGCCGGCTACAAGATCAAGAGCGCGCCCAAGACCAAGCGCGAGGCGGAGCGCGTGCTGAGCGCGCTCGACAAGCTGTCCCAGGAGACGCGCAACAAGTACCTGGGGCTGGCGAAGTACGAGTCGGGGCCGTGGGGCCTGGCCGCGCTCGAGCGGATCGGCGACACGCTCTACTTCCAGGCGCTCAAGATCGCCGAGATCCCCATCCCGAAGGAGATCTTGAAGATGGATGCCAAGTACCCGGACAAGGGCATCCAGGCCCAGTACATGGAGGTCCTCCAGGGGCTGGTGAAGCCGCTCGAGGATCAGTCCAAGCTTCAGTGGCAAAAGGTGGTCGACACCGGCAAGACGCAGGGCATCGCGAATCAGTGGACCCAGCTGGCCCAGGAGCGCCTGCACGATTTCATCTCGCAGGAGGAGTTCCCGGTGCAGCGCGCGCCGCTCGCCGAAGGCACGGAGAAGCCATGAGCACGACAGATCCGCTGGCTGGTTCGGGCGTTGGTTCCCTCGTGAGCCCGCTCTCCGTCCGCTCCCTCGCCGCCGTGGTGCTGGCCATCGCGGCCGCGGCCGGCTGCGGCGGCAAGGACAAGAAGGACGCGACCACCCCGACGGCGTCGAGCGGCGGCGCGGCCGGCGGGCAGACGGGAGGCGCGACCGCCGGCGGCGGAGCCGACGGCGCCGCGGGCGCCGAGGGCCCGACCGGGATCCAGCCGCCCGGGCTCGACCTGCCGGCGGCCGAGAAGCAGCGCCGCGTCGCCGAGCACCTGAAGCGCGGGCAGACCGCGCTCGACAGCTCGAGGGACCCCGACTTCGCCATCAACGAGTCGAAGGCCGCGCTGGCGGTGGACGAGACCAGCGTGGACGCGATGGTGCTGCTGGCCCAGGCCTACTACGTGAAGGGCTACTACGACCTGGTCCAGGACGTGCTGGAGAAGGCGCTGGAGCGCAACGGGGCCGGCAACAAGAAGCTGCACTTCCTGTTCGGCCTGATCCACGACCGCAACAAGCGGAACGACCAGGCGCTCGACGAGTACCAGAAGGCCGTCGCGATCGATCCGAACTACAAGAGCGCGCTCATGAACCTGGGCGTCCACTTCCTGCGCAACAAGCGCTACCAGGACGCGGTCACGCTGTACGAGCGGCTGACCGGGCAGCTCGGCTACAAGACCGCGTCGTCGCTGACCAACCTCGGCTCGGCCTATCGCGGCCAGTCAGCCGAGTTCGGGACCAGCGACATCGCCCGTCGCAACGAGCTCCTGCTCAAGGCGGAGCGCACCTACAAGGCGGCGCTGGCGGCCGACCGCAACTACGCCAACGCGTACTACAACACCGGCCTGCTCTACCTCGACGCGGATCCGTTCCCCGAGGGCAGGGCCGACATGGACATGGTCAAGCGGCTGCAGCGGGCCAAGTCGCAGTTCGACGAGTACCGTCGCCTGCCGGGCGCCGACCAGAAGCTCGCCGACGAGCAGGTCGCGGTGGCGCAGAAGCTCATCGACAAGGAAGGCCGCGCGCGGCAGAAGGCAGCCGAGCGCGACGCCAAGCGCAAGGTGCGCGAGGCCAAGGACGCCGCCGACAAGGCCAAGGAAGACTCGACGAAGCCAGACGCGGCCAAGGCCCCGGGGACGACCCCGTAGCCGATCCGGGGCCAGGAGCGATCTCATGAATCGAATCACGCGATGGTGTCTGCCGCGATGGTGTCTGGCCGCCGGGCTGGCGGCGACGGTGATGGCCGGCGCGCCGCGACCGGTGCGGGCTCAGTCGGCCGAGAAGTGCGACGAGGGCGACAACGCCGAGGCCGGCGGCGAGAAGACCAAGAAGAAGAACTACCGCACGGTGATCGGCCCGGACGGTCGCAAGGTCTTCGTCATCGAGAAGGCGTTCGTGGTCTGCGGAAAGGTGCCGAAGCCGACCGTGATTTACGCGCTGCAGGCGTCGACCATCAACTACGAATGGGAGACCCTGACGCAGGACTTCCTGCCCAAGGTCATCGAAGCGACCAGGAAGGCGCCCTTCTGACATGGCCACGCAAGCGTCCAGGTCGGGTTCGCGAGGCGGCGCCGGGGGTGCCGGCCGCGGTGCTGGCAACGGAGGCGGGCCGGCGGTGCGCAGCCTGCGCGTGGGCATCGCGCTGGGCGAGCACTTCATCGACGAGCGCCTGTTCCGCAGCCGCGAGCACATCACGGTCGGGCAGTCGGCCAAGAACACCTTCACCATCCCGATCGAGAGCCTGCCGCGCTCGTGGCAGCTCTTCACCGTCGAGAACGGGCGCTACGTCCTCCACTTCACCGACGGGATGGACGGGCGGCTGTCCGACGGCACCAACGTCTACACGTTCGACCAGCTGAAGGGGCGCGGCGCGGACCGGCGCGGCAACCACTGGTCGGTCCCGCTGGTCGAGAGCGCGCGCGGCAAGGTCGAGCTGGGGCAGATGAAGCTCCTGTTCCAGTTCGTGTCGGCGCCGCCGCTGCAGCCGCGCCCGCGCCTGCCCGCGTCGGTGCGCGGGACCCTGGCCGACCGGATCGACCCGATGCTGGCCGTCATCCTGGCCATCTCGGTCCTGCTCCACTTCGGCGTGGCGCTCTACGCGCTCCAGTACGACCGCACGGTCTACTCCGCGACCGACAACCTCTACCGGCAGTTCCAGGAAGACACCTTCAAGGACAAGGTCATCGCCACGACGGTGGAGGTCAAGGAGACCGGGACCGCCGAGGTGGTGAAGGAGCCGGCCGGCGACCGGACCATCAGCAAGCCGTCGACCGGCAAGGGCGCCAAGACCCCCGACGACTCGACCGGCAGCGACCAGGGCGCGCCCGACGACGCGACCATCTCCGAGACGATCCAGGACTCGGCGCTCATCGCGGCGATCGCCGGCGACGAGGGCAAGGGCGGCCGCTACAGCAAGATGAACGAGACCGATCAGGGGACCGGGCTCGACAAGGCGCTGAAGGATGCCGAGGGCCGCGACATCGGCTCGATCGGCGAGGGCGGCGGGCGGCGCACGCGCGGCCCCGACACCGGCCGGATCGGCTCCGGCAAGGGCGGCGGCGAGATCAAGGGCCCGGGCGGCGGCACCGAGGTCGGCACCAAGGTCGAGGAGAAAGTCTCGCGCGCCACGTTCGACGTCGAGGACATCAGCGAGTCGACCCTCGATCCGGACTCGGTGGCCAAGATCATCCGCTCGCGCTACCTGCAGGGCATCAAGCGCTGCCACCAGCGCCTGCTCAAGCAGGACCCGAACGCGGGCGGCCGCATCAACCTGCGCTTCACGGTCGGCCCGACCGGCGGCGTGACCAAGGTCGACGTGAAGGGCTTCGACGCGACGGTCGACGCCTGCATCAAGGACCTGGCCACCAAGTGGCGGTTCGGCGCGCCCAAGGACGACGACGGCAAGCCGACCTCGGCCGACTTCCAGCTGCCGCTGGTCCTGAAGCCCGAGTAGCTTCAGCGGCCCCGACGCGGGACCGAGCGGAACGCGTCGATGACGCGGGCTCGGTCCTCGTCGGTCAGGTTGCTGCCGCTCGGCAGGCACAGGCCGCGAGCGAAGAGGTCCTCGGACACCGCGCCGCCGCGGACCGACAGGCCGCGGAAGATCGGCTGCAGGTGCATCGGCTTCCACACGTTGCGCGCCTCGATCGCGTGCGACTCCATGTGGACGCGGATCTGCTCGGCGGTGGCGCCGAACCGGGCCGGATCGACGGTGAGGCAGGTGAGCCACGCGTTGGACCGGCCGGTCGGCGCCTCCGGCATGAACTCGATGCCGTCGAGGTCGGCGAGCGCGGCCCGGTAAAAGGCGTTGTTGGCCCGGCGCTGATCGACCCGCTCGGACAGGCGGCGGAGCTGACCGCGGCCGACCGCGGCCAGGAGGTTGCTGAGCCGGTAGTTGTAGCCGATCGCGGAGTGCTCGTAGTGCGGGACCGGGTCGCGGGCCTGGGCCGACAGCGAGCGCGCCCGATCGATCCAGTCGAGCCGGGTGGACAGCAGCATCCCGCCGCCGCTGGTGGTGATGATCTTGTTGCCGTTGAACGAGAAGACCGACAGCGCGCCGAAGCTGCCGGCCGGGCGGCCGCGGTAGTCGGCGCCGAGCGCCTCGGCCGCGTCCTCGACCACCGGGACCCCGTGGCGCGCGCACGCGGCCAGGATCGGGTCGTAGTCGGCGCACTGGCCGTAGAGATCGACGGTGATGACCGCGCGGGGCAGCCGGCCGCGCCGGGCCCGCTCGTCCAGCTCCTCGGCCAGGAGCGCCGGATCCATGTTCCAGGTCGCCCGCTCGCTGTCGATGAAGACCGGCACCGCACCCTGGTACGCGATCGCGTTGGCGGTGGCGGCGAAGGTGAGATCGGAGCAGAGCACCTCGTCGTCGCGGCCGACGCCGAGGAGGATGAGCGCCAGGTGAAGCGCCGCGCTGCCGCTCGACAGCGCCGCCGCGTCGGCACCCGGGACCAGCGCCGCGAACTCGGCCTCGAACGCGGTCACCTGGGGCCCGACCGTGCTGATCCAGTTGGAGTCGAACGCCTCGAGCAGGAGGCCGCGCTCCTCGTCGCCCATGTGCGGCGGCGAAAGGTAGATGCGGCGGCGATCGCTCATCCGCTCAGCCGTCCCCGGCGCGGCGGCCGTCGCCGCGCTGCTCGGCCGCGCCGAAGAACTCCGGCATGGTCGCGTGACCCGGCTGCGAGATGTCGCGCCGGGCGAGCACCCGCATCACCGTCTTCGCGAGGATCGTCACGTCCAGGGCCAGGCTCCAGTTCTCGACGTACCAGGTGTCGAAGGCGAGCTTCACCTCCCAGTCGTGCGCGTTGCGCCCGTTGACCTGGGCCCAGCCGGTGATGCCGGGCAGGACCTCGTGGCGGCGGGCTTGCTCGGCCGAGTAGCGCTCCAGGTACTTGATCGGCAGCGGGCGCGGGCCGACCAGGCTCATGTCGCCGCGCAGCACGCTCCACAGCTGGGGCAGCTCGTCGATGCTGGACGAGCGCAGGAACTGACCGAACCGGGTCAGCCGCTCGGCGTCGGGCAGGAGCGCGCCGCTCGCGTCGCGCCGGTCGTTCATCGAGCGAAACTTGGTGATCCGGAAGCGGCGACCGCCGCGCCCGGCGCGCTCCTGGCTGAACATCACCGGCGAGCCCATGGTGAAGCGGATGGCGATCGCGCTGGCCGCGATGACCGGCGACAGCAGACCGAGCGCAGCAGCCCCCAGCGCCTTGTCGAGGGCCTTCTTTGCTATAAGGTGAGCTCCAGCCTGTCGCATGGCGGATCGAGGGTCGCGAGGCAGATTAGCATGAGTGAGTGGAGGGTCTTCGTGTACGGCGCGTCCGGCCACGGCAAGGTCGTGCTCGACGTCCTTCGCGCGGCAGGGGTTCCGCGTCTGACCGGCTTCGTCGACGACGGCGAGGCGCGCCACGGCGCCATGATCCTCGGTCTGCCGGTGATGGGTGACGGCGCGTGGCTCGCGCGCCAGGTCGACGAGCGCGGCGAGGGCGTCGCGATCGCGCTCGGCATCGGCGACAACCAGGCCCGCCACCTGGTCAGCGAGCGGTGTCGCGCCGCCGGCATCCCGATGCTGCCGGCGGCGGTGCACCCGCGCGCCGCGGTGGCCGCCTCCGCCAGCGCCGGGGTCGGCACCGTCGTTATGGCGGGGGCGATCGTGAACCCGGACGCGCGCATCGGCGAGGGCGTCATCGTCAACTCCGGTGCGGTGATCGAGCACGACTGCGTGCTCGGCGACTTCGCGCATATCTCGCCCAACGCGGCGCTCGGCGGCGGGGTCAGCGTCGGGGCCTTCACCCACGTCGGCCTCGGCGCGTCGGTCCTGCCCGGCGTGCGGATCGGCGCGCGCGCGATCGTCGGCGCCGGCGCCACCGTCACCCGCGATCTCGGCGACGCGGTGGTCGCGGTCGGCGTGCCCGCGCGGGTGATCCGCCGGCTGGACGGCTGAGGCGGCGCGCCGCGTGACCCCATCGAGGCCCAAGGTCGCCCACATCACGACCATCGACCTGTCGCTGCGCTATCTCCTGCTCAACCAGATGCGCGCGCTCGAGGCGGCCGGCTACGACGTGAGCGGCATCTCGGCCGACGGCCCGCACGTCCCCACCCTCGAGGACGCCGGCATCCGCCACATCGCGGTGCCGATGACCCGTCGCATGGCGCCGCTCGCCGACCTGGTCTCGCTGGTGCGGCTCTACCGGGTGATGCGGCGCGAGCGCTTCACCATCGTCCACACCCACACGCCCAAGCCGAACCTGATCGGGCAGCTGGCCGCCCGCGCGGCGGGCGTGCCGGTCGTGATCTCGACGGTGCACGGCTACTACTTCCACGACCAGATGGCGACCCTGCCGCGGCTCGCGCTCATCGCGCTCGAGAAGCTGGCCGCGCGCTGCTCCCACCTCATCCTCTCGCAGAGCCGCGAGGACGTGGAGACCGCGGCGCGGGTCGGCATCGGCGCGCCCGGGCGGGTCGAGCTGCTCGGCAACGGCATCGACCTCGCCCGCTTCGACCGCGCCGCGATCCCGGCCGGCCTCCTGGCCGCGACCCGGCGCGAGCTCGGCATCGCGGAGGCCGCCCCGGTGGTCGGCTTCGTCGGCCGACTGGTGGCCGAGAAGGGGATCGGCGAGCTCATGGAGGCGGCGCGCGCGGTGCTCGAGCGCTTCCCCGACGCTCGCTTCCTCGTGATCGGCCCGCCCGAGCCGGACAAGACCGACGCCATCGGGGCCGAGGCGGCCGCGCGGCTCGGCGTCGATCACGCGTTCGTGTTCGCCGGCCTGCGCCAGGACATGCCGGTCATGTACGCGCTCATGGATGTCTTCGCCCTGCCTTCTCACCGCGAGGGGTTCCCGCGCTCGCCGATGGAGGCCTCGGCGATGGGCGTGCCGTGCGTGGTGACCGACATCCGCGGCTGCCGCGAAGCGGTCGAGGAGGGGGTGAACGGCGTCATGGTCCCGGCCGCCGATGCCCCCGCGCTGGCCGCCGCGATCGGCGCGCTGCTCGGCGACCGCGAGCGCGCCGCGGCGCTAGGCCGGGGCGGCCTCCGGCTCGCCCGCGAGCGCTTCGATGAACAGCGAGTCTTCGCCCACGTGGTCGACGCTTACGAGCGGCTGCGCGCCCGGCCGCGCGGCCGCCGCCGCCGCGCCGGGCGGGGCGATTGATCGCACCTGCACGGCCGGTTATGGTGAGTCGAATATGCGTATCTTGAGCTACTTTCACGGTATCGATCCGGCCGCCGCCGTCATCTGCGACGGCCAGGTCGTCGCCTACGTCGAGGAAGAGCGGCTCCTGCGCTACAAGCACGCGCCCAACGTCTTTCCACTCCGCTCCATCCAGGCGTGCCTCGATCTGGCCGGCCTCCAGCTCCGCGACCTCGACTGCGCCGTGTACGGCTGGGACGCGCCTCGCTACGAGAGCGGCGACATGGCCCGCTTCTACGAGGAGGCCAACCTCCGCCACCCGCCGGACGAGGCCACCCGCCGGTGGCAGCAGCGCAACGTCGGGCTGTTCTCGCCCGCGTCGCTGCGCCGCACGCTGACCTCGCAGCTGATCCGCCACTTCGGCGTCACCGCCGACGAGGTGCCCGAGCTGGTCTTCTATCCTCACCACCGCACCCACGCCGCGGCCGCGTTCTTCCTGTCGCCGTGCGACGAGGCGCTGGTCCTCACCCTCGACGGCTCCGGCGACAGCGAGTGCACCGTGCTCTGGCGCGGCGCCGGCACCACCCTCGAGCCGATCCACCGGATCGAGATCCCCGACTCGCTCGGCTGGTTCTACGCCGCGATCACCGAGCTGCTCGGCTTCGACGCCTACGACGGCGAGTACAAGGTGATGGGCCTGGCCGCGTACGGGCGCGAGAACCAGGACGTGCGCGAGAAGCTGGCCCAGATCGTCCGGCCGGGACCCAACGGATGGGACTACGTGGTCGAGCCGCGCTACATCCACCACGGCGCCCACACCTTCTCGGATCGCTTCACCGACGAGCTGCCCGAGCTCATGGGGCTGCCGCCGCGCCAGGGCCCGCGCAAGATCGAGCCGATCCACGAGGACATCGCGTTCGAGGCCCAGCGCCTGCTCGAGGAGAGCGTGCTGCGCCTCCTCACCCACTTCCGGAAAGAGACCGGGCTCTCGAAGCTGTGCATCGGGGGCGGCGTCGCGCTCAACGTGAAGATGAACAGCCGGATCCACCGGACCGATCTGTTCGACGACGTGTACGCCTTCCCGATCCCGAACGACTCGGGCCTGTCGATCGGCGCGGCCATCGGCCTCGAGGTCGAGCGCACCGGCAAGCGCCCGGCGGCGCTCGGCCACCTCTACCTGGGGCCGTCCTGGACCGACGACGAGATCGAGATCCAGCTGAAGAGCTGCGGTCTGGCGTACCGCAAGTGCGACGACATCGCGATCGACACCGCCGAGGTACTGGCCGACGGCAAGGTGGTCGGCTGGTTCCAGGGGCGGCTCGAGGGCGGGCCGCGCGCGCTGGGCGGTCGGTCGATCCTGGCCGATCCGCGCCGCATCGAGGCGCGCGACCGGGTCAACGCCGCGATCAAGTTTCGCGAGTACTGGCGCCCGTTCTGCCCCAGCCTGACGGTGGAGGCGGCCCAGCGCTTCCTGGTCAAGGCGACCAGCGCGCCGTTCATGATCCTCGCGTTCGAGGCCACCGCCGAGGCGCGCGAGCGGGCCCCGGCGGTCGTGCACGTGGACGGGACCATGCGGCCGCAGACGGTCGATCGCGAGTCCAACCCGCGCTACCACCGCCTGCTCGAGGCGTTCGAGGCCAAGACCGGTGTGCCGGTGCTGCTCAACACCTCGTTCAACGTCAAGGGCGAGGCGATCGTGACCACGCCGCGCGACGCGATCCGCACCTTCGCCAGCACCGGCCTCGACGCGCTCGCGATCGGATCGTTTCTGGTCGAGAAGGCGGTCGCCCCGCTCGCCACCCGGCCGGAAGATGTCCTCCGGTAAGCCGTCGCGGGTCCTGGTCATCGCGCCGCACGCCGACGACGAGACCATCGGCATGGGCGGCACCATCGCCCGCCACGTGGCGGCCGGCGACCAGGTCACCGTCGCGGTCATCACCGGCCACGGCGACGACGCGCCCCATCCGCTGTGGCCGCGCAGCCTGTGGGACCGCATCCGGGCCGAGGCGCGCGCGGCGATGGCCGTCCTCGGGGTGGTCGACCTCCACTTCGAGGAGGTGCCGGCCGCGCTGGTGCGGGAGCAGCCGACCTGGAAGCTCAACCGCACCACCGGCGCCATCGTCGACCGGGTCCGGCCGGACGTGCTCTACGTGCCGTTCCCGTACGACCTGCACAGCGACCATCGCGAGGTGTTCCACTCGCTGTCGGTGGCGTGGCGCCCGTCCACGGAGGCGGGCCGGGGCATCCGCGAGGTTCACTGCTACGAGGTGCAGTCGGAGACGCACTGGAACGTCCCGTACGTCGAGCCCGGCTTCCTGCCGACGCTGTGGGTCGACATCGCCGACACGCTGGAGACCAAGCTCCGCGCGCTGGCCTGCTACGAGAGCCAGATCCGTCCCGCGCCGGACGCGCGCTCGCTCGAGGCGGTGCGCGCGCTGGCCACCTGGCGCGGCTCGCAGATGAGCATGGGCGCGGCGGAAGCGTTCGTCACCGTTCGCACTCTCCGCTGAGTCGCGCCGCGGGCGGTGTGCATCTCTTGCACTCCCTGCGGAATCTTCCAGTTAAGCGACCGGCGTCCGCGCAAATAACTCGCAGTTTGCGACTCGGCCTGACACGCGTGTCGCGAGTCCGGCGGTTCCTGGCGACCGGCCCCACGCGCCGCGCTTCCGCCCCGATGTCGGGCGAGATACGATTCTTCCGTCGACCGCCACGCGCACTACGGTCCAGGGGGGAATGGAAGTGAGAGCTCACAACGTGAGTAGACGAACTCGGTGTTGTACCCGTGCCTTCATCGGCCTCGCGCTCCTCGCGGGGGGCTGTTCGCTCTCCGGTCCGGACCGCAACGGCGCCGGCGACCCGTCGGTGACGCCGCCCGATCAGCCGTCCGGCGGGGCCGAGGTCGCGACCGGCTCGCTGCGGGTGGGCCGCGAGACCCGCCTCGACTCTCTCGTCGACCGCGTCCAGCTCGCCTTCCGCGGCGGCGGGGGCGTGTTCGTCGCCGGCCACTCGACCCACGCCGTCAGCGTCGACCGCGGCGTCGTCCAGGTCACGCCCTACCAGCCCGGCGACGGCGACCAGGCCGTGTCCGGCGCGCCGATCGCGCTCGAGACCACCTCCATCCGCCGCGGCGACGCCCTGGTCGACACCACCTATCGCAGCGCCGCGGTCGATCGCGACACCGGCCGGCTCCTGGTCACGCGCGCCCAGGTGGTCGAGGAGCTGCGCAACGACGAGCGCGGCGTCGAGCAGAGCTGGCGCTTCGAGTCGGCCCCCGGCAGCGGCGGCGATCTCGTGGTCGAGGTGGCCGTGGTCGGGCCGCGCTACCTGTCCGCCACCGCCGGCGGCCTCCACTTCGGCGCGCCCGGCCGGCTCGGCTTCCGCTACTCGCGGGCGACCTGGATCGACGCCAACGGGGTCGACGTCCCGATCACCACCGAGTACGCCGACGGCGCCATCCGCATGGTCATCCCCGAGGACGTCCTGTCCGGCACCGCGTTTCCGGCGGTGCTCGATCCCACGGTCGAGGCCGAGGTCGGCCTCGATCAGCCGGTGGTCGGCTGGACCGGCGCCGGCGCGCGCCGCTCGTCGGTGGCCGCCAGCGCGGACGGCGATCAGTTCCTGGTGGTGTGGCAGGACGACCGCAACGGGTCCCAGCGCGACATCTTCGGGACCCGGATAGGCGCGGCCGGTGAGGTGCTCGACACGCTCGGCATCGCGGTGTCCGACGACAACGGGGTGCAGGACAACCCGACCGTGGCCTTCGCCGGCGGCGTCTTCGTGGTCGCCTGGCAGGAGGCGGGCAACATCCGGGCGGCGCGGGTCGATCCGGCCGACGGCGCGGTCACCCAGCTGGGCAACGTCGCCGCCACCGGCGCCAGCGAGACCCTTCCCCACCTGGCCTCGCGCGGCTCGACCGCGCTCCTGGTCTATCAGAGCGACGAGGACGTGCGCGGCGCGCTGTTCAACGGCACCACGTTCGGAGGCACCATCAACATCGCGACCAGCGCGGCGGCCGAGCGCGAGCCGGCGGTGGCGGCCGATCCGGGCGGCAACTTCCTGGTCACCTTCACCCAGGGCGCCACCACCGCGGCGCCCGATCTGCGCGGGCGCCTGGTCACCGCCGGCGGGGTGCCGAGCGGCGCGGCGTTCGACGTCTCGGCCGCGTCCGGCAGCCAGTCGCAGTCGGCCGTGGCCTTCAGCGCGGGCAACTTCGCGGTGGTGTGGGCCAACAACAACAATGGCATCGACGTCTACGGCGCGCGGGTGTCGCCGGCCGGGGCGGTGCTCGACACGCGCACCGAGGGCGCCGCGACGGTGGGCGGCATCGCGGTCAGCGCCGCCCTCAGCACCCAGAACCAGCCGGAGATCGCCTGCAGCGGGGCGAGCTGCCTGGTGGCGTGGGCCGACCGGCGCAACCTGGCGACCCGCGGCTTCGACGTCTTCGGCCAGGTGGTCAGCGCCGACCTCACCGCCAGCGGCGGCGAGATGCTGGTGGCCGGCGCGATCCGCGACCAGCGGGCCCCCTCGGTGACCGCCAGCGCCGGCGGCTGGATGGTCAGCTGGCAGGACGACCGCCACGGCGGAGCCGACGCGGTCCACGTGGCGCGCATCAGCGCGGCCGGCGGGCTGACCGATCCGGACGGCATCCTGGTGGTGAGCGGCAACAACCGGCAGACCTCGCCGACCGTGGCCGAGAACAACACCAACTGGCTGGTGGCGTGGAGCGACAGCCGCGCGTTCGGCTCCGACATCCGCAGCCTGCGGGTCCGCTTCAACGGGACCAACCAGGACGCGGCCTCGCGCGAGGTGTCGACCGCGGTCGGCCAGCAGGGCGCGCCCGACGCGGCCCGGCTCGGCACCGGCACCATCGTGGCCTGGAACGACGCCCGCAACGGCAACGACGACATCTTCGCCGCCCGGGTGGACGCCGCCGGGGTCGTCACCGACGGCGCCGGCATCGCGATCAGCACCGCGGCGCGCGAGCAGATCACGCCCGAGGTGGCCAGCGACGGGACCAGCGCGCTCATCGTGTGGCAGGACCGGCGCAACGGCAGCTTCGACATCCTGGGCGCGATCCTCGGCGCGGACGGCACCGTCACCGCCGCCGACATCCCGATCTGCGTGAGCGCCGGCAACCAGACCCGCCCGTCGGTGGCGTTCGACCCGACCAGCGGCCTGTACCTGGTCGCGTGGTCGTCGCAGGTGCCGCCCGCCGACGCCGACGTGCTCGGCGCGCGGATCACCCCGGCCGGCGCGGTGCTCGATCCGTGTGGCGTGCCGATCTCGGCCGGCGCCGGCGCGCAGATCAACCCGGACGTGACGTTCGGCGGCGGTCGGTTCTTCGTCACCTGGGAGGACCGGCGCAACGAGACGCTGGGCGACATCTTCGGCGCCCGGGTCACCGCGACCGACGCCGGCATCACCGTGGTCGACGGCGGCGGCATCGCCATCGCGACCGCGACCGGCAGCCAGACCGAGCCGGTGGCGGTGTTCACCCAGAACAGCTACCTGGTCGCCTGGACCGACGGGCGCGACGCCGGCATCAACTCGACCGACATCTACGGCGGGCAGGTCTCCACCGGCGGGCTGGCCTCGCCGAACGTGGTCATCTCGAACACGACCGAGACCGAGTCGGTCCCGGCCATGAGCTCGAGCCAGGGCGGCTCGTCCGACGTGGCCGTCATCGCGTACACTCGGCTGGTCCCCGACCTGGATACGGCGCGGGTGTTCCATCGCCGCATCACGTCGCGGCCGGCCGGCGGCACGATGTGCAACAGCGACGCCGCCTGCGACAGCGGCTTCTGCGTCGACGGGCGCTGCTGCGACACCGCCTGCGGCGACGGCGACCCCGGCGACTGCCAGTCGTGCAGCGCGGCGCGCGGCGCCCCGCAGGACGGCACCTGCGCGCCGGTGGTGGCCAACCGGGTCTGCCGCGGCTACGCCACGGCGTTCTGTGACCGGCGCGAGCGGTGCGACGGCACCAGCATCGAGTGCCCCGAGGACCTCGGCCGGCGCGAGGGGATCGTCTGCGACGCCGAGACCGGCGGGGTCTGCCCGGCCAGCGACGCGAGCGGCGCGCCGCACGTCTGCGCGCTTCCGACCGTCGCCGGTCCGTAGCGCTCCGAGCGGTGATGCGGATCTCGCGGGCGGCGCTCCTCCGGGCTCGCCGCCCGCGGTCTTTTCGGCTTTGCGGTAGGATCCCGCGCGATGCGTGAGGCCCCGAGGGAGGATCGATGAGCGTCGAGGTCCACGCCGACGCCGAGGCGCTGGCCCAGGCCGCGGCCACCCGCGTGCTCGACGCCATCCGCGCCGGCGCTCGCCGCCTGCTCCTGGCCGGTGGCTCCACCCCGGCGCGCGCCTACGAGCTCATCGCTCGACAGAGCACCGCGGCCGACTGGAAGGGGGTCCACCTCTTCTTCGGGGACGAGCGCGCCGTCCCGCCCGATCACATCGAGTCCAACTACGGGATGGTCCGCCGGGCCTGGCTCGACCCGGCCCGCTTCCCGACCGAGCGAGTGCACCGCATCCGCGGCGAGATCGAGGCGGAGCGCGCGGCCCGGCTGGCCGAGGAGGAGCTGCGCGGCGTGATCGAGCCGCCCTCGCTCGACCTCGCCCTGCTCGGCCTGGGATCCGACGGCCACACCGCGTCGCTGTTTCCCGGCTCGTCGGCCCTGGGCGAGACCCTGCGCCTGTACGTGCCGGCCCGCGCCGGCCGGCGCATCACCGCGACGTTCCCGCTCCTGTCCGCGGTCAAGGACGTGATTTTCCTGGTCTCCGGCGCCGCCAAGGCGGAGGCAGCGCGCGCCGCGCTCCACGATTCGCCCGGCGCGGTGCCGGCCAGCCTGGTCCAGCCGCGCGGCGGCTCGGCCACCTGGCTGCTCGATGTTGACGCGGCGTCACGGCTGTCCTGAGCGGCCGCAAACCGGGACCCGAAGCGGGCGAACGTGCGGGTCGCGCCTGACGTCAAACCCCGTTATAAACCGGCGCCCCTCCAGCCAGCCGAGTGAATCCGCCCATGAACGTCGCCATCGTGACCGCCCGCGCCGGGTCCAAGTCCATCCGCAACAAGAACGTCATGCAGCTCGGGGGCAAGCCGATGGTGCAGTACCCCATCCAGGCCGCCCACGACGCCACCCGCATCGACGCGGTCTACGTCTCCACCGACGGGGAGGCCATCGCCGAGGCGTCGCGCGCCGCCGGCGCCCACATCATCCCACGTCCCGACGAGCTGGGCGGCGACTCGGTCAACCACGGCATCGTCATCAAGCACGCGGTCGAGTACGTCGACGCGCGGGTCGAGGGGCTGCAGAACATCGTGCTCCTGCTCGGCAACACCGCGATGGTGGACGGGCCGATCATCGACCGCGCGCTCGAGATCCTCGACGAGCGCGCCGACATCGACTCGGTGATGACGGTGTGGGAGGCGGCCGACGACCACCCGTACCGCGCGCTCGAGATCACCGGGGACGGCCTGGTCACCACCTTCGGCGGCCCGCGCAAGGTGTCGACCGAGCGCCAGTCCTACCCCAAGGCCTACTACTACGATCAGGGAGTCTGGGCGTTTCGCAAGCAGACCGTGCAGGTCGAGGACGGCCCCAACCCGTGGTGGTGGATGGGCAAGCGCGTGTTCCCGATCGTGCGCCCGTGGGTGACCGGGCGCGACATCCACGGGCCGATCGACGTCCAGTTCGCCGAGTACTGGGTGGCCAACCCGGACAAGGTCGAGACGCTGCGCGCCGAGCACCGCGAGGGCAACGCGCCCGACCCCGGCCATGACGCCGGCCGCGGGGGTGGCAAGTGACCGCCCGGATCGTCGCCATCTCGACCAGCTCGTTCGCCGGCGAGTCGAGCGCGCCGCTCGATCTCCTGCGCGAGCGCGGGTTCGAGGTCCGCATGAACCCGCACGGCCGTCAGCTCACCCCCGACGAGAGCAGCGGCTTCCTCGCCGACGTGGTCGGGCTCATCGCCGGCACCGAGAAGCTGAGCGGCGATCTCCTGCGCGCGAACCCGGCCCTGAAGTGCATCTCGCGGGTCGGGGTCGGCATGGACAACGTCGACCACGCGGCCGCCCGCGAGCTCGGCATCGCGGTGCACAACACGCCCGAGGCGCACGTGGACGCGGTCGCCGAGCTGACCCTGGCCGGGCTGCTCGGCGCGCTCCGCCTGGTGCCCGACTGCCACGCCGGCATCCGCGCCGGCACCTGGAAGAAGCCGATGGGCCGGCTCCTGCGCGGCAAGACGATCGGCCTGGTCGGCTTCGGCCGGGTCGGGCGCGCGTTCGCCCGCCTGCTCGCGCCGTTCGAGTGCCCGATGGTGGCGGTCGACCCGGAGCGCGATCCGCGCGCCGCGGCGTCGACCGGCGCGCGCTACGTCGAGATGGGCGAGCTCCTGGCCGTCTCCGACGTCGTCTCGCTCCACCTGCCGTACGCGGCATCCGCCCGCCACATCATCGGCGCGGCCGAGCTGGCCGCGATGCGCGACGACGCGGTCCTGGTCAACACCTCGCGCGGCGGGCTGGTCGACGAGGACGCGCTCGCCGCCCACCTGGCCGCCCACCCGCGCGCGCTCGCCTACCTCGACTGCTTCGAGCAGGAGCCGTACAAGGGCCCGCTCCGCGCGCTGCCCGGCTGCTTCATGACCGCGCACATCGGCTCGTACGCGCGCGAGGCGCGCGAGCGAATGGAGCTGGAGGCGGCGACCAACCTCCTGCGCGCGCTGGGGAGCGCCTGATGCTCCGACCCGGTCGGAGCGCTGACGACTGATGGCCCGCGTCCTGGTCACCGGGGGCTCCGGCTTCCTGGGCAGCCACCTGGTCGACGCGCTGGCCGAGCGCGGCCACGAGGTGACCGTGTTCGACCGCGCGCCGTCGCGCTGGCTGCCGGCCGGGGCTCGCCTGGTGATCGGCGAGCTGGGCGACCTCGACGGGCTGACCCGGGCGGCGAGCGGCCAGGAGGCGGTCTATCACCTGGCCGGCTTCGCCGACCTCAACGCCGCGCGCTCGCGCCCGCTCGAGACCGTGCACGCCAACATCCTCGGCACCGTGCACCTGCTCGAGGCGATGCGCGCCGCCGGCGTGCACCGGTTCCTGTTCGCCAGCACGGTGTACGTGTACAGCCGCGAGGGCGGCTTCTACCGCTGCTCCAAGCAGGCCTGCGAGACGTACATCGAGGAGTACGCGGCGAGCTACGGGCTGCGCTACACCGTCCTCCGCTACGGCAGCCTGTACGGGCCGCGCGCCGACCGCTCCAACGGCGTCTACCGGCTGCTGGCCCAGGCCATGGGCGACGGCCGCATCGCCTACACCGGCACGCCGGACGACATCCGCGAGTACATCCACGTCGAGGACGCCGCCCGCCTGTCGGTGGACGCCATGTCGCCCGACTTCGAGGGCAAGCACATGCTGCTCACCGGGCCGAGCGCGCTGCGCGCCGCCGACCTGTTCACCATGTTCCAGGAGATCCTGGGGCGCCCGGTCGCCGTCGACTACAGCCCGTCCGACGGCCGCGCCGGCCACTACAGCGTCACCCCGTACGCGTTCACGCCCAAGCCGGGTCGCAAGCTGGTCACCACCGAGTACGTCGACATGGGGCAGGGTCTGCTCCAGATGGTCGAGGAGCTGCATGGATCGCGCGGAATCGAGTGACCGGCCGCGCCTGGGCGCGGTCGTGTTCGACTTCGACGGGGTGATCCTCGAGTCGGCCGACATCAAGACCGACGCCTTCGTCGAGCTGTTCTCGCACCTGCCGCCGTCGCTGGTCGCCCAGGTCCGCGAGCATCACCTGGCCAACCTGGGCATCTCGCGGTTCGTGAAGTTCGACTGGATCTACCAGAACGTGATCCAGCAGCCGCTGGCCGAGACCGAGCGACTCGAGCTGGGCGATCGGTTCAGCTCGATCGCGCTGCGCAAGGTGCTGGCCTGTCCGTTCGTGCCCGGCGCCGAGGCGGCGCTGGCCGCGCTGGCGCCGCGCTACCCGCTGTTCGTCGCGTCCGGAACGCCGCAGGACGAGCTCGACCGGGTGGTCGACGCGCGCGAGCTCCGCGCCCACTTCCGCGAGGTGTGGGGCTCGCCGCGCGAGAAGGCCAACATCCTGGCCGACATCGCGTCGCGCCACGACCTCGCCATGGACCAGATCCTGTTCGTCGGCGACGGCGCCAGCGACGAGCGCGCCGCCCGCGCCGCCGGCACCCACTTCCTGGCCCGGACCACCCCACCGCTGGCCGACCACTGGGCTCGCTCCGGTGCCCGCCAGGTCGAGGACCTGGTCTCGCTGGTCTCGCTGGTGGACGCGTGGTGAAGAGCGTCTTCTTCTTCCGGCCGACTCTCGACGAGGGCGGGGCCGACCGGGTCACCCTCACGCTGCTCCAGCACCTCGACCGCAGCCGCTTCCGCCCGACCCTGGTCCTCATGCGCGCGGTCGGCGCGTCGCTGGCCGAGCTGCCGTCCGACGTGCGGGTCATCGAGCTCGGCTCGGCCCGCCTGGCCACCAGCGGGGTCGGCCTCGGCCGGGTGCTCCGCCGCGAGAAGCCCGACGTGCTGTTCTCGACCGCGAGCGCGGCCAACATCCCGGCCGTGCTCGCCCACCGCGCCACCCGGTCGCGCGGCCGCCTGGTCCTGTCCGAGCGGAGCACGCTCTTCCGCGGGCGCAGCCGCATGCACGTGCGCCAGCGGGCCGAGGTGTCGGTCAAGCGGCTCACCTACCGGCTGGCCGACCTGGTCACCGCCGTCTCGCAGGGCGTGGCCGACGAGCTGGCCGTCGAGCTGCGGCTCGATCGCGATCACATCGCGGTGGTCTACAACCCGATGGTCAGCGAGCGCCTGGCCGAGCTGGCCGGCGAGCCGGTCGATCACCCGTGGTTCGCCCCGACCGAGTCGACCCCGGTCATCCTCGCGGTCGGCCGCCTGATCGGGCTCAAGGACTACCCGACCCTCATCGAGGCGTTCGCGCGGATCCGCGAGCGGGTGCCGGCCCGCCTGGTCGTCCTCGGCAGCGGCCCGCTCGAGGGTGACCTGGTCGAGCGAGTGCGCGCGCGCGGCCTGGCCGGGCAGGTCGATTTCGCCGGGTTCCAGGCCAACCCGTTCAAGTTCATGGCCCGGGCCCGGCTGCTGATGCAGTCTTCCCGCGTGGAGGGACTGCCCGGCTCGCTCATCCAGGCCATGGCCTGCGGCACGCCGGTCGTCTCCACCGACTGCGACTACGGCCCGCGCGAGGTGATCGCCGAGCCCGGCCGCGACGGGTTCCTGGTCCCGGTCGGCGACGCCGCCGCGCTGGCCGAGCGCGCGGTCGCGCTCCTCGAATCACCCGCGCTGTGCGCCGCGGTCGGTCAGGCCGCGCGCCGCTCGGCCGAGCGCTTCAGCCTGGCCGCGTCGATGAGCCGCTACCAGCAGGCGATCGGAGGCCAGGCCTGATGCCGCGCCGCCCGATCTCGTTCGTCTACTCCAACCCGCGCCACCACGCCGAGATGATGGCGCCGGTCATGGCCGAGCTGGTCGGCCGCGGAGTGCCGTGCCGCGCGGTCTCGATGGCCGAGCTGCGCGGCTTCGCCACCGGGCCGCTCGGGGTCGACGGCGTCGAGCTCCACCGCGCGGTGCCGGCCCGGCTGCGCAAGAACCCGTCGATGGGCGCGTCGTTCGGCACCGGCGAGTCGCGCGCGCGCTCGGTCCGGCGCGCGGCCCAGCTGGCGGTGTGGGCCGGCTGGCTGGCCCCGAGGCTGGCCTGGCTCACCCGCGGCAGCGACGCCATCGTGGTCCCCAACGACGCCGCGTTCCCGTACCGCGAGCTCACCCGGCTGGCCCGGCTGACCCGGACCCCGCTGGTGTTGATGCAGGAGGGAATCCGCTTCCCGCTGCCCGGGGTGAGCGACGCCGACGCCTACGGCCGCGCCGGCGCGGCGGTGGTCTGCGCGTGGGGCGAGGCCAGCGCCGAGTACTTCCGCGCGCAGGGCGCGCCGCCCGCGTCGATCCACGTGACCGGCAACCCGCGCTTCGACCGGTTCGACCCGGCCGCGTGGCGCGAGCAGGGCCGCGCGCTCCTGGCCGAGCTGGGCATCGCGCGACCGCCGCTGGTCTACCTGTCGAACCCGATCGACGACCAGGGCTTCTGCACCACCCGCGACAAGATGGAGCTGTTCCGCGGCTTCGCCGACGGGGTGGCCGACCAGCTGGACGCCGGCGATCGACACCTCCTGGTCAAGCTGCACCCGCGCGAGGACGTGGACGCATTCCGCCGCGCCGCCGCCGACAGCCGCGCGGCCGCCCGCACCCGGGTGCTGGCCGACGACGCGCTGTTCGCGGTCCTGGCCGGCGCGGGCGCCGCGGTGGTGCTGGCGTCGACGGTCGGGCTCGAGGCGCTCCTGTTCGGCCGCCCGCTCGGCGTGCTCGAGGTGCCCGGCGCCGGCTTCGTGTTCGACTACGTGCAAGGAGGCGGCGCGCGCGGCCTCCGCCTCGACGCCGAGCTCGGCGGCGCGGTCGGCGAGCTCCTGGCCGCCGGCGACGCGCCGACCACCGGGGTGACCTCGCTCTACCTCGAGCGTCACCTCGCCCACCGCGGCTCGGCGGCGCCCCGCATCGCCGGCCTGGTCGAGGGGCTGGGGACCGGCGCCGATCGATCGACCGCCGCGCGCGCCGCATCGGGTCGGCCGGGCGGCCGCGAGAGGAGCGAATCGTGAGACGAAGCCGCATCCCGCGCGGGCTCCAGCAGCTGCTGGTCGAGACGATGCGGGTCTGCCGCGATCCCGCGCTGCTCCTGTGGTCGCTCTACATCCTCCTGTTCCCGCTCTACGTGTTCAAGAGCGGCCTGCCTCAGCCGGGCGATCTGCTGATGGTGCTGCTGGTCCCGGCCGTGTTCATGACCGGGCGCAACGCGCTCTTCCCGGCCGCGATCCGCCCGACCCGCTGGCTGCTCCTGTTCACCGCCTACATCCTGCTGGTCAACCTGGTCTGGACCGTGGTGCAGGACGCCTACACCCTCAACACCAAGGACGGGTTCCTGCTGACCTGCTCCTTCTACATCTACAACGTCACGTTCTTCCTGTGTGCGCTGGTCATGTACACGCGCTACCGCGAGCGTTTCCTGTGGCTGACGCTGCAGGTCACCCTCGCGTCGGTGGTGATCCAGGTCCTCTTCTCGCTGGTCCTGGCCAGGGGCGGCAGCCGCGGCGAGGTGCTGTTCAACAACCCCAACCAGCTGGGCTACTACGCCGTGCTCAGCGCCAGCATCCTGTGCCTGGGCCGGCGCCAGCTCGGCCTGCGCACGCTGCCGGCCACGATCGGGCTCATGTGCTCGTCGTACCTCGCGCTCCTGTCCGCCTCCAAGGCGGCGCTCGGCGCGGTGGCCATCCTGGTCGTGGTCGGGCTCCTGTCCAACCCGCGCTTCATCATCATGTCGCTGATCGCCTTCTCGCTGCTCCTGGTCTCGTCCGATCGGCTGACCGACGCGATCACCAAGGCGCGCAACCGGATCGACACCGACGAGAGCGCCGGGTTCTTCGAGGAGCGCGGCTACGACCGGATCCTCGGCAACAAGGAGTACTGGTTCTTCGGGGCGGGCGAGGGAGGCTACCGGCGGTTCAAGGAGACGACGATCATCGGGGCGCACGAGCTCCACTCGTCGGCCGGCACGATCTTCTTCTGCTACGGGATCATCGGGACGATCCTGTTCGTCCTGTTCTCGTGGCGGGTGGTGCAGGGCAGCCGCTTCCGCTACATCCTCATCCTCCTGCCCGCGTCGGCGTACGGGCTGACCCACCAGGGCCTGCGCTTCACCCTCCTGTGGGTGCTCCTGGCCATGTTCATCGCGCTCAAGGACTACGAGCGCAAGCCGGCCCGGGTGACGGTCAAGCGAGCGCGCCCGATCGGGCGGATCCATCCGGTCGGCCCGGTGATGGACAGCCGCGTGATGGGAAAGTGAAGAGTCAATGACCCGGGACATGCGAGTCGGAATCGTCGGCTGCGGCCTCATCTCGTCCGCTCACCTCAAGGCGTGGGCGCGCGCGCCCGGCTTCGCCGCCACCCACGTGTTCGACCTCGGCCGCGAGCTGGCCGAGAAGCGAGCCGCGGAGTACGGCGCCACCGTGGCCGACACCCTCGACGCGCTGCTCGCCGAGGTCGACATCGTCGACGTGTGCACGCCGCCGCAGACCCACGCCCGCATCGCCGAGCAGGCGATCGCGGCCGGGCGCCACATCGTGATGGAGAAGCCGGTGGTGACCCGCCTGGCCGACTGGGAGCGGCTGCGCTCACTCCTGGACGGGTCGCCGAGCAAGCTGGTCGTCATCCACAACCTCAAGTTCCTGCCCGCGGTGGTGGAGGCCAAGCGCTGGGTCGACGAGGGCCGGATCGGGCGCATCATCCGGGTGCAGCGCGAGTTCCTGACCAGCCCGGCCAACGACCGCATGCTGGTCGGCGACTCGCACTGGTCGCACTCCCTGCCCGGCGGGCGCTGGTTCGAGACGCTGCCGCACGAGCTCTACCTCACCCACTACTTCGCCGGCGCGCTCGAGCTGGGCGACGTCACCGTCGCGCGGACCAGCCAGCCGCCGCCCGGCGCCCCGGCCGACGAGGTGCTGATCAGCCTCAAGGGGCCGGGCTGCCTGGCCACGATCCACTTCTCGGCCCACTGCGAGCAGAACCGGCGGGTCTTCTCCCTGCACGGGACCGAGGGCTCGATCACCGTCGACATCCTCAGCGACTTCGCGTCGATCAGCACCACCAAGGACGCGAAGTGGAAGCGCGCGATCGGGCGCGGCCTGCTCGACGCCGGGCGCGCCCTCCTGCACGGGGCCGCCGACCGGCCGCGCTACGCGGTCCAGCACCTGCGCGGCGACTCGGCCCACTCGCGCATCATCCTGCGCTTCGCCGATCACCTGCGCGACGGCGCCCCCCACCCGACCCCGATCGACGAGGTCGACTACGTGGTGCGCAACTGCGAGCTCATCGGGCGCGAGATCGACCGCAAGGTGGCCGATCCGGCCGCCGCGGCCTGACCGATCCGCTCACGGCGCCCGGGCCCGCTGCCGCTCCCACTCGGCCTGGCGCGGGTTGCCGAGGCCGTCCTCGACCTGGGCCAGGCGGCGGTGGATCTCGCGCCGGGCCAGCACGTACAGCTCCGGCTGATCGCGCATCTTCGACAGCTGCTCGCGCGCGCCGGTCCAGTTCTTCGCCTCGACCAGCACGTCGGCGAGGAGCAGGTTGGCCTCGAGCAGCACCGAGGTCGGGCCGCGCTTCTCGAGCGCGCGCCGCACCGCCTTCTCGGCCTTGGGCAGCTTCTTCTGCTCGTGGTAGACCCGGGCCAGGCCCAGGTAGTTCTCCTGGGTCGGCTCCAGCTCGACCAGCCGGCGCCCGGCCAGCTCGGAGGCGGCCACGTCCTTCAGCGGCAGCGCGATGTCGGCCAGCAGCTTCAGGGTCTTCACGTCCTGCGGGGTCCGCGCGACGACATCCTTGAGATACGGCAGCGCCACGTCGGCGCGGCGCTCGTCGACCAGGATGCGCGCGATGCGGCGCGGGTGGACGTGGGAGACCGAGAGCGCCTTGACGGCGTCCTCCGGGCGGGGAAAGCGGAGCACCAGCTCGCGCAGGAGCGCGACCGGGTTGGCGTCGGCCGAGATGGCCAGCTGGTACTCGATGAGCGCCTGCCCGCGGCGCCCGTTGCGCAGGAGGATGCGCGCGGCCAGCCGGTGCAGCTCCGGGTGGGTCGGGTGCAGGCGGAGCGCCTGGTTGAGGAGATCCATCGCGCGCGCGTCGCCGGCGTCGTACAGCGCCGCGGCCACGTACGCCGCCGCCAGGTAATCGACCGGATGGCGCCGCATCACCTCGCGCCCGACCTCGGCCACCCGCGGCCGGGTGTCGCGAAGCAGGTCGTGGTCCTCGTGCAGCGTGCGGCCGATCGGGGTCACCATGACCACCGCGACCGCGACCAGCAGCGCCGCGCCGCTCGCCCGCCATACCCGCGACCGCTGCGCGCGGGCCGGCGATTGCTCGACCACCGGCACGTGAGTGAGCGTGGCCAGGACCAGCAGCATCGGCACCGCCAGGCCGGGCAGCTCGAGGCCGAAGTCCACCATGCTCTGCGCCGCCACCGCGACCAGCGCCCCCATCGCGGCCGCCGCCAGCGGGCCCTGGTTCCAGCGCCGGATCGCCAGCAGGATGGTCCACACCATCGCCGCGGCGATGAGGAGCGCGCCCGGGATCCCCCAGTCGACCGCGGTCTGGAGGTACTCGTTCTCCAGGTGGCTGTAGGTCAGAAAGCCGCTGCCCGGGTGCACGTGGGTGAACGCCGACTCGAACGCGCCGCGCCCGACCCCGACCCACGGGCTGTCCTGGAGCAGCCTGGCGCCCGACTTCCACGCCACGAACTTGCTGTGCGGCTCGGACAGCTCGGCGCTATTGGTGTCGGCGATCTGCTGACCGACCCCGCCCGCGCTGAAGAAGACCACCATGGTCAGCGCGCACAGCACCACGATGGTGGCCGGGATGGTGACCTTGGCCAGATCCGGTCGCTGGATGCGCCGATCGCTCTGCGCCATCCAGCGCTGCAGCAGCAGCACCCCGGCGGTCACGCCGATCCCGAGCGCGAGCCCGATCGCCGCGCCGCGCGACTGGATGAGCAGCGACTCGATGAGGCAGAACACGGACAGCGCCGCCCAGCCGAGCCGGTGCGCGGTCGGCACCCGCGGGCGCAGCGCCAGCCCGCCCGAGATGAGCGTGCCCACCGCGAGCAGCGACGCGAAGTGGTTCCGGTTGAGCAGCGGCCCGAGGAACTCGGCGTACGCGTAGCGCGGGCGGTACAGGCCGTACAGCGTGCGGGCCTCGAGCATCTTGTTGATGAGCCCGATGCCGGCCGCCGCGCCGATGACGCCGGCGACCGCGCCGAGGATGCGAGCCCGGCCCCGCTCGCTGGCCGACATGCGCAGCGCCACGTACGACAGCGCCAGGTACGCGCCCAGCTTGACCAGCTCGAACAGCGTGCCGGGCGGATCCAGCGAGAGCGGCGCGAACGACGGCTCGCTGCCGGCCAGCCGTCCGCCGTCGCTGAGGAGCTCGTACGCCGCCGGGTGGAGGAGGCGCATCACGCCGATCGGCAGCGGGATGAGCTGCACCGCGGTCAGCGCCGCGGCCGTGCCGAGCAGGACCATGAGCGGCGGCCAGCGCACCACTCGCCGCTGCGAGGTGACCAGCATCGTCACCGCGGCGGCCGACAGCACCGCGATCGCGAGCACCGACAGGCGATGGACGCCGCCGATCGCGAACACCGACGTGACCAGCGCCAGGATCGAGACCACCCACGTAACGCGGTCACGCTGGCGCATTCACCCCTCCAGGGCCAGTCTGAGCCACCCGACTCAGTATCTCAGAATAGCCGCTCCGGCACGAACACCGTGTCGCCCGGCTCCATCGAGAAGTTCGGGCGCTTGCCCTCGCCGATCGACTCCACCGGCACGGTGAAGCTCACCTTCTTGCCGTTGATGATCCGGGTGACCTGCACCGCGTTCTTCTTGGCCATCGCCTTGAAGCCGCCGCTCTGCGCGATCGCCTCGACGATGGTCATGCCGGCGGCGAAGGGAATGGTGCTGGCCTTCTCCACCTGGCCGTAGATCGTCACCCGCTGCGAGTTCGCCTCCATGAGGGTGATGGAGACCACGGGCTCGCGCAGGTAGCCGTCGGCCAGGCGCTT
Organism: Kofleriaceae bacterium; assembly: GCA_035489015.1. Classification (GTDB taxonomy): domain Bacteria; phylum Myxococcota_A; class Polyangia; order Haliangiales; family Haliangiaceae; genus DATFRY01. Next base: position 30,869 of record DATHKR010000158.1, on the reverse strand, counting down.
CTGCACCGCCTCTTCCAGCTCGGCGACCCGTCTGCCCGATGCGTCGACCGCGCCGATGTACTGGACCGAGATCTTCCCGGACGCGTTCAGCCGGTGCGTCGACTTGAGCTCGTTCGAGCCGTAGTAGATGTGCAGCTCGAACACGTCGCCGGGGCCGAGCGGCGCCTCGACCGGCGTGGGAGTGGCCGGCCCGGTGGTGGGGTATGACGCGGGCGGCGGATCCCCGCATGCCGCGAGAGGCCAGAGAACCGCGAGGACAGCGCACGTGCGGAGGATCATTGCCTGGCAGCCCGCATACCACAGGAGTCTCGATCCGGCCAGAGTGGGCATCCCCGGTTAGTAGCCGCGGGCCCCGCGCGGGTTCAGGCCGGTGCGCGGCGGTGTGCTAGCTTGTCCGCGCATGAAAGTCGCCGTGATAGGAACTGGTTACGTCGGTCTGGTGGCCGGCACCGGGTTCGCCGACTTCGGAAGCGAGGTCATCTGTGTGGACATCGACCGCGCGCGCATCTCCATGCTGGAGGCCGGCGGTGTCCCGATCTACGAGCCCGGCCTCGCCGATCTGATCCGGCGCAACGCCTCGCGCGGCCGGCTGCGCTTCACCAGCGAGACCGCCAGCGCGGTGGCCGGCGCCGATGTGGTCTTCATCGCGGTCGGCACGCCGCAGGGCGACGACGGCCGGGCCAACCTGGATCACGTGATGGCCGCGGCGCGCGACATCGGCCGCGCGCTGACCGGCTGGGCGGTGATCGCGACCAAGAGCACCGTGCCGGTCGGCACCGCCGATCGAGTGCGCGCCGCCATCGCCGAGCACGCCACCGTCGACTTCGCGGTCGCCTCGAACCCCGAGTTCCTGAAGGAGGGCGACGCGGTCAACGACTTCATGAAGCCGGCCCGCGTCATCCTCGGCGTCGAGGACGCCCGCGCCCGCCAGGTGCTCGAGGACCTCTACGCCCCGTTCGTTCGCAGCCGCAACCGCATCCAGGTGGTCGACGTCCGCTCGGCCGAGCTCATCAAGTACGCGGCCAACGCGATGCTGGCCACGCGCATCTCGTTCATGAACGAGCTCGCCCTCCTGGCCGAGAAGGTCGGCGCCGACATCGAGAAGGTGCGGACCGGCATGGGATCGGATCCGCGCATCGGGCCGCACTTCCTCTACCCGGGTCCCGGCTTCGGCGGCTCCTGCTTCCCCAAGGATCTGCAGGCGCTCCTGGCCACCGCGGCCGATTCGGATCACGAGCTCATGGTGATCGACGCGGTGGTGCGGGCCAACCAGCGCCAGAAGCGAGTGCTGGCCGCGCGCGTGATCGAGCGGCTGGGCGAGGGCGGGCGGCTCGACGGCCGCAAGGTCGCCGTGTGGGGCCTGGCGTTCAAGCCGGAGACCGACGACATCCGCGAGTCGCCGGCGCTGGTCACGGTGCGCGCGCTGGTCGCGGCCGGCGCCCAGGTGGTCGGCTTCGACCCGGCCGCGATGCCGAACGTGCGCGCCGAGCTGGGCGACCTCATCACCTACGCGGTCGGGCCGTACGAGGCGGTCGACGGGGCCGACGCGCTGGTCCTCATCACCGAGTGGCACGAGTTCCGCCGGCCAGATTTCCAGCTCCTGCGCGCGCGCATGCGCGGCGACTCGCTGTTCGACGGGCGCAACGTGTGGGCCCAGGACGAGACCCGCCGGGCCGGCTTCCACTGCTACGCGATCGGCCGGCCGCCCACGCCGTCCTCGTCCTGAACCCAGCGCCAGAACTCGCGCACGCCGTCCTCGATGGTGGTGGTGGGCGCGTAGCCGAGATCGCGCGCGGCGCTGGTGATGTCGGCGAAGGTGATCGGGACGTCGCCCGGCTGATCGGGCTGGCGGTCGAGCAGCGCGCTCTTGCCGACCACGCGCTCGATGAGCGCGACCAGATCGGCCAGCGACGTGGTCGCGGTCCCGCCCAGGTTGTAGATCTCGAACGCGCCCGGCTCGACCCGCTCGCACGCCGCGACCACGCCGCGCACGATGTCGGCCACGAAGGTGTAGTCGCGCCGGCTCTGCCCGTCGCCGTAGAAGTCGATCGGCCAGCCGGCCGCGATCGCGCGCACGAACTTGTGGATCGCCATGTCGGGGCGCTGGCGCGGCCCGTACACGGTGAAGAAGCGCAGGCACGAGGTGCCGATGCCGAACAGATCGCGATAGGTCGAGCACAGGAGCTCACCGGCCCGCTTGGTCGCGGCGTACGGCGAGGCCGGGCGCAGACACGGATCGTCCTCGCGGAAGGCGGCCACCTGGGTGAGATCGCCGCCGCCGCGCGCGCCGTACACCGAGCTCGACGACGCGAACACCATCCGGCGGCAGCTGCCGCGCCGCATCGCCTCGAGCAGGACCGTGGTGCCGTGCAGGTTGGCTTGCACGTAGCGGAGCGGCTCGGCGATCGAGGGACGCACCCCGGCCAGCGCGGCCAGGTGACAGACCGCGTCCACGTCGGACGCGCCGAGGATCGACTCCATGGCCGCCGGGTCGCCGATGTCGGCCTCGACCAGGCGGAACTGCTCGCGCGACAGGCGGGCCAGCGCCGCGGCATTGCTCCGCTTGGCCGCGGCCGGGTACAGGTACGAGTCGAACGAGTCGATTCCGGTCACCCTGTGGCCGGCCGCTGCCAGCGCCTCGCTGGTGTGCGACCCGATGAACCCGGCGGCGCCGGTGACGACGATGTGCATGGGGCTCCATGGTCGGCGGAGCCGGCCCCCGCGGTCGCGGGGTGGGGCCCCAGAAAGAATGAAATCCGGAATCTCCGTGCACTCCGGACCCGATCCGGACACATAGGGGGAAAGGGGGGCTCCCCCAAGTCTCAGCTTGAACGCCGGACCCGGCACGACACACTAAGGTCTTGTTCCGAGTACCCCCCTCAGGTTGACAGCCCCGAAGGCGGGCCGTTAGATTGCCCCCTTGCCCGGGCGCCGGGCCCAGCAAAATCAAAAGAATAGGCCAATGTCACTCGCCCACAAGCTCCTGTTCGCGGCCTGGCTCATCGCAATCGCGGCCACCGGGTCAGGGCTCCACGCCCAGGCCCCCGACGAGCCGGCCCTCGCCCCGGGCGAGCCGACTCCGGACGTCAGCGTCCCCATGGAGAAGGAAGCCCAGATCGCCCCCGACGAGATGGAGCGCAAGGCGGGCGAGGTGGGACAGAAGGCGAACGAGGACGAGAAGCGGGTCGAGCAGCTGAAGACCGAGGCCCGCAAGCAGAAGGACGTCATCAAGCTCAACTGCATCAACGACAAGTTGCTGCAGATCAAGCAGCTCCTGAACATCCTCGAGGACGGTCTCAGCAAGCTCACGCTGGCGATCGCCAGCGGCGACGACGGCGAGCGGTACCACCGCTACACCGTGGTCAGAATCTCGGGCGAGAAGATCGCCGGCCTGCGCGATGAGGCCGAGGCGTGCGTGGGGGAAGAGATCTCGTATCTCGGTCCGCTGTCGGTGAACGTGGACGAGCCCGACGTGCCGGACGACCCGACCGACGACACCCCGTGGGACAACAACCCGATCGATCCCCCTGGGTACGCCAGCCCCTTCGAGTGACGCCTCGACTTGATTCTCTTCGCCTAGGCTCAACAACGACATGAGACGCCTCGTCATTGCGATCGTTCCCGCCTTGCTGCTCGCGCTCGGCGGGTCGGCGCGGGCTCAGGATGTCCTGGTCGAAGGGCCCGGCATCAAGGTCGGTGAAGCCACCGTGCTCCACCCCCACGTCGGCCTCGAGGCCGGCGTGGTCTCCAACGTGTTCTACGAGGAGAGCGACGAGGTCCTCGCCCCGATCATGCGGCTCCTGGCCGGCATCAACGTGCAGCCGTCCGGCGAGGATCGGATCGGCCAGCTCGACGAGAGCACCACGCGGACGATCGACTTCCTCGCCGGCGTCGACGTCCAGTACACCGAGTTCCTGACCTCCGACGAGCAGGTGCGCAAGCAGCGCAACCTCGACATCAACGCGGAGGGAAAGCTCACGTTTCTCCCGCAGGGCAACGTGGCCTTCACCCTGGCCGATCAGTTCCAGCGCGTGGGTCGCCCGACCAACTTCGAGTCGAACCAGCACCTGGATCGCGACGTCAATCACTTCAAGGCGGAGGTGATCGTCCAGCCGCGCGGCCACAACATCTCGGGTGGGCCACGCTACGAGAACACGATCGACGTGTTCGAGTCGGACGAGTCGCAGTTCGCCGACCGCATCCAGCACACCGTCGGCGCCAAGGTGAACTGGAAGTTCTTCCCGTACACCCAGGCGTGGATCGACGGGTCGTTCGGCTTCTACCGGCCGCTCGGCGACAATCAGCTCGAGGGGATGGACTACAAGATCGGGTCCACCCCGCTCCGCGTGCTGACCGGGATCGACTCGGTGCTGACCGAGTGGACCACGATCAACGCGTACGTCGGCTACGCCAACGGCTTCTACGACTCCGGGCCGAGCTACAACAGCGTCATCGGCGGGGTCGATTTCGGCTGGCGTTACATCCCGACCGGCCGGTTCGTGCTTCGCTACCGCTACGACGTGCACGACTCGATCAACGCGAACTACTACGGCGAGCACCAGGGGCAGATCGGCATCAACCAGCAGATCCGCACCGTCGTGCTGACCGCCAACGCCGGCACTCGCTTCCGCGGCTACCGCGGCATCCCCGAGGTCATCGGCCCGACCAGCGAGCGCGACGACGTCATCCTGGAGGCCAACTTCCGGGCCGCCTGGGTGCTGCTCGATCGCTTCAGCCTGTACGCCGACTACGGGATCCAGTCGGTCGACACCGACTTCCGCAACGCCGAGATGGACGACCCCTCGTACATCCGGCACGAGGCGATCCTCGGCCTCATGGCCGCGTTCTAGCTCGAGGCCGACCCAGCGTGGCCGGCGCCGAGGACGTGGGGCTGGCCGTCGTCGGCTGCGGGTACTGGGGCATCCACCACGTCCGGGTCGCGGCCGCGCAGCGCGGGGCGCGCCTGGTCGCCGTGTGCGACGTCGACGGCGGCGCGCGGGCACGAGCCGCGCGAGCGGCGCCGGGCGCGCGGCCGCTCGCCACCCTCGACGAGGTGCTGGCCGATCCGGCGGTGAACGCGGTCGTCCTGGCCACGCCGGCGCGCAGTCACGCCGACCAGGCGGCGCGAGCGCTCGCGGCCGGCCGCCACGTCCTGGTCGAGAAGCCGCTGGCGCTGGCGGTGGCCGACGCCGAGGCGGTGGTCGACGCGGCGGCGCGGGCCGGCCTGGTGCTCGCGGTCGGCCACCTCATGCTCCATCACCCGGCGGTGGTGCGCCTGCGCGAGCTGCTCTCGTCCGGCGACCTCGGCCACCTCTACTACCTCTACGCGACGCGGGTGAACCTCGGCCGGCTGCGCAGCGACGAGAACGCGCTGTGGAGCTTCGCGCCGCACGACCTCTCGATGATCGACTTCCTGCTCGATGGCGAGGTGCCGACCAGCGTGTCGGCGCGCGGGCAGAGCTACCTGCAGGAGGGGGTCGAGGATGTGGTGTTCGTGACGCTGAAGTACGCCCGCGGGCAGATGGCGCACATCCACCTGTCGTGGCTCGACCCGCGCAAGGAGCGCCGGCTGACCCTGGTCTGCTCGCGCAAGATGGCCGAGTTCGACGACGTGGCCAGCGAGAAGCTGCGCATCTACGACAAGGGCTACGACCGGCCGCCCGCCTTTGCCCAGTACGCCGAGTACCTGACCCTGCGCCAGGGCGACATCCACATCCCGCACGTCCCGATGGCCGAGCCGCTCGCGCTCGAGCTCGACCACTTCATCAGCTGCATCCGCGAGGGCACCACGCCGCGCGCCGACGGAGCCAGCGGCCTGCGCAGCGTGCGAGTGCTGGCGGCGGCCCAGTCGTCGCTCGACAAGGACGGCGCGCCGGTCGCGGTCGGGTAGCGCGGGCGGGCCGGGCCCGGCGCCGCGCGAGCGAGCAGAAGGCCGATCCGAAGGGCGATCAGTAGGCCAGGCGGCCGTCGATCCCGACCCGGAGGAGCGGCTGGCCGGCGGCGAGGGCGCCGGCGTCGGGGCGGGCCCGGCGGGCGCGCGGGCGCACCGGGTCGGGCAGGTCGGCCGGCAGCGCGATCCCCTGGCCGAGCGCCGGGCTCCTCGGGCCGGGGCGCAGATCGTCGCCCGGGCCGGCGCGGTCGAGGCTGGCGGCGCGGCGGAAGCCGGGGTCATCGGCCTCGCGGCTGTGCGCCTCGAAGTCGCCGGTGCCGCGAAGGTCGGCCAGGCGCCAGACCTTCTTCATCGGGCCGCACGCCGGGCTGCGGTTGTTCTCGGTGCAGCGGAACAGCGGGCGCTGGTGCGGCCCGCTGCGCACCCACACGTTGCCGTCGGAGCGGAGCAGCGGCACGCCGCCTGGACCGCGCACGGACTGATACGAAGGCGGCGGCACGAACGCGACCGCGCGGTCGCTGCCCGCGTCGGGCTGGCGGACCACGAAGACGTTGTTCAGGAACCAGCGGCGCTGGAGCTGGGCCGGGTCGGCGCCGAGCCCGCTGAACTGGAGGAAGGCGGGCTTGGTCGGTCGGTTGATCAGGACCGTGTTCTGATAGAAGTACAGCGTGCCGAGGTTGCCCGTGTTCTTGAACGCGTGGCCGTGGCGCCAGGTGTCGATCTGGGCGCCGCTGCCCGGGCGATGCCCCGCGATCGGCGTGCGCAGGTCGAACAGGTTCCGGTACACGTAGCGCTCCCCGCTGCCCTTGCCCCAGAAGCTGAGCGCGGAGAGCGTCTGCTCGACCACGTTCTCGTGGATGCGCATCCCCGCCTCGTTGGCCGCGGCCTTGAGGTAGAGCGCCTCGTCGTGGATGTTGTGGATCCGGTTGTGATGGAAGTCGGTGCGGGTGCCGGCCAGATAGACGTCGTGACCGTCGGTGAGCTCGCTGTACGCGATCTCGACGTCGACGTCGCCGCCGGCCATGAACAGGAGCGCGCGCTGGGTCTTGCGGACCAGGTTGTTGGTGACCGGCTCTCCGCTGGGCCCGGCGAACTTGTAGGCGCCCTTGAAGTCGCTGCGGAAGCTCCACGGCGCGATGCCCCCGTCGATCGAGCTGTGCAGGATGTGGACCCGCTGGGCCTCGCCGATGAACAGGCCGTAGGTGGCGGCGCGGATCTCGACGTGGTCGAGGACGACGTCGGCGCTGCCCTGGATGCGCACGGTCTCGTCGCCGCCGTGGAACAGGCCGACGTCGGCGACCCGCACGTGCCGGGAGCCGACCACGCCCAGCGCGCGGTCGGCCCGGCTCGAGATCGCCAGGTGCAGCGCGCGCGGGTCGCGCGGCCCGCGGTACTCCTCCAGGCCGGCCACGCCGTGCGCGGTCGGCGACAGCCGGATGTGGATCCGGCCGGTGTCGCGGTCGAAGTGAATGCCGGGGCCGAAGTACGTCCACGGCACGTGGAGCGGCTGCGCGTGCCGGCGCCTGCCGGCCAGGGTGGTGGCACCGGGGCGACGGTCGACCGGCCGAGCGGCGGCGCCGTCGTCGTCGTCGTCATCCGGCTGGGCGGGTCGGTCGGCGCCGTCCTCGTCGTCGCCGCCCTCCTTCCCGCCCCCCGACTTCGGCGGCGAGATCCAGCGCTGGTTGCTGGCGCGCAGGTCCTCGAGGCGGCTGTAGGTGAGGAGGCGGGTGTAGCTCGGCCGGTCGAGGAACGCCCCGCGGCTGGAGGTGTCCTTGCCCTCGATCGAGTAGGTCCGGGTCGACTCCCACTCGTCCGGGTGCGCGCCCGGTCCGCGGGCCCGGCGCCAGGCGTGCGCCGGATCGTCGGCGAAGATCGCCTCGGAGGCGTCGATGACCGCGTGCTCGCCCGGGTACGAGCGGATCTCGATCGGCTGGGCCGCGGTTCCGGTCAGGCGGCGCAGCTCGACCGACTCGCGGTAGACGCCGCGGCGCAGGAACAGGGTCATGCCGGGCCCGAGGTCGCGCACCGCACGCCCGACGGTGCGGAACGGGCGGTCGATCGAGCCGGGGCTCGAGTCGTTGCCCGACGGCGAGACGAACCGGCTGGTCCGCGGCGACGGCGCCGGCAGGATCTCGACCCACACGGTCGAGGTCGCCCCGCGCGCGTCGCGCAGCAGGTGGACCCGGCCAGCGGCCGGCTCGAGGGAGGCGCCGGTGATCGCGCCGCTGGACGCGTCGAGGCGGAGGCCGCGCGGCAGCGCCGGGTCGATCGACAGCGGCGCGACCGGCGAGAGCCGCGCGACCGGCGCCGCCTGCCCGGCCGCCGCGGCGCGCGGTCCCGCCGCCGGCGCCGCCTGCCCGGCGAACAGGATCAGCCGCGCCGCGCCGGCAGCGGCCAGGGAATCGCGGACCACGGCCGGCCCGACTCGCGCCGCGCTCGCCGCGACTCCGCCGCCGTCGTCCGCGCCGTCCCCGCCGCCGCCGTCGCCGCCGAGGCTGTCCCCGTCCGCCGCGGTCCCCGCCGCGCTGCCCGACGCCGGCGCGCTGCGCGTCCCACCGTCGCCGGTGTTGCCGCCGCACGCCGCGCCGCCGGCCCACGCCGGGACGAGCACGGCGAGTCCGAGGACGAGGAACCGATGAAGTCGAGACTGTCGCGCCATGGTCCATCCAAGCGGGCGCGTCGCGGTGTCAGACGGGCGTTGCCTCCGGCGAGCCTGACGCCTTTGCTCCGAGCCCAGGCAGCTGGTTGATCACGTGAGACGCGCGCGCGTCCCACGTGTGGTCGCGGTGAAGCTCTTCCTGCGCGGTGCGGGCCAGGCGCGCGCCCAGGTCCGGATCCGCGATCAGCGCGCGGATCTTCTCGATCCAGTCGCCGGTGTCGTCCGACCGCGCGATGAGCGCGTTCTGGCCGTGCCGCAGCACCTCCTGCAGGACCGGCAGATCGGACGCGACCATCGGCAAGCCCGACGCCATGTACTCGAACATCTTCATCGGCGAGGTCCACCGGCTGATGTCGCTCGAGCCGCTCGCGCCGACCACGCCGTCGCGGCTGTGCGGCATCACCACCAGATCGAACCGGTCGTAGAACGGGCCCAGCTCGCTGTGCGGGTGAAAGCCGTGGAACAGCAGATTCGCCGGCGGCGACGCCGCCCGCCAGCGCGCGATGTCCGCCTCGGACCCGCCGACCACGTCGAAGTCGGCCTCCGGCATCCGCCGCGCCACCTCGAGCAGGAGCTCGATCCCGCGCCCCTTGTACAGGTTGCCGACGTAGCCGACGTGCGGGCGCCCGTTCGCGGCCCGGCCCGCCGACGGCGCGCGCTCCGGCACGTCCGCCGCGTCGTGCGCGACGATGCAGTCGCGCCCGTCGGGCAGCAGCCCCTCGGCCAGGATGTCGCGCCGCAGCGCATCGGAGATCGCCACCATCGCCACGAACCCGCGCGACCCGGTCATCTGGCGCCACATCGCCCGCTGCAGCCGGTTGCCCGGCAGGCCGTGGGCCTCGAACACCAGCGGCATGCGCAGGAGCGAGGCGCACGCGCCACCCACCGGATCGCGGCAGTAGACCAGGTCGGCCCACCGCCGGTGCTCGACCAGGCGCCGCGCCATCGCCGCCGCGTACACCGCCCCGCCGCCCCGGCGGGCCGGGCGCGGCAGCTTCTCGATCCGGAAGCTCGGCTCCACCCCGTAGAAGGCGAAGTCGTCGGCCGCGCGCGCCGCCTCGGCCGCCGGCCCCGCCTTGACCACCAGCACGACCTCGTGACCCTGGCGGGCCAGCGCCGAGCACATCTTCATCACCTGCACGCTGGAGGCGCGCCGCGACGGCACGTACGACAGGGAGAGGTAGAGGATGCGCATCGGGTGGATCAGGCCGCGGCTTCGGGCTCTTGCACCTGGTCTTTCCCGTAGCCGTAGTAGCTGTAGTAGTAGTAGTCGCGCCGCTGGTCGAGGTCGATCTCGTTCAAGATGACGCCGACCACGGTGCCGTCCACGCTGGCCAGCTGGCGGACCGAGCGGGTGATGTCCTCGCGCAGGGTCTTGCCCGCCTTCACCACCAGGATGACGCCGTCGGAGTGGCGCGACAGCACCACCGCGTCGGTCACCGCCTGCAGCGGCGGCGAGTCGAGCAGGATGCGGTCGAAGCGCCGGCCCAGCTCCTCGAGCACGCTCTGGAACCGGTTGGTCATGAGCAGCTCGGCCGGGTTGGGCGGCAGCGGGCCGCACGGCATCACGTAGAGGTTGGGGATCTCGGTTGTCTTGATGACGTCGTTGAAGTCCACCTCGCCGACGATGAGGTTCGAGAGCCCCATCTGGCGCGGCACCGACATCGACTGGTGCAGGCGCGGGCGGCGCATGTCGGAGTCGATCAGCAGCACCCGCTGCCCGCTCTGCGCCATGGTCGTGCCCAGGTAGATGACCGAGGTGGTCTTGCCCTCGCGCGGGTTGGGGCTCGACACGACCAGCGTCTTCAGCGGCCGGTCGGCGCCGCTGAACAGGATGTTGGTGCGCAGCGCGCGACAGCACTCCGCCACCCGTGAGGTCGGGTGCTGGAACACGTACAGGTCGCGCGCCTTGTCGTCGTTGCTGGCCACGTCCGACTCGCTCAGCATCGGGATGATGCCGAGCACCGGCAGCTGCGCGGTCGCCTGGATGTCCTCCAGCGTCTTCACCGATCGATCGAGGAAGGTGAGCAGGAAGGCCACGCCCACCCCCAGGAACAGCGCGATCGCGCCGCCGAGCACCACGTTGCGCCGCAGGCTGGGGAAGACCGGCTCGGTGGGCGCGCGCGCGCGGTCGAGCGGCGTCACGTTGACCGAGTCGAGCCGGCTGTTGAGGTCGCTCGTGCCGAGCCGGTTGACCAGGATGTTGTACTTGTCCTCGTTCGACTTGCGGTCGCGGAGCAGCTGGTTGAACTGGACCAGCTTGGGGCCGAGCTGGAACGCCTCCTGCCGGTACCGCTCGATCTCCTGGTCGAACGCGGTCTCGGTGGTGCGAGCCGCCGCCAGCTTCTCCTGGATGGTCATGACGGCCAGCTGGGCCTCGTTCTCGAGCGCCGAGTGCAGATCCTCGACCTTGACCTTCTGCTTCACGTACTCGATGTTCTTCGGCCCGACTTCCTTCTCGATCTCGAGGAACTTGTTGCGCTCGAGGTAGTACTGCGACTTGATGCTGTCGAGCGCGGCCGTCTCGGTCAGCCCGAAGATCGGCGACTTGACCACGTCGGAGCCGACCGTCTTCTTCATCCGGTCGAGGATGGAGCTGAGCTCGATCCGCTTGGCGCGCGCGTCGTTCAGCGCCTCGGTGTAGCGGGTGATGTTGGCGGTGACCATGTTCTGCCGGTCCTCGAGCGAGACCGACAGGATGTCGTTGGCCTTCTGGAACTCGACCAGCTTGGTATCGGACTCGCGCAGCTTCTTCTCGGCCAGCTCGAGCTCGGTGGCGAGCCACTTGGACGCGCGCTGGGTGCCGAGCGATAGCTGCCCGCGGGTCCACGACACGTAGGTATCGACGTGGGCGTTGGCCACGTCGGCGGCGGCCTGCGCGTCCGGGTTCTTGACCGTGACGTACATGATCCGGTTCTGCTCGGGGTACGTGATGCTGAGCGCGTCGCGCAGGCGCCGCGTGGTGAGGTCGAGCACCTCCTCCTGGGTCAGCCCCTCGCGCTCGTCGGCGCTCAGCAGCTTGACCTGCAGGTCGTTGTTCTCGACGGTGCGGCGCATGAGCTGGTAGCTCTGCAGCACCTCGCGCTGCTGGCGGTAGTACTCCGCGGTGGAGGAGCCGCTACCGCCCGAGACCACCATCTCCTGGCCCTGGCCCAGGAGGTCCGGCAGCTTCGGGTCGATGACCATCGACGCCGTGGCCTGGAAGATCTCGGTCTGTTGACTCGTGTAAAGGACCGCCCCGGTGATGGCGAGCGCGACGATCGACGCGATGATCCACTTGTATTTTCGAACCGCGCTCAGGTAGCGGCGGAAGTCGACGCCGATGACCTGCTCGTCCTGGTCTCGGAGACTCTGCTGGTGCTGGGTTTCCAAATGGTCTCCGGAGTGACGGGGGGGCAAAGAGTGATTAGTCGCCGGATCTGCCGCCGGGGTTCACGTCGTCGTGGGCTCCGGTGGCGGGGGTTTCCTAGACCAGATCGCGGGCCGGATCAAGCGCTTGCGCCGAATGCAAATCCATCGCGGTCCCGACTGCCGAGACCGCGTGACAACCCCTGATCCTCTGGTTATCGCCATGAACGAAGCTGTCACACGACCTCACTAAGCCTGAAACCGTCCAGGGCACCCTACCTCTGCTGGCCTCCCCCGCCAGCCCCCCCCAAGCCCGTTTGCTCCCGGGACCTTGCCGTCCTAGTATCCGCGGGCTTTCCCCCCGAAGTCATGCCTGTACTCGACTTGAAGCATCCAAACACCCCCGCCGGACCACGAGACTGCGACAGCGCTCTGGAGACCGGCGGCTCGATGGGCCGGCTCTTCAACCGGACCACGCAGGTCGTCATCGATCTATGCGTGCTGTCCGCCGCCCTGTGGGCCGCGCTGTTCGTCCGCTTCGACGGGCGGCCGCCCGACTACATGGCCATGCGCGTGCTGGTGCTGTGGCCGCACGTGGTCGGCATCCAGTACCTGTTCCTGGTCCTCTTCGGCGTGCACCGCTACCAGTGGCGCTACGTCGGCCTGCGCGAGACCACGCGGATCCTGGCGGCGACCGGGTGCGGCGCCCTGTTCCTGCTCGTGGTCCGCTTCCTGACCGACTACTACCAGCCGCAGCTGCCGTTCCTCGAGCACGTGTGGCTGCCGATCGGCGTCACGCTGATCGACTTCACCGGCGCCTTCGTGGCCATCGCCGGGGTTCGCGCGGTGCGCCGCCTGGTCGCCGAACGCACCGACGAGAAGCGGCACGCCGCCGGGCTGCCGGCGATCGAGCGCACTCGCATCATCCTCATCGGCGCCGGTCAGGCCGGGCTGCTGGTGGCCAAGGAGCTGTCGCTCCGCCCCGACCTGGGCCTGAAGCCGGTCGGCTTCCTCGACGACGATCCGCAGAAGGTCGGCACCGTGCTGCACGGCCTGCGCGTGCTCGGCAAGACCACCGACCTCGCCCGCGTGTGCGAGAAGCAGCGCGCCACCCAGGCGCTCATCACCATCGCCGACGCCCCGGGCAAGGAGATGCGCCGGATCGCCGAGATCTGCCGCGCCAACGACATCCCCACCAAGGTCATCCCCGGCATCTACGAGATCGTCGGCGGCCACGTGAACCTGTCGCGCATCCGCGAGCTGGAGATCGAGGACCTGCTCGGCCGCGCGGTGGTCGACCTCGACATGTCGGCGCTGAGCGAGCAGCTGCGCGGCAAGATCGTCCTGGTCAGCGGCGCGGGCGGCAGCATCGGATCCGAGCTCTGCCGCCAGGTCTGTCAGTTCGGCCCGGCCCGCCTGATCCTGCTCGAGCAGGCCGAGAACGCGCTGTTCCAGGTCCATCGCGAGCTGGAGGCGCTGCACCCCGACCAGCAGCTGGTCCCGCTGGTGGCCGACATCTGTGACGCGCGGCGGGTCGACTGGGCGCTGGCCACCTATCTTCCGGACGTGGTCCTCCACGCCGCGGCGCACAAGCACGTGCCGATGATGGAGTGGAACCCGGACGAGGCGGTCCACAACAACGTGTTCGGCACGATGACCCTGGCCGACGCGGCTCATCGGCACGGCGTCGGCACGTTCGTCATGATCTCGACCGACAAGGCGGTCAACCCGACCTCGGTGATGGGCGCGACCAAGCGGGTCGCCGAGATCTACGCCCAGGCGCTGGCCCGCCAGTCGGCGACGCGCTTCGTGACCGTGCGGTTCGGCAACGTGCTGGGCAGCGCGGGCAGCGTGATCCCGATCTTCGAGGAGCAGATCGCGCGCGGCGGGCCGATCACGGTCACCCACCCGGACATGAAGCGCTACTTCATGACCATCCCGGAGGCCTGCCAGCTGGTGCTGCAGGCCAGCACGATGGGGTCGGGCGGCGAGATCTTCATCCTCGACATGGGCGAGCCGGTGAAGATCGTGAACCTGGCGCGCGACATGATCGAGCTGTCTGGCCTGGTGCCGGGCGAGGACATCGAGATCCAGTTCACCGGGCTGCGGCCGGGCGAGAAGCTGTTCGAGGAGCTGTCGGTCGGCGACGAGAACGCCGACAAGACCCGTCACCCGAAGATCTTCGTCGGGCGCGGGCGCATCCACGACCTCGACCAGGTGATGGATCACCTCGAGTCGCTGCGCGAGCTGATCGCGAGCGGAAGGCCGGAGCTGGTGCGTCCGGCGCTGGCCCGCCTGGTGCCGGAGTACGACTACATTCGCGGCGGCGCGCCGCGAGAGACGGCGCCACCGGTGCCGATGGTCGCGCCGGTCGCGGCACCGACCGTGGCTCCGCCTCCGCCGGCCGTGGCTCCCGGGGCGGCGGCTGGCTCGGCGAGCGCCGGACGGCGGCGATCGACCGGCTCATCGCTCGCGCTCTCGGGGTCGGCGCTGGCCCGGCTCGGCACCGAGCCGAACTGAGGCCCGCCCCGCGGGTCAGTCCCGCGCCAGGCTGGCGGAACTGCGCTACCATGCGCGGACCTCGAGGCGAGCTTGGCTGAAGCGCGGCACAACCGATCCGTACCCATCCAGGGTCTCCTGCTCGCCTGGATCCTCCTCGCCGCCTCCTGCAAGTTCGAGCCGGGCGCCGCGGCCGCCGGCGACGGCGGTGGTCCCGACGGCGGGCGGCCGATCGACGCCGCGATCGACCCGGACGGTCCGCCGCCGATCGATGGCGCCCAGCCGGACGGCCCACCGCCGGGGGGCGCGGCGCACCTGCTCATCACCGAGGTGAAGACCCAGCCGAGCAGCGCGGAGTTCATCGAGATCGCAAACCTGCTCTCGGTGGAGGTCCCGCTCCGCGACTACTACCTGACCGACGATCGGCAGTACGCGAGCCTTCCGCAGAGCGAGCGGGACGGGAATGAGGTGAACGTCGGGGGGTTCGACGCCATCCTGCGCTTCCCCGAGGGAGCCGTGCTGATGCCCGGCCAGGTCGCGGTGGTGGCGATGGACGAGGTCGGGTTCGGCGCCGCCTTTGGCGGTGCCGAACCGGATTACGCGCTCGACCTGGCGCCGGCGCCGGTGGCCGCCGCGATGGAGGTCATCGCCGATGCCAGCCAGTCGATGGAGATCACCGACACCGGCGAGGCGATCACGCTGTTCCGCTGGGACGGCCTGAACGACCTGGTCACCGACGTGGACATCGTCGAGATCGGCGACAGCCCGCCCGCGGCCGGCCAGGAGAACGGCGTGCCCGACAAGACGGCGGTCGAGGTCGACGGGCCGGACACGGACGACACCGCCCGCTCCTACGCGCCGGACGGCGCGACGATGCCGGCCATGACGTTTCGGAGCGGCAACGGAGGCTCGTACAAGCGAGCCGCGCTCGAGGGCGCGGCCGAGCCGGACACCGGCAGCAACGGCATCGCCGGTCACGACGAGACCAGCGAGGACACGCTGACGACCTGGGACCAGAGCGATTCGGCGCCGACGCCCGGCGTCGTGCCGGCGCTGTGAGCCGCTGACTCAGCGCCCGTAGTGGCGCGCGATCTCGGCGACCACCCGCTCCTGCGCCGCGGCGGTCATCGCCGGGTCGATCGGGATGGCCAGCGCATCGGCAGCGGCGGCCTCGGCGGCCGGGAAGTCGCCCGGCTGGTGGCCGAGGTCGGCGAAGCACGGCTGCAGATGCAGCGGGCCCGGGTAGTAGACCTCGGTGGCGATGCCGGCCGCGTCCAGGTGGCGGCGAAGCTCCTCGCGGCCGCGAGCGCGCACGACGAAGTGGTGGTAGACGTGCTCCGGCGAGTCCGGCGGCAGGCCGACCTGCTCGGCCACCGCCGGGCCAGCCGCGGCGAAGAGCTCGCGATAACGGGCGGCCGCCGCGCGTCGGCGCGCCGTCCACGCGGCCAGGTGCGGCAGCTTGACCCGGAGGAGCGCGGCCTGGAGCGCGTCGAGGCGGAAGTTCCCGCCCACCACCAGGCTGTGATACTTCGGCCGCGCGCCGTGGCTGCGGAGCAGGGCGACTCGATCGGCCAGATCCTGATCGGAGGTGAGCACGGCGCCGGCGTCGCCGAGCGCGCCGAGGTTCTTGCTGGGGAAGAACGAGAGCGTGGCGGCCCGCGCCCGAGGAGGACCGGCCCCGATCGACTGGGCGGCGTCCTCGATGACCGGGATCGGCACATCCGGAATCTCGGCCAGCCGCCCGTACAGGTTGACCGGCAGCAGCGCGCGAGTGCGAGACGTGACCGCCGCCGCCGCGCGAGCCGGATCGAGGTTGAGCGTCAGCGGATCGACGTCGGCGAACACCGGGCGAGCCCCCAGCCGGGCAATCGCGCCCGCCGTGGCGAAGAAGCTGAACGGCGTCGTGACCACCTCGTCGCCCGGGCCGATCCCGAGCGCCATGAGAGCGACCAGCAGCGCATCGGTCCCCGACGAGACCCCGACCACGTGAGCACATCCGACCACGGCCGCCAGCTCGCGCTCGAACGCCGCCACCTCGACACCGCCGACGAATTGCCCCGAATCGATCACCCGGGCAAACGCCGCCTCGAGCCCGGCCCGAAGCGCGTGATGCTCGGCGGCCAGATCGCGCATCGGGATCCGCGGGAAGGCCGAGCTGGCGGCGGCAGAGGCGGAGGCGGCAGAGGCGGAGGCGGTGGAGGCGGCGGAAGAGGAGACGGAGGAGGAGGGAGAGGCGACGGGGCCGGTCGGCGGGGGCGGGCGCGGAGGCGGAGTCGCGGCGGCCACCGTGGAGGGGCTGGCGGCCGGGACGCCGTCGGGCGAACAGGGCGACGATGAGGCGCTGACGCGTACCGGCGAGGACGCCGGATCCGGCGCCGACGAGGACGCCGTGCCCGGCGCCGGCGCGGACGCCGTCCCCGGCGAGGACGCCGTCCCCGGCGAGGGTGGGAACCGAGATCCGGACGCGGTCGCCGACGCCGCGCCCGGCGCCGACGTCGCCCCAGATGCCGACGCCGCGCTCGACGCCGACGAGGACCCCGTGCCCGGCGCGGGTGGGAACCGAGATCCGGACGCGGTCGCCGACGTCGCCCCAGATGCCGACGCCGCGCCCATCGCCGACGTCGCCCCCGAAGCCGGCGCCGCGACCGGCGCCGACGCCGACCCAGATGCCGATGCCGTGGCTGACGCGGGCCGGCCGCCCCCGCCGCCCCCCGCGGCGGAGAAGAAGATCGACATGGCCTTGATGTTACAGTGCGCCGATGGTCCCCGGTACGCCCGCTGTGGCCGAGCCTCGCGATTCCGCGGCCGTCATCCTGGTCCGGGAGGTGGCGGCCGGCGGGGGCGCCCTCGAGGTGCTGCTGGTGCGCCGGCACAGCAAGGCTTCGTTCATGTCCGGGGCCTACGTCTTTCCGGGCGGCATCGCGGAGCCGGGTGAGAGCGACCGCGCGGCCGCGGCTCGCGAGCTGGCCGAGGAGGCCGGCGTGGCGCTGTCCGACCTGGACCAGCTGCACTACTTCGCCCACTGGATCACCCCGTCCATCGAGCCTCGCCGCTATTCGGCCCGGTTCTTCGTCGCCGCGGTGCCGGCGGGCCAGACCACGACGCTGGATCCGCGCGAGATCGAGGACGCGGTGTGGGTGACGCCGGACGCCGCGCTGCTGCGCTCGGCCGAGCTGCGCCTGCCGCCCCCGCAGATCCGCACGCTGCTCGAGATCGCGCCGGCCGCCCGCGATGGCCTCGATGCGCTGCTCGGCCTGTGCGCCGCGCGCGCGGCCTCGCCGCAGGCGATCCTGCCGCGGGCGTGGATGGCCCCGGGTGGGCTCACCCTGCTCTTGCCGTGGGACCCGGACTATGAGGCGCACGGCCAGGGCGCGGCGCTCTCCATCGCGGCCGGCCACCCGCTCGCGGTCGGGCCCAGCCGCTTCGTCTTCGAGGACAACGCGTGGAAGCACATCGACGCTCCCAGCTCGGCCCCCGCGGGCTGATCCTCGGCGCCGGGACCGCCGCGCGCGAGGTCGACTTCTTCACCGCCGAGCTGCACTACTGGCGGCTCGACCCGGCGGACTGGCCGCGCTGCCTGGCCGCGACGAAGCGGCTCGGCTTCGAGATCGTGTCGACCTACGTGCCCTGGGGCGTGCACGAGACCGCGCGCGGCGCGCTCGACTGGAGCGGGCCGCTCGACCTGCCCGCGTTCCTGGACGAGGTGGCGCGGGCCGGGCTACTCGCGGTGCTGAAGCCCGGCCCGCACATCAACGCCGAGCTCACCCACTTCGGCTTTCCCGAGCGGGTCGTGCGCGACCCGGCGATGCAGGCGCGGTCGGCGCGCGACACGCCGGTGTGGATGCCGGCGCCGCCGCACATGTTCCCGGTCCCCTCGTACGCGTCGCGCGGGTTTCGCGACGCCGCCGCCGCCTGGCTGCGCGGCTTCGCCGAGCGGATCGCGCCGCACCGGTTCCCGGACGGGCCGGTGGTCGCGTTCCAGGTCGACAACGAGACCCAGATGTTCTTCCGGCTCGGCGCCTACGATCACGACTACCACCCCGACGCGCTGGCCTGGTGGCGCGAGCACGCCGGCGACCTGGACGCGCCGCGCGCGTGGGATCCGGCCGACGCCGCCCGCTGCGCCGAGTGGGTCCGCTTCAAGGAGGTCTACACCGCGCGCGCGCTCGGCTGGGTGCGCGACGCGCTCGACGGCGCGGGGCTGGCCGAGCTGGCCCGCTATCACAACGCGCCGCCGTCGCCGCCGGAGCTGGTCAAGCTGCCGGCCGCGGCGCGCGCCATCGGCGGCCCGACCGGGCTCGACTTCTACCACCGCGCCCGCGACTACGGCGACGTCCGCCAGCGCGCGCTCTACCTGGGCGCGACCGGCTGGCCGGTGCCGCTCGCGTGCGAGGTCGGCGTCGGCGGCCCGCCGTGGTTGCCGCCCATGACCGCCGACGATCAGGTCCAGGTCACCGGCGGCGTCCTGGCCGGAGGCGCGCGCGGGATGTGCTTCTTCATGGTGGTCGACCGCGACCGCTGGTACGGCGCGCCGGTCTCCACCGCCGGTGAGGAGCGCCCGCCGGCCGAGTGGCTGGCCGGCCTGTTGCGCGGGCTGCGCGCCGTCGGCTGGACCTCGCTGCGCCGGCGCTGCCGCGCGGCCCTCGTGGTCAGCCGCGCCGAGTCGCGCTTCGCGATCGCCTCGTCGCTGGCCGACCCGCTCTCGCCGGTCGTGACCGAGATCCTCGGCCGCCAGCTCGGCCCGACCGGCGCCGCCGCGCTGGCCCGCGACCCCGCGCCCGGCCTCCACCGGCGCTGGCAGGCCGCCGCGATGGCCGCCCTCGACCGGGCCGGGGTGCCGTACGCGCTCCTCGACGAGGAGGCCGAGGAGGGTGCCTGGGCCGAGCACTCGATCTTCATCGCGCCGACCCTGGCACGGGTCGACCGCGCGCTCTGGCACCGGCTGCGAGCCGCGGCCGAGCGCGGCGCGCAGGTCGTCATGGGCCCCGAGCGCCCGCTCCGCGACGAGCTCGATCGACCGCTCGGCGACGACGCCCGCCTGCCGCGCCACGCCGGCCTCATGCGAGCCGGCTCGCTCGACGATCTCGACGGCCTGGCCCGCGACCTGGCCACCGCCGCCGGCGCCGACACCGACTGGCGGCTCGCTCGGCCGCCCGACCAGCCGGCCGACCAGCCGCTCCACCTCTCCGTGTTCGAGGACCCGGACGGCCGCGTTCGCGCCGTCGCGCTGGGCAACCCCGAGCCCCGCCCGGCGCGCGCCCATCTGCACGCGCCGGCCGGCGCGTCCCTGCGCGACCTGGTCACCGATCATCCCCTGCGCGACCTCCACGCGATCGAGCTCGCCGCGCACGCCGTCCGCCTGTTCGCCGTCGATTGACCGGCGGGCCCGGCGGCAGCCGATCGCGGCTATTCTTCGACCTCGTGCTCAGCCCCGACGTCGAGATGGTCGATCTGGATGGCCGCCACCTGGCCAGCTGGCTCGGCCTGCTGGTGCCGCCCGGGCTGGGCGAGCCGTCCTGGGTGATCGCGTTCGTCGAGGCGGGGCGGGTGGTCCACGCGGTGCGCACCGGGCAGGGCGCGGTCGATCCGGCGACGGTGCCGCTGACCGGGACCGGCGCGGCCGAGCTGGCCTCGGCGCGGCGCGCGCTCGGCGTCGCCTTCCTGGTGGTGCTGGAGGTCGGCGCGCTCGGCCGGCTGCACACCGCGATCGAGCGCGGCCTCCGCCTCGACGACGACTACCCGACCCAGTGGCTGGCGGTGCTGCGCGCCCTTCGCGAGCTGCGCGGCGCCGGGATCTGGGTCGAGCCTCGCTTCCTCGACCTCATCCCGCCGCTCGCGGCCGAGCCGCTCGCCCGCACCTTCGAGCTGCTGGTGCCCGACCACAGCGCCCTCCTGGCCTACGTGTTCGACGCGCAGCCGGCCGACGTCCACGCGTCGGTCATCGCGGTCGTCGAGGGCGGCGACATCGCGCGGGTCACCACTCACCTGTCCCTGGCCGACGCGCTGCCCGGGCCGGTCCTGGCCCGCCGCTGGCGCGATCAGATCGACCGCGTGCTGACCCTGGTGGCCGAACGCCACGCCGACCCGTCGATCGGCGTCTTCGCCGACCGCGAGGCCTGGCAGCGCATCCTGGTCGGCCCGAGCGATCAGCTGGGCCGCGAGCTGTCGGCCGGGAACATCGTGCTCGATCCGGCCCCCGCCTGGCTGCGCGGCGTGCTCGGCGGGGCGCAGCTGGCCGCGTTCGCCACGCGCAGCGCGCGCAGCCTGGCCCGCTTCGTCCCCGGCTCGGCCCGCCGGGCGGCCAGCGGCCTGGCGCAGTCGGCCCAGGATCGGCTGAGGAGCGCCGGCGCGCACCCGTTCGCGCTGCTCGGCTTCGACCCGATCGCGCTCTGGCACCAGGTGCAGGCCTACTATCGCCCGCCGGTCGGCTCCGCTTCCGGTCCCGGCTCCGGCTCGACCCGGTCGCGCAAGACCCGGTAGACCCGCCCGCACTCGCACGCGCGCCGCCCCTCGCCGGCCAGCCGCACCCCGCACGCGCACATCCATCCGACTCGCCGGGCCGGCACCCCGACCACCAGCGCGTACGGCGCCACGTCGCGCCGCACCACCGCGCCGGCGCCGACGAACGCGTGCTCGCCGATGGTCACCCCGCACACGATCGTCGCGTTGGCCCCGATCGTCGCGCCGCGCCGGACCAGGGTCGGCCGGTACTCGTGCTTGCGGCTGACCTCGGCGCGCGGGTTGATGACGTTGGTGAACACGCACGACGGCCCCAGGAACACCCCGTCCTCGATCGTCACGCCGTCGTAGAGCGACACGTGGTTCTGCACCCGCACCCTGTCACCCACCCGGACCCGCGCCACGTAGCAGCCCTGCCCGATCACGCTGTCGCGGCCGATCACCGCGCCGGCGCACACGTGGGCGAAGTGCCAGATGCGCGTCCCGGCGCCGATCTCGGCCCCGTCGTCCACCACCGCGGTCGGGTGCGCGTCGTAGCCGACGTCGGGCATGCCCAGTAGGATGACGGCGCCATGCCCAAACGTCCACCGCGCGCGCCGCGCGAGCTGCCGGTCCCGGACGACCTGACCGGCCCGCCGCACCCGATGCGGAAGGCGCTCACCACCGCGCGCGGCACTCTCTGGTACGGGGCCGCCGACGACCTGCTCGCGTCGCTGCCCGATCGCAGCGTCGACCTGGTGGTGGCCGACCCGCCCTACAACCTGGCCAAGGAGGCGTGGGACGACCTCGGCTCGCTCGACGCGTACGTCGCGTGGTGCGACGGATGGCTGGCCGAGGTCGAGCGGGTGCTGTCCGCCGAAGGCACCGCCTACGTGTGCGGCTTCTCCGAGATCCTGGCCGAGGTCAAGGCCCGCTCGGCGCGCCGGTTCCGCGGCGGGTGCCGCTGGCTGGTCTGGTACTACCGCAACAAGGCCAACCTCGGCCACGACTGGGGCCGCTCGCACGAGTCGATCCTTCACCTGCGCAAGAGCCCGCGCGCGCGCATCGACGTGGACGCGGTGCGAGTGCCGTACAACCGCCACACCGAGCGCTACCCGGAGCGAGTGCAGGCGGTGTCATCGCAGTACGGGCGCGGCGTGCGCCGCGACCGGTGGGAGCCGCATCCGCTCGGGGCCAAGCCGCGCGACGTGTTCGAGATTCCGGTCCTGTGCAACGGCACCGCCGAGAAGACCGAGCACCCGACCCAGAAGCCGGTCGACCTGATCCGCCGCCTGCTCCTGGCCAGCACTCGAGCGGGCCAGCTGGTGGTCGACCCGTTCGTCGGCTCGGGAACGACCGCGCTGGTCGCCGAGTCGCTCGATCGCCGCTGGCTGGCGTGCGACGCCGACCCACGCTACGTCGGCCTGGCCCGCGATCGACTGAACGATCGCGACCAGCGCGCCGACAAGCCGGCCCGCAAGCGCGGGCCCGCCAAGGCCGCGCCCGCCAAGGCCGCGCCCGCCAAGGCCAGGTCGGCCGTGCCCTGACCGGCGCGCGCGCGCCCCGAAAACGACCAGGCGCCTCGCACCGCCCGGCCAGCTGCCAGGAGCGCGAAGCGCCCGTCTCGCTCATCCGGCCCCGGCCGGGCCGATCACCTCTACGGCTGCGGCGGCGGCGGCGGCTGACCTCCGCCCATCCGCTGCTGCATGAAGAACCGCAGCGTCTGGGGCGGCACGGTGAAGCGCGTGCGCATGACCGGCCCCTCGAAGCCGAGCCCGACCGTCACGTCCGCTCCCTGGGCCTTGCTCGGATCCGGCGCCAGCGCCGACAGGTCGAAGATCATGACGCCGCTCTCGTTCTTCGCCTTGGAGTCGGCCAGCGCCTTCTCGAACGCGGCCCCGAGCGCCGACTTCGGCTGCTTCGCCTTGCTGTTCTGGACCAGCTTGGCGGCCATCGACTTGGCGCCCTTGTCCTTGTCGAGCGAGAAGACCATCCAGTCGCCGGCCACGCCGAAGTACGACTTCATGCCGGCCTTGCCGAACGCCTTCTCGAACTGCTTCTTCTCCGCGTCCGGGGTCTGCGGGCCCGGCTGTAGCGTGATCGAGTGCAGGCTGGCTCCGCCGGTCTTGTAGGCGTTGACCTTGGCGCTCATCTGCATCGACTCGACCGGCGGCTTCTCGCTCGCCATCTTCTTCACGTACTCGACCACCAGCCCGCCCAGCTTCTTGCTGTCGGTGACCCCGACCAGGCCGGCCATGCGGACCGTCTTGTCCTCCTTGGCCAGCAGCGCGAAGGCGACCTCCTGCCCGAACACCCCCACCCACGCCGCCATCTCCGGCTTGCCCTGCGCCGCGGCCATCTCGCTGACGAACGCCTGCATCGGGCCCCAGTCGAGCCGACCGGCCGCGACCATCAGCCACTGCCCGGCCGGCAGCCGCGCCGCCACCGAGTAGTCGGCCGGCTTCTGCATGCCGCCCCACGACGCCAGCGCCGAGCCCTGCTGCGGGAACACCGAGAAGGTCGCGTTGGCCAGCTGGCCGCTCGCCTCGATGTCCGCCTCGATCCGCTCGACCGAGCCGAGCAGCTTGACCACGCCCTCGGCCATCTTCTTCTCGGCCGCGTCCGGGTTGCCGCCCATCGACTGGCGCAGGGTCGCGTCGAGCTGCGGACCGTACGCCTCCATGATCCGGTTCATGTAGATGACCGCGTGCGGGTTCTTGGGCGGCGCGCTCCTGGCCAGGTTGGACAGCGCGTACGGCGACGCGGCCTGGAGCGCCGGGCCGGAGCCGACCGCGGCGAACCCGCCGTGCACCTGCATCACCGCGCCGCCGCCGACCGAGGCCGCCATCTTGGCCTGATCCGCCACCGCCACCACCAGGAGCGCCTGGCCTCCGCCCTTCTGCGGGTCGAGCAGGAGCAGGTGGATCGGCTTGGCCAGATCCACGCCGTCGATGCCGGGCGCGCCGACCGAGCCGGCCACGCCCTGAAGCACCTGGGCCGGCGACATCATCGCGCCGAAGCCCGGCTGCACCGCGTCGGCGAACGCGGCCAGGCCGGCGAACTGCCCCTGCGGGTCACCGATCGAGACGGTGGCCAGGACCAGGTTGGGAATCGGCGCGGGCGAGGCGGGGATCGCGGGCAGCCGGTCCTCCTCGCTCGCCGCCGCCGGCCCGGTCTCCCCGTCGTTCCCCATCCCCGGCTTCTCCGTGTCTCCCTTCTTTCCGCCGCCACAGGCGACAGCGAGGAGGAGGACGAACGCCGGGACACTTACGCGCAGATTCGATCTCATGATGGTGATGGCTCCGGTAGCAGGTACTAGTCGGTCGTGGTCGTCGCGAACTTCTGGAAGAATGCGCTGAGCTCGCCCGCGGCGACCGGCTCCCTCGATTCGGCCGCCACGTCGCGCGTCTCCATCAGTCCCTCGGGGATTTCCTGGAGGAAGCGCGATGGAGCGCAGAGGACTTCTCTTCCGTGACGCCGGCGGCAGGCACAGCGGGTCACGTATAGCATCTCTTGGGCCCTGGTGAGGCCCACGTAGGTCAGCCGCCGCTCCTCCGAGACGTCCGAAACATGATCCGGATCGGACACGTCGTTGGCGTGCGGCATCAGCGAGCGGGCGTGGGGCAGGAGCTGCTCCTCGACCCCGATCAGGAAGACCACGGGGAATTCCAGGCCCTTGGCTCCATGCAGGGTCGTCAGGATCACCTTGTCGCCGGCATCCTCGCGCGAATCGTCGTCCACGTCGGCGAGCGAGAGGTGGCGCAGGTACTCGAGCAGCGCGTCGGGCCCCGGGCGCCGCTTCTGCTGCTCCGTCATCTGGCGGATGAGAGTCTCGACGTTGTCGATGCGCCGCTGGGCCGCGGTCAGGCTGGGCGACGCCGCCCGCAGATCGCCGTAGAGATCGATCGTCTCGAGCAGATCGCGCACCGCTCGCTCCACGCCTCCGGTGTCGAGGGTGGCGCGCAGCGCGCCGACCGTGGCGACCAGCTGGACCAGCGCGTCGACCTGGGCCTGGCGCAGCTCGCCGGCCCCGCTCGCGCCGTCCACCACTGCGCGCCAGAGCGGCGTGCGCGCGGCGTGGGCGCCGGTGGTGAGCCGGTCGACCGTACCGGAGCCGATGCCGCGCGCCGGATAGTTGATGATGCGGCGGAGCGAGATCTCGTCGCGCTCGGACAGCGCCACGCGCAGGTAGGCGATGACGTCCTTCACCTCCTTGCGCTCGAAGAACTGCTGCCCGCCGTACATGACGTAGGGGACCCGCGCGAGCCGCATCGCCTCCTCGAGCTCGCGACTCTGCAAGTTCGATCGGTAGAGGATGGCGATGTCGCGGTAGCTGCGCCCGTCGGTGGTGAGCTGGACGATCTCCTGGGCGACGAAACGCGCCTCCTCCTCCGGCGCCGGCGCGACCACCAGCGCGATCCGCTCGCCGTCCGGCTTCGCGCTCCACAGCACCTTGCCCCGCCGGTCGGCGTTGTTCTGGATGACCCCGTTGGCGGCGGCCAGGATGGTCGGGGTCGACCGGTAGTTCTGATCGAGCACGACCACCCGCGCGCCGGGGAAGTCGCGCTCGAAGTGGCGGATGTGGCCGGGGTCGGCGCCGCGCCAGCTGTAGATCGACTGATCGTCGTCTCCCACCGCGCACAGGTTGCCGTGGCGGGCGACCAGCTCCTTGACCAGGAGCAGCTGCGAGCGATTGGTGTCCTGGTACTCGTCGACCAGCACGTGGCGGAAGGCGCCCGCCCAGCGCTCGCCCACGCCCGGATCGTGGCGCAGGAGGCGGACCGGCTCGGTGATGAGGTCGTCGAAGTCGACCGCGGCGAACCCGCGCAGCGCCGCCTGGTAGCGCGGGTAGAGCTCGGCGGTGATCTCGTCGTACTCGTCCCCCTCGGCCGGCTCGTACTCCTCGGGGGCGCGGAACGCGTTCTTGGCCAGCGAGATGCGGGTCAGGATCGACTTGGCGTCGAACCGGCGCTCGTCC
Organism: Kofleriaceae bacterium; assembly: GCA_035489015.1. Lineage (GTDB taxonomy): Bacteria > Myxococcota_A > Polyangia > Haliangiales > Haliangiaceae > DATFRY01. The sequence goes on along the minus strand of DATHKR010000158.1, from coordinate 5,057 downwards.
ACGCCGCGCACGGTGCGGAGCAGCTCGCGCACCACCCCCAGCTGATCGGCGGTGTCGTACACGACGAAGCCGCGCGGGAAGCCGAGCGCGGCCCGCTCGCGCTGGAGCATGTTGAGCCCGAGCGAGTGGAACGTCCCCATGGTCAGGTGCTTGGCGCCGCCGCCGCGCCCGACCAGATCCGCGACGCGGTGGCGCATCTCGGCCGCCGCCTTGTTGGTGAAGGTGAGCGCGGCGATGTGGCGCGGATCGACCCCGCGCTCGAGCACGAGGTGAGCGATGCGGTGGGTGATGACGCGGGTCTTGCCGGAGCCGGCGCCGGCCACGACCAGGAGCGGACCACCGTCGTGGATGACCGCCTCGCGCTGGGGCGGATTGAGGCGCGCGATGTCCATCGAACCGACGACGCTACGGGGCGGGCCGCGCGCTGTAAAGAGTCGCGCCGCGCTCCCGCGGGCGCTATCGTCCGGCGGTGGCTGAGCGCGATCCGGATCGCGATCGACTGGCGGTCCTCCTGGACGACATCGCCGCCGAGTTCCCCGGGTTCCGCGTCGTTGCCAAGTCGAGCTCGCGCTTCCAGCGCTTCATTCACCGGATCCTGGTGATCGTCAGCCTGGGTCGAAGCCGCTCGTACCTCGACAGCTTCACCACCACGATCGGCCGGCGGGTCTACGTCACCGGCGACTGGGAGGCGATGAGCCGCGACGCGCGCTACCTGGTCCTCCGGCACGAGCGCATCCACCTGCGCCAGTTCCGCCGCTACACGCTGGTCGGGATGGCGCTGCTCTACCTCCTGGTCCCGCTGCCGCTCGGGCTGGCCTACTTCCGCGCCCGCTTCGAGCGCGAGGCGTACGCCGAGACGATCCTCGGCACCGCCGCGCTGTACGGCGCGGGACACGTGCGCGAGGCGTCGTTCCGCGAGTCCATCGTCGAGCAGTTCACCGGCCCGTCCTACGGCTGGATGTGGCCGTTCCGCGGCTCGGTCGAGCGCTGGTACGACCGCGTGCTCGCCGGGCTCGGCCCGGCCGGGAGCCCGTAGGCAAAGTCATCGCGTTACCGTTGGGGGGAACTGACGGGAGCCCGCTAGCGGCCCCGTAGGCAGAGTCATCGCGTTACCGTTGGGGGGAACTGACGGGGGCCCGCTCGGGGCCCCGTAGGCAAAGTCATCGCGTTACCGCTGGGGGGAAGTGACGGGGTATAAACGCGCCGTGGGCCCACGCCGCGCCAGCGTGTCGAGGACGACGCGAGAGACCGACATCCGGCTGGAGCTGGTCCTCGACGGCACCGGCCACCGGGATCGCTGCAAGGTGCAGACCCCGCTCCCCTTCTTCAGCCACATGCTGGACGCCTTTTCCCGCCATGGCCTGTTCGACCTCGAGCTCCACGCCACCGGCGACATCGAGGTGGACGGGCACCACACGGTCGAGGACGTCGGGCTGGCGCTGGGCAGCGCCTTCAAGGAGGCGCTCGGCGACCGCGCCGGGATCGCGCGCTACGGCTGGGCGACGATCCCGATGGACGAGACGCTGACCACCTGCGCGGTCGACTTCGGCGGGCGGCCGGCGTTCGTGTGGAACGTGGAGGGGCTGTCCGGACGCTGGGTGGGCGACTTCGATTGCGACCTGACCAAGGAATTCTTCGCCGCGTTCGCCAGCCGGGCAGAGTGCAACCTGCACCTCCTGCTCCACCACGGCGCCAACGCCCACCACATCATCGAGGCGCTGTTCAAGGCGTTCGCCCGCGCGTGCGACGCGGCGGCGCGGGTGGACGAGCGGCTCGGGGGCCAGGTGCCCTCGACCAAGGGCACCCTCAACGCCTGACCTCGGTGCCTGACCTCAGTGGCTGACCTCAGTGCTTGAGATGACGAGGACGCGGGCGTGACGGCGCCGAGCATCGCGGTGGTCGACAGCGGATCGGGCAACCTGCGCTCGGTCGAGCGCGCACTCGAGCGCGTCGGCGGCGCGCCGCGGCTGACCAGCGATCCGGACGCGGTGCGACGAGCCGATCTGGTCGTGGTCCCCGGCCAGGGCGCGTTCGCCGACTGCATGGCGGCGATGCGCCAGCGCGGCCTCGACCAGGCGATCGGCGAGGTGGTGCGCGCGGGCCGGCCGTACCTGGGCATCTGCCTGGGCCTGCAGATCCTGTTCGACGAGAGCGAGGAGCACGGGCCGGTGGCCGGGCTGGGCATCCTGCCCGGGCGGGTGGTGCGGTTTCGCGCCAACCAGATCGGCGGGCTCAAGGTGCCGCACATCGGGTGGAACCAGGTGCGGCCGGGCGGGCCGGACGGCGCGAGCGCGGGGGCCGCGGAGGCGGGGGGCACGGGCGCCCGCGGCGAGCCGCTCCTGGCCGGGATCCCCGATGGCGCGCACTTCTACTTCATCCACTCGTACTGCGCGGAGCCGGCCGATCCGGCGCTGGTCGCCCTCCGCTGCGACTACGGCGGCGCCTTCTGCGCGGCGGTCCGGCGCGACAACCTGTTCGCCTGTCAGTTCCACCCGGAGAAGAGCCAGGCGATGGGCCTGCGCCTGCTGGCCAACTTCGTCGGCGGGAGGATGCGCGCGTGATCGTCATCCCGGCGGTCGATCTGATGGGCGGCGCGGCGGTCCGGCTGGTGCGCGGCGAGCGCGACAGCGCCGAGGTCTTCTCCGATCGACCGTGGGAGCTCATCGCGGCGATGTGCGCCGAGGGGGCGGAGCGGCTGCACCTGGTCGATCTCGACGGCGCGTTCGCCGGGCGGCCGGTCTCGCGCGCCGCGGTCGAGCGCATCGTGGGCGAGGCGACCGCGCCGGTCCAGGTCGGCGGCGGGCTGCGCGATCGCGCGGCGGTCGAGGCGGTGCTGGCCGCCGGCGCGCGCTGGGCGGTGCTCGGCACCGCGGCCGTTCGCGACCCGGCCCTGGTCCGCGAGCTGTGCGCGGCCTTCCCCGAGCGGATCATCGTCGCGGTCGACGCGCGCGACGGCTGGGTCGTCGTGGAGGGCTGGACCGAGGCGTCCACCGTGCGGGCCGAGGATCTGGGACGGCAGGCGGCGGCGTGGGGCGCGGCCGCGCTGCTCTACACCGACGTGGCGCGCGACGGGACCGGCGGAGGCCCGGCGGTGGAGGCGACCGCGGCGCTCGCGCGCGCCGTGCCGGTGCCGGTCATCGCCTCGGGCGGGATCGGCTCGCTCGACCACGTGCGAGCCCTGGCCGGCGCGGGCATCGCGATGGCGGTGGTCGGCCGGGCCCTGCTCGAGAAGCGCTTCACCCTGGCCGAGGCGGTGGAGGCGGCCCGGTGCTGAAGCGGCGGATCATCCCGTGCCTCGACGTCAGCGACGGGCGCGTGGTCAAGGGGATCCGCTTCCTAGAGCTTCGCGACGCCGGCGATCCTGTCGAGCAGGCCGCCGCCTACGACGCCCAGGGCGCCGACGAGATCTGCTTCCTCGACATCTCGGCCTCGCCCGAGGGGCGAAGCACCATGGTGGACGTGGTCGCGCGCACCGCCGACCGGGTCTTCTGCCCGCTCACCGTCGGGGGCGGCGTGCGCACGGTCGACGACGCGCGCCGCCTGCTCGAGGCCGGCGCCGACAAGGTCGCCATGAACACCGCCGCGATCCGCCGGCCGGCGCTGGTCGCCGAGTGCGCCCGCCGCTTCGGTGCCCAGGCGATCGTGGTCGCGGTGGACGCCAGGCGCCGCCCCGACGGCACCTACGAGGTCTACAGCCACGGCGGGCGGACGCCCGAGGGCCTCGACGCGATCGAGTGGTGCCGAAATGTGGCGGAGCTGGGCGCCGGTGAGATCCTCCTGACCAGCATGGACCGCGACGGCACCCGCCAGGGCTACGAGCTGGAGCTGACCTCGACGGTCAGCGCCGCCGTCCCGGTGCCGGTCATCGCCTCGGGCGGAGTCGGCGAGCTCGACCACCTGGTCGAGGGCTTCGTGAAGGGCCACGCCGACGCCGTCCTGGCCGCGTCGATCTTCCACTACGGCGAGCACACGATCGAGGAGGCCAAGGCGCACCTGGCCGCGCACGGCGTCCCGGTGAGGCAACGCGAGGAGCCGGTCGGATGAGCGACGACCCGAGCGACCCGACCGACCCGCCGGCGGCCGAGGTGGCCTGGGACGAGCGCGGCCTCGCCCCGGCCGTGGTCTGCCACATCGAGACCGGCGCGGTGCTGATGCTCGGCTGGATGAACGCCGAGGCGCTGGCCACCACCCGGGCGACCGGCCTGGTCCACTTCTTCTCGCGCTCGCGCCAGGCGCTGTGGCAGAAGGGCGAGACCTCCGGCAACGCGCTCGCGGTCGGCGAGATCCGGCTCGACTGCGACGGCGACGCGCTGCTGGTCACCGCGCGGCCGGCCGGGCCGACCTGCCACACCGGGGCCGCGAGCTGCTTCTATCGCCGGGCGCCAACCGACGCGCCGACCGACGCGCCGACCGACGCGCCGACCGACGCGCCTGCCACCGACGCGCCACGCGCCGGCGACCGCGCCGCCTGGGTCGAGGACGCCGGCCCGGTCGGCGCCCCGGCCGCGATCCTCGATCGCCTGTTCGCCGTCCTGGCCTCGCGCCGCCTCGCCGCGCCCTCGACCAGCTACACTGCGTCGCTCCTGGCCGGCGGGGCCGCCGCGATCACCGCCAAGATCCGCGAGGAGGCGGGCGAGCTGTGCGACGAGCTCACCGACGGCGGCGGCGATCCCGATCGCATCGCCAGCGAGGCGGCCGACCTCCTCTATCACGTCCTGGTCGGCCTGGCGTCGAACGGGGTCGAGCCAGCCGCGGTGTGGCGCGCGCTGGAGCGGCGCACCGGGCGGAGCGGCCACGCCGAGAAGGCGAGCCGCCGATGAGCGGCGTGGGCTCCGGCTCGCTCCTGGTCCCGGGCGGGGCCCTCGCCCGCGCGTTCGACCGCTACGAGGACCGGCCGCAGCAGCGCGACATGGCCGGCGCGGTCGAGGCCGCGATCGAGGACGGGCGCGCGCTGCTCTGCGAGGCCGGCACCGGCACCGGCAAGACGCTCGCCTATCTCCTGCCCGCCGCGCGGAGCGGCAAGCGGGTGGTCGTCTCCACCGGCACCCGCGCGCTCC
>DATHKR010000157.1:0-6995 GCA_035489015.1 Kofleriaceae bacterium | reverse complement strand
CCGCGCCGCTATGGCCCGACGATGAGTGGGCGGGTTTCCCAGGAGACGCCGCCCACGCCGTCGCGGACCACCGCGATGAGCCAGCCGTCGGCCGGCTCGTCGGGCGCGAGGAGCTCGGTCGGGTTGTGGCGGAAGCGCTCGATCTCGCCGACGGTGGCGTACCAGCTGATCTGAGGATCGTCGACCGATGCGATGCTCGCGGAGAGGGTGACGTCGGCGCCGGGGCTGACGGAGAGCTCGTCGCCGATGGGCTCGCCCGCGGCCCGGAGGCCCATGGCGCCCGGGTTGGCGCGGAGGTCGTCGCCGACCTCGACGGTCTTGCGGGCGGTGATCGGTCCGGATGCGGTCTCGACCTCCAGGGCGACCACGACGGCGCCGGGGCCGACCGCCTGGTCGATCGCCAGCCAGGCACCGCCGTCGTCGTCGATCTCGACGGAGGCGCCGGCGATTGGCGGATCGATCGACCAGGTCAGCTCGGCGTCGTCGATGAGGCCGTCGGGGCCGGCGATGACCGCGTCGAGCTTGGCGCGGGTGCCCGGCTGGAGCGCAGCGGGGTCCGAGCGAACCGCGATGATCTGCTCGCGCGTGAGGGCCGAGGGCAGGTCGAAGTCGGTGCAGGCCGGCAGGAGGCTCACCGCTGCGGCGAGCCAGGTAGAGGAGTGGCGGATCATCGGGTCTCCATCAGAAGGCGCCGCGCACGCCGATCGAGGGCAGGATCGGCAGGTCGGTCAGGGGTTCGCGCTCGCTGTAATCGAACTCGTAGCTGTAGTCGATCACGCGCGGGTTGGCGTAGGCGTTGCTCACGTCGAGGTAGGCCGACAGCTCCCACGCGTCGAAGGGGAACCGGCGATCGACGCGGAGGTCGAGCTGGTGGGACGCCTCCATCCGCTGGCTGTTGGTCGGGCCGTAGATCGGCTGGTAGAGGTCCTGATCGGCCATGTAGGTCGACCCCACCACCGGTGTCGACAGGAGCCCCGACGCGTACCGGAAGCGTCCGCCCAGCGTCCACTTGCCGAGGCGCCAGCTGGCCGCGGCGACCAGGTTGTGCGGCTGGTCGTAGTCGAACCGCCGCTCCGGCATCCCCGGCGAATCGACCCGGCGACTGCGGGTGTAGGTGTAGGCCAGCCAGGCGAACAGACCGTCGCGCTGGACGCGCATCATCACCTCGAGGCCGCGCACCTCGCCCTCGCCGGTGCTGTGGTAGTCGTCGATCGGGCTCTCGCTCGTCGGCGACGGCGTGTAGACGGCCAGGTCGTGGAGCGAGGTCTGGAAGCCGGTCACCGACGCGCGCACGCCGGGCGTGAGGCGCTGCTCGACCCCGGCGGTGAGGTGGACCGCGGTCTCCGGCTCGAGGTCGTCCGGGATCGCCTCGACCAGCGTGTTGGGGCGGGTGAACCGGCCGAGTGAAGCCTTGGTCGACCAGCCGGCGCCGAGGCGAAGCTCGGCCGCGAGCCGCGGCTGCGGCACCGTCGCGTCGATGTGCTGGAAGTGATCGACCCGGACGCCGGGGGTGACCGTGAGCCGCTCGACCGGGCGAACGTCGGCCGCGAGGTAGCCGCCCGCCTCGATCTGGGTCTCGTCTTGATCGAGCTCGATCGTCGGCGCGGTGGTGAAGATCGGGTCGGGTCGGCCCTCACCTGGCGGCGTCGGCATCCTGACCGAGACGTCCCACGGCAGCACGCGGAGGTCGGCGCCGCCGCGCAGACGCAGCCAGTCGGCGACGTCGATCCGCAGATCCTCGCGCGCCATGAGCTCGTCCGGTCGCGAGTCGAGGAAGTGACTCTGGTTGAGCTGGATCTTCTCGACCGAGGCGCCGTAGCTCACCGCCGCCCGCGAGCCGACCCGGGAGCCTTCGTAGCGCCACGAGGCGATCGCCCGCCAGAACGAGTCGCTGGTGCCGATGTCGCCGGTCAGGACCGGATCCTGTGCATTCTCGGCGTCGAGCTCGATCCCGATCCGGTCGTCGCTGTAGAGGCCCACCAGGCTGACCTCGTGTCGATAGCCCGGCGTCCAGTCGAGCCGCACCTGGGCGTCGGTGTAGGTCGGCGGTGTCGAGAACGAGAGATCGGAGTCGTCACCGATGACGGCCGGCAGGAAGATGTCGAGGAACGAGCGGCGGAAGCTGGCCGCGACGGCGACCTCGTCCTTCCACAGTGGCCCCTGCGCGTAGGCGCTGGCGTGGATGAACGAGACCTCGGCGGCGCCGCCCCATCGGTCGACGCGCGGACGCCGGGTCCGGATCTCCACCACGCCGCCGGTGGCGCGGCCGTACTCGACGTCGAACCCGCCCGGCAGGAGCTCGATCGACTCGATCATCTCGGCGGGCATGATCGCGGTGACGTTGCCGAAGTGCATGGTCTGCGGCACCGGGATCCCGTCCACCAGGTAGAGCGAATCGGCCCCGCGCGTGCCGCGGATCGCCAGGTCGCCGGCACCGTCGAACGCCGGGGCAAAGGCGACCCCGGGCAGGCTGCGGACGGTCTCGAACGCGTCGCCGCGCCCGCCCGGCATCGCGCTCACCTCCTCGCGGCTCATCGCTTCGCCGCTCACCCGCGCCGACACCAGCGGCGGCGGCCCGGCGATCTCGATGACCTCACCGTCGGCGAGGTCGTCGGTCGGATCTGGAAGCAGGACCGGGTCGCCCGGCGCGGGGGCGTCGCTCGCATCCTGGGCGTCGGCCTCCACCGCCGACGCGTCCGCGGGTTGCGCCCGGGCCGGCCCGGCGAGGAAGAGCAGCGCGGCGACCAGCGGTCGCGTGCATCGAGTGGTCATCGACTGCTGGAACACCGGCCCGCGCGACATCTGTCACCGCGCGGACGCAACGCCGGGCTCCGGTCATTTTCCTGGCCAAGTCCATCACCAGGGAAGGCCCCGGCGGCCCCGTCTGCAGTCCTCGTCGTCGATGTCGGTGGCGCCGTCCGCGTCGTCGTCGACGCCGTCGCTGCAGCTGGTCTCCTCGGCGCGCTGGTTCCAGAAGCGGGTCCGGATGAACGGGGTCAATCCCTCCTCGGCGGGCGTGACCATGAAGAGCTGGGACGGGATGGCAAAGACTGGTGCGCCCGGCATGGCCGATGATCGCAGCGGCGACCACACGCGGCCGTCGAAGTGGGCCGAGGTGCCGAGGAAGACGTCGTCGGCGGCGGTGCCGACCAGATTCCCGGTTCCAGCCGTGCCCTGGACGGTCCACGCCGCTCCATCCCAGTGGTGCAGGCGCGCCTCGGCATCATCCCCTCCGCCTTCGAAGACCCACACGTCGCCGGGGCCGCTCCCCCACACCGAGGCGTACGCGCTGGAGCCCGGCTCGTCGTAGCAGGTCCAGGCCGAGCCGTCGAAGCGAGCCAGCACGTTGGAGCCGACCACGAAGATGTCGTCGGGGCTGCTGGCCCAGCCGCGCGAGGCGGTGACGCCGCACGGCGCCTCGATCGGCGGAAGCGTGGTCCAGCTCCGCCCGTCGAAGTGGCGGACGTGGGGCGGCGCGGGGAACTCGTCGGTCAGCACGTAGACGTCGCTCGATCCGGATGTCCAGAGGTCGTTGAGCGGCGGCCCACCGCGGGGTAACGCGACCGACCACTCGGTCCCATCCCACTCGAAGACCTCTCCGGATCTTCCGGCGGCATAAGCGCGTCCCGGGCCGAATCCACTCACGTGGAACACCGGGTCGTCGAAGGCGAAGGACTCGAGCCTCGATCCATTGGAGTGCAGCGCCAGCGCCTCGCCGGTCACCGTATCGACGCCGACCGCGATCCAGACATCGGACTGGAGCGCCCAGACGTCCTGCCAGAAGCCGTCCTTCAGCAGACGGGGGGCGGTCCCGGCCCCGTACCAGCGCCGCACCGTCCCGAGGCCATTGCTTCCGAACTGGTACCCGACGGCCACCGCGTCCCTGCCGACCCAGAGGGGCTGCGGCTCGAGGTCACCGTCGAGCAACGTGGCCCACCTCGCGCCGTCGTAGCGCCTCACGATCCCGTCGGCGCCGCCGGTCAACCAGACATCGTCGGGCCCGGTGCCGGCGATCCATCCGCGGGCCTCCAGTGCCGGCACCAGCGCGAGCATCTCGGTCCAGCCGCTGCCGTCGAAGCGGCGCACGGTCGTGGCGCTGATGGTCCAGATCTCGCTGGCCGAGTAGGCCCAGACTCCGGTCAGCGTCTCGGTCGCCCCGCTGTCGATCGCCGACCACGCCCGTCCGTCGTAGCGGAGGAGGCCCCCCGCTTCTCCGGCGGCGTACACCTCGTCGCCGCCGACGCCCCAGATGGCGCGCAGACCGGGCGTCGAGGCCGGAGTTGGCTGGGGCGTCCAGTCCTCGCCGTCGAAGTGGACCACGACCCCGAGGTCCCCGACCGCGAACACGTCGGAGGCGGAGCTCCCCCAGATCTCGTTCAGCCCCTCTGCCGGGCTCGCCACGGCGGCCCAGACCGCCCCGTTCCAGCGGAGGAAGCCATCCCCCCGCGCGTTGACCACCCAGATGTCCTCGGACGAGCTCGCCCAGAGCGCGCGGCCACGGATGCCATCGCCGTCGGCGCCCACAGCGGTCCAGTCGTCGGCGGCGGAGCGAACGCCGCCGGGCGTGATGAGGACGAAGAGATCGTCCCCGACGCCCCAGATGTCCTCCATCGAGTCGACCAGCGGGGACGCCTCGACCGGATCCTCGACCGACCAGCCGAAGCGCATGCAGGGGTCGTTGGTCGCGCTGGCGCAGTCGGTCCCGCAGCCCTGCCGACCCGCGTCGTATCCCTGCAGGACGCAGTTCACACCGGCCGTGGCCGCGCGATCCGTCGGATCGCACAGCTCGAAGGAGGGATCGAGGTGCCCGTCCATGCACGCCCCCGAACAGGCCGAGGAGTCGAGCGTGCAGTCCGACGAGCAGGCGACGTCTCCCGCGTACCAGCCGAGCGCGGCGCAGGTCTGCTCCTGGAGGTCGTCGCCGTCGCACTCGTCCCTTCCGTTCCCGACGCCGTCACCGCACGAATCGACGCACTTCCCGCCCAGACAGACGCGCGCGCCGCCCGAACACTCCTCCAGGTCGGCCCTGCGGAAGCACTCCTCGTCGGGGCTCGAGCATGTGCCGTTGACCAGGTCGCAGACGCGTCCAGGCGCGCAGACCCGACCGTCGTCGCAGACGGTCCAGTCGGATTCGACGCAGCCGCCGGCGAGCAGCGCCAGGATCAGGACCAGCAGCAGGCGCCGGATGGGCTGGTCGGTCCTGCTCACGTTGGACGACCCACGAGGCTGGCGCGGAGCTCGCGCTTGAGGAGCTTGCCGCTGGGCGTCTTCGGCATGCTCTCCACGAAGACCACCTGCTTGGGGACCTTGAAGTGCGCCATGTGCTCGCGGCAGTGGCTGATCACCTGCGCGGCGTCGAGCTCACGGCCGGCCTTGACCACCACGACCGCGGTCACCGCCTCGACCCAGTAGGGATCCGGCAGGCCGACGACGGCGACCTCCGAGACCGAGTCGATCTGATAGATGCACTCCTCGACCTCGCGGCTGGCCACGTTCTCGCCGCCGGTCTTGATCATGTCCTTCTTGCGGTCGACGACGGTGATGTAGCCCTCCGCGTCGATGGTGGCGAGATCGCCGCTGTGGAACCAGCCGCCGGCAAACGCGGCCGCGGTCCGCTCCTCGTCGTGGAAGTAGCCCAGGAGCAGCTGGGGCGAGCGGTGCACGATCTCGCCGACCTGACCGGGCGCGACATCGACCATCTGATCATCGACGATGCGGGTCTCGACGTTCAGCACCGCGCGGCCGGCCGAGCCGGCCTTGCGCATCTGGTCCTCGGGCTTGAGCACCGTGGCGAGGGGCGCGATCTCGGTCTGGCCGTAGAAGTTCCACAACCGGACCCGCGGCAGGCGGCGCGCCATCTCCTTCAGCACCTCGACCGGCATGATCGAGGCGCCGTAGTAGCCCTTCTCGAGCGACGAGAGATCGGCGGTGTCGAGGTGCGGCGAGCCGAGGAGCGCGATCCACACCGACGGCGGCGCGAAGAAGGAGCTGCCGCGGTGCCGCTCGATGAGCCCGAGGATGTTGTCGGGGGTGGGCTTGCTGGTGATGACGTTGGTCGCCCCGACGTAGAGCGCCGGGCCCAGGAAGACGTCGAGCTGAGCGCAGTGATAGAGCGGCATCGCGTGGATGAGCGTGTCGCCGCAGGCGATCTCGCCCTCGACGATGCAGCTCACGTACTCGGCGATCACCGCCTCGTGGGTCAGCATCGCCCCCTTGGGCAGCGCCTCGGTGCCGCTCGTGTAGATGATCTGCGCGAGCGCGCGACCGTCGAGGTCGGCGACGGGCTCGCCGCCGTCGCCGGCGAGGATCTCGTCGAAGCCGAGCATCCCGGCCGGAGCCCGGGCCGGATCCTCGCCAGGCAGCCAGAGCAGCCGCTCGACCGACGTATCGCACGCGACCGCCTGGGTGGCGAGCTCGACCAGATCGGGGCCCACCGCGAGCAGGCGCGCGCCCGCGTGGCGCAGGATGAACGCGATCTCCACCGCGTTGAGCATGAAGTTGATCGGCACCAGCACCGCGCCGAGCCGGGCCAGCGCGAACCGCATCGCCGCAAAGGCGTGCGAGTTGCGCGACAGGATCGCGACGTTGTCGCCGGCGCCGACACCCAGGCCGCCGAGGCCGGCCGCCAGGCGATTGCACGTTCGGTCGAGCTCGGCGTAGCTCCAGCTGACCTGGCCGCAGACGATCGCCACCTTGTCGGGGCGGCGCGCGGCGCTGCGGCGCAGGAGGTCTCCGAGCGTCTGACGCCAGACCGGATTCACCCGGCGAGTGTAACCGCGCGCGAGGGCGCGAGGGCCGGTGGACGCATCCGTGCTAGCGTGCCGCGTGGGGCCGGACTCGAGGGCGCGCACGCGGAAAGGCCAGCGGCTGTCGGTCATCGTCTGCGCGCTCATCGGCTGCTCGTCGCCCCGGACCGCCGAGACCGGACCGGCGAGAGCGCGCCCCATCGCCGTGGTCGGCGTGAACCTGATCACCCTGCCGGACGGCGGCGTGAG